>JBDTRP010000147.1:0-15146 GCA_039931555.1 Ilumatobacteraceae bacterium | reverse complement strand
TCGTGGGAACCCCTAAGCGTGAACGTCAGAAAGCCAATCGCCAGCAGCGCTTGGAGGAACTAGCTCGCCAGGCACGAACCGTGAAGCGCAAGCGCACGGGGATGTACGTGCTGCTGATCCCGATCGCGGCGTTGGCGCTGATCGGCGTCATCAAGCTCGTGGGCGGCGGTGACAATGCCTCGACCGCTGCCACCACGACCATCGACCAGTTCGGATCGACCACCACGATCGACCCCAATGCTCCCACGACCACGCTCACGCCCCTGCCCAGCACCATCGCCGGAGCCACCCTGACGGGCGACACCCCGTGCCCGGCGGCCGACGGCAGCTCGCCGCGTACCATCACCTTCGCCAAGGCGCCACCGACGTGCATCGACGCGACCAAGACCTACACGGCCGAGGTCACGACCAACAAGGGTGCCTACACGATCGAGTTGAGCCCCGGCGCCGCTCCGAACACGGTCAACAACTTCGTCGTGCTCGCTCGCTACCACTACTTCGACAACACGATCTGCCATCGGGCCATCCCTGCATTCGCGGTGCAGTGCGGAGACCCGACCGGTACTGGCACCGGTGGGCCCGGTTACCAGTTCGCCGACGAGTTGCCGGCTACCGGCTCGTACAAGCTCGGCTCGGTCGCCATGGCCCACTCCGCGCAGCCGAATTCCAACGGCAGCCAGTTCTTCGTCATCACCGGCGATAGCGGCGTGGCGCTGTCGGCCGACTACTCGCTGTTCGGTCAGGTGACGAATGGTCTCGACACCACGGTGAAGGCCCTCGACGCCCTGGGCAACCCCGACCAGGCCGCCAACGGCGTCCCGCCGCTCGAGCAGATCATCGTGCAGTCCGTCACCATCACCGAAGCCTGACTCCCCGGCCCCGGTGGCCGAGCCGCGTTGCCTCCACCTCTGCTCGGTTTGTGTGTCGCCAAGCGTCGTCGGCCCTCGCTTGGCGACACACAAACTGGTGGAAGTTGTCGTCTCGGCAGCCTGAGGCCCGTTCGAGCCGGCTCGGTCAAGGCGCCGGGAGCTCGCCGTGGACGACCACGTCGCCCACGCGTTCCCAGCCATCCGCAGTGAGCACCAACGCGGAACCGCTGGGCAGTTCGGCGACGGGGGTGTTGGCGAGCTTCAGGGTGCGGTGGAGGCGGTCGGAAGACCAGGTCTCGGCCTCGGTCACCAGGGCGATGCCATCGATCAGGCCGAGGCCGAGGGTGAAAGCACCGCCGCGCGGGTCGACCATCGGGTCGCACATCGCCGCGGCGCTGCCGCCGGTGGCGGCCACCACGCCGCCGTCGGCCCGTACCTGGCAGATCGCCTCCCACAATGGCGTGCCCTTCAGCACTGATCGCAGGTGCAGCGGTTGGTCACCGACCAGGTACACCGCTCGGGCGCCACGTAGGACAGCGACGGCACTCTCGTCCATTGCCTCCCCGCGGCGCATGACCATCAGCGCTTCGACCTCGATGTCGAGCCGTTCGGCCCAGTGCATCGACGCGGCGACGAGCAGTTCGGGGTGCTCGTAGGCGTCAGCGGTGGGCAACATGACCACCTTCGACGCGCCTGCGGCCGCCATCAGCCGCCGGTCGAGGTCGTCGTTGGCGGCGAACGGGCCGCCACCTTGCAATGCGAGGATGCCGTTCATCACGGCGAGCGTAGGCGTGCTCAGCCGAGCAGTACGGATTCCAGCGTGGCGAGCGTGTCGTCGCTGACACCGATCGAACGCACGTAGTTGCGGACGCTGCCGTGCTCGGCGCTCAACTCGTCGATGATCTCGCGCATCGCTTCGGGCAGCGCCGCGCCGAATGCTTTGGGCATCGACGCCATTCGCGCCGCCCATTCGGGCCACTCACGATCTGCCCAGGCACGGAAGCGGGCCATGCCCTCGACCGTCAACTCATAGTCGGCGACGATGTCGTCGTGTGAGACGCCGAGCGAGCCGAGCAGCAGCGCGGCGAGCAGGCCGGTGCGGTCCTTGCCGGCCGCGCAGTGGAAGACGGCCGGCAGCGCGCCAGGTTCTGCCAGTGCCACGAAGGCTTTGGCGAAGCGCGGCGCGCCGACCGACAGCATCTCCTGATACGCCCAGACCAAGAAGTCTTCGTCGCGCTCGTATGCGGGGCGATCGAGGTCTGCCCACGTCGTGTCGACGATCGGAAGGTGATGGAACACGACCGGGTGTGCGTCGACCGGGAAGCGGCCTCGCTGGTCGAGCTCGGTGTCGCTGCGCAGGTCGATCACGGTCTGCAGGCCGAGCGGCTCGAGCGTCACGACATCGGACGGGGTCAGCCGGTAGAGGCCATCCGCCCGGAACAGTGTGCGCCACAGCGTGACGCGGCCATCGGCAGTTCGGTAGCCGCCGAGGTCACGGAAGTTGTGCACTGCTTCCAAGGCGACCAGGCGCACCGGATCGGAGGCGAGGTCGGGGAGTAGCTCAGTGGTCACCAGACCAGGGTACCGAGGCGAGCGTGGCCCGGTCCGCGCTGATCGGTGAACTGTCGATGAACTCCGTCACGCGGGGTCGACGACCCCGTTGACCACCGCGTCGTCGAGTTGGGCCAGCACCGTACGCCACGCGTCGGGCAGGGACTTTTCGATATGAGGCCCGTTGCGGGCGATCACGCGCGAGCGGGTGATGCCGTGTTCTCGCCAGGTCGAGGCCCCCTCGGCCAGGTTCAACATCATCGGCGCCAGCCGGTCGATGGCCATCACGAACCGGGCCTCGGGCGTATCGCCGCGCTCGTACTCGTCCCACAGCTCACGAAACCTGCGACCGGTCGCCGCCGGCAGCAGGCCGAAGAGACGGTCGGCTGCGGCCTCTTCGCGCGCCTGCTTCGTGGCGGCGCCGTCGGCTTCGTCGTAGGCGAAGGTGTCGCCGGCATCGATCTCGACGATGTCGTGAACCAGGGCCATCGCCACGGCGATCCCGACGTCGATCCGCTCCGTGGCGTACGGGGCCAGGACGAGGGCGGCGATGCCGAGATGCCACGAATGCTCGGCCGTGTTCTCGCGCCGGCTGCCATCTGCCAGCCGGTTCTGCCGTTCGACGCCCTTCAGCCGGTCGGCCTCCATGAAGAACGCCAACGCTGCGGCGATGCCGTCGACGCCATCGGATCCGGCTTCGGTTGTCACGGGCGCGACCGTAGCCGGATTTCGTAAGTTACCCACGGGTAGCTACAGTCGTGCCGTGGCGCTGGAGATACGCACGATTGGCATTGTCGGGTCGGGGATCATGGGCGCCGGGCTGGCCGAGGTGGCCGCCAGGGCCGGATACGACGTGGTCGTGTCGTCGCGGTCGCGGTCGTCGGCCGACGCCGTGCTGTGCACGATCGATACCGGGCTGGCAAAGGCCGTCGATCGCGGCAGAACGACCGCCGACGAACGCGCCGCCGTCATGGCTCGGATCACCGTGACCGAGGGGTTCAGTTCGTTCGGTGAGTGCGATCTGGTGATCGAGTCGGTGATCGAAGAAATTGGCGTGAAGCTGGCGTTGTTCGCCGAGCTCGACCACGCCACCAAGCCGTCGGCGATCCTGGCGACGAACACCTCGACGTTGCCGGTGATCGACCTGGCGCTGGCGACATCGCGGCCGGAGCAGGTGTGCGGCATCCACTTCTTCAATCCGGCGACGTTGATGAGCCTCGTCGAAGTGGTGCGGCCGCTCACCGCGTGTGCCGCGACGATCGAGACCGCGATGGCGTTCGTTGCCTCCTGCGGGAAGGACGCGGTCGAGGTGCAGGACCACGCCGGGTTCATCGTCAACGCGCTGCTGTTCCCGTACCTCAACAACGCGGTGCGCATGCTGGAGCGCGGCACGGCTTCGATCGAGTCGATCGATACCGCGATGAAGGGCGGCTGCAACTTTCCGATGGGCCCGTTCTCATTGCTCGACCTCGTCGGTCTCGATACCTCCGTCGCGATCCTGCAAACGGTGTACGCCGCGTTCGGGGCGCCCGGCGATGCGCCGGCGCAGACGCTGCTCGACCTGGTCGCCGCCGGCCATCTCGGCCGCAAGACCAAACAGGGCTTCTACACCTACTGACCGACATGTACACCGGACGACCACCGATCGAGCCGCCGCCCAACCGCTGGCGGCTGCCGGCGCCGGAGCTCGCCGACGAGCACGGGCTGTGCGGGATCGGAGCCGACCTGGCCCCGGGAACGCTCCTGGCCGCGTACCGCACGGGGATCTTCCCCATGCCGCTGCGCAAGAAGACGCTGGGATGGTGGTCGCCGAACCCGCGCGGGGTCATCCCGCTCGACGGGTTGATCGTGTCGCGATCGCTGCGGCGCAGCTGTCGACGGTACGACGTGCGCTTCGACAACCGGTTTCGCGAGGTGATGGAACGATGTGGCGATCCCGACCGGCCGCACGGATGGATCACGCCACCGTTCGTGAATGCCTACGAGGAGCTGCATCGGCTCGGCTGGGCACATAGCGTCGAGTCGTACCTCGACGGCCATCTCGTCGGCGGGTTGTACGGCGTGCGGATCGGCGGGCTCTTCGCCGGCGAGTCGATGTTCAGCGACGCGACCGATGCCTCGAAGGTCGCCTTGGTCAACCTGGTCGACTGGCTCGTCGAATCGGGGACGACGCTGCTCGACGTGCAGTGGACGACGCCGCATCTGGCGTCGGTCGGGGCGATCGACATGCCACGCGACACCTATCTCCGGCAGCTCGCGCACGCAGTGGCCGACCGCTGAGGGGTGTCGGCCGGCTGCGTGCACCGGTGCATCGGTGCCGGTGGGTTGCCCCACCGGCACCGGCGCCCAATCGCTGTGCCGAGGTTTGCCGCCATCCTTGCACCACCGATTGACTCCGCCCGCTAGGAAAGTTCCGCCGAACCTTTCGCACCGTGCGGATTTGGTATCGGAACGCTCCGTGGTCGGCTTGAGCTTTTCTTGAGGAAAGTTTCTGCGGGCCGACCAAAATTGCCGAACGACCGGCAACACTTTGTCGATGCCACCAGTCGAACGACCCAAGCGCGACCAACCGTGGCTGATGCGGACGTACTCGGGGCACTCGACGGCGCGCGCCTCGAACGAGCTCTACCGAGCGAATCTGGCCAAGGGCCAGACCGGTCTGTCGATCGCCTTCGACCTGCCCACCCAGACGGGATACGACCCCGACGATGCGTTGGCCCACGGAGAGGTCGGCAAGGTCGGCGTGCCCGTCGCCCATCTCGGGCACATGCACACGTTGCTCGACGGGATCCCTGCGGCAGAGATGAACACGTCGATGACGATCAACGCCACGGCTGCGTGGATGTTGGCGCTGTACGTCGCCAACGCCGAGTCGCAGGGCGTCGCCGCGAGTGAGCTGCGCGGCACGACGCAGAACGACATCGTCAAGGAGTACCTGTCGCGTGGCACGTACATCTTTCCGCCGGCGGCGTCGCGGCGGCTGATCGTCGACATGGTCGCCTGGTGTGCTGCCAACGCGCCGAAGTGGAACCCGATCAACGTGTGCAGCTATCACCTGCAAGAGGCCGGGGCGACACCCGTGCAGGAGATCGCCTATGCGCTGGCGACGGCGATCGGTGTGCTCGATGCAGTGCGCGACTCTGGCCAGGTCGAGCCCGAGCAGTTCTCGCAGGTCTTTGCGTCGATCTCGTTCTTCGTCAATGCGGGCATTCGCTTCATCGAAGAGGTCTGCAAGTTGCGGGCCCTCACCGAGCTGTGGGATCGGATCGGCCTCGAGCGGTACGGCGTCACCGACGAGCGCGCCCGGCGCTTCCGCTACGGCGTGCAGGTCAACTCGCTGGGGCTCACCGAAGCGCAACCGGAGAACAACGTGCAGCGCATCGTGCTGGAGATGCTGGCCGTCACGCTGTCGAAGCGGGCGCGGGCGCGATCCATCCAGTTGCCGGCGTGGAACGAGGCGCTCGGGCTGCCCCGTCCATGGGACCAGCAGTGGTCGTTGCGGATGCAACAGGTCTTGGCGTTCGAGAGCGACTTGCTGGAGTATGACGACATCTTCGATGGCTCGACGGTGATCGAGGCCCGCACCACGGAGCTGCGCGACGCGGCATGGGCCGAGCTCGCCGACGTACTGTCGCTCGGTGGCGCCTTCGATGCCATCGACGAGTTGAAGGGACGGTTGGTGCGTTCGATGGTCGAGCGCACCCGGCGCATCGAGTCAGGCCAGCAGGAGGTCGTCGGCGTGAACGTGTTCACCGAGACCGCCGAATCGCCGCTGGCCACGCCCGGCAGCATCCTGACGGTCGATCCCGCGTTGGAAGCCGAGACGATCGCCGATGTGCGCGCCTGGCGGGAGAGTCGCGACCCCGAAGCGGTTGCGGTGGCGCTTGCTGCGTTGACGAGCGCGGCTACCGACGGCACCAACATCATGGAGCCGTCGATCGCCCTGGCCCGGGCGGGGGGCACGACCGGCGAGTGGTCAGGCGCCTTGCGCAGCGTGTTCGGCGAGTATCGGGCCCCGACCGGCGTGGCTGCTGCGGCAGGCCGACCTGGCGGCGGGCTGGCCGACGTGGCAGCACGCGTGAAATTGATGCCGGGAGGCCCGCCGCGGCTGCTGGTGGCCAAGCCGGGCCTCGACGGTCACTCGAACGGCGCCGAACAGATCGCGGTTGCGGCGCGTGATGCCGGTATGGAGGTCGTGTACTCCGGCATCCGCCTCACTCTGGCGCAGATCGTCGCCTCGGCCCGCGACGAGGATCCCGACGTCATCGGGCTGTCGATCCTCAGCGGCTCTCACCTCGAACTGGTGCCAGCCATCATCCGGTCGCTGCGTGCCGAAGGGGTCGACGCCCCCGTCATCGTCGGCGGGATCATCCCCGATGGCGATCAGGCCACCTTGCTGGCTGCAGGAGTCGCGGCCGTCTACACCCCCAAGAACTTCCAGTTGGCAGCGATCATGGCCGACATTGCCGACCTCGCCGCCGCCCACCGCGACCAGTGACTCAGCGGGTAGCGGGTACCGGGAGATTGGCGTCGATCCAGTGCTCGAGGGCCGGGCTGGTCTCGAAGCTGGTGATCAGGGCGTAACGCGGGGCCGTGCCGGGATGCACCACCACGTGCCACAGGCGCTGGGTGTCGACCACGAACCGGGCACCGCGGTGCAACGCCACGCGCACCTCCGTGGCCGGGTCGGGCAGGCCATCGGGCCCGTTGTCCATCAGCAGCATGTAGCTGTCGGGGTTGTCGGTGAGCTCGACCCACGAGCGCACCACCCACCCTTCGTCGTCGGGATTGAAGCGGTTGTTGTCGTCACGGTGGATCGAGCGCATGGCCTGCTCACGGTCCTGGGGCTCGAGCTTGATGATCCGCACCCTGCCGAAGTTCGCGCCGACGCCGTCGACGTAGTCGCGCAGCGTCGGGGAGATGGCCGAGTTCGACGTCCACAACGCGTCCTTGTCGGTCTTGCCCTTGTCCCAGAACCCACGGCAGTCGAGTTGCCCGTCGGCCGATGCCAGGGGAGCGAAGTTGGTGTCGCCGCCGCTCTTCCAATCGAGGTACTCGAGTGCCAACCACTCCTGCGGTGGGACGTCGAGATGGGCGTCGATGAGGGCGACGAAACCGGTTTCGGCGAGGGCCTGCATGCGGCGGTGTGGGGTGCGGAGCGGGATCTGCACGCTCCAGTGTTCCTGCGTGGGCCAGAAGCTCATGGCCCAAATCCTACGTGGTGACGGGTGTCGTCACTGGTGTAGGCAGTGTGTTGTACACCACAACCCCGGTGGGGATCTGCAGCTCCTGGCCGGCTTGGATGTCGTCGGGATTGGTGATGCCGTTCAGCGCCTGGAGATCGGCGAGGCGCACCTGGAAGGCCTTGGCGATCTTGAAGAGGGTGTCGCCGCGTTGCACCGTGTAGTACTTCTGCACGGTCGTCGTGGTGATGAGGATGGTGGTGGTCGTCGAGATCGTCTGGATGGGTGGCAGCGTTGCGCTCGATGCTCCGTCGTCGCCGCAGGAAGCAGCGGCGATCGGCAAGAACACCGCCGCCACGACCATCACCCCGAACCGCACCCCGCTCACGGTGGGTGATGTTATGCGGGTTCGCGCCCGACTTCCACGGGGCCGTACGCTGGGCGGCATGTCATCGGGCGAGTTCCCAGGTGCTGTCGCACCCGCCCGGCAGTACAAGATCGATGTCGGCGGGCTCGGCCTGGCCATCCATGAATGGGGAGACGCGGCTGGTCAGCCCCTGTTTTTGGTCCACGGGGGATTCGATTTCAGCCGGACGTACGAGGTCTTCGCGCCAAAGCTGGCTGCCGCCGGATGGCGGGTGGTGGCGTGGGACCAACGTGGCCACGGAGACAGCGACCACGCTCCGTTGTACGGCTGGGACGCCGACATTCGCGATGCGATGGCCGTCATGGACGCCGTGACCCAACGCCCGGCCCCGGTGATCGGGCACTCCAAGGGCGGCTCGCTGATGATCCAGTTGGCAGACGCCCAGCCCTACCGCTTCAGCCATCTGGTCAACCTCGACGGGCTGCCGTCGAAGCGCCGAGTTCCCGACGTCGCCGAGCACGAACGCACGCGAATGGTGGCCGGCGAGATCTCCGGCTGGCTCGATCACCGCCGCCGCAGCGCCGACCTGCAACGGCATCCCGGCACGATCGAAGAGCTCGCCCGTCGTCGCGGCCGGATGAACCCGCGGTTGTCGTTCGAGTGGTTGTGTCACCTTGTCACGGTCGGCGCCCGCCACGACCCCGACGGCTGGCGATGGAAGATCGACGCGTCGATGCGGTTCGGTGGGTTCGGCCCGTGGCGACCGGAGTGGACGATGACCCGCCTGCCCGGCCTGGGCATGCCCTTCCTCGGTGTGCTCGGTTCGGAGTTGGAGGAGATGGGTTGGGGCACGCTGCCGCACCACCTCGACCTCTTCATCCCCGATGGCGGCCGGGTCGAACTGCTCGACGGCGTGGGGCACTTCGTGCACATCGAACAGCCCGACCTGGTGGCCGGAATGGTGCTCGAGTTCCTGGGGTCGGCATGACGATCACCCTGCTGCGGCACAACAAGGTCGACTTGGCGCTGCACATCATCCGAGATGGCACTGGCACACCGTTGTTGCTGCTGCATGGCCTCGGCGAGGCCTCACCGACCGCCGTTCCGCACTGGGCAACGGGGTGGGGCGGACCCGTGACGGCCCTCGATTTCACCGGGCACGGGCAATCGACCGTTCCGCCGGGCGGCGGCTACACCGCCGAGATCGTGCTGGCCGACGCTGACGTCGCCCTGGCCGAACTGGGCTCGGCCACGGTCGTCGGCCGCGGGTTGGGGGCATACGTCGCCCTGATGCTTGCCGGGGCGAGGCCGCAGCAGGTTCGTGGTGTCGTGTTGTGCGATGGGCCGGGGTTGGCGGGCGGCGCGATCGGGCCGACGTCGCAGAGCTTTGTCACGTTGGCGCCGAGCACGCATCCGCCCGATCCGTACGCGCTGTTCGAACTGTCGCGCGATCTGCGACCGCCCGACTATGCGACGTTGTTCGTCCGCATGGCCGTCGAGTCGTCGGGTCTCGACGAGCCGGTCGCCGTCGCCGCCGTGGTCCGCCCTCCGTGGCTGGCGGCTGTCGTCGACGAGATCGGGGTGACGACCTGCTCGGTGAGCGACGCCTTGGTGATGTACGGCAGGTCGTAGGTGACGGCGCGGTGGGCCCGGCCGGGTCGTGGCGTCGCCGAGGGCGTGGCAGCTGCGATCGTGGAACTGCAAGGCGACGATCGGCTGCGTGAGGTCATCGTCGTCGTGCCACCCGGCGCAACGGCCGGCACGTTGCGACGGTTGCTGCCGCGGGTGTCCGGCGGAGTAGCCGGCATCCGCTTCCTGACCCCGATCGATCTGGCCGTCGAACTCGTCGATTCATCGGTCAGCACGATGCGTGCCGTCACCACCCAACTCCAGCTGGCAGCCATCACATCGGTGCTCGGCAGCGACGACTGCCCGGCAGCGCTGCGCGGGGTTCGCGAGCACCCGGCGACGATCGATGCGCTGGTCGACATGGCGATGGCGCTGCGTGCTGCGCACGTGGTTCCCGATGCGTTGCGATCGCTGGCCGGGGATCCGGCCTCGGTGCGCGCCGCGTTGGTCGACGTGATCGGGCGTGCCCGGCAACGCCTGGTGGCCCTCGGCGTGCGCGACGAGAGTGCCACCCTGGCGGCGATCGACGCCGTGGCCGACTCGGTGCTGGCGGACCTTCGCGTCGTGCTGGTGGCCACCGACACCTTTCATCCTGCCCAGATCCCGTTCCTGCGCCGGCTTGCGGCGGCACCACTCTGTCGTGCTGTTTCCGTCGTGCCCGCCCCCAACGACACGGCGCTCATCGACCAGCTGCATGCTTTCGGCTGCGGCGAGCCACCGCACGTGCTGACCCCGACGGCGCCGCGGGTGATCTCGTGTCCCGACCCCGACGAAGAAGTGCGCCACGCGGTTCGCCAGTGCGCTCGCCTGATCGACGAGGGCGTCCCGGCCGACGACATCGCCATCGTTTGCGCCGCGCCCGCCTATCGCCGTCCGGTGCGCGACGAGTTGCAGCGTGCCGGGATCGCCTGGTCGGGTGGGGCGGTCGAGCGGTTGCGCGGGTCCGTCGCCGGCCAGGTGCTGCGCCACGTGGTCGATGGCGTGGTCGGCGGATGGGACCGTCCCAACGTGTTCCGTTTGCTGTCGGTGGCCCCGCTGTACACCGTCGGCGACTTCGGTGCGCCGCGCCGCGTCGGCCAATGGACTTCGTTGTGCCGCAGGCTCAGCCTGGTCACGGTTGGCGATTGGGAACGCGCCGGCGACAAGCTGGAAGCGGCCAACCGCACGCGCAGGCAGCGCTGGGCGCGCAATGACATCGATGGTGAACCGAGCGCTCGGGAGACCGCCGACCGCGAAGCCCTCGACCGGTTGTCGAAGCTGGTCGACCGGTTGCGCAGCCAGTCGCAGCGCGTGCTGCGGGCGACCACGTGGGAGACGGCCGTCAAGGCGCTCCATGCGATTCTCGCCGACCACATCGGTGCGCCGACGTGGCGCGAGCGGGCCTGGGCGGATGGTCCGGCGTGGCAGCGCAATGCCGCCGATCACGTCGAACGGGTCGTGTCGGGACTCGCCGAGCTCGACCACGACGGGGTCGCCGTGGTGTTCTCGTCGACGGCCCTTCGTCAGGTGGTCGGCACGTTGCTCGATACCCCGGTGCGTCGGCGCGGCGATGCCGCCGGCGCCGTGACGATCACCGATATCGGTGGTACGGTGTGCATCGACGCCGCGCACATCTTCGTCGTCGGCGTGAACGAAGGCGTGTTGCCGGCTTCGACTGTCGACGACCTGCTGCTGGGCCGCGACCTTCCCGAGTCGGCGGCGACGGTCATCGAGGGGCCGCGGGCGATGGCGTCGCGCGCTGAGCGTGCGTGGAACGCACTGCTGTGCAGCGAGGCGACGGTGACCGCGGCGTACGCGCGTACCGATCTCCGTCGCGGTGGCGAGGTGTACCCATCGCCCTTGTTGATCGGGATGGTGATCGAGCAGCACGAGTCCCACGCGGTCGGCCTGCTCGACGGCCATGCGTTGACAACGTCCGAGCGGCTGGCCCGAACGGCCGATGCCCATCTCCGATCCCCGCGGCTGGCGCTTCGAGCCAACGCGTTGCGGGCCCGTTTGGATCCCCAGCCGACGGAGTTCGACGGCATGGTGGGCCCGCACCCTGCCTTGATCCCCACCGCTCGGCCGTGGGCGATCACGGCGATCGAGCGACAGGCGAAGTGTGGTCTCGACTACTTCGGTCATCAGGTGTTGCGCGTCAGCGAGGAGACCGACGCAGCGGCGATCCTGTCGATCGAACCTGCGGAGCGTGGGGTGCTGGTGCATGCGGTGTTCGAACAGGTTGCTGCGGAATGGCTGGCCACCGACATAGACCAACGGCCGCCATGGCTCCGCGACGTTCATCTCCCGGCGACGCACCAGCGGTCGATCGAGGTGCTCGACCAGCTCGCCGACTCGATCGGCGTCGAACACCGCCTCGGGCACGTCAGTGCGTGGCGGGCGGAACGAGCGCACATCCTTCGGTCCATCGCCGCGACGCTCGATGCCGAGGCGACGGAGGCGTCGCAGCCCGTTGCCGGCGAGCACTCGTTCGACGGAGTCATCGTCGCAGGGGCGTCGTTCGGCGGCAAGATCGACCGCATCGATCTGCTGCCTGATGGCACATTGCGAGTCACCGACTTCAAGACCAGCGCAGTGGTGTCGATGAGGAACGCGCTCGACGACGGACGCCGTCTGCAGCTCCCCTTGTACGCGCGGGCCGCCGATCAGGACCGCAAGACGCTGACGGGTGACGATCGGGCCGATGCCCCGCCCGTAACCGCGCGCTACCTGCACGTGCGCGACGGCAAGGCGGTCGAGCGCAAGATCACCCTGGACCCGACGTTGGTCGCCGAGTTCGAGGCGTACGTGGCGCGTTGGTTGAGCGAGATCATCGAAGGTCGGTTCGCGCCACGGCCACACCCGCCGAACGGTCGTTGCCTGATCTGTTGCGTCGACTCGTTGGGTGTCGAGGAGCTCGCCGAGCGAGCCCGGTTGTTCCCTGCAAACCTCGGCGACGACGAGACCGACGACGGGGCTGACGGCGAATGAGCGACATCGTGCTGCCGCCGTGGGTCGATGCCGATCCCGCCGGTTCGCTGGCAGTGTCGGCCGGCGCCGGCAGCGGCAAGACCACCAGCCTGGTCGCCCGGGTTGCTGCACTGGTGGCGACGCCCGGCGTGCGCCCCAACCAACTGGTCGTGATCACCTTCACCGAGAAGGCCGCGCGCGATGTGGCCCATCGCCTGCGCGAATCACTGGGCAACACGGTGGCGCTCGACGAGGCGTTCATCGGCACCATCCACGGGTTCTGCCAGTCGCTGCTGCGGCGCTACCCGATCGAAGCCGGGTTGCCGCCGAAGTTCACGACGGCCGATGACTTGACCTCGGGTGCGATGGCCGACGAGCGGGCCGAGCAGGCCGTGCAGTCGTTGTACGAGCGGGCCTCGAAGAAGCCGGCGATCGAAGAGGCGTTGATGGTGATCGCGTCGTTCGGCGCAATGTCGTTCCTGCCCGATCTGGTCAAGGCGATCGACAACGACTGGCTCCGTTTCGCCAGCACTCCGATCGACCGCCCCATGTCGATTGCGGTCGCCCGGGCCACGGTGATGCGCATGCTCGACGACGTCGCTGCCGACGATCGGTACCTCTCGGCATCGGCGAGGATGCAGGCCAAGTTCGACGGTGCCGTCGTCGATGCCAAGGCGGCGCTCGAGTTCGTGCCCTCGATCCCGGCGCTGGCCAACGCGGCAGCGACCCTGGGCGAACGCCACCCTTCGACTGCGGCCTGGGAGCCGTTCAAGGCGGCAATCCGATTCGCGTGCTTCGAGCCGGCAGTGAGCCAACTGATGTCGGCGCTGGGCCCCATCGTGATCGACACCGCCGCGGGTCGCATCGCCCGCGGCGAGTTGTCGTTCGACGATCTCCTGGTGTTGACGCGGCGGTTGCTGCAGACCCGGCCCGATGTCCGCGACCAGGTTCGCGAGCGTCACCGCTACATGTTCGTCGACGAGTTCCAAGACACCGACCAGGTGCAGTTCGACGTGATCACCGAGCTCACCTCGCCGGACGGCGCGGCGCCACCGTCGTCGCTGTTCGCCGTGGGTGACCCGAAGCAATCGATCTACGGCTTCCGCAACGCCGATGTCGAGCTGTTCTCCAGCCTGCTGGCTGCCGATGCGACCAGCCAGGAGCTGCGGATCAATCGGCGGACGCGCGCCGACGTCTGCTCGTGGATCAACGCCGTGCTGGCCCATCGCTTCGCTCAGGTCGACGACGACGCCGACTCGGCACATGTCGCCTACACCCCGCTCGAACCGCAACGCCGTTCGAACACGCCGACCGATGGCCCGGGAGTCGTCGTGCTGGGCATGCCTGGTTGGTCGAAGCTCGATTACTCCTCCGCCGAAGCCACCGCACGCGGGGAGGCCGCCGACATCGCCGCGCTGGTGCAGCAGGTCGTCGCCGGGGCGGCGCCGTGGAGCGTCACCGATCACGACGGGGACCGTGCCGCGACGTACCGCGACATCACCGTGCTGATCCGCAGCCGCACGCGTCTCGGTGTGCTCGAGCACACTTTTCGTCAGGCTGGGCTGCCCTATCGGGTCGAGGGCGGCACGTTGATCTACGGGTCGCGCGAGGTGTACGAGCTGTTGCGGGTGTTGCGCGCAGTCGACGACCCGACCAACCAGTTGAAGGTCGTCACCGCGCTGCGCACCTCCATCTTCGGGATCAACGACCGCCAGCTGCTCGAGCACCGCCACGGGCCTGCGTTGTCACCGGCGCGATTTCCCCGCGACTTCCGGGTGTTCACGAACGAGGCCGGGATCGTCGGCGACGCGTTGCGGACGATCGAGCAGTTCGGGCGCCGCAAGCACGAGCGAACTCCCGCCGAACTGATCGCCGAGCTCTACGACAACTGGCGCGGCGTCGCCTCGGCGTTGTACGAAGGCGAGCAGGTGGCCCGGGAGACATGGCGCCGGGTGCGCTACGTGATCGACGAGGCCCGCGCCTGGAGCGACGCGACCGGTGGCACCTTGGCCGAGTACCTGGCGTGGGTCGATCGGCGCATCGACGACGTCGATCGGGTCGAGCTCAGCACCGACGAGGGCGAAGACTCGCTGCGGATCATGACGGTCCATGCCGCCAAGGGTCTCGAGTTTCCCATCACCGTGGTCGCCGGCCTGGGCGGCGCCGACGCAAGCAATGCCACGACCGGGGTTCGTTGGCGGGACGGCAGGGCGTTGACCCGACTCGGGAGGATGACCAGCACCGGGCTCGCCGAGATCGCCGCGACCGAGCGGCAGCGTTCGCGATCCGAGGAAGCTCGTCTGCTCTATGTGGCATTCACTCGAGCCAAGGACCACCTCGTGGTGTCGATGCACCACAAGAGCGGGAACTGCGCGGCCGGGAGGCTGGTCGGCTCGGTCACCACCGCCGACGCCGTCGCCCTGGCAGTGTGTGCCGACCCGCTGCTACCGGTCGCCGACCCTCCCGACCATGCGCGCCCCGCCGTCGACGCAGCCGACGTGAGCGTTGACGAGCCGCGCGAGGTCGACCGTACCGCCGGGCAGGTCCGCCGGATCTGGACCCCGAGCGGCCTGGCCAAGGCGCTCGGCGATGCCGCCG
>JBDTRP010000146.1:0-5651 GCA_039931555.1 Ilumatobacteraceae bacterium | reverse complement strand
GCCATCGACACCCACGTGCACCTGTTGTCGCCGCGCATCATGGAGGCGTCGTTGGCGGCGGGAGTGACGACGATCATCGGTCAGGAGTTCGGGCCTGTGTGGGGTGTCGGCGTGAACTCGCCGTGGGCGCTGCGGCATGCCTTCAACAGCTTCGACCAGTGGCCGGTCAACATCGGATTTCTGGGGCGCGGCTCGTCGTCGGATGAATCGCCGCTCGTCGAGGCATTGGTAGAGGGAGGCGCGTGCGGGTTCAAGGTGCACGAAGACATGGGCGCCCACACCCGTGCCCTCGACACAGCGCTGAACGTGGCCGAGCAGTACGACGTGCAGGTGGCGTTGCACACCGACGGGCTCAACGAATGCCTCTCGGTCGACGACACGTTGCGAGTGCTTGCCGGCCGCACGATCCACGCCTTCCACATCGAGGGCTGCGGTGGGGGCCACGTACCCAACGTGTTGAAGCTCGCCGGCGTTCCCAACGTGCTCGGCTCGAGCACCAACCCGACGCTGCCGTTCGGGCGCGATGCGCTCGACGAGCACTACGAGATGATCTTCGCCGCGCACGGCTTGAACCATCATTCACCGAGTGACCACCATCTCGTGACCGATCGGATCCGCGGCGGCACGATGGGGGCGGAGGGCGTGCTGCACGACCTCGGCGTCATCGGGATCACGTCCAGCGACGCACAGGGCATGGGCCGCGCCGGCGAGACGGTGCGTCGCACGTTCCAACTCGCTGCGCACATGAAGCGCGAGCAGATCCGCATCGATCCTGACCACGGTCCCACCCGCCACGACAACGACCGCGTCCGCCAGTACGTGGCCAAGCTGACGGTCAACCCGGCCATCGCCCACGGGCTGAACCACGAGATCGGCTCGCTGGATGTCGGCAAGTTGGCCGACATCGTGCTGTGGCGCCCCGATCACTTCGGCGCCAAGCCGCAACTCGTGTTGAAGAGCGGGTTCCCGGCGTATGGCGTGACGGGCGACCCCAACGCGGCCACCGACTCGAGCGAACCGCTGGTGCTCGGCCCGCAGTTCGGCTCGTTCGGCTCGACGGCTGCCGACCTGTCGGTTGCCTTCGTCAGCCAGGCCGCCATCGACGCCGGCGATGATCACATGAGCACGCGGCGGCGGCGAGTAGCCGTGAAGGGCACCCGCAACATCGGCCCTGCCGATCTCGTCCACAACAACCGCCTCGGTCACGTCGACGTCGATTCGAAGACGGGAATGGTGTCGCTCGATGGCGACACCGTCTACAGCGAGCCGGCCGAGTCGGTGTCGCTCAGCCGGTTGTACTTCCTGTGATCATCGCCTTCCTGTGATAGTTGGCCGATGACCACCGCCGTACCGACAGGGTTTTCGATGCCACCGGAGTGGGTGCCGCACGAGCGCACGTGGATGGAGTTCCCACCGGCGTGCACGACATTCGGCGACGACCCGGATGGCGAGCTCGGCTACTACCGCGGCGTGTGGTCCGCGGTCACCAACGCCATCGCCCGCTTTGAGCCGGTCTCATTGATCTGCGCGGTCGGCGACGGTCCGGCGGCGCGCAAGCTCGTCGACCCGGCCGTGACCATTCACGAGACCGCGATCGACGAGTGCTGGTTCCGCGATAGTGGGCCGACCTTCGTCACCCGCCCTGACGGACGACTCGGCGCGGTGTGCTGGCAGTTCAACGGCTGGGGTCAGCAGGAGTTCTGCTCGTGGCAGCACGAGCGCAACGTCGGCGAGTTTGCCGCGCGCCTCGCCGATGCCGAGGTGTTCGGTTCGTCGATGGTCAACGAGGGTGGTGGCATCCATGTCGACGGCGAGGGCACGGTGATGATCACTCGTACCGTGCAGCTCGATCCGTACCGGAACCCCGACATGAATGCCGAGCAGGTGGAGGCCGAGCTCCGCACGTTCCTCGGCGTCGACAAGGTGCTGTGGCTGCCCCGAGGGCTGACCAAGGACTATCAACGGTTCGGCACTCGCGGCCACGTCGACATCGTCGCCGCGTGGGTACGTCCTGGCGTCGTGGTGGCCCACTCGCAACCCGACTCGTCACACCCCGACCACGAAGTCTGCGCCGAGAACCTGGCCATCCTGCGAGCCAGCACCGATGCCCGGGGGCGGCAGCTGGAGGTTGTCGAGATCGAGGCGCCGACGGTGACGCATGCCGACGGTGAGATCGTCGACTGGTCGTACATCAACCACTACGTGTGCAACGACGCGGTGATCCTGTGCTCGTTCGACGATCCTCGCGATGAAGCGGCCGCAGCGACGTTGAGCCGCCTGTATCCGGGTCGCGAAGTGGTGCTGGTCGAGGCCCGCCCGATCTTCGAGTGTGGCGGCGGGATCCACTGCATCACGCAGCAGCAGCCGGCCGTGTAGGCCGCGTGAACCCGTCGGGCGAGCTGGTCGTCAGTGGGTGTGGACGATGAACACGTTGCACGGGGCGCGCTTGGCGACATCGCCGGCGATCGAGCCGAGGACCCGCGCTGCGCCCTGCACGCGCTTGTTGCCGACCACGATGATCGAGGCGTCGAGGCGTGTTGCTTCTTCGCACAGCGCATTGGCCGGGTCGCTCAACACCACCGCGTGCGAGACGGGCACCGTTGCCTTCAACTCGCCGGCAAGTGACTTGAGCAGGTCTTCGGCGACGCCGATCGAGTCGACATGCCAACGCTCCGACCCGCCACCATGTATTTCCTGGCTGGTGTTGCGAGTCATCGACATGACGATGTGCAGTGGTCGGTCGAACTTGGCTGCCATCTCGGCCGCGGCGACAGCCGCCATGCGAGCCGTTGCACTCCCGTCGACACCAACGATGATTTCGTTCACATTGCCCCCAATCGGTGCCTCACGCTAACAGAACCGGCCAGGCCGACAGGATGGTCGTCACGTGCCGCTCGTGTGGGTTCGCAGCGCGTCGCCGCTGCCGTCGCACTGCTTGTTGGCCTGCTTCCATCGAGCGAAGGTGCAGACGATGCGCTCGGTGTGCAGGTGCAATTCTGTGAAGCAGCCGATCACCGCTCGTGTGTCGAAGTAACACGCGTCGATGTCGTTGGCGTGCAGTTCGCATGCCATCTCGAAACCCTGGTCGATCATGCGCTGCCGCTCGGTTGCATAGTCGTGTACCAGGACCGCGACGTGATGGAACCCGAACTGCCCGGGCGCGTACATGTCGCGGTAGATCGATGGGAGATCGTCGTGTTGCTCGATGAGCTGGATCTGTGACTCGCCGGCGTACCCGAACGCGTACGAGACGTCGGCTTCGACCGGGGTGCCTCGATAGCTGAAGGTGTCGCCGCGGTGGTGCGCTGCGACGAAGAACGGTCCTGCATCGACAACGCGGGCCCAGTGCGCTGCACTGGTCGCCAGGTCGTCGACGAGGTACGCGTACTGGAAGATCGGGTGTCGCACCATCCCCGCGACCCTACGCGTCAGTCGGCCGCGCCCGACAACCGCATGTGCCCCATCCGCCAGTTGGCGATCGCGAGAGCCACGACGGTCACGATGATCAGCCGCACCACTGCGCCACCGCCTTCGGGTATGCCGTCTCGGATGAGCCGGTCGGGCGGATCGTCGAGGTAGCCGACGAAGATCGCTCGCGACTCCCACGTCGGCGAGAGCTGGGCGATCCCGGTGAGGGCGGCGCCGAGGAGCCGTTCGATGAGGAAGACGACCGCGAGCGACCACACTGCTGTTCGCCGGGTGATGCAACCGATGGCGATGAACAGCGCGACGTACGACACGCTGCCGACCGCGGCGGCAACGTACGCAGCGCCGGCGGTACCCGAGGCTCCGGCGATCACGGCGGCGAGCGCGGCTGCCGGGGCGATCGTGACCAGGGCGACGAACGACCCACCGAGCCAACGTCCGAGAACGATCCGCCAGATCGGGACCGGCGTGAGCCACGTGAAGTGGAACGTTCCGGAGCGCACTTCGGCGCCCAGTACTGCGTCGCCGATCACCAGCGCGGCAATGGGCATGACCAGTGCGAAGATGCCTTCGGCGGCCACGTTGGCGAATGCTCGATCTGGGGTGGGGAAGTTGTCGACGGCACGGGCCAACAAGCCGAACAGCAGCGCCCCGGCGCACGGCATCAGCACCGCGGCCCAGCGTCGCGGCGGCACGCACGACTGCAACGTATAGGCCAGGATCGCGGCGAACTGCGACCGCGGCCGTTGCGATGTGACCGTGCCCGGCTCGGTCATCTCACGAGCTCCCGGAACAGGCTCTCGAGCGAGTCGTCGAGGGCTCGCACCTCGAGCAGGCGTACGGATGACTCGCGGGCCAGGCGCGGCAGCGCGATGGCCAGATCGCGGGCATGCACCGTTTGGATCACCAGGCCACCGCGGGTCGTGTCGATCGTGACACCTGCGACCGAGTCGAGGCCGATCAACGACGCAGCCAGCCGGCGACCGTCGTCGGACCGCACGAGCACGTGCCGCGGCCGATCGTCCATTGCGTCGCGAATCGCGTGCCGCCCACCGGCTGCGGCGAGCCTCCCGTGCATCAGCACGATGACGCGCTCGGCCATGCGCTCCACCTCGTTCAGCACGTGCGAGCTGACGATCACGGTCCTGCCATCGGCCCCAAGTTGCTTGAACAGCGCGATCAGGTGCAGCCGTTGCACCGGATCGGCACCGTTCAACGGCTCGTCGAGCACCAGCACCTGCGGGTCGGTCACCAACGCAGCGGCGATCTTGGTTCGTTGGCGCATGCCCTTGCTGAAGCCGTCGACGTGGCGGTCGGCGACGTCGAGCATGGCCACGCTCTGCAGCGCGGCGTCGGGTGCGTCTCGGTCGCGGATGCGGTAGAGGTCGGCGACGTAGCGCACCAACTGCCGGGCCGTCAGCCCAGCCGGCACGGCCTCGTCCTCGGGGACCAGGGCCATCCGCCCGTGCACGCCACGATCGCGCCGGGGGTCGCGGCCTTCGACGCGCACTGTTCCCTGGTTGACACCCACCAGCCCCGTCATCGCTCGCATCAGCGTGGTCTTGCCCGCTCCGTTGGGGCCGAGCAAGCCGGTGACGCCGGGTCCGAACGAGCAGCTGAGCTCCGACAACGCCACCTTCGGCCCGAACCACACCGACACGTCGACGATCTCGACGGTCGCGTCCGCGGCGAACGCCGGGTCATGGGCGGGCGCGGCGAACTCGGATTCGGATTCGACGGGCGACATCAGCGCTCCACCCATCGGTAGCGATACAGCAACGTGCCGGCACCGACGAACAACACCACGACGTACAACCCGAGGGCGAACGTCCCGCCATTGGCGACCCCGCCGAGTGGTGATACGCGGGAGATGTGGCCGAGGAAGACCACGTCGCGCAGGTACAGGGGCAGGGTCCATACATTGATCAGCGCCGCTGCCGAGCCATGGCCGGGTCGGAAGTCGCCGACCAGGACACCCGAGGCGATCGAGGTGATCAGCAGCAGGCCGATCACTGCCGCGCCCGCCACGATCCTGCGGTTGGTCAGCGATGCGATGGAGACGCCGACGACCGCGTAGTACAGCGACAGCACCAGCACGCTGAGCGGTACCTTCCACAGCACGTCGAGGTGACCGGTGAAGTACTCCGATGCGCTGTCGTTGACCAGCATGTTGCCGAGGAACAGCACGACCTGCGGCAGGAACGAGAACGCGAACAGGATCGAGG
>JBDTRP010000145.1:0-110582 GCA_039931555.1 Ilumatobacteraceae bacterium | reverse complement strand
TCGATCAGCTCGGTGACGATGCTGCGGATGAACGGCTCCATCGCCGAGATCGTCTTGGGGTTGAACGCCTTGGCAACCAGGCCGCGGAACCGAGTCTGTTCAGGTGGGTCGGTGGTCAGCATCGTGGCCACCCTCGGGTAGCCCTCTGCGTAGACCTCGGCGATCCGCGCCGCGTCCGCATCATTCATCGGCATGGTCGGCCGACCGAACTTCGACGAGAACGTGACCGGGTCGCGAAGGATCGACAGCACCAGATCGTGGCGTGTTACCAGGTACATGCCGAACTGCTCGAGATACAACACGGGCGCCTCGTCACGCATCAAGGCGTAGTGCGGATAGGGGCACTGCAACGTGTCGGCATCGAACGGATCGAACTTGGTCAGGTCGGTCGCCGTCACGCTGTGGGCACCTCCAAGATGGTCACCTTGCCGTTGTCGCCGTCGACTTCGATGATGGCCCCGTCTGGAATACGAGACGTCGCGTCCTTCACGGAGACGACGCACGGCAGGCCGAGCTCTCGGCTGACGATGATGGCGTGACTGATCTGGCCGCCCACGTTGACCACCACGCCGTCGACCGCCATGAACAACGGGGTCCAACCCGGATCGGTCTGTGGAGCGATCAGGATGTCGCCGGGACCGAGATCGCGTGGATCGGCTGGATCGAGGATCACGCAGGCTTTCCCTGTGATCACCCCCGGGCAGCCGGCGATTCCGGGTAGCACGTCGCCGACGGCGACCGTCGTGACGTCTGCGTCGCCTCGCTTGGCCCACGTCGAGATCGGCGGCACGTTGGCGTCGCGGATGAAGTACGGCGGCTCGAGATCAAACAGCTCGCGCCACATCTCGTAGCGCTTGGCGAGCGTGTCGTTCCAGCCCGTCGGTGACGCCACGAACTGCTCGACCTCCTCGTCGAGGAGCATGAAGATGTACTCGGCGTTGTCGATGTGCCCGGCGTCGGCGTGGCGCCGTCCCAACTCGTTGAAGATCACCCGCAACTCGTTGACGGCGATCACGATCGTGCTCTTCGTGCGCTCGCGGAACCCCTGCATGTTGCCGGCGATCAATGCACCTTCGAACTGGGCCGCCAACTCCTCGCCGAGGGGCTGCACCTTGGCGCGGACCTCCTCGACCACCTGGAGTCGTTCGGTCACCTTCGTCGCGTTGCGAATGCGCGGAGATTCGCCATCGTCCTGCAAGCGGATGCGGTCGAGCATGATCAGCGGCAGTCGTGGATTGGTCTCCCACGAATCGGCGCTGATCTCCCACTCGTTGGGCCCGCGCGAGCCGAACTCGACGATGAACTGGTCGAATGCCGTGAGGAAGGCCTTTGCATCGGGGCTACCCGACACAGCGAGGCGGTCGGGCAGGCCGTCGACGCCGTCATCGAATCCCTTCGCCAACTCTGTGCTGGCGCGGATCATGCGAGACAGCTCCCACAAGGCATAGTTCGGCTCGGCGGAGTCGACGTCGCCGAGGCCCGAGAGCAGCTTCATCGGCACGGTCGGGTCGCCGATCGCCTGCCCGATCGCGTACAGCACCCCGGGAGCGATACCAGAACTGCTCGACGAGACCGTATGGGCGTCGAACAGCCGCATCAGCCACGGCTGCAGCGATCGCGCTCGAGCGACAAGGTCGTCATCGGACATCGACGACAGGTCGGGCCGATCGCGACGCAGCGCCTTCATCGCCGCCTTCTCCTCGTCGATCTCGGGCCACGACGTGGTGCTCATGACCCAACCCATGTGCTGGAGGATGCCGGCGACGAGATCGGGATTGTCATCGCGCGGATCGGCGACGTACGGCGGGACGTCGGGATGGTCGCCGAAGAAGGCGAGGTCGAGCTGGGCGACGGTCAGGACCGGGCTGCGTGCGCCCTGCATGCGAACGTTCGACAGGTTGATGTAGAAGTAGCCGCCGAAGAACCCGCATGTTTCAGGGAGCTTCTCCGACATCTCACCCGGCTCGAAGTAGTTCATCCGCACGTACCCGTCGCGCCAGCCGAGGGTGATCCCGTTGTCGAAGGCGAACTGCTGCCCGAGCGGCGATGCCGGCGTGGCCAGCACTTCACCTGCGTTGGAGCGGGTGTAGTGCGGCCAGCGGGCGCTCGGTGGCCAGTCGGCGATCCAGTGGTCTTCCATACGATCAAACCCCCTCGTGCGATCGAAAGATCACAGGTTAGCCATCAGCCTTCGCTGCTTTCATACCTGGCCAGCATGGTTGAACGTTTGACGCCAAAGCTTCCCCGATCAAGCCGGTGATCAGGCCTTGGCATCGGTCCAATAGGGGGAGCGCAAGGCGCGTTTGTTGATCTTGCCCATCGTCGTGCGCCCGAGATCGGTGACGACCTCGATGGTGCGTGGGCACTTGTAGCGGGTCAAGCGCTCGCGGCAGTAGGCCAGCAACTCGGCTGTGTCGGGCGGGTTGGCCGGGTCGGCGGCAATGACGAGCCCCTTCAACTCCTCACCCATGTCGGCGTTGGGCACACCGATGCAGGCGACGTCGGCGACGCCGGGGTGTTCGATCAACACCTGCTCGGCCTCGGCGGGATAGATGTTGACGCCGCCCGACACGACCATGTCGCTGAAGCGATCGGTGATGAACACGTAGCCGTCGGCATCCATGTAGGCGATCTCGCCGATCGTGAACACGCCAGGGGCGATGTGCGCCGCCTTCGTCTTCTCGGGATCGTTGGGGTAGACGATGCCGCGACCTGTCGCGTCGTTGAAGAACAGCCGGCCCTCGACGCCCGCTGGTACCTCGTTGTCGTCGTCGTCGAGGACCATCGCCGTGAATGGTGCGATGGCTCGGCCGACGCTGCCCGGGTGCAGCAGCCACTCTTCGCTGGTGATCGTGCACGTGGTGCCGACCTCGCTTGCTCCGTACGCATCCCAGAAGATCGGGCCCCACCAGTCGATCATCGCCCGCTTGACCTCGACGGGGCACTTGGCCCCGGTGTGGATCACCAGCTTCATCGATGACGTGTCGTACGTCGCCTTGACATCGTCGGGCAACGCCAGCAGTCGCACGAAGTGCGTCGGCACCATCACCGCGGTCTCGGTGCGGTACGTGGCGATGGCGGCCAGGGTGCCCTCGGCGTCGAAGCGGTGCAGGATCACCGACGGAATGCCAGCCACCAGCAAGCGCATGCCCGACAGCGGGCCGGTGTGATACATCGGTCCGACCACCAGGTGGGTGCCGAAGCGAGCGAAGCCGTGCTGCTTGAGTGCATCGAGATGCTCCGACATCGTGACGCCACCCGCGAACATCGTTGGCGGCAGTTCAGTCCCCTTGGGTAGCCCGGTGGTGCCCGACGTGTACAGCAGGTTGGGTAACGGCGTGATGTCGAGCGAGAGTTCGGTCGACTCGTTGCCGGCCAGCCAGAGTTGCCAATCGGTGACGCCATCGATGCCATCGCAGTACCAGCCGACAACGGTCTCGACCCCGGTTTGGCGCGCCGCGGCCACACCCCGTTCGGCGGTCTCGGGGCCGACGAACAGCATTTGTGTCTGCGAGTCGTCGAGGATGTAGGCGGTCTCGTCGGTGGTGAGGTGAAAGTTGACCGGCACCGTCGATGCCCCCGCCAGCAACCCACCGAGGTGGGCCAGCGCCGTCTCGACTGCGTTCTCGGCGTACACGGCAACTCGTCGCACCGTGTCGGGTGGGCAGGCGTCGAGGTGTGCAGCGATCCCGTTCGCGGTGCGGTTGAGCACGTCGTCGACCTCCGCCCATCCCAAGGCCTGACGATGGTCGCGGATTGCGACCTCGTCGGGGCGTTCAACGGCGAGCTGTCGAGCAAAGGCGGGCACGATGGTGGACGATAGATACCTCGCGCACGGTGTGCAATCCTCAATGGATGCGATTTGCCTTCAGCACTTCACCCCAACGCACGACCTGGCCGTGGATGCTCGAGGCGTGGAGGCGTGCCGACGATCTGGAGGTCTTCGAGTCCGGGTGGACGTTCGACCACCTCTATCCGCTGATGGGTGACGCCACCGAGGATTGCATGGAGGGCTGGATCACGCTGACCGCGCTGCTGCACGAGACGCAACGGCTCCGCGGTGGTGTGCTCGTGACGGGCATGGTGTACCGCCATCCCGGCGTGTTGGCAAACATGGTGTCGACGCTTGACATCACGTCGGGCGGGCGGCTCGAGCTCGGCATCGGTGCTGGGTGGAACGAGGAGGAGTGCAGCGCGTTCGGCATCGACCTGGGCACGATGACCGAACGATTCGACCGCTTCGAGGAGGGGCTGACCGTGATCGAGAGCCTGCTCACCAACGAGCGCACCACCTTCGCCGGCCGGTACTACGCGCTGACCGAGGCGATGAACAACCCCAAGCCAGTGCAACGCCCGCTGCCGGTCTGCATCGGCGGTCAGGGCAAGAAACGCACGCTGCCGCTGGCCGCCCGGTTCGCACACCACTGGAACTACTCGGGCACCGATGCGGCCGGGTTCGCCGCCTGCCGCACGGTGTTGCACGATGCCTGCGATGCGATCGGCCGTGACCCGGCCGAGATCACCTGCAGCACGATCCTGCGTTGGTCGGGCGATGCCTCCGGCTTCCGCGCCGAGGTCGAGTCGATGGCCGCCGTCGGCGCCCAACTGGCGATCGTCTCGCTCCCGAAGTCGGCCCCACCGTCCGTCGTCAACGACATCGCCTCGGCTCTGATGCCGTGACACGGAGTTGGGGCGGTCAAACCTCTGCTCAAGTTCACATTTGCTTTGACGTCGTAATAGTGTCGTCGGCTGTCGACAAAGGGGGATCTGATGACTGAGCTCACAGGACGAGTGGCCGCGATCACGGGCGGCACGCGCGGCATCGGTCGCGCCATTGCCGAGGCATTCCTGGCCGAGGGCTGCAAGGTCGTGCTCAACGGCACGAACGCCGAGAAGGGTGCACAGGCAATCGCCGAGCTCGGCCGACCGGACGACGTCGTGTTCGTGCAGGGCAACGCCAAGGTCCGCGAAGACTGCGAGCGGGTGGTCGATCAGGCCGTCGAGCACTTCGGGCGCATCGACATCATGGTCAACAATGCCGGCGGCGCCACCAATCACGCGCCCGTCGCCGACCTCACCGACGAGGCACTCGAGGATGCGTTGAAGTGGAACCTGTGGAGCACCTTCTGGTGCTCGCGCAAGGCCGTCAACTACATGATCCCTCAAGGCTGGGGCCGAATCATCAACATGTCATCGGTCGAAGGCAAGTGCGGCAAGCCCGGCCTGTCGATCTACGTCATCGCCAAGCACGCCATCAACGGTCTCACCAAGTCGATGGCCCAAGAAGTCGGCACATTGGGCATCACGGTCAATTCCCTGTGCCCGGGCGTGATCGAGACCGACATCGTCAGAGAGCAGGGGCCTCAGGCTGCCGAGGCGATGGGCATCTCGTACGAGCAGCTCATCGAGTACTTCGTCGAAGAGTCGGCTACCAAGAGGGTGATGGCGGTCGACGACGTCGCTGCTGTGGCCATGCTGCTGGCCTCAGAGGCCGGCGCCGGTATCACCGGCTCGCTCATTTCGATCGATGGCGGCACCTCGCCGTACTGACAGGGGGAGATTTCATTGGGAAAGCTCGAAGGAAAAGTAGCGGCGATCACGGGTGGTACCCGCTCGATCGGCCGCGGAATCGCCGAGGCATTTCTGGCAGAGGGTGCGTCGGTCGTGATCAACGGTCGCGACGAAGCGAAGGGTCAGAAGGCCCTCGAAGAGATCGGTGCGCCCGAGCGCGCTGCGTTCTTCGCCGGCGACGCGGCCAAGCAGGCCACGGTCGAGGGACTGGTCGATTTCGCTGTCAAGAAGTTCGGCAAACTCGACATCATGTGCTTGAACTCCGGCGGTGTGAAGAACACCGCCCCGGTGTACATGATGACCGACGAAGAGTGGAACCTGGAGATCGACTGGAACCTCAATCACGTGTTCTGGGGCATGCGCAAGGCCCTGCAACACATGATCCATCATGGTTCCGGACGGATCATCGTCACGTCGTCGGTGGAAGGCAAGCTGGGCAAGCCGGGTATCCCCGGGTACTCGGCTACGAAGCATGCTGTCAACGGCCTGGTGAAGTCCGCGGCCCGCGAGGTGGGCACGATTGGCATCACGGTCAATGCCATCCTCCCGGGGATCATCGAAACCGACATCGTGCGCGAGACCGGACCGGAATCGGCGATCGCGATGGGGCTGGAGAGCTACGACGCGATGATCGGTCTGTTCACCAAGGAATCGTCGATCAAACGGCCCAACAAGGTCGAAGAAGTCGCCGCCGTGGCGGTGCTGATGGCATCGGATGCCGGGAAGAACATCACCGGCTGCATGTTCCCGGTCGATGGTGGGACGATGCCGTACTGAGGACTGCGTGACCGAGCCGTACTCCCACCTCGACCAGGCCCACGCGTTCGAGCCGACCGAGGGGTATCGATACCTGCGCGAGCAGTGCCCGGTCTATCGCGAAGCGTCCCACGATCCGCCGTTCTACGTGCTCAGCAGGTTCGACGACGTCCGCAGCGCGGTCAAGCTGCCCGGCCAATGGCTGAACAAGGATGGGCCTGGGGTGTTCTTCCAGGAGACCGGCGTGCTCGGTTCTGCCGACGACCCGGACCACGCCCGGCATCGGCGGGTGCTGCGCGATGCGTTCGTGCCGACAGCGATCGCCCGGTTGCAGCCAGCTGCAGAGGAGTTGGCTGACGAGTTGTTCGACGAAATGCTGCCGCTCGGAGAGGCCGATTTCGTCGAGCAGTTCGCGTTTCCCTTCCCGGCCATGGTGATCGGTGAGTTGCTCGGCGTGCATCGCGAGGATCGCGACGACTTCCGTCGGTGGAGCTCGGAAGTGGTGCAGGCCCTCACCGGTGGATCGCTCGACGACTACACGCGAGCCAAGGCGAGTGTCGAGGACTACATCGAGGCCCGGCTGTTGGAACGCGAAAGCGTCGGCGGCGACCTGCCGGACGACGCCCTGAGTCGCATGCTGGTGGCATGGCGCGAAGGGGTGCTGTCGACGGCCGAAGTTCGCCACATCGGGCACCAACTGCTCGTCGCCGGTCACGAGACGACGACCAGCCTGCTCGGCCTGATGCTGTACCGCTTGCTCGAACGGCCGGCGATCTTCGCCCAGTTGCGCGCCGACCCGACGCTGCTCGACGCGGCGATCGAAGAGTCGCTGAGGTTCGACTCGCCCGTACAGGGTCTCTTCCGCACCAATCCGCAGGCCTGCTCGATGCATGGCGAGACCATCCCGGCGAACACCAAGACGCAAGTGCTGTACGCGGCGGCCAACCGCGACCCGGCTCGGTTCACCGATCCCGACGAGTTCCGTATCGACCGCGACCTCGACGAATCGCGTGGTCACCTGGCGTTCGGCTGGGGGATCCATTTCTGCATCGGTGCGCCGCTGGCCCGCATGGAAGCCCGGGTCACGTTCGGTCGCATCCTTGCTCGAATGCACGACATCGAGCTCGCCGGGCCGGCGGTGCGCAACGACTCGTTCGTGCTGCACGGGCTGACCAGCTTGCCGATCCGCTGGCGAGCAGGCTGAAGGAGCCCGACATGATTCCTGCTCCCGACCATTCGTCGCGCTCACTCGCCGAACTGTTCTCGCTGAACGGCCGCGGCGCCGTGGTCACCGGGGCGGCCCGGGGCCTCGGCGCGCAGATCGTGCGGCGCCTCGCCGAGGCCGGCGCCGACGTGATCGCCGGAGACATCGACGTGGCCGGCGTCGAAGCAGTGGCGGCCGAGACGAGCGCGACATCCGGGCGCACGGTGATCGGAGTGCACCTCGACGTCTCCGACACCGGCACGGTCGTGGCCGCTGCCGATCGCGCCATCCACGAATTCGGCCGGCTCGACATCTGGGTCAACAACGCCGGCATCTCGTACGCCACTGGTCCGGCGATCGATGTCACCGACGAGTTCATCGACCGCATGTTCGCTGTGAACTCCCGCGGCACGTTCGTCGGTGCCCGCGAGGCTGCTCGGCGCATGACGAACGGGGGAGTCGTCATCAATCTCGCGTCCACCACCGGGTTCCGGGCGGGTGTGGGGATCAGCGCCTACGTCGCGTCGAAGCACGCTGTCGTCGGCGCGACCAAAGCACTGGCCCTGGAGTTCGGGCCGCTGGGCATCAGGGTGCTGGGGATTGCACCGACGGTGATGGACACGCCGGGTGTTCGCATCGAGATGGAGCCGCTGTTGCAGGCCGGGCTCGACGTCGCCAAGCGGGCATCGACCAACCCGCTCGGTCGCATGGGAGTCGCCGACGACGTCGCCAGGGTCGTGGTGTTCGCCGCCAGCGACCTGGCCGCGTTCATGACCGGCTCGACGTTGGCCGTCGACGCCGCCCGCCTTGCGTAGGGCGCGATTCCGGTACTGGGGCTACTCACAGCGCGCCCGACCAGGCCCAACGGGTTCGATTTCGGTACTGGGAGTACCGAAATCGAACCCAACGAGGCCCGCGTGACGGCCGGCCGAAGCGGCGCTAACCGCAGAGGTAGGGGGCGAGCAGGGCGAACGTGTCGGGCGCGTATGGCGTGAGCTGTACTCGTTCGATGCCGCGAGACTCGAGTGCCAGGAGGGCGTCGGCGACGCTGGCGGGGGAGCCGATGAAGCTGCTCATCCACGAATCGCCGAGCATCTCGGCCAACTGGGCGAGGCGAGGGTGGTCGCCGACACCGACCTGCAGGAACATGCCGAGGGGGACGTCGGGCCGCACAGCGCGGACCTGCTCGACCAGCGAGTCGAGATGGGCCTCGTCGATCAGTGCAAACGCGGCGTAGTCGAGATCACCGCCCCGAGTTGCCGGGCTCGACACCTTCAGCTCGACACGATCGACGAGCGGAGCGATCTCGCGAATCGAACGCGGCCCGCCGAGCGAGGCGACCAGCGGTGGCGGTGGCACGTCGGGGCCGAGGATGTCGACGTCGACGCCGTAGTACTCGCCGTGGAACGTGCAGTGACGCGTGCGCAAGAGATCGCGGGCGATCGTGATGGCCTCGATGTAGCGGCTGACCCGCTCGCCCGGCGGCGGGTATCGATGCCCGATCTGTTCGATCTCGGCCCGCACCCACCCCGCACCGAGTCCGGCCTCGAATCGGCCGCCAGATGCTTGCTGCATGGTCATGGCGGCCTGGGCGAACTCGACCGGCGAGCGGAGCAGGTTGTTGGCGAACGACGACGTGAGCGCGACACGCGACGTCGATGCGGCCATGGCGCCGAGCGACACCCACAGGTGCGGGTAGGCGCGCTCGCGGTGCCAGAGGTGGTCGGCCACGGCGACGCCGTACCAACCCTCGGCCTCCCGGGCCCGGGCCCACGTCGCCGGATCGATGGCGACGTCGACGTAGTTGGGAACGAACTGCAGCGTCATTGCAGGAGCCCGGCGCGAAGCCGCTCGATCGCTGTGGCAGGTACGCCGAGGCCGCCTGGCCACCCATCGAGTGAGCCGAACTCCTCGACAGCTTGGTCGGCCAGCAGCCGCATGGATTCACGCGGCGCCGTCCACAAGAACTCCGGCGAGCGGGCCACTGGTGGATCGCCGATGACGGGCGATTCCAGCATGGCCGCGCGGCGGCGCCGGCTCGGGCCGTCGGATCGGGTGAAGTCGTCGGTGATGTGATCGACCGACACCCCGATCGCGGCCTGGATCAGAGCCACGACGAGTCCGGTGCGATCCTTGCCAGCGGTGCAGTGCACGAGCACCGGCCCGGCGGCGACATGGTCGGCGACGATCTCGATCGCTCGCACGAGCTGGGTTTGGCACCGACCGATCAGGTCGATGTACATGTTGGTGAGATCGACCGGTTCTTCCAGCCGCGGCGGCTGGTTGTAGTCGATCATCTGGTCGACGAGCTCGATGTGGTGGGTCACAACGTCGGCGGTGAACCCCAGCGACATCTCGACGAACCGTTTCTGTCGGAGGTCGACCACACAGGTCAATCCGAGGGCGTCGACCGCGGCACGACCATCGGCCGTGAGTCGCTCGGGGGCGTCGGCGCGATAGAGCACGCCGTGCCGCATCGTCATGCCGGAGGCCGTGGGCCAGCCACCGGCGTCACGAAAGTTGAAGCAGCCCTCGATCTCGAGAACGGAAGTTGTCACCCGGACCTACATCACATCCATTTGCAGGCGGTGGTGTCTCACTTTCGGGCCTGCGATCCAGTTGCACATCTGCGGATCCGCCATGTAGATGTCGCCTTCGATCCACGCCCCGTCGGGTTGGAACAGTCCGCTGCGGTCGCCTTCGGTGACTCGCACGTTGCCGTTGCCGTCCTGCTCGTAGAGGGCCTTGCCGAACGGATGTCGTTGACCAAGCATGTCAGCCCTCCACCCATTCGCCGAGCAGCTGGTGGACCCAGCGCACCTTGCTCTCTTGGTAGTTCGCCAGCGTGATCCCCGGCTTCTTGGTCTGCTCGAGACCTTTTTGCACCTTGGGCATGTTGAAGTTGTCCTGCTCGAAGATCTTGGCGAGCATGCCGAGCTCCGGCGCCATCGTCCATGAGTCGTCGGGATCGAGGAACGTGGTCTTGGCGGGCATCGGTCGCTCGCCCTTGAACGGGGCCAGCAGGAAGACTTCCATGATCGCCTCGCGATGGTTGTCGCCGTTCGGGCGGAATCGGTAGACGATGCGGTTGTAGGCGCCCCACGGGTGGAAGTTGGGGAACAGCGTGTAGTCGATGTTGTCGATGAACTCGGCATCCGACCACGTGTCGACACCATCACCGACGACGCCTCTCCATCGTTCTCGTGCAGCCACTGCGGAAGCGTGACGGGCCGTGTCGCCTTCTGGAACGGCCACGAGGTCGCCGTCCTCGTCGACTCGCGTATCAACCATGTAGTCGATGATGTCCTTGTCGGTCGGCACCCAATCGAGCAACGGGCTGGCGATGCCGCCAGGGGTGATGATGCGGGCGAAGGTGTCCCAGATGTCGACCTGGCTGTTGGTGTCACCGAGGTACGGCATGGCCTGCGGGTGTGTGGCGTTGACGTGGTACGACTCGCTGAAGGCCTCTTGGGTGATCTTCCAGTTGGCGCGGATCACCTTGGAAACGTGACCTTGTACATACCGGTTGTCGAGGTCCCAGCGTTCGAAGTGCGTGGCGAGATCACCGATGTGCTCGCTCAGTGGCGCGCAGTCGGGGTCGGGGTTGATGAACACGAACCCTGCCCATGTACCGACCTTGACCTCGGGCAGGCTGAAGGCATCGTCGTTGACGTGATCGAAATCCCACCTCGCCGGCACATCGGCAAGGGCGCCGTCGAGGGTCCAGGCGAAGCCGTGGTACGGGCAACGGATCTCGTCGCAGCGGCCGGCGTAGTCCTTCAATTGGCGGCCGCGGTGCAGGCAGGCGTTGTAGTAGGCCTTGATCTCGTCAGGTGCTGTGCGCATGACGATGAACGACAGGTTGGCGATGTCGTAGACGATGTAGCTGCCGACGTAGGGGATGTGCTCCTCGCGGCAGGCGAACTGCCACACCCGCTTCCACATCCGTTCGACCTCGCGCTCGTGCCACTCGCGGGAGGTGTAGCGCTCGATCGAGATGTCGTCGCTGCCCAGGTACTTGGGTGACTCCATACGCAGCACCTTGGGCACCTCGTGGGTGTCGGTGTCGAGCAACTCCTGATACGTGATCCCCGGGGATCGAGCGCCTGTGGCCATGGAATTTCTCCTCACTGATCTCTGCCGCGACCGTAGTCTGCTCGGCCTCGGAAATTTACTTTGAAGTAATAACAGTTTCCTAGCTGGTGAGCGATTTGAGGCGTGCGCCCTTGTCGTGGAAGTCGGCCTCGTAGCACACGCGGTCGCCGTCGAAACGGAGGAACGACATCGCCCCGACGGACCAGCGGCGGCCGACGTGCTCTTCACCGAACGTGGCGGCGTCGATCACGCCGGCGCTCATCACGTAGTGGACGGCGAGGCCGTCGTCGTTCGACCAGAACTCGTCGGGCACCAGCGTGAGGTCGTCGCATCGCGACAGCCCTCTGGCGAAGAAGGCGCGGATCGCCGGCCAGCCGTCGAACCGGCCGCTTGCCACGTCGAACAGCGTTGCATCGGGAGTGAAGTACCGCTCGGGCGAATCGGGGTCGCCGGAGCTCCAGCCGGCGAACACGCTGCGGGCGATCTCGATCTGCTTGGCTGTGGTGGTCATCCCCGGCACCGTAGTTCCGCTTGTGCTGCTCATTTCCGGTGGTCAACACTGGCGAGATGAACGCTGACGAGAAGGCCATCATCGATCTCACCATCGCGTACACATGGGCGCTCGATACGAAGCAGTTCGACGATCTGCGCAACGTGTTCGCGCCCGATGCCACGGCCATGCTGCACGGTGTCGCCTGCGATGACGCCGAGGCCATCATCGCTCGGATATCCGGTGCCTTGACGCGCCTCGACGCTACGCAGCACCTGATCGGCAATCACCAGGTTCGCATCGACGGTGATACCGCGACATGTCGCTGTCAGCTGCACAGCCAACATCTCAAACTTGGCACCGATGGCGGCGAGACCTACGTCATCGGCGGCACGTACGACGACCGTCTGATCCGCACTGCGGACGGCTGGAGGATCGCGCATCGCACGATGGCCGAGACGTGGCACAGCGGCAACCGGGCAGTCGTGAGGCCGACCTCCTGAGGCGCTCAGGAAGGCGGTGCTGACCCGTCGACGAGCGCGTCGATCCAGCGATGGATGTTCTGGTTGCCGCGCTCGTTGCGACCGAACCGGAAGTAGTCGTCGGCGATCGCCGGCAGCGCGGCGGTGATCTGCATCACCGTGCTGAAGTCCTCATCGCGGGTCACCGCCTCGTAGGTGGCTCGTTTGCGCTCGGCCTCCGCCATCATCTCCTCGGTCACCAGCGGCTCGCGGAAGTACTGGTATTGGGTGACGATCGACGTGGTGGCCTTTGCGCCGGGCAGGATCCGGCTGACCATCAGGCTCGTGTTGGGCTGACCGGAGATCGACACGTTGGGGAACACGAAGTGCACGAGGCTCATTGCCAGGTTGAGCTGCCACTCCTCGGTGGGTTGTTCGCGCATCGTCGGCAACGGCTTGTTGGCGAATCCGAGGCGCACGTGCGGTCCGTACAAGTCGTAGGTGTTGCGGTTCGTGATCGACTTCGTGCCGATGGTGTTGCGGTGCAGATAGCCGAGGTGATACCCGTCGACGTAGCCATCGGCGGTCGCCTTCCAGTTACCGCTGCCCAGCACGGTCTCGACGTCGTGGCGATGCAGCTTCTCCAGTTGCAGGAAGGCGAGCGACGTGGCCATGTCACCGAGCCATTCGTCGACGTCGAACGTCAGGCCCGGGGTCAGGGCTGCGAACACGGCGCCGCTGCGCTCCGCCGTTGGTAACTCCACCAATCCGGTCACGTCGATGGCGTCGAACGCGCCGCGATCGGTGTTGCCGACCAGAGCGCCCTTCGTGTCGTACACCCAGAAGTGGTACGGGCAGGTGAATCGCCGGGTGTGTCCGAAGCAACCAGCGGCGACCTGTGCGCCACGGTGACGGCAGACGTTGAGGAAGGTGCGAGCAACGCCGTCGTCGCCGCGCACCACGACGATCGGGCGTTCCGCGATCACGAGCGTGGTGTAGTCACCCGCACTCGTGATGTCGCACGACAGCGCGACCATCAGGGGGCTGCGGCGGAAGACCTGTTCGAGCTCGGCCTGGAATCGTTCCTCGTCGCGGTAGCGCGCCACCGGCACGTTCAGCATCGATTCGCCGTAGTCGCCGTGCTCGGTGTCGACGTTGGCGAGCAACCGCTGGGCGACATCGGTGAGCGGTGTCGCGGTCATGGCGTACCTCCTCGATTGTTTTGACGTTCAAGTAAATCTAGTCGATGATCACCGGGTGCGATCCAGCCCACTCCTTGGCGGCCGGTGAGGCGACCCAGGCGATGGCGTTGGCGAGCAGACGGCGGTATGCCGGGAGCGCGAACGTCGCCGAAGTGTCGCCGGGCTGGATGTACACGATCGGGCTGCGTCCGCCGACGGTGGCCCAGGCAACGAGGTTGCTCGGTTGCGGATGGCCGACCGACTTCGGCGCAGCCTCCTCGCCCACGATCACGTGCTCGTACGTGGAGACGAACCGGCCCGGATCGAAGTCGGCGTCCGACCGCATCAGCGGTACCACCCGGTCCTCGAAGATCGGGCAGCAGTACAACTCGTCGGTGAACGTGAAGTCGTCGACTCCCTCGCAGACCGGGTGGGTCGGGTCGACGACGATGGCCGAGTAGGTCTCGATGCGGGTGCCCGACGAGGGCCAGTCGTCTCCGTAGAGCGGCCCGGGGGCGTAGTTGAAGCGCCCCCCGATCGCCGTCGCCCACCCGTCCCATGCCGGCCACCCGGCCAGCGCGTGATGGGTGATCACCAGGCCTTGTCCGCTGTCGAGCAGCGACGTGATGGCGTGCTTCTGCTCGTCGGTCGGGCCGATTGGTCGGGGCGGTTCGCCCCGCTTCAGGTGCAGTCCCGGGATGTCGTGACAGACGATTGCATCCCACTGACCCGACCGTTCGCCGTCGAACCAGCGCTGTGCAGATGGTTGCACGGCGTGGGCCCAGGCCCAGCCACGCGGCTCGCAGATCTCGGTGAACATCGTGCGGAACGCGTCGAGGTCGAAGCTGTGCCCCCCGGTGACGGCCAGCACTCGACAAGGCTCCATGACGCCGATCACAGTACATTCGACATCGATGGGGGTATCGGTCGAGGATCGCTTGAACATCGCCGAGACGATGGCGCGCTTCGCTGCTGGCATCGACACACGCGACTGGGTCCTGTACCGCTCGGTGTTCACCGAACACATCGATGTCGACTACCGCTCGTGGCGCCTCGAGTCGTATGGGCCGATGGCCGCCGATGCGTGGGTCTCACGCGGAACTCGACTGTTTCCGGGCTTCGATGCGACTCAGCACTCGTTGAGCAACCTTCGGTTCGAGATCGAAGGAGACACAGCGACGTGTCACGCCTATGTACGCGCCGATCACTACCTGGTCAACAACTTCGGCGACTCGATGTTCACCATCGGCGGTATCTACTCCGATCGGCTGGTTCGAGCCGACGCCGGCTGGCTGATCGCGGGCAAGACGCTGAACGTTCTGTGGAGCCAGGGCAACAAGCACATCATGACGTTGGCGGCCGAACGCGCCGCCGAGCGCACTTAGTCAGGAGCAAGGAATGTCTCGAGCAGGTTTGGCCTCCGCTGCACGCAGCGTCGACGAAGTCAAGCAGGTGGTCGCCAGCTTGACCGACGACGAATGGTCGATGCCCAGCGGGTGCCAGGGCTGGACCGTCAAGGACCTCGTGGCGCACATGAGCTCCAACTTCAAAGAAGTGGTCCAGCCGTCGCCTCCACCCCCGGAGCCTGTCGACCTTCCTGCCGAACGGTTGATGGACCTGCTCGTCGAGCCACGCAAGGACTGGTCGAACGCCGACGTCCGTGACGAGTACCTGAGCTTCTGCGACGGTGCCGTCGGGGTGCTGACCGCATTGCAGGAGGAGCCGCTTTCGTCGACCGTGATCCCGCTCGCCGACCTCGGCCACTATCCGATGAACCAACTCGCCGATGCGTTCGCCTTCGACCACTACTGCCACTTGCGCATCGATCTCCTACAACCCACGGGTCCGATCGTGCGCTCGTTGCCGGCCCCGGATGATGATCTCGTTGCACCGGCCGTCGGGTGGATGCTGACCGGGATCCCGCAGATGCAGCCCGGTTTGGAGCAGCACCTGACCGGTTCGATCCGCCTCGTGCTGACCGGAACCGGCGGCGGCCCGTGGCATGTTCATCGTGACGGCGAGGCGATCGTGGTCAGCGCCGACGACAGCGCTGCGGACGCCACGGTCACCTCCGGCGCGCATGATTTCGTGCTCTGGGGCACCAAGCGCACAGCATGGCGCGACGCCTGCACCGTGGAGGGCGACGTCGCCGTCGCCGAGACCTTCCTCGACGCCCTCAACATCGTCTGAGTTCGACGGCGGGGTGAGATGTTTGTGTGACACAAACGCCACGAATCCAGGCGGTTGCCCTGGAAGTGCGTACTTTCAGAGCAGACAGTGCGCGCCGAAAGTACGCACTTCCCCTATGGCCGCATTCGGCGCTACTTTCTTTGGACGTTCGTTTGGCGCCGCAGGCCCCGCTATGGGGCGCCAGACTCCCAACGCCGCGGCGTCGCATCGGGCAGCGAGCTAGCTTCGTGGTGCGCTGACAAACGCGACAAGCGCCTGGCGATCGCCGAAGGTGGAGTGAGGTTGCGTGATGGGACGACATGGAGCGCGAGTGCGTCCCGTGGGGGCCTGGCGGTACTCGTCGTTTGTGCTGCCATTCGTGTTCGCATTCATGCTGTTCGGGTTCGGGTTCGGGTTCGGACTCGGGACGGCTTGCACCGACAAACCGGGTCACCCGTCCTTGACGGAGCCGCCGTGCAACAGGGTCACCCACGGTGTCACGTTCAACCTCATCACCCAAGTGCTGCTCGGCGCGGTTGGGCTTGGTTTCGCGTTGAGGAGTCGGCGGACGACTTGGGCGACACGCGGTGTTGTCATTGCCTCGGTCGTCGTGTTCTTGGTCAGCCTGGTGGTCGCAATGTCCTACTGGCGGGCCGCCCGCATCTGGCATGAGGAACGATCTGACGGTGGAGGAGCAGTTCTGATGGTGCTTGCGTTGGCGCGCACGAACGAAAAATCGGACCGTCTCACTCGAACCTCGTCGCTCCCAGGTCGCTGGGCGACCTCCCAGCGACAAAGTTGAGGGCGAGGGCGCTCTCGACCCGCGGTCAGTCGAGCGGGCTGTCACACGCTGACCGTCGCAGCGACGGTGATGCCGCGACCAGGTTCGTACTGTTCTGTCGTCGTCAGTAACCGACCCGTTGGGTGAAGCCGCCGTCGACGACGATGTTCCGGCCGTTGACCCACGACGACATCGGGCTGGCAGGAAGGCGACCACGCTGGCGACCTCGTCGGGCCGACCGAGGCGCCCCGCGGGATGCTGGTCGACGTGCTGGGTGTAGTAGTGGGGCACACGATGCTGCCGGCACCGGCAGCACGGAGGTGCGGGAGCGCGGCGTCGATCACCGCGACGGTGCCGAGCACGTCGACCTCGAAGCTACGCCGCCAACCTTCGATGCTCGGTGGGATGCCACCCTTGGCGCTGGTGGTCGTCACGACGACGTCGAGGCCGCCCAGCCGAGCCGCCGAATCGTCGACCCATGCGGTGACTGCGGCGGGATCTTCTACGTCGACGGCGGTGCCGATCACGCCGTTGCCGATCAGCGTTGGCCGCCTCTGCCACGCCGTCAGGGTTGCGCGCGCAGAAGGCAACCTGCATCCCTTCGGCCAGCAATCGCTCGACGATGAATCGGCCGATGCCGCGTGACGCGCCGGTCACGAGTGCGTTCTTGGCTGCCAGTCCGAGGTCCATCTGCGCCTCCAGAGTTCATTGCCGAGTTAGGAAGGTGCGAGCCTGCGGAACGTAACATCGACTTCGAAGCGGCGCCATCACGCTGCAGCCTGGCCCGCGATGAGGAGACCAACGGTGTCCGAAGTGATCGACACGACCGACCAACGCCGTCAACTGATCAACACCTCCGGCGACGAGCCGCACCTGGTCGGTAGCGCGTGCAGCGACTGCGGAACCCAGACGTTTCCTGCGCAATCGGGGTGCCCCCGGTGCGGTAGCAACGCGGTCAGCGAAGTTGCGTTGCCGCACACGGGCTCTGTCTGGACGTGGACGGTGCAACGCTTCCCACCGAAGGCCCCGTACCTCGCCGATTCGCCGTACGCACCGTTCGCGCTCGCCTACGTCGACCTCGGCACGGTCAAGGTCGAGTCACGGTTGCGCGGCAAGCCGATCGATGCGTGGAAGATCGGCGACGCGGTCCGCGTCGTCATCGACCAGACCGTCACGCCGTTGAGTTTCTGGTTCGAACCGACCAAGGAGATGCAGTGATGGACGTCGCAATCGTGGGAGTCGGGCTTCACCCGTTCGGTCGGTTCGACATCTCCGCACGAGAGATGGCGCTGATCGCCGCCCGCGGCGCGCTCGGCGATGCCAACGTCGAGTGGGCCGACATCGACTTCGCCGCCGGTGGTAGCAAGGACGGTGGGCACGCCGACGCTCTGGTGAAAGAGCTTGGGCTCACCGGTACACCGTTCATGAGCGTGTACAACGGCTGCGCGACGGGCGGCTCGTCGCTGCTTGCGGCAGCGAACGCGATCGAGGCGGGCATGGCCGACCTGGCGCTGGCGGTCGGGTTCGACAAGCACGACCGTGGCGCGTTCGCCACGAACCCGGCCGAGTACGGCATCGGCGAGTGGTACGGCGAGGACGGGATGATGGTCACCACCCAGTTCTTCGGGATGAAGATCCAGCGCTACCTCGCCGATCACGATCTCGACCCGCGGCTGCTCGCCGAACTGTCGGCCAAGGCGCTGCGCAACGGCGCCCGCAACCCCAACGCGTGGCGGCGCAACGCGCTCAGCGTCGACGCGATCGCCGACGCCGAGATGGTCAACGACCCGCTGACGAAGTACATGTTCTGCAGCCCCAGCGAAGGCGCCGCGGCTGTGGTGCTGGCGTCACCCGACAAGGCCAGGGAGCTGCGCGCCGACCCGGTGTGGCTGCGCGCCATCGAGTTCCGCACACGCAAGTACGGAACGTTCGAAGTGTTCAGCCCGTCGCTGGCTGCGGAGATCACCCCCGGTGCCACGGTCTACGCGGCTGCCGCAGCATTCGAGAGTGCGGGTGTGGGGCCGTCCGACGTCGACGTCGCCCAGATCCAAGACACCGAAGCCGGTGCCGAGTTGATGCATCTCGCCGAATGTGGCCTGTGCGAACACGGTGAACAGGGAGATCTGATCATGAGCGGCGCGCTGGAGATCGACGGCCGGCTTCCGGTCAACACCGATGGCGGCTGCATCGCCAACGGCGAACCGATCGGAGCCAGTGGGCTCCGCCAGGTGATCGAGTGCGTGCTGCAGTTGCAGAACCGGGCCGACGGCCGTCAGGTGCCCAACGATCCCCAGACTGCCTTCACCCAGGTGTACGGCGCGCCGGGGTTGAGCACCTGCACGGTGCTGACCCGCTGACTGCGAACCCTGCTCAGACGGGGCGCTTGTTGAGTTGACTGAAGGGGATGTCGCGGTCGACGCGCGGCTCGCCGGGGAGACCCAGCACTCGCTCGCCGATGATGTTGCGCTGGATCTCGTCGCTGCCGCCGGCGATCCGGTAGCCCGGTGATCCGAGCAGGTGCTCGTTCCAGCCGTATGTGCCCCACTCGCCCGTGTCGGCGGTCATCGAGGCGCCGAGCAGCTGCCCGGCGACCTCGCTGATGAGGCGCAGTGTGTCGGTCCACATCAACTTGCTGATCGAACCTTCGGGCCCTGCGGTACCGGTGCGGTTTGCGGCGGCCGCAGCGCGGACGATGCCCCAATCGCGGGCTTTCTCCCTGCAGTACACGCGAGCGAGTTGTTGGCGCACCACAGGATCGTCGGACCGGCCGGCATGGCGGGCGAGCCCGAGCAGATCCTCGAAGTTGCCGCCACGGCGACCGTGGCCGCTCGTCTCGCGTTCGAAGCCGAGGATCGTCAACGCCACCTTCCAGCCGTCACCGACCTCGCCGATGCGCATGTCATCGCTGACCCGCACTCCGGTGAGGAACACCTCGTTGAACGACGCACCACCCGTCATTTGCCGGATCGGACGAACCTCGAGCCCCGCAGCGTCGAGCGGCACGATGAATGCCGTCATTCCAGCGTGCTTGGGCACGTCGGGGTCGGTGCGGCAGATCGCGAAGCCCCACGGTGACAGGTTGGCCGTCGACGTCCACACCTTCTGGCCGTCGATCACCCACTCGTCACCGTCACGCACGGCCTTGGTCGACAGACCGGCCAGGTCACTGCCGGCGCCCGGCTCGGAGAACAACTGACAGCAGAACTCGTCGCAATGGGCGAACCGGGAGACCCACCGTTCCTTCTGCGCGGCTGTGCCGAACTTCACGATCGTCGGCGCGATCAACTTCGACGTGACGGCAACGACTTCGTGATCTCTTGGCACGTCGAATTCGGATTCGAGCTCGACATAGGCGCGTTCGTGGGCCTTGCTGAGACCGAGGCCGCCGTACTCGACCGAGAGCGCGATGGCACCGAAGCCGGCAGCCGTCCGTTCGTGATTCCACGACTGGTACTGCGCCAGGAACGCCCGCTCCTGCTCGACCGGCGTGTCGTGGAACACCGTGACCGAGAACTCGCCGTGGCCCCACGCCTTGTCGATCTCCTCGACGACGGCCCGTCGCGGGGCACGTGCCTCGAGCCAAGTCTGCGCCCGAGCACGGAATGCAGCGACGTCTTCCACGGTGGATCCTGTTCGACTCGGCGTTGACACGGGTAGCCGTGCCGCGCATTGGGTTTCCTGGCGGCCACGCCGCGGTGCAACACTATGCTGGAAATTACTTGGACATCAAAGGAGCTGTGCCGTGGACCTCGGACTTGCCGGAAAGAACGCACTTGTCACGGGGGCGACGAAGGGTATCGGCAGGGCCATCGTCGAACTCCTGCTGGCCGAAGGCGCTTCGGTCGCGCTCTGCGCCCGCAACGCCGAGGAGGTCGACAAGGCCGTCGCCGAGCTCAGCGCCGGTGGTGGAACGGTGTTCGGCGCTACGGCAGACGCCGCCGACAGCGAGTCGTTGCGTGGCTTCATTGCCGCAGCGATCGAGCACCTCGGTGGCCTCGACATCTACGTGCACAACACCTCGGGCAAGCCGGCCAAGACCTTCGAGGCATGGAAGAACAACTTCGACATCGACATCATGGCCCTGGTCCACGGCGTCGACGCGGCCTCGGCGGCCTTGATCGACGGCGGCGGCTCGGTCATCAGCATCGGCACGACAGCGACCGTCGAGCACTTCGCCAGCGGGTCCAACAGTTACAGCGCGTTCAAGGCTGCAGTGACCAACTGGACGCTCGGGCAGGCCCAGGTGCTGGGTGCCAAAGGGGTTCGATGCAACGTGGTGTCGCCAGGGCCGATCTTCATCGAGGGCGGCGACTGGGATCGCGTCAAGCAGGGCAAGCCGGAGTTCTTCGAGGCCTCGGCCAAGGCCCATCCCGGCGGGGAATTGGGCTCGGCAGCTGATGTCGCCGACGCGGTGGTCTTTCTCGCCTCTGACCGGGCCAAGCACATCAACGGTGTCAACCTGACTGTCGACGGCGGCTTCTTGAAGCGAGTCAACTTCTGAGCGACGTCGCCGCCCCGGGTCGGCGGATCGATGTCGTGCTGGTGACCGGTGGGAAGTACCACGACTTCGATTTCGCCCGCCGCGAGCTGCTCGGTCTGCTGGCCGAGCACGATGAGTTCCGCGTGCGCGTGCAGCCCGACTACGAAGACGCCAACGCGATCGCCGCTGCGCAGATCCTGGTCAGCTACACCTGCGACGTTCGCCCGTCGGAGCGTGCGCAGAAGATCATCCGCGAGTGGGTCGAAGGTGGAGGTCGATGGGTCGCCCTCCATGGAACCAACTCGGCGTTGGGCGATGCGTCGGTTCGGCCCGTCGCCACCCCGCGACCCTTCTATCTCTGGGCCGACACCTTGGGCAGCCAGTTCATCGCCCATCCGCCGATCGAGCCCTACGAGGTCGAGGTCACCGAGCCGTCGCACTGGCTCGTCGCCGGAATCGATCCGTTCCAGGCGACCGACGAGCTGTACCTCAACGAGTACCCGGACCGCTCGGAACTGGTGCCGCTGTTGCACACCGTGTACCAGGGCACGGCGAATGGCTTCGTCGAGAGCGACTGGACGACGTCGGACCCTCAGCACCTCGTGATGTACCTGCGGCCGCTCGGCGACGGTGGCGTGCTGTACAACACGCTCGGCCACTGTCGCGGCCACTACGACATGGTCCCGGTCAAGGACTACTGGCCCACCGTCGATCGGTGCTCGTGGGAACTTCCGGTGTTCTACGAGTTGCTGCGTAGGTCGCTGCGCTGGGCCAGAGGCCAGACTGGATGACGATCGCGATATCCACCGACACCACCACCAACAACAGGAGGCGTTGATGCACCTCTCCACCGACGTGCAGATGGATCTGCATCGCCGCATGGTTCGAATCCGTCTCTTCGAAGAGGCTGCGGGCAAGCTGGCCGAGTCGGCGCGCCTGCCCGGCTTCTTGCACCTCTACGTGGGTGAGGAGGCCGTCGCCTCCGGTGTGTGCGCGGCCCTGAACGACGACGACCAGATCACCTCGACCCACCGCGGGCACGGGCATCTCGTGGCCAAGGGCGGTGACTTCAACCGGATGATGGCCGAGTTGATGGGCAAGGCCACCGGCTACAACAAGGGCAAGGGCGGGTCGATGCACATCTGCGACCTCGACCTCGGAATGCTCGGCGCCAACGGCATCGTCGGGGCGGGGTCGCCGATTGCGGTGGGTGCGGCGTTCGCCGACAAGTACCGCAAGCGCGGCCAGGTCGCGGTGACCTTCTTCGGAGACGGCGCCACCAACATCGGTGCCTTCCACGAGGCGGCCAACATGGCATGCGCACTCAAGTTGCCCGTCGTCTTCGCCTGCGAGAACAACGAGTACGGCGAGTTCACGCCGCGCAGCAAGACGATGGCCATCCACGACATCGTCGACCGTGCCGCGGGCTATGGCATGCCCGGCGTGATCGTCGACGGCATGGACGTGGTCGCCGTCCACGAAGCAGCCACCGAATCTGTCGCCCGCGCTCGTCGCGGCGAGGGGCCATCGTTGATCGAAGCCAAGACCTACCGGTTCTACAACCATCACGGCATCCAGAACCTCGGCCTGAAGTACCGCCCCGACGCCGAGGTCGACGCATGGAAGGCCCGCGACCCGATCTTCTCGTTCGAGGAACGGTTGATCGAGAACGGCACCGCCACCTCGGAACAGGTCGAGTCGATCTGGGCAGAGTTACGCGCCGACATCGAGGCTGCCATCGTCTTCGCCGACGAGAGCCCGTTGCCCGACCCGTCGCAGATCCTCGTCGACGTCTACACCGGGAGTCTGCGGTGAGCGCGGAACGAACCAAGACCTACGCGGCCGCGTTCACCGAGGCGGTGCGTCAGGAGATGGAGGCCAACCCGGATGTGTTCGTCGCCGGCGAAGACGTTGGCGCCTTCGGCGGCGTCTTCCACACGTTCGGGGGGCTCCAGGAGCAGTTCGGTGAAGACCGTGTCGTCGACACTCCGATCAGCGAGCAAGCCATCATCGGACTCGGACTCGGCGCTGCGGTCTGCGGTCTGCGACCGATCGTCGACCTGATGTTCATGGACTTCATGTGCGTCGCCCTCGACCAGATCGTCAACCAGGCAGCCAAGTTGAAGTACATGTTCGGTGGCGGGGCGGTCGTGCCCCTGACCATCACCACTGCGGGCGGTGGCGGCCTCTCCGCCGGGGCACAGCACAGCCAGAGCCTCGAGGCGATCCTGTGCCACATCCCCGGCCTCAAGGTCGTCTACCCGTCGAACGCCTACGACATGAAGGGCTTGATGACGGCGTGCATTCGTGAGGACAACCCGACGGTCATGGTCAAGCACAAGCGACTGCTGGGCGTCAGCGGGCCGGTCCCCGAGGGGGCCTACGTCATCCCGTTGGGTCAGGCCAAGGTGAAGCGCGAGGGCAACGACGTCACCGTCGTCGCCTGGGGAAAGATGGCCAACGACACCATGATCGCCGCCGAGATCCTCGCCGGCGAAGGGATCGAGTGCGAGGTCATCGATCCCCGCACACTGCAGCCATTCGACATGGACACGGTGGTGCAATCGGTGCGACGCACGAACCATGCGGTGATCGTCCACGAGGCCGTCCGCTTCGGCGGTCTCGGCGGCGAGATCGCCGCTCAGATCCAGGAACAGGCCTTCGACTACCTCGACGCACCCGTGGGTCGGGTCGGCGGCCCCTTCTCGCCCGTACCGTTCTCCCCGGCGCTCGAGCAGCACTGGGTACCGGACCCGAAGAGCATCGCCGAGAGCATCCGTGAGGCGGTCGCCAGACCGTTGTTGAATCGCTGAACCAGTGTCGACCGTTGGCGTCATCGTCAACCCGTGGGCGGGCAAGGACATCCGTCGCCTGCACGCAGCGGTGGGTCACACGCCCGACACGGTCAAGGCCGGGATCGTTCGGCGCGTGGTGATCGCTGCTGTCGAATGCGGCGCGAAGCGAATCGTGCTGGGCAACGACGCCAGTGGGTTGGCGGCGCGCGCCGTCGCCGGGCTCGAGTTGGCGGCTGCCATCGAACTGCTCGACGAGGAGCCGACGGGCTCGCGGCTCGACTCCGTGCGCGCCGCAGCCCGCATGTGGAAAGAGCAATGCGGTGCGGTGGTGGTTCTCGGTGGCGATGGCACCTGCCGCGACGTTGCGATCGGCTGGCCCGACGTGTCGATGGTGGCGATCTCCACGGGAACCAACAACGTCTTCCCGAGCGCGGTCGACGGATCGTCGGCCGGCGCCGCTGCAGCGTTCGTCGCCCGCGGTGTCGTCGTCGGCGCCGATGTCGCGCGACGAGCCAAGCGAATCTCGGTGCACATCTCCGACCCAGCGGTCGGTCATATCGACGACATGGCCCTGGTCGAGGTGGCGGTCGTCGATGCGGCGTTCAGCGGGGCACGCGCCGTCATCGATGCGTCGGTGATCCGTCACGTGGTGTCGGCGTCGGCGACGCCGGCCAGCACCGGCCTCTCCAGCATCGCCGGGCGCATGTACCCGGTCGGTCGCGACGAGGCCGCCGGCGTCTATGTGCGGTTCGGTCCGGGTGGCCGGCAGGTGCGCATGCCATTGCTGCCAGGCTCGTTCGCCACGGTCGACGTCGCCGAGGTGCGACCACTTGCCTTGGGCGAGACGGTCGTCATGTCGGGTCCCGGCATGCTGGCGTTCGACGGCGAACGCGACCGCCGGGTCGGGCCCGGCGCAACCATCACGATGTCCGTCGACCACGGCGGCCCACTGGTGATCGACGTCGAACAGGCGTTGATCCACGCCGCGCACGATCGCTGTTTTGACCTTTCGGAGGATTCTCATGGCAGTTGAATTCCAGATGCCGAAGCTCGGCCTGACGATGGAAGAGGGAACCATCGTCGAGTGGCTCGTGCCCGACGACGCCGACGTGGCCGAGGGCACCGCCGTCGTGCGCATCGAGACCGACAAGGTGGAGACCGAGGTGGAGAGCAGCGGCGCGGGCAGGCTGCACCACATCGGCCAACCAGGGCAGGCCTACGCATGTGGCGCTGTGATCGCGGTGTTCCTCGCACCGGGGGAGACCCCACCGGCGCCCGCCGCCACGGCGGCGATCGCGGCACCCACAGCATCCACAGCGGCCGCGCCAAGAGCCACAGCGTCTCGGGCGGCTGCTGCCCCCACCGCGACGGCGGCCACAACCGTCGACGGTCGCATCCTCGCCTCGCCGAATGCCAAGCGGGTCGCCAGCGAGGCCGGTGTCGACATCGGTCGGGTCGCGGGGACCGGGCCTGGTGGGCGCATCGTCGCCGACGATGTCGCTGCAGCCATCGGTGCGGGACTCGGTTCCTCAGGTGCATCACTCCAGACGTTCAGCAGCCGTGACGACATCGTCGCCAGCGTGGCCGGCAGAAATCTCGCCGATCTGCTCGGCATCGATCTCGCCGTGGTGCCCTATGACCCGGTCGAGTACCGGATCACCCGCGACACCGTGGCCGCTTACGTACGCCAGCGCTTGGCCGGCTCCGTGACCTTTGCTTCTCCTGCTGCTGCTCCGGCCGAACCGGGCGCGCCCGACCTGCCTCCCGCGTCGCAGACGCCAGTGCGCGTGGTGCGGATGTCGGGCATGCGCGCCACGATCGCCAAGCGGATGCATGCCTCGCTGCGTGAGATGGCCCAGTTGACGCTGGCGATGGACGCCGACATGGACGCGGTGGTGGCGGATCGGGCGCGGCGCAAGCAAGCGGGCGTGACGGTCGGCTTCACCGACTATGTCGTGGCCGCCGCGGCCCGGGCGTTGCGGCAGCATCCCAACGTCAACTCGCAAGTCACCGCCGATGGCATCGCCGTCCTCCCCGACATCCACGTCGGGCTCGCCGTGGCGCTCGACGACGGGTTGATGGTGCCGGTCGTTCGCCACACCGACCGGCTCGATCTTGCAGCGCTCAGTGCCGAGACCACCCGTCTGGCCGATGCAGCTCGTACGGGGTCCTTGAAGCTGGAGGAGTTGGAAGGCGGCACGTTCTCGGTCAGCGCTCTCGGCATGTTCGGTGTCGACATGTTCACGCCAGTGATCAACCCGCCGAACGTGGCGATCCTGGGTGTCGGCCGACTCCGCGACGACGTGATCGTCGTCGACGGCGCCGTCACGACGACCAAGCGCCTCACCCTCAGCCTGACGTGGGACCACCGCGTCGTCGACGGCGCCCCCGCCGCATCGTTCTGCAGATCCATCGTCGACCTGCTCGCCGATCCCGCCGCCCTCGACGACCCCATCACCTAGGCATTGGCTCGAAGGGGGGTTCCCGACGCTGCTGGACGAAGTGCGTACTTTCAACGCGACCTGTGTGCTTCGAAAGTACGCACTTCCCCGCGCAGACCGTGAATTTGGCACCTACTAGGTGTATTCGGCCGAGGCATTGGCGACGGCTCGCCGGAGTACCGCGAACGTCACAGATGATTCGCAACGGGTCGTGAAATGGCGCGCTGCTTGCCGCTGAAGGCGCACCGGCTCAGGCGTTGGCGGCAGCTGCGAGTGCAGCCGCGACCTCGGCCACGATCTGCGCGGAGGTGGCTCCGGGGGTCAGCACGGCGGCGATGCCGGCCTCTTTCAACTTGGCGATGTCGGGCTCGGGGACGATTCCGCCGACGATCACGGGGATGTCGACGCCGCGGGCCCGGGTCTCGCTGACAACCAGCGGCGCCAACGTCATGTGCGCGCCCGACAGCATCGACAGCCCGATGGCGTCGACGTCTTCGTCGACCGCGGCGGCAGCAACGGTCGCCGGAGTCTGGAACAGGCCGGTGTAGATGACCTCGTACCCCGCATCGCGCAGGATTCGAGCGACCACCTTGATGCCGCGGTCGTGGCCGTCGAGGCCGACCTTGGCGATGAGGATCCGTTGGGCAGCCACTAGATGGTCGGCACTTCGACGTGGCGACCGAACACGCTGCCGAGCGAAGCCATGACCTCACCGAGGGTTGCGTAGACACCAACGGCGTCGATCAGCCCGGGCATGAGGTTGACCTCCGGATCGGCGGCTTCGGCCTCGATGCGGCGCAGTGCGGCGTCGACCGCCGTTTGATCGCGATCGTGGCGAACTTGCTCGAGGCGCTTCAGCTGCCGTGTTTCGTCCTCGTTGGTGATCTGCAGCAGCGGGATCTGTGATTCCTCGCTGCCTTCGGTGAAGGCGTTGACACCGACGATGATGCGGCGCCCGGTGTTGAACCGTCGCTCGAGGTCGTAGGCGCTGTCGGCGATCTTGCCCTGGAACCAGTTGTCCTCGATGCCCTTGATGGCTCCCTCGAGCATCGAGCCATTGCCCAACTCGTCGAGGTAGGCGAACAGTTCCTCGGCCTGCCGTTCGACTTCGTCGGTGAGGTGTTCGACGTACCACGAACCACCGAGCGGGTCGGCAACGTGGGCGACGTTGGTCTCATGGGCGATGACCTGTTGGGTGCGCAGGGCGATGCGGGCCGTCCTCTCCGTCGGCAAGGCCATGGCCTCGTCCATCGAGTTGGTGTGCAACGACTGCGTGCCACCCAGCACTCCGGCCAACGCCTCGATGGCGGTGCGCACGATGTTGACCTCGGGCTGCTGCGCTGTCAGCGACACGCCCGCGGTCTGGGTGTGGAAGCGCAGTTGCATCGACCGCTCGAGCTTGGCGCCGTATCGATCCCTCAGCCAGCGCGCCCAGATGCGGCGGGCCGCGCGGTACTTGGCGATCTCTTCGAAGAAGTCGATGTGAGCATTGAAGAAGAACGACAGCCGCGGGGCGAACGAGTCGACGGGGAGTCCGGCCTGCATCGCCAGTTCGACGTAGGCAAACCCGTTGGCGAGCGTGAACGCCAACTCTTCGACCGCCGACGAACCCGCCTCGCGGATGTGGTAGCCGGAGATCGAGATGGAGTGCCAGCGTGGCATCTCCGCAGCGGTGAACTCGATGGTGTCTCGAACCAAGCGCATCGACGGCCGTGGCGGGAAGACGAACTCCTTCTGAGCCTGGTACTCCTTCAAGATGTCGTTCTGCAAGGTTCCGCCCAGCCGGGTGCGGTGGATGCCGGCTTTCTCGGCCTGGGCAACGAACATCGCGAAGATCACCGCGGCGGGGGAGTTGATGGTCATCGATGTCGTGGTCGTGCCCAGATCGATGCCGGCGTACAGGTCTTCCATGTCGGCCAGCGAATCGACCGCAACACCGCACCGGCCGACCTCGCCCAACGCCATCGGATGGTCGCTGTCGATCCCGAGAAGCGTGGGCATGTCGAACGCCGTCGACAGCCCGTCACCGCCGGACTTGATGATCTCCTTGAACCGCCAGTTGGTGTCGTCGGCGGTACCGAACCCGGCGAACATCCGCATCGTCCACAGCTTCGATCGGTACATCGAGGCGTAGGGCCCACGCATGTACGGATACTGCCCCGGATAATCACCCGACCCGTCGTCGGGGCCGTACACCGGATCGAGTGGAATGCCCGACATGGTGGTGTAGTCGGTGTCGCGCACCGGCGACTCGGCGAATGCTTGCTCCCAGAGCTCACGGTTGGTGGGCATCTCGGCAGTTTAATTGGACGTCAAAGCATTGTGGTAGTTCAGCTGAAATCTCCGAAGGCCCGACGCATGCCTTTCAGCACCGTGTAGATCTCGCGTTGCTCGGACGGCGGGATCGGAACGATCGAGAAGACCTGGCCATTGAGCTGCGCTGTGGCCGCTTCGGTCAGTCGCCTGCCGCGCAGTGTGATCTCGGCGAGCACGCTGCGACCGTCGACCGGGTTCGCCGTCCGGTGGACAAATCCGTCCTGCTCCAGCCGTTGCACCGCGTTCGTCACGCTGGCCGGGTGCACCTGCAAACGCTCGCCGATCTTGCCGACGGGTAGGTAGCCCTTACGGCTGAAGCGCAGGAGCATCAGCACCTCGTAGCGGGCGAAGGTCAGCCCGAGTGGACGCAGGATCGCTTCGACGCGTGCCAGCAGCACCTGCTGCACGCGCATGATCGAGGTGACAACTGCCATGCCGTCGGCGGCTTGCCCCCACCCCTGACCCGTCCAGCTGGCATGGGCAAGGTCGATCGGATCATCGGGTAAGGGCTGTGCAGGTGGCACGGACTGTCCTCTCGGGCACGGTGTCGATCATTGATCATGCCTCAGGTCTGGCGAGCGAGCACGATCGGCGCGGCCTGCTCGAGGTGTTCGACCCACTCAGCAGGCGTCGACGGCTCGACGATCGGCAAGATGACGAACTTGCTCGTGCCCACGGCGACGAACCGGTCGATGGTGTCCATGAGGGCATCCCAGCCCCGTGGTACCAGCACCGTCGGGTCGTCGAGGTCTGGTCGCCGGCGAGCCAACAGCTCGACGACTTGCTGGGGAATCGGCCCCGACGCGTACGAGATCAAGGCGCCGTAGTGGTCCACGTCGATGTGACGATCGTGCTCGGCGAGGGTGCGCTCGATCGTCTCGCGCCCGCGCGCCACATCGTCGGGAGTGACGAAGCTGGGCAACCAGCCATCGGCCAGTCGCCCGACGCGGCGCAGCTCGGATGCGGCGATGCCGCCGAGCCAGACGTCGAGCTGGGGCTGCAGCGGCTTGGGTTGCACGCGCAGGTCGTCGTAGTCGAAGTGGTCGCCGTGGTGGGTCAAGGTTCCCGGCGCCCACGCGCCACGCAGCACGGCGAGCGCTTCGTCGAACAACTTGGCGCGGGCGCCGCGTTCGACACCGAAGGCCTGTTGCTCGTGTGGGTCGGCCACACCGAGCCCGAACGCCGGGAGCAGCCGACCGTTCGACAACCGATCGAGCGTCGCCAACTCCTTGGCGAGCACGATCGGGTTGCGACCGGGCAGCACCATCACGCTCATACCGAACTTCAGCCGGGCGGTGCGCCCCGCGGCGAACGCCATGCCGACGAGCGGGTCGGGTGCGTCGCCCCCGATGCGTTCGCTGAGCCACAAACTGTCGAACCCGAGCCGCTCGAGCGCGTCGACCACCGTCGAGAAGCCGCCGTCGTTGAGCCGGGTGCGAGTACCGAACGCGTAGCCGATGCGGATGTGCGGCTGGCTACCCACGGGCCTGTAGTCCGACGAGGCCTACCTCAGTTGGAAGGGCCGTCGAGCACCAAACGACGTGCGACGCGCCGCGCGCCGGAGGAGTCGATCGTGACGAACCCATCGCCGCATCGTGACACAACGGTGAAGCGGTGCTGCGAGCGAACCCGGGCGGGCACCATCTGGGTGCGGTGCCAGCCGATCAACGACGCCACGACGATGACACCGACGACGATCACGACTTCGGGCACATGGCCGGCCAGCAGTGCTGCGACGAGTGCAGCCCCGGCTCCGGCCTTCAACGCCAGGATCATCAACTCCGCCGTGTTCGGCCGTGAACTGGCCATCGAAGTGGCCGAGGAGGTGGGGGCGGAGCGGTGCATGGCGTTCACATTCATATAGACGTTTCAAGAGGCCGTTTGGATTCACTTTCGGCGAGATTTCTCGAAACTGCACTATTCGTCACACAAACGGAACAGAGGCGGCAGGAATCGACAGTTCAGATGGTCGGATACCGGTTCGCCCATGGTCGGGCTGCCTCGAGTTGTGCGGCGACTTGCAACAACACATCCTCCCGCCCGTACCCGGCGACCAGCTGGATGCCGATCGGCAGCCCGGCGCCGTTCCAGTGGAGCGGCAGGTTGATCGCCGGTTGCCCGCTGGAGTTGAACGGCGGCGTGAACGGCACGTATGCAGCCGCCCTGATCATCGGGTTCATCGGTGACGCGGCGTCGTTGGCGAAGGTCCCCAACGGGGCAGGCGGTTCGGCCAGTGTGGGGGTCAGCAACAGATCCCACCCGTCGCTCCACCACTGCTGCACGGCTCGGCGGAACTCGACAGTCGCGGCGAGCGCGAGGGCGTAGTCGACGGCGCTGACCCTGCGGGCGAACTCGACCTGAGCGCGGTTGACGGGTTCGATCTCGCCCTCGGTGATCGGCCGCCCGAGCTGTGCTTCGATCCGCTTCACCGAGACGCCCATGTTGGTGCTCCAGAGTGCCGAGAACCGTTGGCCGAACTCCCGGTTTGCCAACGCTGCGGGCGACCCGAGCTCGACGTGGTGGCCGAGCGACTCGAGCAGTGCGGCCGCGGCACGTACCGCGTCGCGGCAGTCGTCGTGCAGCGCGCCGCCGAAGGGATGCTCGTCGAGCAGGCCGATCCGCAGGCGTCCCGGGTCTGCGCCGACCTCGTCGACGTAGGGCCGTTGCGGCAGTGGGGCGATCACCGTGTCGCCGACGCCGGGGCCGCGCACGGCATCGAGCAACGCTGCGGTGTCGCGGACGGTGCGACTGACACCGAGCTCGACCCCGAGGTTGCTCTCGTCGCGAAATGGTCCCAGCGTGATCCGTCCCTGCGACGGCTTGAGTCCGACCAGGCCACAGCACGATGCAGGGATGCGGATGGACCCTCCGCCGTCGCTGGCGTGGGCGAACGGCACCATCCCGGCAGCAACGGCGGCAGCCGACCCGCCGCTCGAGCCGCCGGGCGAGTGGCCGATGCTCCAGGGGTTGCGTGTCGCACCCCACGCGGCGGGCTCGGTGGTGGGCAAGCTGCCGAACTCCGGGCTGTTGGTGCGGCCGGCGATGTTCAGGCCGGCTCGGCGGAACCGGGCGACCAGCGTCGTGTCCTGCGGCGAGATCGGCAGTGCGTCTTTCAGGGCCTGGCAACCGTTCGTCAGCGGCTGGCCCTCGTAGTGCGCCCACAGGTCCTTCAGGAGGAACGGCACGCCATGGAACGGCCCGTCCGGCAGGTGCGCTGCCGTAGCGCGCGCCTCGTCGAACCAGCGGATGATCACCGCGTTCAGTTGTGGATCGAGGTGCTCGATGCGCTCGATCGCTGCCTCGAGCAGTTCGGCGGCGGTGACCTCACCGCGTCGCACGAGCGCCGCCTGGTCGGTGGCATCCATCCACCTGGTCTCGGTTGCGAGTGAGCTCAGTGCGGCGAGCGACGACATGGGCCCTGTGTAGCACGTGCAATTAGGGTTGGCGTCCGTCGTGTCCACCTCGCAAGCAACCCCCTCGCCGCTCTCCACTCGACAGGTTTGGCAATCCACCCCCGTTCGCCGGCTGCTGATCAGCAACGGCATCCTGTACAGCGGCATCGCGCTGCAGGCCACTGTGTTGTTGAAGCAGGCCTACGACATCACTGGCCGGAAGTCCGACCTCGGCTGGATGGGCCTCGCCGAGTTCTTGCCCATTGCGATGCTCGTGCTGGTCACGGGTTCGGTGGCAGACCATTTCAGCCGTAAGGCCATCGCCCTGATCACCGTGGGCGCCGAGGTGGTGACGTCTGCGGCGTTGATGTTCTACGCGCTCAACAAGCCGACGTCGGTGATCCCGCTGTTCGGAATTGCGTTCACGTTCGGGATCGCCCGCGCGTTCCAGGCACCCGCAATGCGGTCGATGCCGCCGATGGTCGCCCCTGCGGGGGCACTGCCCAAGGTGATCGCCCTCTACTCGGCGATGTGGACCGGTGCGATCATCGTCGGCCCGGCGGTGGGCGGGTTTCTGTACGCAGTCGATCCGTGGGTTGCGTACCTCGGCGCAACCTCGCTGATCTTCTGCAGCGCGTTGGTGCTGTCGACGCAGACGTTCGTGCGCGAGCCGCTCGCGCCCGACCTCGACAACCGGCCGACGTTGCGTACGGCAGTGGAGGGGCTGGTGTTCATCCGGCGAACCCCTGTGCTGTTGGCGGCCATCGCCCTCGATTTGTTCGCCGTCCTGTTCGGCGGTGCGGTGGCATTGATCCCCGTCATCGCCAAGGATCGGTTGGGTGTCGGCGATGTCGCCTACGGATGGCTGCGCGCCGCGCCAGGTTTCGGCGCGGCGGCGATGGCGCTGATCATGGCGGCCCGCCCGGTCAGGCGACATGTGGGCAAGACGTTGCTCACGGTCGTCGGTGTGTTCGGTGTCGGCACCGTCGTGCTGGGCGTCACCCGCAACTACCTGCTTGCGTTCCTGGCGCTGGTGGTGCTGTCTGCAGCCGACATGGTCAGCGTGTTCATCCGTAGTTCGCTCGTGCCGCTGGTCACGCCCGACGAGAAGCTCGGCAGGGTGTTGGCGGTGGAATCCGTCTTCATCGGTGCATCCAACGAGTTGGGGGCCTTCGAGAGCGGCATGGTCGCCCAAGCGGTCGGGACGTCGGCGACGGTCATCGGTGGCGGTGTCGCGACCCTCGCGGTGGTGGGCATCTGGTGGTTCGCGTTCCCGTCGTTGCGACTGATCGATCGCTTCGAGGAGATCGAGGCGGAACATCGTGAGGGTGACTCGACCGAGTCACAGTGAAGGTCATCAACCAGGCGCCGCACTGTTGATGTCGCCGGGGAGCTCGCCGAACGTTGTCAGGACGGAACGGATCGCGACGTTGTCGACACCCGAGACCAGCGGGGTCGCGACAGAGGTGACGACGTTCCACGTCCACAGATCGCTCGGGCCGCTGCAGCCCGTCGCCCGCACCGACATCACCAACTGCTGCGCGTCGAGCCAGCCAACGGGCTCGGTCGACAGCGTGGCGAACGCCGCCGGCTGATCAGTCGCACCGCCGACGGCAGCGGTGATCTGCGTGCGAGTGAGGCCGGAACACGCTCCGATTCGCCAGGCGATCGCGCCGAGGCCGATCGTGCCACCGGTCAGCTTGGCGACCGGCTCCACCGCCTGGATGACATCGGTCAGGACGAGGGCAGGGAGGTCGAGAGCGTGGATGTGGAAGCTTCCATTGCCATGATCGTGGACGAAGTAGACGCGTGAACCTGAAGGATCCGGGGCGATCTCGCTGATGACCGTGTCGGGTTGATCGAGCTGGGCGATCAACCGCGGGTTCGCGCCGCGATTGCTGGCCAGGAACAACCCGGCGGTGCCGTCGCTGGCCAGCCCGGCGGCGAAGATGTTCTTGCCGGCCGGATGGTACGCGGCGACGTCGGTGCGGTCGAGGAAGCTGATGTCGGTGCGCGTGCCCGGCTGGCCGGCGGTGCGCCACAGCAGGTGCCGGTCGGCGACCGCCGGCGCGATCAGTGCCTTGCCCGTGGGGTACGACCACGTGACACCGGTGTTGGTCGAGAAGTAGCCCGTCGGCAGGGCTTGGGAGCCGTCGAAGACGGTGACCGAGTTGAGCAGCACCCGGTCGCCTGTGGGGGACCACCGAAGTGGGCCGACGTTGTCGAGTGTGAGCTCGGTCAGGCAGCTGGTCGGCGGTCCGCCGGGCGTGACGCTGTACAACCGGGTACCGACTTCGAACGTGACCTCGGCTGCACCCGTTGGCGCCGAGAACACGCACGCCCCGCCGGGCAGTCCGATCGTGCTGGTCGTGATCGGCTGCGGCCGCTCGGTGGGCGTGGTCGGTGCCTGGGTCGTGGCCGCCGTCGGCGGCACGGTGTTGCTGGGGCTCCCGATCGGAGGCAGGGTCTCGGTGGTCGTGGAACCCTCGTCGACGGTGCATGCCGCGAGCATCGTGATGCCGATCGCAACACTCGCCAGGCGCCTCATGACACGCAACGGTAGATCCCCCATGACAGGCTGGCGAACGATGGCTGCCCTGCGGAACGCGATGGTGTTGCTCGCGTTGACCGCGAGCTGTTCTGCCAACTCGGTCGCGACCGAGACCAGCGCGCCGAGACCTGCACCGACGGCTGCCTCGACGACGATCGTGCCGCCGACCAGTGCTGCAGCGACAACCGCAGCGGCGACGACCACGACTCGGCCGCGTCCGCTGCTGTACGTCTTTCCCTTCACCGGCAAGAAGGTCAGCTACGCACACAAGCATCACGACTACCCGGCGAGCGACGTCTTCGGGTGTGGCGCCGAGGTCGTCGCCCCGATCGGTGGCACGGTCCACCAGACGCGGACCACCGACCCGTGGGACCCGAAGGTCAACGATCCGGCAACACGCGGTGGCAAGTACGTGTCGATGCTGGGCGACGACGGCGTGCGGTACTACTTCGCCCACCTCGACTCGGTCGCCGTGCAACCCGGCGATGTGCTCGATTCCGGCACGCCGCTGGGCGTGATGGGTCAAACCGGCAATGCCCGCAACTCGGCCTGCCACACGCACTTCGGCATCTCCTGGCCGTGCAGTGGCAATGAATGGGCTGTGCGGCGTGGCGAGGTGTGGCCGTGGAAGTACCTCGATGCATGGCGCACCGGCGAGCAGTTGTCGCCGGTCGATGAGACCACCGCGGCCGAGGCGGCCAACCCCGACGCGTGCAACCTGGCCGGCCTGGCGACGAGCGCGGGCGACGCCTGACAGCACCCGGCGAGCGAACGGTGCTACCTGGCTTTGGAGATCACCAACCAGGCTGCCGCCGGGACCAGGATCCAGGCCATCACGAGCAGCACGATGGCGTATACCGCAAAGGTGTACGAGTCGTCCTTCGGTGGGTTGCCGCACGCGCCGATGGTCTCGAAGAGCGCCTTGATCGGTTGATCGGTCGACAGGCGGATGCGCCGGCGGGCGACACCCGCGGCGTACAGCGCGGCCCACGCAAGGCTGGCGAACACCACCGCAAGCACGGCGGTGAACACGATCACGCCGACGATCCCGCTGATCGCCCAGACGAAGAACGCCCGCAGCGCCGAGACCGCACTCGACAGGATCGCCCCGCCAACCAGGAACGTCGGCAGGCCCAACTGGTTGCCCTTGTAGCCCTGCTCGACCTGCACGGCGTTGATGCGCGCTCGACGCAGCATCACGTGTTCGGGGCTGCCCCACACGCAGTTGGCCTCGCGGCGTTCGTACAGCCGTCGCAACCTGGTGACCAGGCGGTTCTGATAACCCTTGACGATCCATCGGGTCATCTGTTGCACGAAGTACCCGGCGATCGGCGTCAGCGGGCCGAGCCTCGGCATCTTCGGGGCACGTACGCCGTTGCGGTCGAGCACCTCCAACGAGCGCATGGCGACGCGATGCGCCTCTTCGAATCGGTCCGGGCGCCAGAGGGGGCGCATCTTGCCCAGCTCTTTGACGATGTCCTGCTCGGGCTTGCCGCGCCCGGCGATCTGCTCGAGGATCGCACCCCGTTCCTCGGCAGTGTCGGCGCGCACGACCCGGAACGCGTCGATCCGGTCGAGCAACAGGTCGTCGAGCCGGTGTTCGCCGTCGTGACCTGTCCTTGCCCGGCGCTTCGGCTGATCCGCCGGCACGGGTGTCCCATTGCCCATCGGCCGCAGGGTAGTGCCTGCGAAGTGGTGCCATGGCACGGTCCGACGACGTGCTTCAATGGCGCAGCGGCGGATCCGCTCACACCAAAAGGGGAACGACAGTGAAGAATTTTCTGAAGGAGTTCAAGGACTTCGTTACGACCGGGAACCTCATCGAGATTGCGGTTGCATTCATCTTGGCGATCGCTGTGAAGGCGGTCATCGACGCATTCATGGATGGCATCGTGAACCCGGTGATCGGCGCGATCGTCGGCAAGCCGAACCTCGACAACGTCCTGACGTTCACGGTCCGCAAAGGCACGGCAAACGAATCGACCATCTCGATCGGTGTCGTGTTGACGCAGGTCATCTCGCTGATCATCGTCGGCCTCGTGCTGTTCATGATGCTGAAGGCGTACAGCAAGATGCGCAAGCCGATCGAGGTCGCCCCGCCGGGGCCGAACGAGATCGATCTTCTGACCGAGATCCGCGACGCGTTGCGGGCGCGCAACTGAGTCGTTTCGCGCCGGTCAACGGTGTGCGTCGGGGTGTTGTCGTTTCAACGTTTGTTCAACCTGACTTGCGAAATTCGGCGGCGCTAGCTCCAATGGAGGGATGAGAGCGCGGCGCGAGGTCACCCTGACGGTGCTGTGCCTGGTGCTGGCAGCATGCTCGGCTGCGGCCTCGGCCCCCGACTCATCGCGCGACCCGGCGATCGAGGGTGTGGGCATCTTGCCTGGTAGCAACCCCGATGCCGGCGTCGTGCCCACGGATGCTGGCGCGGTGGCACCGGTGTCCGACGCCTCGACCACCACGCTGACTCCGCTGCCATTGATCGGTTCGCTGGTCACCGGCAACCGACTGTTGATGATCGGCGACTCGATCACCGCGTCGGCGGCGAAGCGGTACGGAGGCGAGTTGTGCGACGCTCTGGTCCCGCTCGGCTGGCAGGTCGAGGTCGACGCCGAGCCGAGCCGATTCGTCGACTTCGGCAACCAGGTGCTCGACAAGCGGCTGTCGGCGAAGTGGGACGCCGCATATGTGTTCCTCGGCTCCAACTACCTCGGCGACCAACTGGCGTATCGGAAGCAGTTGGAGAAGATCGTGCAGCGACTGACGCCGAGCCCGATCGTGCTGCTGACGGTGACCCTGTTCGACGAGAGCCGCCGCGAGGTCAACGACGCGATCGCGTTGGTTGCCGCTGAATTCTCCAATGTCCGTGTGGTCGACTGGGGCGCCATCGCGACGGCCGATGCCACGACGGTCCTGCGCGGTGACGGGCTTCACCTGACCAACGATGGGCGGCTGGTATTGGCATCCACCGTGGCCGGTGTGATGGGCCAGGCCCCGCAAGCGGCGGGTGATTGTCTCAGCACCTCGTTCACCGACGACCGGGGCGCCAGCGTGAACGGCACCGACACCCCACCGAAGAACCCGGTCAAGCCGACACCGACCACGGTCAAACCCCCGACGGCGACCACTACCGGGGGCGGAACCCCGACGACCAAGCCCACCGGCACCGTCGCAACGACGCCACCGACCGTCGCAACGACGCCGCCGACCCAACCGCCGGCCTCGACGCTCCCGCAGCCGACGACGCCTCCGGTCACGCAGCCACGTCGAGGTCCACCGCCACCGCCGCCGGTCCCAGCTCCGACAGGGCCCTGACAGGCTCAAGTGCTACGGAGCGAGGGCGCGTAGGGGCGCCACTGGGAGGTTCCTCAGGACGCCGTAGGCGACGAGCAGCACGGGCAGCGCGAACGCTGCCCACCGCTGGGCCGTCGGTGAAATGCGGATCGGTGCGCCACCCCACGACACCCGGAGCCAGGCGAACCAGGCCACGACGATCGCGGCGAGCGCCAATGGCGTGAAGACGTTGTACCCCAGGGCGGCACCGACGTGGCCGTGCAGCAGCTGGTAGGTGCCTCGAGTCAGGCCGCATCCGGGGCACCACAGGCCGGTCATCTGGTGGAACACACAGCCGGGGTACCGCGATCCGGCAGTGCTGGGATCGTGCGTCGCGATCACGCCCGCAGCGGCCACGAGCGCCCCACCACAGCAGATCGGCGCTGCCCGGCGGGACCAACCTCCGTGCAGGTGCGCCGACAGGCCGAGTTCCATCGCACCATCGTACGACGTGTGGCGTTGCGGACTCGCCGTTTCCCCGCCACGATGGACGGCCATGTTGCAGGTCCAAGCGCTCTCGGTGGAAGTTGGTGGTCGCCAGATCATCGACGGCGCCTCGTTCACCGTCATGGCGCGCGACAAAGTGGGCCTTGTCGGGCGCAACGGCGCTGGCAAGACCACCCTGTTCCGGGTGCTCGGTGGCGCGCTGGAGCACACGGGCGGCAAGGTCCTCCGCAAGGGCGGGTTCGGCTACCTGCCGCAGGATCCGCGCATTGCCGGGGTGCTCGACGGTCGGACCGCCATCACCCATGTGCTCAGTGGCCGCGGAATCGACGAGGAGCTGATCCGCCTGGAGAAGCTGCGCCTGACGATGGAAGAAGACGCCAGCGAACGCAACGTCAGCCGCTACAGCAAGGCACAGGACGAGTTCGCCACCTCTGGTGGCTACAGCGCCGAGAGCGAGGCGAGGGCGATGGCTGCCGGCCTGGGGCTCGGTGGCGATCGGTTGGAGCTGCCGATCGGCGTGCTGAGTGGTGGCGAGCGTCGCCGAGTCGAACTGGCGCGCATCTTGTTCGCCGGGTCCGACGTCTTGTTGCTCGACGAGCCGACCAACCACCTCGACATCGATGCCAAGACGTGGTTGTTGCAGTTCCTGCGCACGTACCGCGGGGCGCTGCTGGTGATCAGCCACGACCTCGATCTGCTCGACGAGGCGATCACGCGTGTGCTGCACCTCGATCGACCTGCTGAAGATGCCGTCGGGGAGATCGTCGAGTACAAGGGCACGTACAGCCAGTACCGAACTTCGCGGGCGAACGACGAGGAGCGGCTGGCCAAGAAGGCGGCGCTGCAGACCAAGGAGATCGCCCGGCTGCAGACACTCGTCGATCGCTTCGGTGCCAAGTCGAGCAAGGCCGCCATGGCCCACAGCAAGGAGAAGCACATCGTCCGCCTCGAAGCCCAGCGTGTGCACGTCAGCAAGGGCGATCGCACGCTGCGCGTGAAGTTCCCTGATCCACCGTCGAGCGGAACGACGGTCATCACCGCCCATCGCATGACGAAGTCCTATGGCGGGCCGCCGGTGTTCGAGAACGTGTCGTTCGATGTCGGTCGCGGTGACCGCCTGCTGGTGCTCGGCCTGAACGGGGCAGGCAAGACCAGCCTGCTGCGCATCCTGGCCGGCGAGACCACGGCCAACTCCGGTGTCTTCAGCTTCGGGCACAACGTCAACGTCGGCTACTACGCACAAGAGCACGACAACCTGCAGAGCGACGCGACGCTGCTCGACAACATCCGCGCCGCCGTGCCCAACAACGTCGTGCTCACCGAGACGCAACTTCGCGGCATGCTCGGCATGATGGGCCTCAGCGGTGAGAAGGTGTACCAGGAGAGCGGCACGTTGTCGGGTGGCGAGAAGACCAAGCTCGCACTCGCGATGTTGATGGTCGGGCGCAACAACCTGTTGCTGCTCGACGAGCCGACCAACAACCTCGACCCGCCCAGCCGACAGTCGGTCACCGAGTCGCTGAACGCGTGGAAGGGAACCATCGTGTTCGTCAGCCACGATACCGAGTTCGTCGAGCAGCTTCGCCCGACGAAGGTCATGTTGATGCCCGACGGCGAAGTCGACTACTTCAACAAGGACTGGCTCGAGCTGGTCTCGTTGGCCTAGGTCACGCAGAGGCTGAACAGGCCCCGCGTCGCGAACGTGTCGCGGTAGTTGGCCATCTGCTCGGCGGTTGGTTCGACGAGCCCCTTCGTGGTCGGTCGCACACCGTGATGCCGGAACCCGATCAGCTTGATCCGCATGGTGGGGTCCAAGTCGGCCAGCCAGCGTGCCGTGCGATCGAGCAACCCCGGGTCGTCGTTGATGCCGGGCAACAGCAGCAGGCGAACCTCGTAGAGCCGGTCGACTGCGGCGAGGTACCGGATCGATTCGAGCACCTGGTCATTCGGCTGTCCGGTCATCAGTCGGTGGATCTCGGGGTCGAGGCACTTGAGGTCGATCATCGCCGCGTCCATCACCGGCAGCAACGATGTCCATGTGAGTCGATCGGCAGCACCGTTCGAATCCACGAAGCACGTCAGGTGTGCCGTGGCCGGGTCGGATTTCACCGCGCCGAAGAGCTCGCGTACGAAGCCGGCTTGTTGTGTCGCCTCGCCGCCCGACACGGTGATGCCCGAGAGGAACGGCGCGGCCGTTCGGATGTCCGTGAGGAGCTCCCAGGCCGGTCGCACCACGGATTTGGGCGTCGCGTCCCACGGGCACACCGCAATGCATGCCTCGGCGCCTTGACATGCGTCGCGGTTCCACTCCAAGCGGCCGATCGGCGAGAAGCCGATGGCGCCGGAGGGGCAGGCAGTGACACACTCGCCGCACTCGTTGCAGATGTTGATGGTGTATGGGTTGTGGCAGGCGATGCAATCGAAGTTGCAACCCTGCAGGAACACCACGAACCGGTTGCCCGGCCCATCCACGCTGGAGAACGCGATGGTGTCAGTGACCAGGCCGTGGGTCGCGCTCATGGCATCCGATTCTCTTCACGCAACGCTCGGTCAGGTGGTACGCAGCTTCTGACCCGGCTGCGAGGTAGTCGCTGCTGTGCCGTGCTCCCCGCTCGTCGATGCCGACCAGGTCGCTCTTGCGAACGAGGTACCCGGTGATTCGGACGAAGTCGTTGGAGTCGAGGTTGAACGTGAAGTCGCGCATGCCGGCGGCGAATGCGCCGCGGATGATGTCGACGACCGCCTGCGGGTTTCTCGTCGCCGTGTCGTCGACATGGAAGACATCGCTGATCCCCGAAGCAAAGAGGCGGTGATGAGGTGCGCAGGTCGTGATGTGTTCGAACATCGGCGGCTCGTCGCCGACGGGGATGCGGGTGCCGGCTGTGACGTCGGAGTCGAGGTCGATGCCGCTCTGCGAATGCAGGTAGCAGCGGCCGGCGCCTCCCTCGCAATACGGCATCGGGCGGGCGGCGACGAGCTCGGCGACGCGTTCCGTGATCCGGTAGGACAGTGCGTCGGCATGGGCATCGTGGCCGTAACGGCCAATGCCGCCCTCGTAGGCAACGAGCAGGTTCACGGCCTCGGCGAGGCCGAAGATGCCGAACATCGCCGAGAAGCGGTCGAGCGAGATCAGCCCTTCGCGGACCAGCCAATGGGTTTCGAAGAACCGCTGTCCCTCCACGAGCGAGCGGACCCGGGCTTCGGCAAGTTCGGCGGTCAGCTCGACGTACGACGGCAGCGTGTCTGCAAGGAACGCATCGACGCTATCGGTATGGCGCAGCACGACCTCTTTGAGGTTCAGCCGAACGAGCGTGTGCGCACCACCGCCGATCTTCAGCGAGTTGTAGCAACTGACCGCGGCGTAGCGCTCGCCGTGGTCGCCGACCATCATCGGGTGGTTGACGAAGTGGGGCTTGGCCGTCTCGAAGACCGTCCGCACCGCGTCGAACACGAGGTCGTCAGGGGTGATCGAGGGGTCGACCTTGAGCGTGATGTTGGGCACGACCTGACGCAGCGATCGCTCGACGCGCAGGATCGAGCGCGCCAACCGGCTGTCGGCCGGGCCGATGTCGGTGTGCACGAACGCATCGGGCAGCATCCGGTCGAGCGAGATCCAGAACCGGCGGAGCGAACGATCGAGTTGTTCGTCACTGACGCCATCGACGAATGGGGCGAGCACCTTGTCGAGATCACCGAGGTACACCGGGTAGGTCGTGACCGACGGGACGTGCGAGTACAAGATCTGCAGGAACGCCAGGGCATCATCGAGCGTGGTGGGCGGGTCGAGCTCGAGGTGAGCCGAGCCGTTGGCGATCGCCAGTTGGTAGTCGGGCAGCACGTAGCGCGGGGTGTACGGAGCGCTGCCCTCGTACATGTCGCAGATCACCCGTTTGTCGAGCGCCTCCTGGCATGCGAACGACAGCGTGGGATAGGCGATCGACTCGGTCGCGAGGGCCGCCAACCGGCGCAGCTTCTGGTCGTAACCGAGGCTCGCGTCGCGAACCAGTGCGGTCGCCCGAGTGCGCATCTCTGCCATCTCCATCGACTCGACCGTACGCCGCCAGATCGCCACGATGACAGAGTCGAAGGACCTGTGTTCGGGCCACGACCGATCTCGCTGGCCGTCGGCCGGGTGGCACGTCTGGAAACGTTCGCATGTTGGGCGCGACTCCGGTAGCAGGAGTGCTCACAACGCGCCCAACCAGGGTGTGTGGGCGCGAAAGCGGAACTGGCAGTACCGGAATCGCGCCCAAGGATTGGTTGGCTGGCGGGCCTAGTCGTCGCGAAAGCGGCCGTACGCCTCTTCGGTGACGACGATCACGTGGCGCTCGACCCCGTTCAGGCGGTGGACGTTCGCGGCGTCGTACTCGGCCGACACGATCATGTCGCGGAACGCCCCTTTCGAGGGGTAGCGCACCAACGCGACGTAGTCCCACTCACCGAACTCCGTCGGACCGAACACGGCTCCGCCGGCGAAGCCGGCCCAGACGATGGCGGCCCCACGCGCCTTGATGAGGGGTGACACCGCCCGTGAATACCGGACGTAGGCATCCCAGCCACTGCCGTCTCCGTCGTCGGATCGTGGCTTGAACTTCATCAGGTTGACCATCACGACAGCGACGTCGTCGGGCAGGGCGTCCAGTGCTGCATCGTGCAGTTCGTCGCTCGCAGTCATCAGCTGACCGTGACCGGAGTGGCGACGTACGGCTTGTCGACCAAGTCGAAGAAGTCGTTGCCCTTGTCGTCGACGACGATGAAGGCCGGAAAGTCGTGGACCTCGATCCTCCAGATCGCCTCCATCCCGAGCTCTTCATATTCCAGGACCTCGACTTTGGTGATGCAGTCCTGCGCCAGCCTGGCCGCCGGCCCCCCGATCGAGCCGAGGTAGAACCCCCCGTAGGTCTGGCACGCCTCGGTGACCTGGCGGCTGCGGTTGCCCTTGGCCAGCATCACGAAGCTGCCGCCGGCCGCCTGGAACTCGGCGACGTAGCTGTCCATGCGGCCTGCCGTGGTGGGGCCGAACGAGCCGCTGGCCATTCCGGTGGGAGTCTTCGCCGGCCCGGCGTAGTACACGCAGTAGTCGCGCATGTACTGCGGTAGCCCGAGGCCCTGATCGAGACGTTCCTTCAGCTTGGCGTGGGCGATGTCGCGGGCGACGACCATCGGCCCGGTCAGCATGACCCGCGTCTTCACGGGGTAGCGACTGAGCTCGGCGCGAACGTCGGCCATCGGTCGGTTGAGGTCGATCTGCACCGCTTCGCCGTCGAGGTGCTCGTCGACGATGTCGGGCAGGAACCGTGCGGGGTCGGTCTCGAGCTGCTCCAGGAACACTCCGTCGCGGGTGATCTTGCCGACCGCCTGGCGATCGGCGCTGCATGACACCGCCATCGCGACGGGGCAGCTCGCCCCATGTCGTGGCAGGCGGACGATGCGAACGTCGTGGCAGAAGTACTTGCCCCCGAACTGCGCGCCGATCCCGGTCTGCTGGCTGAGCGCCAGCACCTTCCCTTCGAGGTCGACGTCGCGAAAAGCCCGACCCTCGATCGAGCCGCTGGTGGGAAGACCGTCGAGATACTTGGTGCTGGCCAGTTTGGCGGTCTCGACCGCGAACTCGGCCGAAGTGCCTCCGATCACCACCGCGAGGTGGTATGGCGGGCAGGCCGCCGTGCCCAGCGCTTTCATCTTCTCGAACAGCCAGGGCAGCAGTGCCTTCTCGTTCAGCAGCGCCTTCGTCTCCTGGAACAGGTAGCTCTTGTTGGCGCTACCGCCGCCTTTGGCGATGAACAAGAACTTGTAGGCGTCGCCGTCGACCGCGGCGATCTTGATCTCGGCCGGCAGGTTGTTGCCGGTGTTCTTCTCCTCGTACATCGTCAGCGGTGCCATCTGGCTGTATCGCAGGTTCGAGGTGAGGTAGGTGTTGTACACGCCGCGGGCGATCGCTGCTTCGTCGCCGCCACCGGTCAACACGAACTGGCCCTTCTTGGCCTTGATGATCGCGGTCCCCGTGTCTTGGCACATCGGCAACACGCCGCCTGCGGCGATGTTGGCGTTCTTCAGCAGATCGAGCGCAACGAACTGGTCGTTGTCGCTGGCCTCCGGATCGTCGAGGATGTTGCGCAACTGCTGCAGGTGCGCCGGCCGTAGCTGATGGGCGATGTCACGCATGGCCGTCTCGGTCAGCAGCGTGATCGCCGCCGGTTCGATGCGGACGAACGTGCCCGCTTCGGTGTCGATGGTCGAAACTCCGTCGGTGGTCAACAGCCGGTACTCCGTGGTGTCGGGTCCGAGGGAGAGCAGCTCGGTGTAGGCGAACTCTGGCATGACCTCACGCTACGCCCTGATCGACGGGCTGCCGCTAGGGCGGGGGAGGCTGGGCCAGCGCTGCGTCGACGAGGGCTTGGTCCTCGGGCGTTGCCGCCGCATGTGGATGGATGGCGCCATCGACGACCAGGGCGCGCAGGTCGCCGATCCGCACGTCGGGGCTGAAGGGCAGTGGCGCGATGGATTGATCGACTGTCGCGATGGACGGTGAGGCAGCCACCAGTTCGAGCACGTGGCGTTCGGCGATCGCCCGGTTGGCCCAGGCGCTGCTGTTCGACCGCAGCGCGCCGACGTTCATCGCCGTCGCCCCGATCAGTAGTAATCGGCCTGCCCACACGACCGGCGAACCCAGGCGAGCCAACTGATCGACAGCGATGCCGAATGCGGGGATGAACAGCGCCGCGCCGATGTACACGTAGCGCGAGTTGGCTGCGGTCTCCACGCCGAACCCGCCGCGCTGCACGCCGAGCCCAACGTAGATCAAGGTCGCCGTGACAGCGAGCGACAGCACGACATCGTGAGCCTTGGCATCGCGCCGTCGCCACAGCACCACGGCCAACGTGGCGATCAACGAGATGCCCACCAACGAGGCGGTGGAGGTCAGACCCTGGAACACCGCCGAGAGCCCGCGGTTGACGTATGCGGGCACCTGAGAGGGAGACGAGCCGATCGAATCGCCGGCCGGGTCGCTGCCCCAGAAGAACCACCACCACGCCGACACGATCGCCATGGGAGCCGTAGCGATGACAGCGGTCCGCCACCGACGGCGGATGACAGCGAAGAACAGGATCCCGATGATGAAGAACGGACCAAACCCCGACGAGGCCACGGCGACGAGGCCGGCGGCGGCTGCGAAAGCGTCGCGCCGATCCGCCGGACCGTCATGGTCGATCAGGTAGAGCTGCACCAGGAACGCCAGCAACGACAGGTTGTAGACGAGTTGGATGGCGAAGACGATGTTCTCCCAGCCACTCCCGAACACGGCGAGCGTCCCGGCGAGGATCGTCGCTGTCCACTCGCTGACGCCGACGCGCATGCTGAGCTTGCGGACCATCACTGCAATACCGAGATGGCACGCCATCGCCGGGACGAGGTACGGCCAGTACGAGCCGGTGCCGAAGATGGCGTGGATCCCGCGCCAGATGACGATCGGGATGGTCATCCAATGACCGTCTTGAGCCATGAACAGCATGTCGTCCAGCCCACTCGCCTGATGGACCTTCTCCCGCGTGAACGTGAATGCCCAGTCGTCGCGGATGAACCACTGGTTTCGCCCGACGAGGTACAGCACGATCAACGAACCGGCAAGGACGGCCCGAAACGCCCAGCGGGCTCCGTCATCCGACGCTGCCCATGCTGCGTCGCGCCGGAAGCGGGCCTCAACGCCCACGGACCACCATGTGCCACCACAGGGCCAGCAACTGGCGGGCGCTGCGGGCGATCGCCGGCAAGCGGAAGAACTGCGACTTGCCCGACGGACGGAAGTAGTGGTGGACGGGGATCTCGACGAATCGCGCTCCGGCCCGATCGAACGACCGCATCATCTCGACGCAGATGACGCCGGTGCTCGAGAGCAACGGTCGGTCGATGATCAGCTGACGGCGGAACAGGCGGAAGTCGCAGTCGGTGTCGCGGACCTTCAGGCGGAAGAGCAACTTGACGACGTTGTGGTACACGCGACCGATCAACTTGCGGTACCACGAATCGCCCCGTCCGATCTTGTAGCCCTGCACGACGTCGATGTCGTCCGTGGCCAGCGGCACGAGGAGTGCCGCTTCACGTGCGTCGTACTGGGCGTCGCCGTCGGTGTAGAAGATCCAGTCGTTCCGGGCGGCCGCAAAGCCGCTGAGCAACGCCTTGCCGTAACCGCCGTTGGTCTCGTGGTGCACGACACGCAGCCACGGCCTGTCGAGCGCCAGCTTGTCGAGGGTGGCACTCGAGTCGTCGGCCGACCCGTCGTTGACGACGATCACCTCGACCTCCGGCACCAGGGGCGACAATGCCTCGTGCACGTCGTCGATCAAGCCGCCGATCGTTGCAGCGTCGTTGTAGCAGGGGAACACAGCGGAGACGCTGGCAACCGAGGTCATACGCCGAGGCCGGCCAGTGCGATGCACACGCGATCGATCTCGGGCTCGGTCATCTCCGGGAAGCATGGCACGCTGATGCACTCGGCGGCCCACGCCTCGGCCTCGGGGCACGGTGGATGGTCGAGATCGCGATAGGCCGGTTGCTGGGTGATGGCCAGCGGGTAGTGGATTGCCGAGGCGACGCCTGCAGCTTCGAGGACGGCGCGCGTTGCGGCGCGGTCGGGGCTGCGGAACACGGCCAGATGGTAGGCGTGCAGAGGGTGCGCGGACTGCCACTGCAGTACAGGGGCGGCCTGTCGGTATCTCGCCACGATCGACCGGCGCCTCGCGACGTCGGTCGTGAGATCCCTCAACGCCAGTCGCAGCCAGGCGGCCTCCACCTCTGACATACGGAAGTTCTGCGACACGAGCTCGTGAACGTACTGAGCGGTCATGCCGTGCACCCGCAACGTGCGCACTGTGTCGGCGATCTCGGCATCGTTGGTCACGACCGCGCCACCGTCGCCGATCCCACCGAGGTTCTTGGTCGGGTAGAAGCTGTATGCGGTCGCTGCCGAACGGCCAGCGTCGGTGAGCGCTCCGTGAGCCTGAGCGGCGTCCTCGATGATCATCAGATCGGTTTCGGGGAGCTCGGCGGGGTAGCCGTACAGGTGCACCACGATGACGGCCTTCGTTCGTGCCGTTCGGCCGGCCGCCACACCGTCGGTCGTGATGCAAGCGGTGCTCGGATCGACCTCGATCGCCCGTGGTGTTGCGCCGACCGCGGCGACCGCCGAGGCCGTCGGTACCGCGGTGAATGCAGGCACCAGGACCTCGTCGTCCGCGCCGACACCGGCGGCGGCGAGCGCTAGTTGCAGCGCGCTGGCGCCCGACGACACGGCAACGCATTGCTGCGCGCCGAGCCAAGTGGCAAATTCGGATTCGAACGCAGCCAGCTCAGCTCCGAGGAGGAAGCTGCCGCTCACCGCGATCCGTTCTGCTGCTGTCGCGAACGCCGAGGCAAACCGCTGGCCGCGCCGACTCAGGTCGACGACAGGTACCACGGGTGACCACGATAGAACGTCACGGTCGAGGCAAGGCCAACGATCAGATCGGTCGCCGCTTTCCAACCGAGGATGGTGGCGATCTTGGTGCCATCGGTGTGGAACGAACCGATGTCGATTCGCTGATGGTCAGCGGGCCAGGGCACCAGCTCGAGCCCGCCGCTGCTGCCGGTGGCCTCGATGATCGCCCCGGCGATCTCGGCCAACGAGTAGTCGACCGCATGGCCGACGTTGAAGATCCTTCCGATCGCCTCGGGGGCGGTCGCGGTCAGCAATGCGTCGACGACATCGTCGACGTGCACGCAGTCGCGGCGCTGCTCGCCGTCGCCGAAGATGCGGATCTCCTCGCCCGACAACGCCTTGCGGATGAAGACAGGCAGGAACCCCAACTCATCGCTCGACAACCGCTGTCGTGCGCCGTAGACGTTGGTCAGCCGCAAGCTGGTCGTCGGCATGGCATGCGCCGTGTAGTACACGAGATGCAGTTGCTCGCCGGCCAGCTTGGAGACACCGTTGACGTCCATCGGACGCGTGGAGTGCTGCTCGTCGACGGGCGACCGGAGCGGCCGGCCGTAGACCTGGCGGGTCGAGGTGTGCACGACACGCACGGTCGGGTTGACGTGGCGGAGAGTCTCGAGGAACGACGCATGGGTCACGGCATTGAGGTGCAGATCGCCGAGCGGATCGCGCATCGAGGCCAAGTGATTGACCTGGCCGGCGAGGTTGAAGATGACATCGGCATCGGCCACGACCTCGGCGATGGCAGGGTCGCCGATCTCCGCCTCGACGATCTCCACATCCAGTTCCTCGACGTTGCGTCGGCTGCCGCCATGGCCATCGATCAGCGCATCGATGATCCGTACCGTCGCACCGCGGCGAACCAGCTCGTGACTGAGGTTCGAGCCGATGAATCCGAGGCCGCCGGTGACCACGCACAGGGTGGACGACAGGTCGGAGCTCGACGGCATTCCCCTGATGTTAGAGACCCCTGCGTGCAAAGATCGGTGCAATGGACAACGACGAGTACCAACGGATGGTGGATGCCGGTGAGCGCCACTGGTGGTACCGGTCGACCCGCACGCTGTTGGAAGGGCTGATCTCGCCGCATTTACCGCCGGTCGCCGGCGGCACCACGTACCTCGACGCGGGTGGTGGGTCCGGCGCGACCGGCTCGTGGCTGGCCGATCGGGCGTGCACTGTGCTCGACGACTACGAGCCCGTTGCATTGCGCGCGGCGGTCCATGACCACGCGGGATACCAGGGGGTGCGCACCGATATCAATCACGTTCCACACCGAGCAGGTGCCTTCGACGCGGTCCTGTGCGTCACCGCACTGTGCCATCGGATGAACCCCGATCCGCAGGCTGTCGTCAACGAGTTCGCCCGCGTGACCAAACCGGGTGGCCTGGTCTGCTTGATGGAGCCAGGTGGGAAGCACCTTTGGCGTGGTCACGACGACGTCACGCACACGGCCAGGCGGTTTAGCCTTGCCGAGATGCGCACGATGGTGCGCACCGCCGGGCTCGATCTCGTTCGGGCGACGGGCGCCTATTCGTTCCTGGTCCCGCCGGCCGCCGTGATGGGTGTGATCGAGCGCGGCAAGAACAAGAGCGACGTCGGTCGCAACGAAGGCGGCCTCGGTGGGGTGTTGGGTCAGGCGGCGCGAGCAGAGCGAGCGCTGCTGCGAAGCGTCAGCCTGCCGTTCGGCCTGTCGGTGATCGCGATCGGTCGCAGACCGCTCGCCTAGCGATGGCTAGAGCGTGACGCCGTACGACTCGTCGAAAAACGCAGCGGCGATGTAGTCGGGGTGCAGATAGCCGAACCCGTTGACACCCCACGTGGTGCCCCAGCTGTTGCGAACGATGAACCTGCCGTCGGCGCGGTACCCGACGATGCAGATGGCGTGGCCACCGCGCACCGTGTCGGGGTGAAAGGTGTCGATGTTGCCGTTGTTGGAAGCGGCGTTGTCCCACGACGAGTCGACGTTGAACGCGGCGAGGATCGGGCCGGTTCCTGCCAGCCACGTCTTCCAACTCGACAGGTTTCGGTGCAGGTTGAAGTACGCCGAGATCTTGCGCTGCGCGCAACTGGCGTAGAACGAGTTCTCGTTGCCCGTGTACATCTTGGTCTGGATGTGGAACGGCAGGTCGTCCATCAACGCGACCCCGTGCTTGCGGGCGACGTCGACGGCTGCCTTCAGCGTGGTGCCGGCACCCTCGATGAAGCTCTCGGGGCGGGTCGTGATGGTGTCGGTCTCCTTGCTGGCCATCCAGATGTGGCGCGGCGACAGCAGCGTCGTCTGGCTGATCTTTCCGGCCTTCGTCATGTGCCAACGCACCACGCCGTCGCCCGTCGCCCAGCCGACGCACGAGCCGGTGTTCTCCTGGTTGTTGATCTTCCACCACGCGGCGCGCATGTCGACCGACGCCGGCAACGCCGCGGGAGCCCCGATCGAGCCGGCGGCAATCGAGTCGGCGAGCTGCCAGTCGTTGTCGGTCCCCCTGGATGGGACCACGTTGCAGATGAAGTGGTCGAAGCTCGCTCGCCCGACCTTCTTGGATGCGGACTTCATTGTGCCGGCCTTCTTCGCCGGACTCTTCTTCGCCGGACTCTTCTTCGGTGCTGCCTTCGAGGCCATCGTCGTCTCCTTTTGCGAGGTACCGGTAGAAGACCTCGCAACCGCAATCGTAGATACATCACAACTGCGGCCGCGCCTGGTCGCGTCAGTCCGGCGGCCGTTCCTTCAGCCGCTTGGGTGCTGCAACCGCCGGATCGATCGGCCACTGATGCTTGGGGTACCGACCGGCGAGTTCCTTGCGAACCATCGCCCACGATCCCGTCCAGAAGCCCGGCAGGTCGTTGGTGATCTGGATCGGCCGATCCGCTGGTGACAACAGTTCGATCGTCAGCGCGACGTCGTGGGCAATCGTCGGGTGCATCAGCGTGCCGAACATGTCCTGCACTCGAACCGACACGGTGGGGTTGTCGCGTTCGTAGTCGATCGTGACGGTACGCCCCGCCGCGGTCGTCATCGTCGTGGGCACCAGTGCGGAGAGCTTGGTCTGCTGATCCCACGACAACATCGTGCTGAGCGCCATCTCCACGTCGATGGCAACGAGGTCGGCGCGACTGGTTGCCCGGTCGAGGAACGGCACGAGCCAGTGGTGCAGCGTGGCAAGCAGCGTCTTGTCGTCGGCGCCTGGCCACTCGCTCGCCAGGTGGGCCGTTGCGAACAGCAGCCGGCGCCGCAGCTGAGTGGCACGAGGCGTCCAGTTCAGCACGGCCAACCGAGTGGCCCGAACCCGTTCGACGAGCGCGGCGACCGTCTCCGGGCCGCGGGGTGCCGGACGGAACTGTTCGTCCAGCAGCATCGAGCCCAGTCGCACGGTCTCGTATGACACCAGATCGTCGCGTTGCTTGTCCCACGTGAGCGCCTGTTGTCGCTCGACATCGTCGCCGAGCGAGTCGATCAGCTCAGCTGCCCCGATGCCGGCCGCGACGCGAACGCGAGCGCTGCTGCGGTTGCCGTCGAGGTCGGCGGCGACGATGAAGTGCTCGTTGGCGAGCCCATCGGTCGCCGCGACCCAGGCGCCTGACCCTGTGCGCATCTGGAACTGTCCAGGCTGGCGACGCCGGATAGCGACGCGGTCGGGAAAGGCGAGCGCCAACGTTGCGCCGGTGTGTTCGGAAGCGATCTCCGCGAAGTCGACGTGTACGTCGCTGCGCCGTGCGATGTCGGCGGCACGGTCGCGGATGCGGGCGATGTCGCGTCGGTCGGCGCGTTCGTGGTGGTCGTGCCCGCACACGACGCGCACCCGAAGCGCGAGGTCCGCGGGCAGCTCGTCGGCTCGGCCACGCAACACGTCGCGCTCGTCGAGGATCGCAGCGATCACGCACGCCAGGCTCGAGTCGGCGGCAGGCGCGGCCACGACCATGTGTGCGAGCCGAGGGTGCAGCGGGAGTGTCAGCATCGCTCGGCCAGTCGTCGTCGGGCGGCCGGCAGCGTCGAGCGCGCCGAGATGTCGCAAGAGATCGTGTGCCTGCTGCAGGGCTCGTGCCGGTGGCGGGTCGATGAACCGCAGATCGGCGCTCGGCGTTCCCCAGGTCGCCAGCTCCAGCGCCACGCCAGCCAGATCGACCTGGGTGATCTCGGCCTCGAGGTGGGCGCGGCGCGTCGCATGCTCGAGCTTGCTCCACAAGCGGTAGGCCACGCCGGGCTCGGTGCGCCCGGCGCGTCCCGACCGTTGATCTGCGGAGGCGCGGCTCGTGCTCACCGTTGTCAGACGGGTCATTCCGCTGCCCAGGTCGTGGCGCGGGACGCGGGCCAGGCCGGCATCGACCACGATCCTCACCCCGCTGACCGTCAGGGACGACTCGGCGATGTCGGTGCTCAACACCACGCGTCGCCGGCCGCTCGGTGACGGCATCAGCGCCAGGTCCTGTTCGGCCAATGACAGGGCGCCGGCCAGCAAGCGGATGTCGACGTCGGGTGGGACTCGATCGGCGAGGAACTGCTCGACGCGCCGGATCTCACCGATGCCGGGCAGGAAGACCAACACGTCGCCGGGCTCGTCCTTCAGCGCTCGCAGGATCGCGTCACCCGTGGCCTGTTCGATCCTCGTGCCCTTCATCATCGGAACCCAACGCAGGTCGACGGGGAACGAGCGGCCGATGCTCTCGATCGTCGGCGCATCACCGAGCACCGAAGTGAGCTTGGCGACATCAGGTGTCGCCGACATCGCCAGCAAGCGGAGGTCGGGTCGCACGGTGGCTCGCGCGTCGAGGGCGAAGGCCAGCCCGACATCGGTCGGCACGTTCCGTTCGTGCACCTCGTCGAAGATCACCAGCCCGACGCCGGGGAGCTCAGGGTCGTGCTGCAAGCGCCGGGTCAGCACGCCTTCGGTCACCACCTCGATCAGCGTGTTGCGGCCGATGTGGCGTTCGTCGCGGGTCTGGTAGCCGACGAGGCCACCGACCTCGCTGCCGAGTAGCGCGGCCATTCGTCGGGCCGCGGCTCGTGTCGCCAAACGCCGCGGTTCCAACATCACGATCCGACCCTGCAGCCACGACTGTTCGATCAGCCAGAGCGGCGCGACAGTCGTCTTGCCGGCGCCGGGTGGCGCGACGAGCAATGCCGAACCATGGTGCTCCAATGCCGCCCCCAACTCGGGAAGCACGCCGACGACGGGAAGGTCGCGCGCCGCTGCGGGCAGCCCCACGGGTCAGCCGAGTGCGGGTGTGCCGTGGAAGGGTCCAGGGTCACCGGCAACCGGGATGGTCGGGCTGATCCATGCCGTTGCCGTGGCGATCTGCTCGGCGACCTCGCGCCACTCGGCGGCGTTCCAACCCTCGGCGCAGGCTTGCAGCGTGCCATCGAGACGGATGAACACGAACGCGGGTAGCTGGGTCAGGCCGAGCGTGCGCACGAAAGCGCGATCGGGGTCGCAGTACACGAGGAACTGTTCGGTCAGTGGGCCGAGGAACGCCTTCGCTCCATCGGCGTCGGCGGTGACGACGAAATTGACCCGTGCATCGGTGCCACGGAGCGTCTCGAGGATCCGTGCCGCGGTCTTGAGCACCCACGAGCTCTCGTTGGTGTACGGATCGAGCACCACGCTGGCCAGGTGGAATGTGGTCAGCCACTCCTCGAGGGGGCGGGTCTCACCACCGAGTGAGGTCAGCTTGGTCTCGAGGGACGGGTTGCTCGCCACGGCTGCAGACGGTAGCGCGCCAGCGCTGTACGCCCCAATGTGGCAGTAGCGTCGCTGACGATGCATCCGATCGAGCGGCTCCGCTATGTGGCCAGGTCGTCGGGCGGGGATCAACGGATGTTGGTCCGGGAGACGGCCGGTGCTCTGCGCGGCCTCGGCTTCGACCCGGCCGGCCTGGTCGTCGCCTGTCGCCGCATCGTCGAGCGCCATCCGAACTCGGGCCCGCTGTGGTGGCTCTGCGCATCGGTGCTGGCAGCGCCCGATCCGTACCGATGCGCCGCTGCGTTGGCCGATGACCTGGAGGTCGATCCCACGCCGGACCTGCTGGTCGAGGCACTGCCCGACGGCGCCACGGTGTGCGTGATCGGTTGGCCGGACCTCATCGGCGAGGCACTCCTGCGTCGTGGTGACTCGACGGTGCTGGCAATCGACACCGACGACGACGGAATGGGCAGCTCGGCGTTCGTTCGCCGGTTGCAGCGCGCCGACGTCGATGCCGAGATCATTCCGGCAAGTGGGCTCGCCGCCGCAGTGTTGGCCAGCGATCTGGTCGTGGTGGAGGCGCTCGCGGCCACCGAGACAGACCTGCTGGCCACGACGGGGTCGCGCGCGCTCGCCTCCGTCGGGTACTGCGCGGAGGTACCGGTGTGGGCCGTCATCGGTCGTGGCCGCCGGTTGCCCACGGCGCTGTTCGAGGCGATGGGTCAGCGGCCCACCGATCTGCGTGAGCCGTGGGAGGCTGCGGCCGAGGGTGTGCCGCTGGCACTCACGCACTGGGTTGCCGGCCCTGCCGGCATCGTGCCGACGCCCGAGGCATCGCTGGCTCCAGAGTGCCCGATGTCGTACGAGCTGCTCCGCTCCAGCGCGATGTGACAGCCCACGGTACTGTCGCGCCATGGCCAGCAAGCGTTCGCAGATCATGATGACCGACGAGGAGGTGCAGGCCTATCTCGAATCCGAACGCGTGCTCAATGTGGCAACGATCGGCCCGACCGGCCATCCGCACATGGTGGCGATGTGGTACGCCATGGTCGAGGGCAACGCCGTGTTCTGGACCTTCGGCAAGAGCCAGAAGATCCTCAACCTGCGTCGTGATCCGAAGATGACGGGCCTGGTCGAGAGCGGCGACACCTACGACCAACTCCACGGCGTCGAGTTGCGTGGTCACGGTGTGATCATCGACGACTACGACGAGATCCTCGAGATCGGCAAGGCGGTCGGGGTGAAGTACAACGGCCCATCCGTGCTCGGCGAGTCGGCGTTGCCGTTCCTCGAGGCCCAGGCCACCAAGCGAGTCGGGGTCGTCTTCCACATCGACCACATCGCCAGCTGGGACCACACCAAACTCGCCGGCAGCTACTGACCACGTCCGCCCTTCGGGTGAGGGTGTGACCGGATCCTCGAGTTTGTGGCCCGCTCGCCGCCTTGCGGCCCGCTCCATATCGAGCATTCGGCCGTGCAACCAGCGCCCGAACTGCCAATCTCGCGCACTCCCCAGGGAGTGCGTGATTGTGAATTGGAGATCCCGGATCCACGCTCGAACGAGCGAACATTTCGAAGGTGGTCGCGGCACCACCGTCGCTGCGACGGTCAGCGACTGGCCACCAAGTGCGAGAGCGCCCGACGCCACGCGCCAGCGAGAATCAAACAGTCGGACCGCGCATCGAACTGCCGTCCTGCGCTCGTCGTTCTGTGCCGGCACGAGGACTTGCGTTCACGCGCCGGAGCGGGGGTCGGCGCTCCCCAGCTGCGCCCAAGAGTTTGTGTCCAGTCGCGAGCTGATCCACCGTTGCCTGTGAAGCGCTCGTCCGGTGTTCGATGCAGTCAGCGGTCTTGCTTCGGGGGGTCGATGCCGAGGCACGCGGTGATCGCGGCACGTGCAATCTCGGCGCGCATCTCCATCACGAAGATGCGACCCATCGGCTCGCGGGCTGCGAAGCGCATCATCGACGTGTGGTCTTCTGCCATCGTCGCCGGGATGTCGTTCTCCCAGAGGTCATGGAGCGCCAACTGGCACTGCCAGAGCGGCAGCCAGGCAACCTCGACGACGTGGTCGGGTCGTGGTGGCCGCAGCTCGCGCTCACCGAACAACCAGTTGCGAATCCCCATTCAACGATGTCCGCGAGGCGATCGAGAACCGCCCGCCGCCACAGCGAGTTGATTGGCGATCCGCTCGTGGTCGGTCTCGATCAGGCCGACGGTGACGCGCAGGTGGGCTGCGTCCCGACGCACCTGGAACGGCTCGCCCGGTGCAGCCCCGATGCCCTGGGCCGCCAGCGTCACCAACGCCGAACGCTCGTCGGCGACCGCCATCCACAAGTTGATGCCGTCGGTGCCGGTCACGCCGACATCTCGCGACTCGAGCACCTCGGCGACGAGTTGGCGGCGCCGCGCATACTCGGCTCTCGCTGATCCCACGGCTCGGATCGACGGCTCGTCATCGAGCATCTCCAGCAACACGGCTTGCAGGATGCGGCTGCTCCACCCGGGACCGAGCAGTCGCCGGTTGGCGACCGCGGTCACCACATCGCCAGCGCCACCGACCGCCGCCAGGCGTAGGTCAGGGCCATGGCTCTTGGAGTAGCTGCGGATGTGCACTGTTCTCTGTGGAAGCGCCGACCCGATGCTGACCAGGGCACCCGTGGCGATGTCGCCGGAATGGTCGTCCTCGATGACGATTGCCTTGGTCTTGGCAAGTTCGGCGGCCAGTGCCTTCATCCGTCGGCTCGTCGTGGTGACGCCCGTGGGATTGTGAGCGCGCGGCTGCAAGAAGACGGCCACTGGCTGCTGACGCAGCGCCTCGACCACCTGAGCGACCACCGGGCCTTCGTCGTCGATGTCGACGCCGATCACCTCGGCGCCGAGTTCGTCGAGCAGGTCGAGCAGCGGCGGGAACGTCGGGTGCTCGACGAGCACCCGGTCACCGAGTCGCACGACGACCTGGGCAACTCGGTCGAGTGCATCCATCGCTCCGTCGACCACGGTCAAGGCCTCGGCGGGAAACGGCCATCCGGCGTGCAGGCGGGCCTCGAGCTCGGGAAGCACCGGGTTGTCGAGGTAACTGGAGGTCAGCGATTGTCGGCTGACCTTGGCGACGACAGGCCCGAGGTCGGGCAGCAGCGCCGACGGAGGCGTGCCGGTCGACAGGTCGAGCGCGAAGTGCCCGGGGCCTTCGGTGACGCGTCGGTAGCGACGCGGAGAGCCGGGTCCGGTGGGCTGTCGCACGAAGGTGCCCTGCCTGCCGCGCGCATCGATCGCACCGACCGATGTCAGCGTCTGCCACGCCTCGCTGACCGTCGTCGGCGACACGCCGAGCGATTTGGACAGCTCGCGGACGGTCGGCAATCGCGTGCCGACGGCGAGGTCGCCGCGAGTGATCATCCGTCCGACCGCTGCCGCAATGCCGCGGGCGCTGCGGTCCTCGATCGCCTCGGTGAACGTCACGGTCATTGTGCGGTAACAATAGCCGCGTAGTCAGCGTTCGTTGCGTGGAACTTCGCGCGCACGGCACCTCGTCTGTTTCGGCCCTGAACTGAATGTACGGTAACAATCCATTTATTGTGCGCCACTGAAGGTCACATTACGATCGCGGCATGGCGAACATCGTGCGAGCAGCGCTTCTCCAAACCGACTGGGCCGGGACGAAGGAGGCGATGATCGACAAGCACGAGCAGGCCGCGCACGACGCCAAGGCCGAGGGTGCGCAGGTGATCTGCTTCCAGGAGCTGTTCTACGGCCCGTACTTCTGTCAAGTGCAAGACACGCAGTACTACAGCTACACCGAATTGATCCCCGACGGCCCGACGACGCAGCGGTTCCAGAGCATCGCCAAGGAACTGGGCATGGTGATGGTGCTGCCGATGTACGAGCACGAGCAGGCCGGGATGTACTACAACACGGCTGCCGTGATCGATGCCGATGGTGCGTACCTCGGCAAGTTCCGCAAGCAGCACATCCCTCAGACGAAGGGCTTTTGGGAGAAGTTCTACTTCCGTCCCGGAAACGGTGGCTATCCGATCTTCCAGACGGCGGTCGGCAAGGTCGGTGTGTACATCTGCTACGACCGGCACTTCCCGGAGGGCTGGCGCGCACTCGGGTTGAACGGCGCAGAGATCGTGTTCAACCCGTCCGCAACGCATCGGGGCCTCAGCGAGTACATCTGGCGAATCGAGCAGCCGGCGGCCGCGGTCGCCAACATGTACTACGTCGGTGCGATCAACCGGGTGGGCATCGAACCGCTCGGCGACGACGACTTCTACGGTCAGAGCTACTTCGTCGACCCCGAGGGCCAGTTCGTCGGTGACGTGGGCGATGCGTACAAGCCGGAGCTGGTCGTTCGCGATCTCGACCTCGACAAGATCCAACAGGTGCGCGATCGCTGGGCCTTCTACCGCGATCGGCGCCCCGATGCTTACGACGAACTGGTCGAGCGGTAGGAGCATCATGACCACCACACTCATCAAGAACGGCCGGGTCATCTCGACCACCGGCGTGATCGCCCAAGACGTGTTGATCACCGACGAGACCATCACCGCGCTGGGCGCTCCGGGCTACTTCACCGAGGAAGGCTGCGATCGAGTCATCGATGCACTCGGCAAGTACGTCATCCCCGGCGGCATCGACGTGCACACCCACATGGAGATGCCCTTCGGTGGCACCAAGTCCAGCGACACATTCGAGACCGGAACCCGCGCCGCCGCCTGGGGCGGTGTCACCACGATCGTCGACATGGCAGTGCAGAACACGGGCGGAAACGTGCACACAGCGCTGGCCGACTGGCATCGCAAGGCCGAGGGCGAGTGCGCTATCGACTACGCCTTCCACCAGATCATCGGTGGCGTCGACGAGGAGTCCCTGAAGGGCATGAAGTACCTCGTCGACAATGAGGGTGTCACCAGCTTCAAGTTGTTCATGGCCTACCCCGGCGTGCTGTACAGCGACGACGGCCAGCTGCTGCGGGCCATGCAGTCCGCCGCCGAATGTGGGGCGATGATCATGATGCACGCCGAGAACGGCATCGCCATCGATGTGTTGGTGCAACAGGCACTTGCCCGCGGTGACACCGACCCCAAGTACCACAGCTACACCAGGCCTTCGCCGCTCGAGGCAGAAGCCACTCACCGTGCCATCGTGCTCAGCCACGTCGCCGGCAATGTGCCGCTGTACATCGTGCACATGTCGGCCGGCGATGCGCTCAACGAGGTGGCCGCGGCACGTCATCACGGCCGCAACGTGTTCGCCGAGACGTGCCCGCAATACCTCTGGCTGACGTTGGAAGAGACGCTCGGCAAGCCGGGGTTCGAAGGTGCCAAGTGGGTCTGCAGCACCCCCGTTCGCAGCAGGGACCACGACCCCGACTACATCGGCCAGATGGGCCACGGTCACCAAGGTGATCTGTGGAAGGGCCTCCGGATGAACGAGCTCGCCGTGGTGTCGACAGATCACTGCCCGTTCTGCATGAAGGACCAAAAAGAGATGGGGCTCGGAAGCTTCGCCAAGATCCCCAACGGGATCGGCGGCGTCGAGCACCGCATGGAACTGATCTACCAGGGTGTCGTCGCCGGCGAGTTGTCGCTCGAGCGCTGGGTCGAGACCTGCTGCACGACGCCGGCTCGGATGTTCGGGATGTATCCGCGCAAGGGTGTGATCGCGCCGGGCAGCGACGCCGACGTCGTCGTCTGGGACCCCAACACCAAGACCAAGATCGGGATCAACGACAAGCACCACATGAACATGGATTACTCGGCTTGGGAGGGGTGGGTGATCGACGGCAAGGTCGACACGGTCTTGTCGCGCGGAGTCGTTGTCATGGAGAACGACACCTACACGGGTCGGAAAGGTCATGGTCAATTTGTACGCCGTGGACTGTCGCAATACCTCGTCTAGGCCGCTCGTCTCCGCTGCCACTCACTTACCTCGGGGCAAGTCACCGAATATCCGGTTGCACCGGAGATTTCGTGCCTGGTCCCCCAATCACACCGTCGTCGGTCATAGGAAGAAGGCTTGGAAATGAACAGGATTTCGCATTGGGTTGATGGGAAGGTGCTCGAGGGGGACTCGGGGCGGACGGGGGTGGTTTGGGATCCGGCCACTGGGCAACAGGCCTCCGCTGTCGATCTTGCTTCAGCGGCTGAGGTCGATGTCGCGGTGGCTTCGGCCAAGTCGGCATTTACGGCGTGGCGTTCCACCAACTTGTCGCGCCGCGCCGAGGTGATGTTCCACATGCGTGAACTCGTCGACGCCAACCGCAAGGAGATTGCTTCGCTGATCTCTCGCGAGCACGGCAAGGTCCTCGGGGATGCGCTCGGCGAGGTTGCTCGCGGGCTCGAGAACATCGAGTTCGCGTGCGGCATCCCGAACCTGTTGAAGGGCGGGTACAGCGAGCAGGCCAGCAGGGGAATCGATGTGTACAGCATCAAGCAGCCCCTCGGTGTCGTCGCCGGCATCACCCCGTTCAACTTCCCGGGGATGGTCCCGATGTGGATGTTCGCCAATGCGTTGGCATGCGGCAACACGTTCGTGCTCAAGCCGAGTGAGAAGGATCCGTCGGCGAGCATGTTCATCGGAGAACTGCTGAAGCAGGCCGGTCTTCCTGATGGCTGTTTCAACGTCGTCAACGGCGACAAAGTTGCCGTCGATCGCATCCTCGATCATCCCGACATTGCTGCCGTCAGCTTCGTCGGCTCGACGCCCATCGCCAAGTACATCTACGAGACGGGGACCCGCAACGGCAAGCGCGTGCAGGCGCTCGGTGGCGCCAAAAACCACATGCTGGTGCTGCCCGACGCCGATCTCGACATGGCCGCGGATGCAGCCGTCAGCGCTGCTTACGGTTCGGCGGGGGAGCGCTGCATGGCGATATCGGTCGTGCTTGCCAGCGAGGCGATCGCCGACGCGCTCGTCGGCAAGATCAAGGACCGCATCCCGGCTATCAAGGTCGGCCCGGCCAGCGAATCGGAGAGCGAGATGGGCCCGCTGATCACGGGCGAGCACCGCGACAAGGTCGCCGGATACATCGCCGGCGCCGAAGACGAGGGTGCCACGTTGGTGGTCGATGGTCGGCAGGGCGCGCCGGGCGGTGGCTTCTTCCTCATGCCGTCGCTGATCGACAACGCCAAGCCCGGAATGGCCTGCTACGACGACGAGATCTTCGGCCCAGTGCTGACGGTCACGCGCATCGCCGGGTATCAGGAAGGCTTGCAAATGATCAACGACAACCCATACGGAAACGGCACGGCCATCTTCACCCGCGACGGTGGCGCGGCTCGCCAGTTCGAGTTCGACGTGCAGGTCGGCATGGTCGGTGTGAACGTGCCGGTTCCCGTTCCGGTCAGCTACTACAGCTTCGGAGGATGGAAGGCCAGCTTGTTCGGCGACACCCACATGTACGGACCGGAAGGCGTCAACTTCTACACCAAGACCAAGGTCGTGACCTCGCGTTGGCCTGACCCCAGCACCAGCACCGTCGACCTCGGATTCCCCCAGAACCGGTGAGAGTGGTCCAGCCCGCCCGCCGGCTCGGTGTCGCTCGGCGTCCGTCCTTCGACACGGTCAGGGGAAATGCGCCCCTGACCTACCGTCTCAGGATCGGACCCCGACCGTCCCCTCGCCTGTTCCGCTCGACTTGCGCTCGTGCTCGCTCGACCAAGTCTGGGAACTGGGGCTAGATGGACTTCGGGGTGGTCTTGCAGACGACGCCTCCGTCTGCGCGCGTTGTCGATCTGGCCAAACGGGCTGAGGCGTATGGGTTCACTCATGTCTGGACCTTTGACTCCCACATCTTGTGGGAAGAGCCGTATGTCATCTACAGCAAGATCCTTTCCGAGACGCGCAAGGTCGTCGTCGGGCCGATGGTCACCAACCCGGCAACACGCGACTGGACGGTGACAGCCAGCGTGTACGCGACCCTCAACGAGATGTTCGGCAATCGAACGGTGTGCGGCATCGGTCGAGGTGACTCGGCGGTCCGTGTCACGAACGGGGCTCCGACCACGCTGGCCACCTTGCGAGAGTCGGTGCACGTGATCCGCGAGCTGGCCAACGGGCGCAGCGTCGAGTACAAGGGTTCGCAGCTCCGTTTCCCGTGGTCGGTCGGCAGTGAGCTCGAGGTCTGGATCGCTGCCTACGGGCCCAAGGCCCTCGCCCTCACCGGCGAGATCGGCGATGGGTTCATCCTGCAACTCGCCGATGTGTCGATCGCCGAGTGGACCATCAAGGCTGTGCGCGATGCTGCCGCTGCAGCGGGTCGCGATCCCGCCGAGATCACCATCTGCGTCGCCGCGCCGGCGTACGTCACCGATGGAACTGCCGAGGCGCTGGCTCACGCTCGCGAGCAGTGCCGATGGTTCGGAGGGATGGTCGGCAACCACGTGGCCGACATCGTCGCCCGATACGGCGACCACAGTGGCGCGGTGCCCCAAGCCCTCACCGACTACATCAAAGGCCGCGAGGGCTACGACTACAACGAGCACGGGCAGGCCGGCAACGTGCACACCCAGTTCGTGCCCGACGACATCGTCGATCGGTTCTGCATCGTCGGTCCCGTCGACCAGCACATCGATCGCATGCTTGCGCTGAAGGATCTCGGGGTCGATCAGTTCAGCATCTACCTGCAACACGACGACAAGGATCACACGTTGCAGGTGTATGGCGAGAAGGTGTTGCCGGCCGTCGCCGAAACAGTCCAGGCCAAAGCGTGACCCCTGCTGCTGATGCGCCATCCGACGATGGCGAGGTTGCCACGCCGGACCGACGTGGCTACTTCCGTCGAATCCGCCGGGCAGCGATGTTCGTGCTGTCGATGGTGCTGGTCGCCGCGGCGTGGGAGACGTACAAGCGCTTCGGGCCGCAAGATGGCGGGCGCGTCTTCGGGTGGAAGATCCTCCCGCGTGCCAAGGATCGGGTGATGCCCCACGTTTCCGACATCCTCTCGCGATTCGGCGATCCGATCAGCCGATCATCCGACGAGTCAGTGTTCTCGGTGGTGTTCAAAGCGGCCTTCTACTCGTTCCGCCTGGTTCTCGCCGGCTTCGCTGTCGGACTGGTCGCTGGGGTGTTGCTCGCGGTTGTCATGACGAGGTTCAAGATTGCCGCTCGGGCCGTGCTGCCGTACCTCGTGATCTCGCAGACGATTCCTCTCATCGCCCTCGCACCGCTGATCGTCAGTTGGGGCGGCAAGCTGCACGTCGCCGGCTTCGTCTGGCAACGATGGATGTCTGCCTCGTTGCTCGGTGCGTTCCTCAGCTTCTTCCCGATCGCTGTCGGCACGCTTCGAGGGCTGCAGTCGCCTTCGGCATCGTCGCTCGAATTGATGGACAGCCTGGCTGCGCCGTGGCGGAGCACGCTGTTCATGTTGCGCTTCCCAGCCGCATTGCCGTACATGGTCCCGGCGTTGAAGTTGGGCGCCGCAGGCGCCGTGATCGGCGTCGTGGTCTCGGAGATCTCCACCGGCCTGCGCGGCGGCATCGGTCGGCTGGTGATCGAGTTCGGTCGGGCCACCACCAGCGACCCGGCGATCGTGTACACCGCCGTCATCGGCGCTGCGTTCCTCGGGCTGGCGATGGCCGGGCTGGTCTCGATCGTCGACCTGACGCTGATGCGCAACCGTCCGCGGGAGGTCGCGGCATGAATGCGGTCGAGGTCAGCGGTGTCAAGAAGGTGTTCAATCCGGCCAAGAGCAGCCAGGTCGACGCCTTGGTCGATATCGACCTGGTGATCAAACCGGGAGCATTCGTCACGTTGATCGGTCCGTCGGGGTGCGGCAAGAGCACCTTGCTACGCCTGATCGCCAACCTCACCGAGCCGACCGCGGGATCGATCACGATCAACGGGAAGTCGGCCAAGCAGGCTCGGCTCGATCAGGACTACGGGATGGCGTTTCAGCAGGCAGGCCTGTTCGACTGGCGCACCGTCGCCAAGAACGTCGAGTTGCCGCTGGAGCTGAAGGGCTGGGATCGCACCAAACGCCGGGCCCGCGCCGAGGAGATGCTCGAACTCGTCAAGCTGCCCGAATTCGGCGGGCACATGCCGTGGCAGCTCTCGGGCGGCATGCAGCAGCGGATCGCTATCGCCCGCGCACTTGCGGCGCATCCTCCGCTGCTGCTGATGGACGAGCCGTTCGGGGCGCTCGATGAGATGACCCGCGAGCACATGCAGGCCGAGCTATTGCGCATCTGCGCCAGCACGGGCACCACCGTGATCTTCGTGACCCATTCGATTCCCGAGGCGGTCTACCTCAGCAGTCAAGTGGTCGTGATGTCGCCGCGTCCGGGTCGGATCACCAAGTTCGTCGATGTGCCGCTCGGCGAGAATCGCACAGAAGGCACCCGAGAGAATTCGTCGTTCTTCGCCAAGATCACCGAAGTCCGCGAGGCGTTGCGCGGCGCGGAGTTCGAGCCCACCGCACGCGGGATCGAGGACCGATGAACCGCCGTCTCGCGACCGTCGCATCCGGGCTGCTTCCACCGCTGCTGTTCGGCATCTTGCTACTTGGCGTGTGGGAAGCGATCGTGCGCGGCTTCGATCTGAAGCCCTACTTCCTCGTTCCGCCCAGCGACATCGGCTCGCGATTCGTCGACAACTGGGGCAACATCTGGGAGGCGATGCGCGTCTCGGGCACCAACGCTGCGATCGGGCTCGTCATCGGCTCGATCGTCGGAGTGCTGATGGCCTTCTTGCTGAGTCGCTTCAAGGTGCTCGATGAACTGGTCACCCCGATGTCCATTGCGGTCAATGCGATCCCGGCGTTCGTACTGGTGTCGGTGTTCAACAACATGTTCTCGACCACCAGCGACGTTCCTCGCCGTCTGATGGTCACGCTCGTCGTGTTCTTCGTCGTGCTGGTGAACGTCTCGAAGGGGCTGCGCCAGGTCGACGCGACGCATGCCGAACTGATGCGGTCGTTCGCGGCGAGCAACTGGGAGATCCTCCGCAAGGTGCGAGTTCCCAACGCAGTGCCGTACCTCTTCACTGCGCTGAAGATCGCCGCACCGCTGTCCGTCATCTACGCCTACGTATCCGAGTACTTCGGCGGAGCACAAGATGGGCTCGGGAGCCGGATCACCAGTAACATTGCCAACTCGAAGAACGCAGTGGGTTGGGCATATGTACTCGGTGCGTGCATTCTCGGGATCGCGTTCTATGTGGCTTCCGTCTCCGTTGAGGCTGCAGTGACACCGGGCGGCCTGGCCCAACGAAATCGAGACGGCTCGTGATCATCACCTGCCGCACACAAAGACCTATCGGACATCAGTCCCTAGGGGGAGGAGAACAGCAATGAGGAAACAACGAATCCAGAGTGCAATTGCTACCGCAGTAGCGCTGTCGTTCGTCGCGGTCGCCTGTGGCAGCGACAGCAAGAGCGCATCCGATACCACGCCTGCAGCGGGAACTGCAGCGCCAGCGGTCACGACGGCTCCTGTTGCGACGGAGGCACCTGCCGGCACCCAAGCTGCGGCTGCGACCTCAGTCGCAGGTGTCGCGCCGGAGTGCACGACCCCCACCCCGGTGAAGTTCCAGATGCAGTGGGTCACGCAGGCCCAGTTTGCCGGGTACTTCGCGGCCGTCGATCAAGGCTTCTACGATGCCCAATGCCTCGACGTGACGATCCTCGAAGGTGCTGTCGACATCGTTCCGCAGACGGTCTTGGCCAACGGCGATGCAGACTTCGCGATCACCTGGGTGCCCAAGGCACTCGCCAGTCGCGAGGCCGGCGCCAATATCGTCGACATCGCTCAGGTGTACCAGCGATCCGGAACGCTGCAGGTCAGTTTCAAGGACAAGAACATCACGTCTCCGTCCGACTTTGCCGGCAAGAAGGTCGGCAACTGGGGCTTCGGCAACGAATGGGAAGTCTTTGCGGCGATGACCAAGGCCGGTATCGATCCGGGCTCGGTCCAGAACGTCGCCCAACAGTTCGACATGGTTGCGTTCCTCGAAGGCGACATCGACGCGGCAGAAGCGATGACCTACAACGAGTACGCCCAGATCCAAGAGGCCATCAATCCGGCGACTGGCAAGCTGTACACGGCGGACGACTTCAACGTTGTGTCGTACGAAGACGTCGGCGTCGGCATGTTGCAAGACTCGATCTGGGCCGACGGCACCCGGCTCTCGGATCCGGCTTACAAGGACATGGCGGTCCGGTTCGTTGCGGCCTCCCTGCAGGGATGGGCCTACTGCCGCGACAACGCGGATGCGTGCGCCCAACTGGTCACCGACAAGAACACCATTCTTCCGCTCACCCACCAGAAGTGGCAGATGAACGAGGTCAACAAGCTCATTTGGCCCGCTGACGGCGGCGTGGGGTTCATCGATCCAGTGGCGTGGGATCGCACTGCCAAGCTCTCACAGGAGACGAAGAACGCCGAAGGTGGCCAAGTCTTGACGAAGGCGCCGGACGCAGGCGCGTACACCAACGACATCGTCACGGCGGCGCATGCGTTGCTGAACGAGATGGGCGTCGACATCAACGGGAAAGGCTTCGCGCCGGCAACGGTCACCCTGACTGAGGGTGGCATCTGACCGGAGCTTCGGCTTCGAATGTTGCAGGGCGGGCCGCCTCGGCGGCCCGCCCTTCTCGCGTGGTGCCGTGGACGCCGTGGATCTTCGTCGGTCTGTGGAGCACGGGCTTCGTTGCCGCGCGCTATGCGACGAGTGACACCGGTCCGCTCACGTTCCTCGCCGTGCGCATGGTGCTAGCCGCTGCCGCCCTGGCCGTCTTCGCGACACTCCGCGCAGCACCTCGGGTTGATCGTCGTTTGATCCCATGGGTGGTCCTCGCCGGGATCGGCATGCACGTCTTGTACCTCGGTGGGGTCTTCGTGGCGATCGATCGTGGCCTGCCATCGGGTGTCAGCGCGTTGATCGCCGGACTACACCCGGTGCTGACCGCGTTGGCCTCGCGACGTGTGCTCGGCGAACGACTGGTGCGCTTGCAGTGGGTCGGCGTCGGGCTCGGCTTCGCCGGGGTGATCGCCGTGGTCATGGATCGCTTGCTGACGCACTCGACCGGCGTCACCGTGATGACGATGGGTGCGTCAGCGGTCAGTGTGCTGGGCATGTCGGGTGGCACCCTGGTGCAGCGCAAGAAGTGCTCGACGATGCCGCTGCTGTGGGGCACGGTGCTGCAGTATACCAGCGCCGCCGTGGTGCTGTCGGTGCTGGCCGTGGCGTGGGAGCGCGTCGATTTCCGTGTCACCGGACGGTCGCTGTTCGCCTTGCTCTGGGCGGTCGTGATCTTGTCGATCGCCGCGGTCCTGCTGATGCTGTGGCTCTTGCAGCGCAGGGCGGCGTCGCAGGTCACCAGTCTGTTCTTCCTCACCCCGGCGCTGAGCACAGTCGAGGGTGCCGTGCTGTTCGGCGAGCGACTGGGTGCCCTGGCACTCGTCGGGCTGCTGATTTCGTTGCTCGGTGTCGCCTTTGTCACGCGCAAGGCGATATAACGTCTCTACAAGCGGGTTGGCAACGAGGCCACCCGCATGCGGGAGGAGGTGGCCATGACGGACACCGCAGAACGCCCTGCTGGGCGTGAAGCCGAAAGCATCACGCGCGTCGTCGTGAGGTTCGCCGGCGATTCAGGTGATGGCATGCAACTGACCGGAGATCGGTTCACATCGGTCAGCGCGACCTTCGGGAACGACCTGTCGACGTTGCCCGAGTACCCGGCCGAGATCCGCGCCCCAGCGGGCACGGTCAACGGCGTGTCGAGCTTCCAGGTCCAGATCAGCGATCACGACATCACCACACCGGGCGACGAGCCCAGCGTGTTGATCGCCATGAACCCGGCGGCCCTGAAGGCCGATCTCGGCAGGCTCGAATCACACGGCCTGTTGATCGTCAACAGCGATGCCTTCGGCGAGCGCGACCTGGCCAAGGCGGGCTACGCCGCCAACCCACTGACCGACGATTCTCTGGTCGGCTACCGCGTCGTCGAGGTGCCGATGACGTCGCTGACGCAGAAGGCCACCGAGCCGCTCGGCGTGAAGCCCCGCGACGCAGAGCGTTCCAAGAACTTCTTTGCCCTCGGCCTGGTGTCGTGGTTGTACTCACGTCCCACGGAGCCGACGGTCCAGTGGATCGCCGAGCGGTTCAAGGACGATCTCGTCCGGCTCAGCAACGCCACCGCGTTCACCGCCGGGTACAACTTCGGCGAGACCACCGAGCAGTTCGAGCATCGCTTCGTGGTCAAGCCGGCCCGCATGCCGGCCGGTGAGTACACCAACATCAGCGGCAACGTCGCGCTCGCCTGGGGCTTGGTCGCTGCCGGGCAGTTGGCCAAGCTGCCGGTCTTCCTGGGTAGCTACCCGATCACGCCGGCCAGCGACATCCTCCACGAACTCTCCAAGCACAAGCACTTCGGTGTTCGCACCGTGCAGGCTGAAGACGAGATCGCCGCGGTCGGCATGGCGTTGGGCGCGGCCTTCGCCGGCCACCTCGGTGTCACCACCACCAGCGGCCCGGGGGTGGCGCTGAAGAGCGAGACCACCAGCCTGGCCGTCTCGTTGGAACTGCCCCTGCTGATCATCGACGTGCAGCGCGGTGGGCCGTCGACGGGGCTGCCGACCAAGACCGAGGCGGCCGACCTCAACATTGCGATCTATGGGCGCCACGGCGAGGCCCCACTCCCGGTGATCGCTGCCTACAGCCCGGCACATTGCTTCGAGGCGGCGATCGAGGCGGCGCGTATTGCCTTGAAGTACCGCACGCCGGTCATCTTGCTCAGCGACGGGTACATCGCCAACGGAAGCGAGCCGTGGCGGCTGCCCGACGTGGCCTCGCTGCCCGACATCTCCGTACCGTTCGCCACCGAGATGAACCACACCAACGACGATGGCACGACCGAGTTCTGGCCATACCTGCGCGATCCGGAGACGCTGGCCAGGCCGTGGGCAATTCCCGGCACTCCGAGTCTCATGCACCGTGTGGGTGGTCTGGAGAAGCAAGACGGCCGCGGTGACATCAACTACACGCCGGAGAACCATCAGCGGATGGTCACCCTGCGCGCCGCCAAGATCGCCGGCATCGCCAACGACATCCCGCCGGCGGTCGCCGTCGGTGATGTCGAAGACGCCGACATCTGCGTGCTCGGTTGGGGTTCCACCTGGGCCGCGATCGACGCAGCGGTGCAACGCACGCGGCGCCGTGGGCTCAAGGTTGCCTGGGTGCATCTCACCCATGTCAACCCGCTGCCGCCGAACCTGGGCGACGTGCTGAAGCGGTACCCACGGGTCCTGGTGCCCGAGCTCAACCTCGGCCAGATGTGTCGCATCGTGCGTGCCAACTACCTCATCGACGCCAAATCGGTCTCCAAGGTGCAGGGCCTGCCGTTCACTTCCCGGGAACTGGAAGACGCCATCGAAGGAGCATTGCAATGAGCGACACCATCGTGCCGGTCACGACCAAGAAGGACTGGACCAGCGATCAGGAGGTGCGTTGGTGCCCGGGTTGTGGTGACTACGGCATCTTGCTGGCCGTCCAGCAGCTCATGCCCGACCTCGGCATCGCGCCGGAGAACACGGTGTTCATCAGTGGAATCGGCTGCAGCAGCAGGTTCCCGTACTACATGAACACCTATGGCATGCACGGTATCCACGGTCGGGCACCGGCCATCGCCACGGGTGTCGCTGTCGCTCGACCCGACCTCGATGTCTGGGTCATCACCGGCGACGGTGATGGTCTCTCCATCGGCGGCAACCACCTGATCCATGCCTTGCGACGCAACGTCAACCTGACGATCCTGCTGTTCAACAATCGCATCTACGGGCTGACGAAGGGCCAGTACTCACCGACATCAGAGGTCGGCAAGGTCACCAAGAGCACTCCGTTCGGTTCGGTCGATCCGCCGTTCAACCCGCTCTCGGTCGCACTCGGTGCCGAGGCCAGCTTCGTCGCCCGAACCCACGACCTCGACCGCAAGCACATGATGGACATCTTCCGCCGGGCCCACGACCACCGGGGGTCGTCGTTCGTCGAGATCTTCCAGAACTGCAACGTGTTCAATGACGGAGCCTTTGATGACATCACCAGTCGCCAGGCGCGCGAGGAGATGATGATCGACCTTCGTCACGGCCAGCCGATCCGTTTCGGCGCCGATGGCCACAAGGGTGTGGTCATGGGGACCGACGGGTTGTTGCGTATCGTCGAGGTCGCCGATGTGGGTGAGGACGCGATCCTCGTACACGACGCGTATCGCGACGATCCGGGCCTCGCCTTCGCCCTGGCGCGGCTGTCGCACGACGACCACTCGGCGACTCCGTTCGGTGTGTTCCGTTCGGTCGACCGGCCCGATTACGGGATGGCCGTTGGTCGCCAACTTGCCGAGACGTCCTCCAAGAAGGGCCCCGGCGACCTCAGCGCCCTGCTGCGCAGCAACGGCACCTGGCAAGTCGCCTGACCTTCGTCACCCAGTCGGGCGCGACTCCGGTACTGCCGCTACTCACATCGCGCCCACTAACGGTCCTCGGGCGCGATTCCGGTACTCCCGGTACTCACAGCGCGCCCGACCGGGTCGGCGAGTCAGTCGGCGGCGCGGGGCACACCATGCGGGTCGGGTGCCCGTTCGCCGCGCACGTCGGCGACCACGGCAACCAGACGACCCATGACCAAGTCGGCGGCCAGGCGAACTTCGTCGTTGGTCGGCTCGGTGGTCGGGCCGATGTTCATCAAGGCCCGAACGTCGATCGCGGCACCGATGCGGGTGTCGACCTTGGGACGGCGGACCAGGTTCATCAGCAACGTCGGCACCAGGCGCCGGCGACTGATCACGCGGTGCCCGCCGACCATTGCCACCGGCACGATCGGTGCACCTGTGCGCAGCGCCAACCGCACCGAACCGGTCTTGGCGCGCTCGGGCCACATCATCGGGTCGCGGGTCAGGCGGCCCTCGGGAAAGATCCCCACCGCCTCGCCCTCGGCCAAGGCGTGCGCGGCCTCATCGAGCGAGGTCGACGCATCGGCCGCGCCACGCTTGACCTTGATGAAGCCGAGCTTGCGGGCCACGGTGCCCAGCAGCGGCGCGCCGAACACCCCCGATGTCGCCAGCAGTCGCAGTGACCGTCCCATTCGACGGCAGGCCAACGCCAGCAACACGCCGTCGGCATAGCTGGTGTGGTTGGAGATGACGATGATCGGTCCGGATGGCAAGGTGCGTGCGGCCTCGCGCCGTCCCCGCTGACGTTCGATCTCGAGTCGGCTGAAGAACGCCGCAGCCGAACCGAGCACGGTGGCGAGGACCGCGTACAGGATTGCGCCGGTGCGACCCGGCTTGCGCCACATCGGTGGCCGAGTCAGCCAGTGTAGAACGAGTCGGCGACCGTGAGTGCCTCGTCGAGGATGGCCAGGCCCTCGGTCACTTCGTCGATCGTGGCCGTGCACGGGGGGACGACGTGCAGTCGGTTGAAGTGGGTGAACGGCCACAAACCCCGTTGCTTGCATGCCGCAGCGAGATCGCCCATCGGCTTGGCGTCTGCACCGGCCGCGTTGTACGGCACGATGGGCTGGCGGGTGGCTCGGTCGGTGACGAGATCGAGCGCCCAGAACACGCCGAGCCCGCGGACTTCGCCGATGCTCGGGTGGTTGGCCTGCAGCTTCTCGAGGCCGGGGGCGATGACGTCGGTGCCGAGCATGCGGGCGTGATCGACGATGCCTTCCTCTTTGAAGATGTTGATGCTGGCCACCGCCGAGGCGCATGCCAGGGGATGTCCCGAGTAGGTCAGCCCTCCGGGAAAGGCCCGGTCGCGGAACGTGTGGGCAATCGTTTGGCTGATCACCACGCCGCCGAGGGGGAGGTAGCCGGAGTTGACACCCTTGGCGAAGCACACCAGATCGGGCTGCACGCCCCACTTCTGGAACGCGAACCATTCTCCGCAGCGGCCGAAGCCGGCCATCACCTCGTCGCAGATCATCACGATCCCGTGCCGATCGCAGCGATCACGGATGCCCTGCAGGTACCCATCGGGTGGCACCAGGATCCCGTTGGTGCCGACGACGGTCTCGAGGAGAATGGCGGCGACGGTGTGGCTGCCCTCGACCATCAACACGTCATCGAGATGGGCAAGTGCTCGCTCGCACTCCTCGGCCTCGTTGGCGGAGTGGAAGGCGCTGCGATAGGCGTACGGTCCCCAGAACTTGACGACGCCGGGCATGCCGGGCTCGCTCGGCCAGCGTCGCGGGTCGCCGGTCAGCGTGATGGCACCATTGGTTCCGCCGTGGTAGCTGCGGTAGTGGGTCAACACCTTGTTGCGATTCGTGTGCAACCGGGCCATGCGCACTGCGTTCTCGGTCGCCTCGGCGCCACCGTTGGTGAAGAACACCATGTCGAGGTTGCTGTTGTCGATCTTGGTAGCGGCCGCCTCGCAGATCAGCCGGGCGGCCTCGCTGCGCGCGTCGTTGGCATGGAACGGCGCGATGGTGCACAAGCGGTCGGCCTGCTCCTTGATCGCCGCCACCAACTTCGGGTGCTGATGACCGATGTTGACATTGACGAGCTGGCTGGAGAAGTCGAGGTAGCGCGTGCCGTCCTGCGTCCAGAAGTAGCTGCCTTGCCCGCCTTCGACCACCAGTGGATTCAGTGCGCCCTGCGCGCTCCAGGAGTGGAAGACATGGGAGCGATCATTGGCGAACGCATTCTCTGGGTTGGTGTCGAGCACGGTCATGGACCAATGGTATTCGATGCTCTCGATGGCGTACAGACAGCACTTTGTGCCCGAACAATGTCAGTCGAGGGCGGCGATTGCTCGGTCGATGGCCAGCGTGCGCTGGGCGTTGGCGACGTGCAGGTTCTCGATCATCCGACCATCGACGGTGACCACCCCTCGACCATCGGCGACTGCTGCTTCGAATGCGGCGATGATGCGGCTGGCCTGCTCGACGTCGGCGGCCGATGGCGCCCAGGCCTGGTTGGCGATGTCGATCTGCCCGGGGTGGATCAAGGTCTTGCCGTCGAAGCCGAACTCGACGCCTTGGGCACATTCGCCGCCGAACCCATCGAGATCCTTCACGTCGTTGTACACGCCGTCGAGGATCGACTTGCCCGCCTCGCGGGCCGCCAGGAGCGCGGTGGCCAGGTGGGCAAGCAGCGCCCGGCGACCGGTGACCAAGGGGATGCGCAGCTCCCGCGCCAGGTCGTTGGTGCCCATCACCAGCACCGAGACCCGGGGGTGAGCGGCGATCGCCCGCACATCGAGGATCGCGGTTGGTGTCTCGATCATCGCCCAGACCGCCATGTCACTCGGCGCACCCGCAGTGTCGAGTTGCGACGACACGTCGTCGAGGTACGCGACGGAGCTGACCTTCGGCACCACGACCGCCGCGGCCGTCGAGGCGGCGATCGCCCGCAGATCGGCCCGACCCCACGCGGTGTCGAGGCCGTTGCATCGGATGGTCAACTCGCGGCGCCCATATTGACCAGAAGCTGTCGCCGCGCACGCCGCCGCCCGCGCCGAGTCTTTGGCGTCGGGTGCCACGGCATCCTCGAGGTCGAAGATGATGCAATCGGCGGCCAGCGACTTGGCCTTCTCCAGAGCACGTTCGTTGGCGGCGGGCATGTACAGCGCCGAGCGCCGCGGGCGCCAGCTGCCCTCGTGGGCCGGTTCGGTGCTCACGAGGCGAACCCGTAGGCCGCCGCGAGGTCCGGGTCGCGCAGCGCCAGGCGTCGGGCGAGCTCCACCACGACCCTGCACTGCTTCACCGAGGCGTCGTCTTCCATCTTGCCGTCGAGCATGATCGCCCCGGTTCCGTCGCCCATCGCGTCGATCACTCGCTGGGCACGCGCCACGTCGGCCGGTCGCGGGCTGAACACGCGTTTGGCGATCTCGATCTGCACAGGGTGCAGGCTCCAGGCGCCGACGCAGCCGAGCAGGTAGGCGTTGCGGAACTGGTCCTCGCAGGCCATCGTGTCGGCGATATCGCCGAACGGTCCGTAGAACGGCAGCAGCCCGAACATCGCGCAGGCGTCGACCATTCGAGCCAGCGTGTAGTGCCAGAGGTCTTGCTGAAAGCTGGGCCGTGGCGCGTCGGGCCGCGCCGGATCCGGGTCGCTGCGCACGAGGTAGTCGGGATGTCCGCCGCCGACCCGTGTGGTCTTCATGCGGCGATTCGCGGCGAGGTCGGCCGGCCCGAGCGACAGGCCTTGCATGCGTGGCGACGCCCCGCAGATCTCCTCGACATTGGCGACGCCTCGTGCCGTCTCGAGAATGGCGTGCACCAGGATCGGTCGCTGCAACCCGGCCTTGGCCTCGAGTTGGGCCAGCAGCCGATCGACGTAGTGGATGTCTTCGGGGCCTTCGACCTTCGGGATCATCAGCACGTCGAATCGGTCACCCACCTCGGTCACCAGCGTGGTGATGTCGTCGAGGCCCCATGGTGAGTCGAGGCTGTTGACCCTGGCCCACAGCTGCGTCTCACCCATGTCGATCGTGCGGGCGACCTCGACGAGACCGGACCGCGCTGCCTGCTTGTCGGCCATGGGAATGGCATCTTCGAGGTTGCCGAGCAGGATGTCGACCGTCGGCACCACCTCGGGCAACTTGGCGACGACCTTGCCGATCTGCGGCGGGAAGAAGTGGATGACGCGGCTCGGCGGGAATGGGATCTCGCGTAGCGGCGCGGGTGCGCCGACCGCGAGCGGGCTGAAGAAGTCTCTGGCGCTACGCACGCACGCAAGGGTATGTGTCGGCGTGGGTGACGGCGAAACGGGCATGATGGATCGGTGACTCTGCGCTTCAAGGCACTTCTGTTCGACGCGGGTGGGGTGCTGGTGCTGCCCGACCCCACCGTGCTCGGTCCGCTCTTGTCGTACTACGGCGGCGATCCGTCCGTGGCAACGCATCGTCGCGCCCACTACGCCGGGATGGCGGCGAAGTCGGCGGCGGGCAGCGGTGAGGCGTTCTGGGACGAGTACAACCATTCGTACGTCCGCAGCGTCGGTGTGGCCGACGATGACCTCGACGCCGCGGCGACGGCGCTGCATCACACGCGCAATGCGTACCTGTGGCGGTGGCCGATACCCGAGAGTCAGGCGGCGCTGGCGATGTTGACCGCGACCGGTGTGCCGCTGGGTGTCGTGTCGAACGCAAGCGGCCAGATCGCCGAGGTGCTGTCGCGCAGCGGTGTGTGTCAGGCGGGTGCCGGCCCCAACGTCGCGGTGCGTGTGGTCGTCGACAGCCACATCGTCGGTGTGGCCAAGCCCGACCCAGGGATCTTCGAACACGCACTGCCGTACTTCGACGGCATCGATCGGCACGAGATCGCCTACATCGGTGACTCGGTGACGATGGACATCGGTGCTGCCCGATCGGCCGGGCTGCACCCGATTCTGCTCGACCCGCACGATGATCATTCGGGAGCCGACTTCCAACGCATCCGTGATCTCGGGGAGTTGACCCAGCAGTTCGTCGGATGACCTGTCACCCGGTGGGGTCGACGGGCGACGAATAGTGCTGGATCGAGGTCAGGCCTACGCCGTTCGCAGCAAGAACTTGCCGTCGGATCTCGGTCCTTCGCCTTACCGCGAAAGGTCGATTGACGGCCGCGTGACCTAGTACCAGGCTGAGTCGTGCAGCACCGGATCGGACGGGCTGGAGATGTGAGCACGGGAGGCCTGTTGTGGGCGTACGGGGACGAGCAGAGTGGGGCGCGGGCGCGCCAGCGGTGACGGGCCGGCACGGCCGGATGCGCGGAGGCAGACCATGGCGCTGACCCGCAGAGATCTGATCAAGGCCGGCGTCTTCGCCGGTGCCACCTTGTCGTTGCCGCTGTCTCGCGTAGTGTCGGGTCAGTCGACGCTGTCGAACCGCATGCCGTCGAGCAAGCTCCCGAAGCCGTTCACGACACCGTTTGCGATTCCACCCGTTGCCGTGCCCTTCCGAACCGACGACACGACCGACTACTACGACATGACCATGGCGGCGACGCTGCACGAGGTCATCCCCGGCTTCAAGACGATGTTCTTCACGTACGAAGGTGTCGCCCCGGGTCCGACGGTCAAGGTGCAGCGCGGCCGCAAGATCGTGATGCGCCAGCGCAACCTCCTGCCCAAGGTGCACCCGACGTTGGGCTACGAGCCGTGGACATCGGTGCACCTGCACGGCTCGGCGTCGTTGCCGCAGTTCGACGGGTACGCCAGCGACATCACTCACCCGGGCCAGTTCAAGGACTACTACTTCCCGAACGCCCAGCCGGCACGAACGCTGTGGTACCACGACCATGGCGTGTTCCACACCGCCGAGAACGCGTATCACGGTCTCGCCGCGGAGTACCACATTTCCGACGCGCTCGAGCAGTCACTACCGATTCCGCACGGGCCGTACGACATCCCGTTGTTGATCAGCGACGCGCTGTTCAACAACGATGGGTCCCTGCTGTTCTCCCTCGACGACGAGTCGGGGCTGTGGGGCGATGTGATCTTGGTCAACGGCCGCCCGTGGCCGGTGATGCAGGTCGAGCGCCGCAAGTACCGGTTCCGCATCTGCAGCACCACGGTCTCCCGGTCGTGGAACTTCTCCCTCGACTCGGGCGAGCCGATGGCCGTGATCGCAACCGACGGCGGTTTGATGGTGAGCCCTCAATACGTCACCAGCTTCCGTGCCGCATCGGCGGAGCGGTACGAGGTGATCATCGACTTCGCCAAGTATCCGATCGGGCGGCGGGTGATCCTGCAGAACTCGAGCCCGAAGAACAACCGCAACTTCACCAACACCAACAAGATCATGGCGTTCGATGTCGTCAGCGATGCGACCGATCTGTCGAACAACTCCATACCCGACGTCTTGAACCCTGACAACGAAGTCATGGCGTTGAACGCGAGTGATGCGGTTCGTACCCGCAAGTTCAAGTTCGGCCGCGATGGCGGCCAATGGACGATCAACGGCACGACATGGAAAGACGTCGTCGACAGCGACTATCAGTTCTCGTTGGCCAAGCCGAACCGTGGCGACACCGAGATCTGGGAGCTGCAGAACAACTCGGGTGGGTGGTTCCACCCCATCCACATGCATCTCACCGACTTCAAGGTGCTCGACCGCAACGGCAAGCCGCCGCTCCCTCACGAGCGCGGGCCCAAGGACGTGGTCTATGTCGGCGAGGGCGAGAAGGTCCGCGTGATCGTGAAATGGGAGGGCATCGGTCGGTACATGATGCACTGCCACAACCTGATCCACGAGGACCACGACATGATGGCCCAGTTCGAGGTTGTCGATCCGACGACACCTGGCGACGACCCTCTCGGCGCCTTGCCGATCGACGTTGCCGACGAATGGAACTACCCGTTGTGAACATGGCTGTTGCCTCGCGTCACGCCGGTCGTGCCGAGCGAACCGCTCGGCGCCGCAGCCTCACCGTCGACGTGGCGATCGTGTGTTCAGCGTTCGGCGCGCTCGCCCATTTCGTCGCAACGCCGAGCCACTACACGTGGTGGCCGGCCGCTGGGGCGTTCTTCGTCGTGCTCGGTGTTGCCCAGTCGGCATGCGCGGTGGCGTTGTTGCGAGGCGCACGGGCCCCGTGGTTCGTCCTGGCAGGGATCTGGGGAACCGTCGGTGTGATCCTGGTCTACGTCGCCAGCCGCACGGTCGGTCTGCCGATGGAGCCCCCGGTTCCGTTCCACGGTGGTCGGTGGGTGCCCGGTCGGTCGGTCGTACCCGACGGCGCCAAGTACGTCGGTCCGCTCGACATCGTCACCCTCGCAGCCGAGATCCTGGTGGTCATCACATTGCTCACCATGTTGCCCAAGGCGTTGAAGGATCGTGCGGTCAACCGCCTGTTGTGGATCGGTGTGCTGCTGTGGGGCGCCGGCATCGTCGGCTTCGTGTGGTGACCACGACGGTCGACTCACCCTCGGACGACGAAACGGTCGAGCGACCCGGGCACGATGCCAGGACCACGCGACGGGTGCTGTGGTTCGCCGCGGCGCTGGTGGCGATGTTGCTCGTGCACAGCTTCGTGGTCGAGCCGGTACGGGTCCGGTCCGACAGCATGGAGCCAACCGTGCCCTCCGGAGCGGTGCTGTTGGTCGACAAGATCACGATGCGCGCTCGCGATCCTCGTCGCGGTGAGATCGTGGTGGCGTCCGACCCCCGCACCGGAGCGTCGATCGTCAAGCGTGTTGTCGCGATCGGCGGCGATTCGGTCGGGATCGACAACGGTCAACTGGTGGTGAATGGCGTCAAGATCGTCGAGCACTACATCGACAACGACGGCATGGACGGCTTCTACTTCGGGCCCGATGTCGTGCCGCCCGGTCATGTGTTCCTGCTCGGCGATCACCGGGCCACGTCGGAAGATTCGCGGGCGTTCGGTCCGGTCGATGTCGATGCCATCGACGGGCGACTGATGGCGACGTTGTGGCCGTTGGGCTGATCGATCCGTTACCGCCGAACCTCACTCTTGGGATAGGGATGCCATTCTCGGCGGCGCACGACAAACTATGACGATGGGCCTCGATGATGTGCACGACGTGAGCGAGCGCTGGTCGCGGTGGCGAGCCGAGACCGACCTCGAGGAGTACTACACGCGATGGCGTCGCCTCGCCGACACTGGTCGCTCGCCACACGGCGAGACCGACTTCATCGACTCGCTGAACCCCACCTCGGTGCTCGACGCCGGGTGTGGGATGGGCCGGGTGGCGATCGAACTGGCTCGGCGGGGCATTGACGTGGTCGGGGTCGACCTCGATGACGATCTGCTCCAGTTCGCCCGTCGAACGGAGCCGTCTCTGAGATGGATACACGCAGATCTGGCACGCATGTCTCTCGGTCGGCGGTTCGACGTGGTCGCCATGCCCGGGAACGTGATGATCTTCTGTCGTCGCGCCGATCTTCCGGCGATCATCGCCAACTCTGTGGCCCACGTCGCGGATGCGGGTTGGCTGGTGGCCGGCTTCACACTGCAGGCCGACAGCGATGCATTGACGTTGGCTGAGTACGACGAACTGTGTGCTGGGTGTCGATTGGAACCCGCCGGCCGGTGGGCCACCTGGCACGGCGATCCGTACGAGGGCGGCGACTACGTGGTGTCGCTCCACCGTCGAGGTCGTGATCTTCAAGACTCCTCGCCGCGATAGCACGCTGAGTGGTCAAACGGTGACAGTAGGAGCCGAGAGGGGCTTCGCCAGCCGGTCGACAACGCCGGGCATCTCGACTGACGGTTGTCGGAAACCGGTGATTTCGATCACAGCTTGTGACTCTGAAGCTACCGCGCGACCACCATCTGCGAAGAAAGGTCGAAAGGCTTACGTCTTCAGGTGGGCATCGCCCGGGTCGATTACGACCTTGGCAGTACCCCCATTGGATCATTGCCTTCTGGCTGCCGCGCTGTCACGCTGCGTGTCAACACTTGTCTTGGACGGGGCAGGTGAGACAAGGGACGGAAACTCAATGAACGGACGGGTACAGGTAGCGGTCGACGCGTACGTCGAGGATCCGGCTAGCCACTCCACCGCCGGCGCAACTTCGCGTCGGACGACCAACGGGACGGCGTTTCGATGACTGCGGTCATCGTTCGTCCGGCGCAGTTGGGCCGGCGGTGGGTGCGCGTCGCTACCGCGTCTGCGTTGTTCATCGGCTGCGCGGCGGGCTCGGTGCTCGCCGTCGACATGCTTCGTGGCGGCAATCCACTGGTCACCGCCCCAGCGAGTTCCACCGGCCCGTCGGCCCACGTGATCGGCGAGGACGTGGCAACAAGCTTTGGTGTGGTGGCGGTCGAGCACGCGACAGCGATCAGCGGTCTCAACGACGCACAGATCACCGGTGCTCACAACGTTCCCGGATTGGTCTCGGCGGGCTCGATTGATGTGCAGGTGGCGGCGGTCATCACCAACCTGTCCGACAACGTGCTGCAATACGAGCCGACGCAATTCGAGTTGATCGACAACTCCGGCGCCGTCGTGCCGATTTCGAGGGCTGCGAAGCTCCCCGGCGAACTACAGCCGTCGGCGGCAATCGACGTTTTGGTCGACTTCGTCACCACGGCAGACGCCCGCCCGTTCACGGTTCGGTTTGTGGACCCGGCGACCAATGAGAAGGTCTTGATCAGTCTCGGTGACGTCGGTTGCACGGTGCAGGGCGGCACTGGTCGGGCGTTGCCCGTGACCGGCGGATGCAGCGACACACCCAAGGAAGATCACACGCACGGCTGACGACCGCGCGCAATGCAATGCCGGCACCAGTGGGGGCGACAACCTCAGGCGGAGCCGGTTCGACGACACGACGAGAGGGACGAAAAATGAATCGCTGGACGGGCGACTCGAGGTATGCGCGACTAGATCGGCGTACCTGTGCGATAGCGGTCGCTGCCGCGTATGCCGTGGGACTGTGGACGCACGCCGTGCACTGGCGCAGCGGTGCGCGAGAGGCGGGGGATGTCGCGTTCTGGGCTCACTGGTTGCGCGACTCGACGTTGTCGGTGCCGTTGGTGATGCTGGCAGTGCTGGCGGCAACGATGGTGGTTGGCCGGCACGCCAAGGCGTTGCGGCTGGCGAGTGCGGCTGCTGCTGCGGTGGCGACGGCGTTGGCGTTGGGTGTGCCCGTTCACGCCGGGATCTTCGGGCATGCGGCGCACCAAGGTGCAGTGCCCGCCCTGCCGGTGTCGATGTTGGCGGAGTTCCTGATCGATCTCCCCGCTGCGTTGTTGATCAGCGCGGCCGTGATCGGCTTGGGCTCGATCGCATGGCCGGCGCGTCGGGCGCTGTCGCCTCGAGAGCGCGGTGCCGTGGTACTGGCTGGTCTGTTCGCCGTCGGGATCGTGACGGTGCCCAGCTCGCAGGCCAACGCCACCCCTCCCACGAGTGTCTGCCCGGCGGGTAGCTTCACCCGCTCGTACAACGTGACGATGATCGATGTCGACATCCCGTTGAACCGATGGGGCGATCACGACCCGGCGGGCAAGATGTACGCACTGACGAGTCAGATCCCGGCGATCCGCGCCCAGGAGCTGAGTCGTGAGGTGTCGTTGGGTCTACGTGGCGACCCGATCCAGCCACTGGTGATCCGTGCCAACGAAGGCGATTGTGTCGAGATCAACGTGACCAACAGCGCCTCGGGCGGAAGCTACGGGTTGCACATCGACGGCCTGCCGTTCGATCGCGCAGGCGACAAGGTCGGCAAGAACTTCAGCGGTGAGGTACCTGCTGGTCAGACCTCGGTGTATCGCTATTTCGTTCCCAACGACAAGGCACTCGAGGGCGCTCACTACTTGAGCCCCGGGGCCGGTCATCGGGCCGGCATCGACCATGGTCTGTTCGGCGTGTTGTCGGTCGAGCCGGCGAACTCCGTCTGGCTGTCGCCCACGGATGCGGCGACGCCGATCGAGTCCGGCTGGGAGGCCGTGATCTGGCCCTCCGACGCACCGTCGTTCCGCGAGGACGTGCAGATCCTTCACGAGATCGGCAACGAGAAGGAGCAGGTCTTCGACAAGAACAACCTGCCGTTGCCGACCGTTGACCCGATCACCGAGGCGTACCGCCCCGGCAGCCGAGGGATCAACTATCGGGCGGAGCCGTTCATGGACCGCCTGACCCTCAAGCCCCACGAGAAGGCCCACTCGTACTCGTCGTCGGTGTTCGGTGACCCGGCGACGATCATCCCGCAGGGCTATGTCGGCGACCCGACCAAGTTCCGCATCGTGCACGGCGGCGCCGAGGTCTTCCACATCTACCACCTGCATGGTGGTGGCGACCGCTGGCGCACGAACCCCGAAGCTGACCCGACCAACAGCTATGGCGACACCGGCCTGAAGAAGACCCCGATCGAGACCTCCCAATCCGACCGCGTCGATGCCGTCAACACCGGCCCGGGGGAGAGCTTCAACGCCGAAATCGAAGGCGGCGCAGGTGGCGTGCAACAGGCTGCCGGCGACTTCTTGTTCCACTGCCACATCGCCGAGCACTACCCGTCGGGCATGTGGGGCATCTGGCGAGTGTTCGACACCTTGCAGCCAGGCCTTGCACCGTTGCCCGACCGGGCGCCGAAGAAGGTTGCGGTCACTTCGGCGGAGCTGATCGGTAAGACGATGCCCAATGGCACCGTGATCACCAAGGACAACCTGGCTGCCTGGATCACCCCGCAGATCCCGCCGCAGGGCGTCGGCATCGGCGACCAGGACGCTTCGGTGTGGGATTGGGCCGTTGACAACAGCGACCCGGCGCACCCGCTCTACCTCGGCGAGCCGGAGCCGGCGACCGCAGAGACGCCCAACTTCACCCAGGGCGTGTCCGGTCACTTCGGCTCCAGACCCGGCGATTTCTTCATGGGGACCAGACCGGTGATCCTGTTCAACCCCGATACCGGCAGACCGGCCTTCCCGTTACTGAGACCTCATCTCGAACGGCGACCACCGTTCGCCTCGAACTTGCACTCCGGTGCACCAGCACTCGGCGAGACGGCTGACCGACCTGCCGACCCGTCGTCCGCCAATCCGTGGCTGGCGCGCCCTGACGGCTTGTGTCCGGCCGACGCGCCCGTGAAGACCTTCAACGTGGTCGCCGTCGGCACCACCGTCGACGTGACTGCACGCAAGAGTGACCAACAGGGCATGCTGTTCACCCTGGCGCAGAACAAGGCAGCGTTGCTCAGTGGCCTGCTCAGGAAAGAGCCACTGGCCATACGCATGAACGTCGGCGACTGCGGTGCAGTCACGCTGACCTCCGAGGAGAACGACAAGGACGTGTTCGGTGGCTTCGCCAAGGTCGAGATGCACATCCACCACGTGCAGTTCGATCCGACCGGCTCGGATGGCACATCTGTCGGCTACAGTTACGAGCACTCGATCAGGCCGTACACGATCGAAGACACCACGCTGACGGCCCCGGCCACCGCCGGCGCAACCAGTGTCACCGTCGGGCGCATCGACGCGAAGTATCGACCCGGCGTGGCCTTCGGTGTCGGTCTCGGAACCGAGAGCATCGAGATGGCATCGATCGTGTCGATCAATGCCGCAACCAAGACGATCGTGCTCGACCGCCCGTTGGCCAACGCCCACGCAGCCGGTGAGGGAGCCGGCATCGAGTGGATCCGCTACCGCTGGTACGCGGATGTGTTGCTCGACAACATCTTCTGGCACGACCACGTCGACGGTATCCACGGCTGGGGCCATGGTGGCGTCGGCATGCTGGTCGTCGAACCGCGGAACTCGACCTACCACGATCCGACGACGGGCGCTGAGGTGGCGTCGGGCACCGTCGTCGACATCCGCTCGCATCCCGAGCTCGACGGGATGTCGCATCCTCTGGCTCCCGGTCTCGTCGAGGGCAGCTTCCGTGAGATGGTGATCTGGACGCTCGACGACAACCCGGTGACCGACTCGACCATCAACCTCCACGCCGCGCCGTGGAGTGATCGTGGCACCGATCCCTCGTTGCGGTTCAGCTCGTACAAGTGGGGCGACCCGGGAACACCGCTGTTGCGGGCCTACCCCGGTGATCCCGTGGTGATCAGGGCGATCCACGTCGGGCCGACCATCGACAGCTTCCGCGTCGACGGTCACAACTTCTACGTGGAGAAGCGGTCGCGCGACGCGGCCACCGGCACGATGTACAGCCGGGTCACCGACACGATCCACAGCGGTGTCTCAGAGCGCTACACATTGATCCTCGACGGCGGCGCCGGGGGCGTGAACAAGCAGCCCGGCGACTACCTGTATCACAACGGGATCGCCCGTCGCTTCCGTCAAGGTGCGTGGGGCATCATGCGAGTGCTGCCGAAGGGTTCGCCCGGATTGCAGGCCTTGCCGACGTACAACAAGCCGGCAGGGACGTGGGTGCAACCAACAGTCACCGGCGCCCGACCGCCGGCGACGACGGATCCGGGCAATCCGTGCCCGGCAGGCTCGGTCAACAAGGCAATCGCGGTCAGCGCGGTCGACGTGCCGAACAGCGTGCAGGGCACTGCGGGCAGCGGCGGCACCAGCACCAGCGTGACCGGCTCGATCACCGCTGCCTACGTGCTGACGTCGAACGCAGCCACCGCAAAGGCCAAGGGAGTCACCGAACCGTTGGTGGTGCACATCAACGTCGGCGACTGCCTGACCGTCAACTTCACCAACCAACGAGCCGTTGATCGAGCCAGCCTCAGCGTTGGCGAGCTCAGCAAAGCCGGCGGTTCGTCGGGCGTCAACGTCGGCTTCGACCCGGAGCAGACGGTGTTGCCGGGCAAGCAGCAGAAGTACAAGTTCTACGCCGAGAGTGTTTCGATCGAAGGTGCTCAGTTCAGTGACTTCGGTGGCGACGCCACCGGCAGGATCGGTCTGTATGGGGCGTTCGTGGTCCACGAGAAGGACGCGTGGTACACCAACCCCACCTCCGGTGCGAGAACGATGACTGGTGCCATCGTCGACACCCATGTGCCGGGCCAGCCCGGCTACCGCGACGACACGTTGTTCCTTCAGGACACCGACCCGCAGATCGGATCCGACTTCATGCCCTATCCGCTGAAGGTCGACGGCCTGACCTTGGTCAACTACAAGAACGCCGGTCGGCGCACCGACGACTTCAGTGGGACGGTGGCGACACCGTTGCTGCAGGCCTACGTCGGTGACCCGATGCGGATCCACGTGCTGTCGACTCCTGGCTCCGAGCAGCCGCACGTGTTCCGTGCGGGAGGGCTCAGCTGGCTGCGCGACCCGTACATGCCGGGCTCGCAGGAAGTCGCCACGCAGGGCCTCGCGCCGTACCAGGGCATCGACGTGCACATCATCGGCGGTGCCGGTGGGCGAGGGTCACAGACCGGTGACTTCTTCTACGGCGACAATCGCCGGCCCTTCACCGAGGGCGGCATGTGGGGCGTCATCAGGGTGCTCCCCACGCCGAGCTGCACGGTCAGCGCCCCCATTCGTCTGCTCGACGGGGCAGCCTGCGGCTGAGGACGACGGGAACGAAACCACCTGCCGCCTGCCCGCCGCACGCGGCAGGTGCTTCGTTCATTCGATGTCAGACCGCTTCACTTCCGCACTCGATGTGACGCTGTGGTGGATCTAGCGATTGCCGGCTTCCGGCCCCGGATCGGGGCGCCAGTTCACAATCGGCGCGACACCCGGTTCGGCCGCGCGCCGATCAGTCGTCTTCGGGGGGTAGGTGCTTGGTTGCCCATACGGCGGCCTGGGTGCGATCGGAGACATTGATGCGCTGGAACAGGCGGCCGCAGTGTGACTTCACGGTCTTCTCGCTGATGCCCAGTTCTCGGCCGATCTGCTTGTTGCTCTGCCCTCCGACGATCAGGCGCAGGATCTGCCGCTCGCGTTGGGTCAACGATGCGCCCGAGTTCGGTTGCGACGAGGCGTTGCGGATCAATTGCGCAGCCACTGACGGGCTGAGTGGGGCGCCGCCGTTGACCGCGGCGCGGATCCCGGCGACCAACACCTCGGGTTCGACGTCTTTCACGAGGTAGCCACGTGCCCCGGCCGCGAGCGCGGCCGTGACCTGTTGGGGCTCCTGGAACGTGGTGAGCGCGATCACGGCGATCTCGGGGTTGCTGGCCGCGAGGATGCCGATCGCGGTGATGCCGTCGACGATCGGCATCTGCAGATCCATCAACACGACGTCAGGCGTCAACCCGCGTGCGAGTTGCAGCGCCTCGCGCCCATCCGAGGCCAACCCGACCACCTCGATGTCGGCTTGCGCGTCGAGCAATTGCGACAAGCCGGTACGGACCAATGAATGGTCGTCAGCCAACACGATGCGAATCATCGATTCTCCTCCAACTTCAGTTGCACGGTAGTGCCTGACCCGGGCGCGGAGTCGACAACGAGCACCGCACCCATGTCTTCGGCAAGATCGCGCAAGAGTTGAAGGCCGAGGTGGCCCACCTGCCGTTGCGTCTCTGCCATCTCTTTGTCGAAGCCAACCCCGTTGTCGGTGATCAGCAACTTCACTGCATTGCCACTTTTGGTCATCATGATGTCGACGTTCGATGCCCGAGCGTGGGCATCGACGTTGCGAAGCGCTTCTCGCCCCACCCGCAACAACAGCAACTCGTTGGCAGGCGACAGCCGCACTTCGGGCACCTCGACCTTCACGCCCACGCCGCGCTGACGCAATGCGCTGATGATCGGATCGAGGCCCGCCGCCCAACCTTCTTCGGGTACTTCGACGGGGTAGATGCTGTTCAGCAAGGAGCGCAGGCTGCGCACGGTGTGCCGTGTGGCCACGGCCAACCCGCCGAGTCGCTCGTTCATCGGTGCGGCGGATTCATCCGCGGCTGCCGACAGGCTGAACGTGATGCCGATCAGCTCTTGCACGGCGCCGTCGTGCACCTCGGCGGCGATTCGTCTCCGCTCGATGTCGCTGGAGCTGATGACCCGTTCGAGGAGGTTCTCCCGCTCTGCCTGCAACTTCCTCAATCGATGCACCAACGCTCGGGCAAGGGGAATCTGGGCAATCGTCAGGAGACCGAGGCCCACGAGCAGCAATGGCAGGAAACTACGACGTTGGGAGGTAGCGCGGTCGTCGACCAGCTTGGAGGGGTAGTAGGTCTCCACGACCAACGGGGTACCCGTGGCGGTCTTCCAGCCGAAGTACACCTGCAGCAGGCTGGTCTCGCCGGCGGCGATCTCGAACTTGTTCTCGTCCTTGTTGAGCTTGCTGAGATTGGCCAGAACGCCTTCGCCGTCGAGCAGTTGTTTCTCGTCCTCCTCGAACGCGAACGTCTGTCCGATCAATTGGGCCTCGTCCGCCCACAGGACCTTCCCGGCGACGGACCAGACCTTGACGTGTGTGGCACCCCCCTCGCGGATCAGTGCCTTGCCGGCGATGCCGACCTGCTTGATGGCCTCGGGGCTGCCGGTGAGGAGATCGTCGGTGATGAACGGAGCCAGCGCAGCGCGTCCACTGAGTGCCCCGTACCGACCAGCATCCTCGACGGCCGAGCTCTGCGAAGTTCGCTGGAACAACCATGCCCAACCGACGCCGAGACCGATGAGTGTGAGCGCGGTGAAGACGATCGTTGCACCCACTGCTCCGCGCAGGCTTCTGAGCCCCGCCGAACCGTCCCTGAGGTCGAGCGTCATTGCTCGACAGTCTACGACGGTATGAGGACCAGGGGGGCCAGTTCTGTCAAGACTCGCACAATCTACGCGCGATCACCTTCAGGCAGAGCGTCTCGTCGGCGCCCTCGAAGATGCTCAACACGCGGGCGTCGAGGAACAAACGACTCACCGGGTACTCCTCGGCGTACCCGTAGCCGCCGTGGATCTGCATTGCTTCGCGGGTGACCCACTCGGCCGCCTTGCACACGTATGCCTTGACCATGCTGGCCTCGATCGAGCCCTGACCTTTGGCCATAAGGGTCGCAACGTGATAGCTGAACTGGCGCGCCGCCTGGATCAGCACGGCCATGCGACCGAGTTTGACCTGGGTCAGTTCGTAGTCGGCGATCGCCGCGCCGAACACGGTGCGGTTGCGGGCGTACTCCGACGCGGCTTCGTACGCCGCCTGCATCACGCCGATCGCGCGGGCCGCGGTCTGCAGCCTTCCGTTCTCGAAGCCTTCCATCTGGTAGTAGAACCCCTTGCCGAGGCCGGCCTCCTCGCCGATCAGGTTCTCTGCCGGCACCCACCAGTTGTCGAGAGCGATCTCGTAGCTGTGCATCCCTCGATACCCGATGGTGTCGATGGGGCGACCCTCCATCTTGCCGATCGTGCCCGAGGCGACCGGCGGTTGGGTGAACTCGAACCCGTGACCGTCACCGCGCGGCTTCGCCACGATGAACAGGCTGAGCCCGCGATGCGTCTTGCTCCGGTCGGGATCGGTGCGGGCCAGCAGCATCAACACGTCGGCTCGTGCTCCGAAAGTGCACCACGTCTTGACGCCGTTGATCACGTAGCCGGCCGCACCATCCGCTCCGTTGGCGGGCGTGGCGGTGACCTTGATGCCAGCCACGTCGGAGCCGAAGTCGGGCTCCGTGACGGCGACGGCCGCCATCACCTCGGCGGAGGCCAACCGGGGCAGCCAGTAGTGCTTCTGCGCCTCGGTGCCACCTTTGACGAGTGCTCGGGTGAGGATCTCCGGCCGCGTGATCAGTGACCCCCCGATTCCGAGTGAGCCGCGACTGAGTTCCTCGGTGGCGATCACCATCGCGATGTACTCGCCGTCGCCGCCCTCGCTGTAGCCCCCGTACTGGGCGGGTACGCTGAGCCCGAACACGCCCATCTCGGCGAGACCGGCGATCAGACCTTCGGGCACGTCGTCGTTGTTGCGGTGCACATGTTCGGCACGAGGTGAGATCTCCTTGTCGGCGAACGACCGGAACGTGTCCTGCACCATCTCGAGCTCACTGTCGAGATGCCGCGGGCCCGCCTCGTCGGCCAACGATGCGATGAACGCGGTCGCGCGGAACGTGTCGAGGAAGCTGTGGGTGTCGCGCAGCGGTGCGGTCTCCAATCCCCACATCGACTCGCGTCCGCAGAGTCGGGAGATCAGGTCATGGATCATGTCGGCGGTGAAGGCACACGTCAGGCGGGCTTCCACATCGCCCTTGGCGCCGTAGTCGAGCATTGCCCGCGCCGCAGCGATCTGGGCCGAAGAGTGGGCGATGTCGTACGCCAGCACCTGATGAACGTCCGGTCCGCCGGTGCCGGCCAGGTGGCGGATCGCTTTGCCGACGACGTTGCCGGCGATCTCGATGACGTCGGCCGCGGCGATGAGATCCGGGAGCGGCACGGCGCTTTGGTGTTCCTGCATCGATTCGAGGCTAGTGACGGGAACCGGATGTACCGAAACGAGGGATGACCATGATCGGCGAGTGTGCCAGGCTGATCGGCATGCGTTCCGAACCAACTACGCGCATCTGCGTGTACTGCGGGTCGAATGCGGGCACATCGCGGTCGTTTGGTGAGGCGGCACATCAATTGGGATCTGCCCTCGCCCATCGCGGGATCGGCTTGGTCTACGGCGGAGGGCACGTCGGGCTGATGGGGCTTGTTGCCGATGGTGCACTCGCTGCTGACGGAGAAGTGATCGGCGTGATCACCGAGCAATTGGTGCGCGCCGAGGTTGCTCATGATGGTCTCACACGACTCGAGGTCGTGCCGACGATGCATGATCGCAAGGCCCGACTCTCGGAGTTGGCCGACGGGTTCGTCGTGTTACCGGGTGGGTTCGGAACGGTCGACGAGTTCGCCGAAGCATTGACGTGGAACCAACTGGGCCTCATCGCCAAGCCGGTCGTGCTGCTCGATGTCGACGGCTATTGGGGACCCTTGTTCGAGTGGATGTGCAACTCGGTGAAGGCCGGCTTCGTACGCGACTCGCATCGCATGTTGGCCCAACGCGCGCACACGATCGACGAGGCGATTGCGTTGGCGACCGGGCCGGTGCCCGACGTCGGGCACAAGTGGCTCGACCGCGACATCACGCCCCTGCCCGGCGTACCTCGTTCACGGCCCAACTGATCACGTCGGCTGCACCGAGCATCATCGCAGTCGTCGCCTCGCCCTCGCCGGTTGCTCGTGCCGCAAGCGCGGCGCGCAGCGTGTCGTGCATGTAGTCGGGCGTCACGACGATGCCGTATTGGCCTGCACCGCGCTTCGACGTGACGTCGCCCGTGAAGGCGGTGTAGTGCAGGCGCAGCACACCGAGCGCGCACCATTCGAACGACGCCAGGTCGAACGTGTTCGCAGGGGTCTCGCAGGCCTCGACGACTGACGCGGCGAGTTGGTACCAGTACGTCGACAGGTTGTCGATCACGAAGCGAACGCGATCCTCGACTTCGTGCCACACGTTCAATCGTTCGAGCGCTGGTCCACGCACCGTCACTCCATAGGTGGCCAACGTGTACCACGTGACCGGATTGATCTCGAAGCACTCGCCGTCGTGGTGGATCTCGCCGTCGAGCGTCCACGGCCGGTGCAGGCCGGTTGCCGGCGCGGCGAGCAGATCACCCCATGCGAGGTACGGCCCATCGATGTTCGGCAACGGTTGGCGCTCGGCGAGCAAGGCGTGCGCCGTCATCAGCGCCCCGAAATCGGCGTCATTGGCCGGTTCGGCCAAGACCGCCACGATGTCGATGTCACTGCGATCCGGCTGCCAGTCGTCGAGGGCGTACGAGCCGACGACGTACAGCCCCTCGACCAAACCGGGAGCGACGGAATCGACGATGTCGAGGTAGGTGCCAAGCGCCTCGGCGACATCCATGCCTCTAGTCTTGCCGACTCGATCGAGCCCGGACGCGCATCATGTGAGCGCATGAACCAGCCGCCGGTTCACGCGCTCACATGATGGATTGGGGGAGGTGGATCGTGTGGGTCTTACGGGGCCGAGAGCACCCTGACGTGTGGCGTGCACATCGGATCTGTGCAGCGGGTCACCGTGAGCCTGCTGGCGACGCTGTCGAAGCGGGCGATCGTCGGGTTGCCGTGGAAGTCGAGTACGAGCGCCGTGTTGGCCGGCAGTTCGCCGACGACGGAGTCAGGCGTCGACGATGCAACGGCGCTGCAGGTCGCATCGGCGCAGCGAACGATCCGCATGACCACATCGGGAGGATTGCTGAAGTCGATGTAGCTGACCACAGCAACGTCGGCCGTGTTGTCCATGGCGATCGAGGTGTCGATCGGACCCGTCAGGCTGACCAGTGGCTGGCTGATGGCTGGGATTGCACATGCCGTATCGTCACACCGAGCGATGCTCAGCCCGAGGTTGGTGGCGTCGTAGTACGAGATCACCGGGTTGCTGGCGAGGTCGAGCGTCATCGACAGGTTGGCGCCGACATCGGCACCGGTCCCATCGACAAGAACGCTGGACTGAGCGCCGGTGCAGTTCTGGTTCGTGCAGTGGATCAGCTTCAGATCGCCTTGCGTTGCGTTGTAGTAGGCGATCGTCGGGAACTGGTCGAACAGGTCGAGCGCCATCGACGAGTACTTGCCGACGTCGTCGGGTCCCTCACCCGTGAGCACCACGAGGCTCGGGGCATCGTTGCCGCCTGCGCAATCCGTGTCGTTGCAGTGCGCCAACAGCAGCCGATGCGACGTTGCGTCGTAGTAGCTGATGACTGGCTTGCCCAGTGAGTCGAGTGCGAGTGACGAGTACTGGCCCCGGTCGCTCGTGCTGTCAACGACGTTCGACGGGTCGTCGCCGCCGGAGCAGTCGGCGTCGTTGCAGTGGGCCAACTTCAGATCACCGTTGGAGACGTCGTAGTAGCTGATGACCGGGAACTCGTTCGAGTCGAGGACCAGCGAGGTGTATGCACCGACCATGTCGACTCCGCCGTCGTCGACGATGTTGGAGTGGGCAACGACGCAGGCAGGGTCGTAACAGCGAGTGAGCCGAAGGTCGCCGAAGGCCGGGTCGTACTGGCTGATCACCGGGAAGCCGTTGGAGTCGAGCTTCATCGACGAGTAGGCGCCGTTGCTGGCAGACAGGTCGGGGTTCGACGAGGTCATCAGTTCGGTCCCAGCGGGGCCTTGCGGGCCGGGGTCGCCCTGCGGGCCGACGGGGCCACCCGGGGTACCGGGAGCACCAGGAGCACCAGGAGTGCCGGGAGTGCCGGCGTCGCCCTTGGAGCCTTTGGCTCCAGCGGGACCGGCGGCACCAGTGGCGCCGGCGGGCCCGGCGGGCCCGACTCCGCCACTGCTGCCGACGCTTCCAGCGGGCTCGTACAGACCGACGACGTCAACGATGACGTCGACCGTGCCGGCGTTGTTGAACAGGCTGAGCTTGCCGGACGAATCGAGGCCGGTGGTCACCTGGTTCGGGGTTGCGCCTTGGCCCGGCACCCAGTTGAGGCTGCTGGCAAGCGGTCGATCCTTGTCGGCGGGCCACACGGTGAGGAAGCTTCCGGCCGACGGGTTGACGGTGGTGACGTTCAGTACCGCGCCCGTTGCCGATGCGGACAACGCGACGCACTTGCCGAAGTTTCCGCGTGCCGTGACCGTCAGCGTCTCGCCTTGGCCGATGGGCGTGTTACGCGGCAGCGGCTCCCCAGTGGCTGGTCCGTCGACGCGGGTGTCGAGCAGTCGACACGGCGTGATCGGTGTGAAGGTCGAGGCGGTGCCGCCGGCAGCGCTCGCGAATGTGATGAGTCCGCCTGCTCCGATGCTGACTGCAACAGCAGCACCTATAGCAGACCAACGTGCCCGATGATTTCGTCCCATCACGTAGTTGTAACAGCGGCATCGGCGAATCGAAATAAGCCATTCGACCCAATCTCGCTACGGTGGGTCTCCGTGAACGCCACCATCTTGCGGATTGCTGACGAGTTGTTCGCCACCGACGCGCCCCACGGTGTCAGCCTCGCATTGCTGGTGATGCAGCGCGGTGAGTTGGTGTTCGAACGGTACGGCGTTCAACCCGATTCGGTCTTCGCGCCCGGCGGCGCAGTCGTGTCGGAGACGACGCTGATCTCGTGGAGCATGGCCAAGAGCATCACGCATGCCGCGGTCGGCATCCTGGTCGGCGACGGTCTGCTCGAGCTCGATCGCCCGGCGCCGGTGTCAGGGTGGCAGGGGACGCCAAAGGAGGCGATCACGCTGCTCGACCTGCTGGAGATGCGCTCGGGTCTCGAGTGGGTCGAGGACTACGTCGACGACAGTGTGAGCCATTGCATCGCGATGCTCTTCGGCGATGGTCAGGGCGACATGGCTGCCTATGCCGCCGCCTTGCCGTTGGTCCGACGGCCCGGCTCGACCTGGAACTACTCCAGCGGCACGACCAACATCATCTGCCGGATCATCGGTGACGTCGTCGGAGGTGGCCGTGAGGGAATGGAGGCGTTCCTCCACGACCGGTTGTTCGCGCCCGCCGGAATGCACAGCGCGATCGCGAAGTTCGACACGTCGGGCACCTTCATCGGCTCGTCGTACGTCTACGCGACGGCACGTGACTTTGCCCGTTTCGGTGAGATGTACCGCAACGATGGCATGGTCGATGGCCGTCGCGTGCTGCCCGAGGGGTGGGTCGACCACGCTCGCACCTCTGTCGCCAGCGACGAGAATCAGTTTGACTACGGACGTCACTGGTGGATGTGGCGCGACCAGCCCGGCAGCTTGGCCTGTCATGGCTACGAGGGTCAGTTCTGCGTGGTCGTGCCTGAGCGTGAACTGGTCGTCGTGCACCTCGGCAAGTGCCCAGAGGACCGCGCCGACGAACTGACGATGCGCCTGCGGACGATCGTCGGCAGCGTCGACGAGTGAAATCGCTGCCGGCTCACCCGAACTTTGTCGCTCCCAGGTCGCTCAGCGACCTCCCAGCGACAAAGTTCCGGTGACGACGGCGTTTCTGCCGTAGTCAGCCGCTGATGAACGCGCTGACGTCCGCTCGCGTGAAGAACGCGGAGGCCTCGTCGGGCGTGCAATTCTCGCTGACACCGTTCATCAACTGGCCGAGCGAGGTGACCTGGGCCATCGTCAGATCCTTCATCGTGCCGTTGGCCAGGTACGGCTCGACCAGGGCGATCGTGCCGGCGCAGTCGGCCGGGATCGATTCGCCCGTGGCGGTGGCACTGGCCGACAACGCTCCGAGGAACTTGATGAAGCCGAGCGTGCCGGGTGCCTCGGCCGAGGCCAGTTCGGCCATCTGCGCGAACTGCTGCTCGTCAGAACCGCTGAGGTTGTACTTGTCGCAACCGGCGGCGGATGTCTGACTGTCGAAGGCGTCGGTCTCGGTCTGGAACTGCTTGCCGAATTGCTCGAAGTCGGCGAGCGTCGCCTTGTCCCAATCGATCGTCGAGACCGTTGGCTCGATCTTCTTGAGGAACCCACCCAACAACTCGATGCATTTCGGGGGCATGTCGCCAAAGTTGTCGACGGAGATCGTGTCGCCGGAGGAATTGCCCGGCGCAACTGCAGCGGGAGAACTACCGGCAGTGCTGTTGTCGGCACCGGTCCCGCCGGAGGCGTCGTTCTTGGTGCTACCGCACGCCGCAAGCAATGCGATCGCACCAACCAGGATGATCTTCTTCATGACGTTGCTCCCTCTCACCTGCCTCGACAATAGCGGCACGGGTGACGCAGATACTCGGGTGCCGCAGGTCTCATCCCCAGCGACGACCGCCGATTTGGACTAAGCAGTACGAGATGGCCATCGAATCGGATGACCCAGCGACGGGCGAACTGCCCCGAATATCAGCTGACGATACTGGAGGTCCACCGCGACCCCACCGGTTCCGGCCGTTCCGATTCACGCTCAAACTGCTGGCATTCTTCGCGATCGTCTACTTCGCGATGGTCACCATCGTGCCGGGAGTCCGCGAGGCGACCGGGAAACTGCGCACCGTCAATCCGGCGTTGCTCGTGCTGGGGCTGTTGCTCGAGATGGCGGCGCTCGTCGCCTACACGTTGCTGACCCGGGCGGCGCTCGGCGAGGAGGGTCACAAGATCTCGCGGTGGAGGCTGTTTCGCATCCAGATGAGCACCAAGGCGTTGTCGAGCATCGTGCCGGGTGGGAGCGCGGCCGGCTCGGCGATGGGCTACCGGTTGATGACCCTGTCGGGATTGAACGGGCCGGACGCCGGGTTCGCGCTGGCGACTGCCGGTCTCGGGTCGGCTGTCGTGCTGAACCTCATCTTCTGGATCGCGCTGATGGTCTCGATCCCGATCCGCGGCGTCAACCCGGGGTATGCGACGGCTGCGATCGCCGGCATCGTCTTGATGCTGGTCGCCAGCGCCATCGTGTTCGGTCTGATGGAGGGGCAGGGCCGCGCCGAGCGGATCCTGCGATGGGTTGCCCGCCGACTCCGGCTCAGTGAGGATCGCACGGCCGCGGGGGTGCGACACATCGGGCTTCGGCTGGAGGACCTGGCGGGCGACCGCCGGCTGCTCGGTCGCGTGCTCGGCTGGGCGGCGGCCAACTGGATGCTCGATGCCGCAGCACTGTGGGTGTTCCTCCGCGCCTTCGGCGCCTCGACCGACATCGATGCCCTGATCGTCGCCTTCGGGCTGGTCAACGTGCTCGCCGTCATCCCGATCACGCCCGGTGGTCTCGGCATCATCGACGGCGGCCTGCCGATCGCCTTGGTCGGATTCGGATTGGCGAGTTCGACCGCCGTGCTCGGCTCGGCCACGTATCGGCTCGCTCAGTTCTTCTTCCCGATCCTGCTCGGAGGAGTCCTCTATGGCTCATTGCGAGTCGGCCCATGGAGCATCAAGCGACGCGAGCGTCTGCGGCGCTTGCGTGACATCGCCGCCGATCCGTCGAACAACGAACGAGCGCTCGAGTTCTCCGTGCGCTTCGCGCAGCGTCGTCGGTCGATCGGTGAGTCGTCGCCGGCGTTCCCGGCCGAGGGAAACGGCAACGACGACACTGCTCCAGACGGTTGATCGCTGCCGCCGGATCATGAGTACTGTCGATCCATGACCTCGCACGAGCGGCCGTTCGGTCGATGCCTCGAAGACTTCGTGGTCGGCGACGTGTACAAGCACTGGCCCGGCAAGACGATCACTGAGTACGACGACCACCTGTTCTGCATGATCACGATGAACCACCATCCGCTGCACACCAACGACTGGTTTGCCGCCGAGAGCGTGCAAGGTCGCAACGTCGTCGTCGGCAACCTCGTCTACTCGTTGGTGTTGGGGATGAGCGTGCCCGACGTCAGTGGCGCGGCGATCGCCAATCTCGAGGTCGAGACCCTGCAGCACAAGTTCCCGACCTTCCACGGCGACACCATCCACGCCGAGACGCGAGTGCTCGCTGTGCAGCCTTCGAAGTCGAAGCCCGACCGCGGCATTGTCACCGTCGAAAGCAAGGGGTTCAACCAGCATGGCCAGGAGGTGTGCTACTTCCGACGCCGATTGATGGTGTGGAAGCGCGACAGCGTTCCGGCGCGCCGTCGACCGTACGACGATCTCGACGTGTGGGCCGACTAGCTCCAGCAGAGGTCCTGCAATGGGGTGTTCCTCGGCTGCGCGATCTGCCGTGGCGCCACACCCGTGATCCGTGGGCGATCCTTGTCAGCGAGGTGATGCTGCAACAAACGCAAGCCGTGCGTGTTGTGCCGAAGTGGCAGGAGTTCATTGCCGAGTTCCCATCGCCCGAAGCGTGCGCCGATGCGTCGCTCGGTGATGTGCTGCGTTTGTGGCAGGGGCTCGGCTATCCGCGCCGCGCCCGCGATCTGCACGCCGCGGCGACAGAGGTCGCCTCGTCGGGCGCGTTCCCATCGACGCTCGAGGCGTTGCTGCGCCTGCCCGGGGTCGGCGCATACACCGCACGCGCGGTGATGGCCTTCGCGTTCGAGGCTGACGCCGCGGTGGTCGACACCAACATCGCCCGTGTGCTGGCTCGCGTCTCCGGCGCCCGCCTGACACCCAAGCAGGCGCAGGCAGCCGCCGACGCTGCGCTGCCGCGCGGCGAGTCGTGGGCCTGGAACCAGTGCCTGATGGACCTCGGTGCGGTGCTGTGCCGGCCGACGTCCCCGCAGTGCGTCGCCTGCCCGCTGCGATCGTGCTGCGCCTGGCAGGGCAACGGTGACGATCCTGCAATCGGGTCGGCCGGGGTGAGCGGTCGACAGTCCCGCTTCGACGGCAGCGATCGTCAAGCCCGCGGCCGGTTGATGAAAGCGCTGGTGGCGAGACCCGTCAGCACCGAGGGATTGGCGGAAGTGATGGGCTGCGACGCCGATCGGGCGACACGCCTCGCCGACGATCTGCAGCGTGAGGGGCTGCTGGTAGCGATGCGCAATGCGGTGCGCCTACCGTAATGGTATGGTCACTGCATGCCCTCACAGTTGGCCATTCGCCTACCCGATGATCTCCTTCGGGACCTCGATTGGATCGTGGTTCGCCTCAAGTACGACAGCCGCACCGAGGCGATGCGCGATGCGTTGGTCAGGCTGGTCGACCAGGAACGACGCCGCGACATCGGCGAGCAGATCGCCGAGGGATATCGACGCATGCCCCAAACCGAAGAGGAGATCGATGGAGGCGATCAGGCGTTTCTGGACTCTGTCAACGACGAGCCGTGGGACAAGTGGTGGTGATGCGCCAGGGTGAGATCTGGTTCGGCCAGACACCCAGTGAGAAGGGTCGGCCCTATCTCGTACTGACCCGGAACGAGGCGATCGGCCTCCTCAACACCGTCCTCGTCGCACCGATCACTCGATCAGTCCGTGGCATTCCGACGGAGGTTCCGCTCGGTCCGCTGGACGGCCTTCGGCAGGACTGTGCAGCCACCGTCGACAACTCGATTGCCATTCGACGGGCATACCTGACGGTGCATCTCGGGTCGATCGACGCCGGACGCTGGCCGCAGGTGTGTGCGGCGATGCGGGCGGCGATCGACTGCTGAGCTACGGCGCTGCGATGTGGGCGGTGATCGCTGCGACGATCTCGTCGAGCGCAGCGTCCGCGTAGGCAACCATTTCCTCGTCGGTGCGGTCTTGGATCGGGTGAGGAGTGAAGACGCGGGCGACCGTGGGAAAGCCGAGCGATTGCGACTGAGCGATTGCCGCATCGACGAACTGCGCCGACGCGACGAACACCGCCGGTACACCGCGGGCTTCGAGATCAACGATGTCGTGCACACTGCACGACGTGCAACTGCCTCAATCGGCGAGTGCCTCGATGACCAGATGACACTGGGTGGAGATCTCGTGGCGGAGATCGACCGGAGCAGGCTTGGCGAACGTCGGCTTCTTGTAGCGCAGCACCGTGGCGCCCATCTCGGTCAATCGCTGCTCGATCCGGTTCAGGAACACATCGCCCCGCGGCTTGGAGATGTCGAGCAGACCGATGGTCTTGCCGCCCAACGAAGCAGGCCTCGGCAGGAGTGCGCGCTCCAGCACGGTACGTTCGCTCGTGGGATCGAGAAGCACCTTGGTCATCGCCCAACCTTCCTGGTCACCGGCTGCGAACCGGTGGCACCATTCGCCCAACCGCCAATCATTGCAGAGAACAGCCCGGCGCCACCGCCGGCATACGCCAACAACAGACCGTCGGCACGGAACTTGCCGAGGGTTTCACCGGCCAGCCAAAGTGGTACTCCCTCTGCCATGTCGCCGGCGCCGCGTACGAGCTCGCTACCTGCGAGCTGCAGCCGGCGGTGCAACTCGGCCAGCAGCCGCTCGCGGTCCCAACCGGCGTCGGCGAACACTCGGCCGTGCTCGGGCCCAACCACGAGCAGGCAGTCGAACCCGATCACGAGCTTCGGATGATGAGCCGTTCGCAAGCAGGCCGCGAACGTGTTGGCCAGTTGGTCGGCGTCTCGGGCAAGCTGGTCGACGATGCAGCGTGGGCCTTCACCGGCAAACACGGTGACGGTGTCGTCGTCGGAGGCGAACCCGCGGCTGACCGACAACGACGTGAACGGCGAGCCGGTCTCCTCCTCGGCGAAGCAGAAGCTGAGCTTGCCCGGATTGCCATGCGCCGCTCGGTCGACTTCGCCGGGTCGCCCACCTCCGATGTTGCGCACGACCAGTTGCAGGGCGCGACCAATCGTGAGGTTGGCGCGGTTGCCTTGGCCGAACACGTTGACGCCACTGTTCATCCCGATCGCACGTGTGCCCGGACCGTTGCAGATCAACACTGGCCCGACGGGCATGGTGGTGGCCAGCACGCCGTGGATGTTGAACTCGTCGGTGCACACGGCTTCGAGTGCGGCGAGCACCCACGGCAGATGCTCCGGCTTGCAGCCGGCCATCACGGCATTGATCGCCACCTTCTCGACCGTGACCTCGACGAGATCGGGGGCGACAACGGCCACGACCTCGTCGGGTGCCCGGCTGGTGCCGGCGAGCATCCGCAGCACTCGTTCCTTGGTCGGCGGGGTCACTGGCAGGCCATCGGTCACGCCTCGATCGAAGAGCACCTCCATCTCGTCGTCGAGGTCGGCCAGCTCGAGGCGACGCGATCGCAACATGCCTCCGCCGAATCGGGCGCGCAGCGAATCCACAAGGTTGGCGTCGACGCTCATCGAGCCGCAACCCGGTCGCATCACCGGCAGGTCGGCACCGAGGTCGACGACTCCGGTGATTCGTTGCCAGTCGGCTTTCAGCCACCCGGCCGTGCGTTCGACCTCGCGGCCGTCGACGACACGGATCAGGGTTGGCACGGTCTCGACATCGTGGTGCCAGCTGATTGCAAGGTCGCTATCGTGAATCGGGTGGCAGTCAGCCGGAAAGGTCGGGTCGTCTTGGGTGAAGATCGTTGCTGCGAACTCGGCGAACAACGGGGCGACCATCTGGCAGGTCTCGCATTCCCGCTTGACGATCACCACGAGCCCGTCGGGCAGGGTGGGCCGTTCGATAGGCATTTCAGAGTGGTCGACCATCCGACGAAACGTAGCCCCGTGCGACGTACGTCACGTTGACTGGACTTTCCCTGATGATGAACGCCGCATAACGTGCCAGGTCTTGGGGATCAACCAGTGATGCGCGTCACATTCCATGGGGTCCGCGGCTCGACGCCGTGCCAGAGCGATGACATCCGTCGATATGGCGGCAACACGTCGTGCGTGTCGGTCGACGCGCCGGGGCAGGCACCGTTGCTGCTCGATATGGGCACGGGCCTCCGCTACTACGGCAAGCGAGTCCCGGTCGACGAACTGTTCCGGGGCAACTGCCTGCTGACCCACCTGCATTGGGATCACGTGCAGGGCCTCCCGTTCTTCGCGCCACTGCTGCGCGAAGGTTCCTCGCTCGACGTGTACGGGCCGGCGCAAGACGATGGCCGCACGCTCGAAGACGTCGTGTCCGTCACCATTCGTCCGCCGCTGTTCCCGGTCAGCGTCGATGAGTTGCCCGGCTCGGTCACGTTCCACGACACGGCCGACAGCGAGTTCGCGATCGGTGATTACAACGTCACGGCCCGACTGGTGCCGCACCTCGGACCGACGCTGGGCTTCCGGGTCGAGTTCGGCGGCCACTCCTTTGCGTATCTCTCCGATCACCAGCAGCCGTTCGACGGCAGCTTCTCCGCTGCGCCCGGGCCGATGGAGCTCGTCGAAGGTGTCGATCTGTTGATCCACGACGCGCAGTACACGCAGGGCGAATTTGCGGCCAAGTCGACGTGGGGTCACTGCACCATCGACTATGCCGTGTGGCTGGCCGCCGAGGCCGGCGTCAAGCGGTTGGCATTGTTCCATCACGACCCGGCGCGTCGCGACGACGACCTCGACGAACTCCTGCGGTGTGCGTCAGCGGCCGGCGAGCGTCGCGGTGTCGAGGTGATCGCGGCCTCAGAGGGGCTCGTCGTCGAAGTCGCGTAGCGTGGCGCAGTGATCGTCGTCGTCAGTGTGCTGCTCGGCGCCGTGTTCCTGACGTCGGGTGTGATGAAGGTCGCAGCTCCCCGGCAGTGGCGTACGCAGTCCGCCGACCTTGGTGTGCCTGGCGCCGTGGCAACGGTCGTGCCGTTCGCCGAACTCGTCGTCGGCGCGCTCCTCGTCGCCCAGATCGCTCGGCGGCCCGTCGCCGCGGTCGCCGCAGGATTGTTGGTGGCCTTCAGTGCGTTGCTGGCGCTGCGTCTCCTGCAGGGCCGCCGCCCACCGTGCGCATGCTTCGGTGCCTTGTCGAGCAAGCCGATCGGGTGGGGCAACCTCGCTCGCAACGCAGTGTTCCTCGGCCTCGCGGCGATGGTGCTGTTGCGTGTCGTGTGATCAGACCACGTCGACCAGAAAGGTCAGCGTGCGAGCTTCTTCTCGCCAGAGGTCGTAGCGACCGCTCGGGCCGGCGTGGCCGGCGCCCATCTCGCAGCGCATCAGCAGCGGCGCATCGTTGGTGCGGACGGCACGCAGCTTCGCAACCCACTTGGCGGGCTCGTGGTAGCTGACTCGCACATCGTTGAGCCCCGCGGTGATGAACAGCGCGGGGTAGTCGCGCGGTGTGCTCTGGTCGTATGGCGAGTAGCTCAGCATGTAGCTGGCAAGCGGTTCGGTCGCAGGATTACCCCACTCGTCCCACTCGGTGATGGTCAGGGGCAGCGTCTCGTCGTACATCGTCGTGACGACGTCGACGAACGGAACCTCGGCGACCACGGCTGCGAACAGCTCCGGGCGCATCGTCATGCACGCGCCGACGAGCAGTCCGCCGGCGCTGCCGCCACGGATCGCGATCCGCTTGGGCGAAGCCCATTGGTGGGCGGCGACGTGTTCGGCCACAGCGATGGTGTCGAGGAACGTGTTGCGCTTGTTCAGCAGCTTGCCGTCGAGATACCAGCGTCGACCCAGCTCGCCGCCGCCTCGCGGATGGGCGAGGGCCCAGACGAAGCCACGATCGAGCAGCGACAACCGGGCCGGGCTGAACCACGGGGGCTCCGACGACTCGTAGCTGCCGTATCCGTAGATCAGGCACGGCGCGGAGCCATCGACGGCGGTATCGACATGTCGCACCAGGTCGACGGGCACCATGGTTCCGTCATGCGACGTCGCCCATTCGCGGGTCGCGGTGTACTTCGTCAGGTCGACGCCCGGCACATGCGTCTGCTTCAACATCGTTCGCTCGCCGGTGCGAACGTGCTCTTCGTAGATCGTCAGCGGCGTCGTGAGTGACTGGTACCGATAGCGGAACACCTCGGTGTGCCACTCCGGGTTGGCGTCGATCTCGACTTCGTGCGGTTCGGTGCCGAGATCGAAGACCCGTTCCTTGGTGTCGTCGTCGAACAGCACGCGCAATCGCTGTTGGGCGTCGCACCATTCGTGCAGCACGAGATGACCGGCGAAGGGCTCGACGGCGACGATCCGTCGACCGGGCTGGTGGGCGACGAGCTCGGACCACTCCGACGGCTGATCGATCGAGGCGGTCATGACCCGGAAGTCCTCCGCGTCGAGGTTCGTCAGCACCACGAGACGATCACCCCAGTGATCGACCGAGTATTCGACGTCGTCGGTGCGCGGGCGGACGCTGAGCGGCAGCTGCTTCGGGTCTCGCGCCGGGATCAGCAGCACCTCGGAGGAGGTCTTGCAACGGGTGTCGATGATGATCCACTGCCCGCTGCGGCTCAGCTCGACGTAGACGTAGAACCGCTCGTCGGTCTCTTCGAACACCATGACGTCGTCGCTCTGCGGTGTTCCGAGATCATGGCGCCAGACCTTGAACGGGCGCATTGCCTCGTTGGCTGTGACGTAGAAGACCGAGGTGTTGTCGTGCGCCCAGGCCGTTCCGCACCAGGCGATGTCGTGGACCACGTCGTCGGTGTCGCGACCGCTGCGTAGATCGCGTATCCGAAGCGTGTACTTCTCACCGCCTTCGATGTCGGCGCTCCATGCCAACAACTGCTGATTCGGGCTGACGTCGAAGGCGTCGACCGACAAGAAGTCGTGGCCGTCGGCCTCGACGTTCTCGTCGAGCAGAACCGTGGTCGTGGCGTCGGCCGCCGACCGGCCTCGGCAGTGGATCGGATAGTTCCGCCCTTCCTCGGTTCGTGACGTGTACCACCACTCGCCATCTTTGATCGGCGCGGTGATGTCGGTCTCCTGAATGCGCGACTTGATCTCGTCGAAGATGCGTTCGACGAGATCATCGCGTTCCGCGAACCATGCTGCCGCGAACGCATTCTCCGCTTCGAGGTAGGCGATGGTGTCGGGATCGTGGCGGTTGCGGAGCCACGCCCACGGATCCTCGACCCGGCCGGTCGGGCGATCCCAGTGGTGTTCGATTTGCTTGGCGAGGGGTTCGTGCACGCCGCTCACGGTATCCGTCGGCGTCGATTCGTCGCCTCGCCGCGTCGTCACGGTAGGGTCAGCGCTGTCATGCGGGTGTGGATCGATCAAGACTTGTGCACGGGCGACGGCTTGTGTGTCGACCATTGCCCCGACGTGTTCGTACAGCTCGAGGATGGGATCGCCTACGTCGCCGAGGCCGAGTTCGTGCTCAACGACCCCGGCGGCGGCAGCAGCTTGGCCAGGGTCGATCCCCGCAACGAACAAGCCGTCATCCACGCCGCGCTGGCGTGTCCCGGCGAATGCATCTTCATCGACGTGCAGCAGGTCCAGGCCGCCTGAGAGAGCTTCATCGCGTGGGCCGATTTCCGCACTCCGCCTGCGGCGTCGGCCGTTGACGGCCAGGGCCACGGCCACCAGGGAAACGATGACGATCAGCAAACCGGCAGCGGCAAGCGCTGCTCGCTGCCTGCCGAGCGCCGGAGCATCGTTGATCACATCGGTGACATGCGCAGCAATTGTGCGCACTTCGTCGGTCTTGCCAGCAGCGAGTGCCGACTTCGCGCCGGCCAGGTCGTCGCCCAGCATGGTCCCGATCAACCCGACCCCGCCGAACACTCCGTCGTTGGCCGCCTCGGCTGCGGCCGCTGCGTTCAACTTGTTGGTCGCGTCCAGTTGGTCAGCCACCATCGCAGCCGGCTTGCTGAGGTCGCCTTCGTCGTTCTCGTAGGCTGACTCCAACAGCGCCGGTGGAGTCACCCCCAGTTCTGCACTGGCCGTCGCCATCTCGTCGCGTTCGCCGAGGATGTCGTGGGCAGCCTGGATCAGATCCTCGGCGGCGCCGAACGACCACGATGTCATCGCCCGTCGGAGCGCCAAGGGCGGGGCCCAGTTGCCGCCGGCGACCTTCAGCGCGTTGTAGTCCGCTCGAGCGGTGATGCGCGTCGCCAACGTGTCGATGTCGCTGCTCGACGCGACGAACTGCTGGATCAACGAATCGGCCTTGGTCGAGCCGCCGACCTCGTCCACCAGGTCGAGATATCGCCTCCAATCGGTGACCGCCCCCGTGGGCTCTGCCGGGCCTTCGCCGACATAGGGGATCGTGGCGTGATCGATCGCCGAGAACACCAGCCGGCTCCGGTCGACGCCGATCTCGTCGGTGATCTGCGAGACGACGGACCACGACGCGTTGTAACCAAAGCTCTCGACGGCGTCGGCCCCGTCCACCAGCCGCGGGTTGCCCCAGTCGTTGAGGCGGATCGAACCGACCCCGGTGCTCTCGACGGGGTCCGGTCGTGTTGCCATGCCACCGAGCCCCACGATCGCCAAGCTCGCATAGGTCTGGGCGTAGCCCTCGCTCAGCCAGCGATCGGCGAACCACTTCTCCGAGAACCACGCGTGCGACAACTCGTGCAGCGCCACGCTCTGGTCGAGATCCTCGCCGATCTCGATCTCGTTGTTCGTTGCGCTGAACCACCCGGCGTAGCCGTAGAGGTATGGGGTGTACGCCTGGCGGACCTCGGTCGCGTCGCTGATCGGCCACGGTCGGCCGATGAGGTCGGCCAGGACGGGCACACCGACGTTGATCTGCTCGGTCACGAATGCCTGCCAATCGGTGTCAGCCGGCCATGCACGCACGTCGAAGTGGTTGCCTGACGAATTGGTCACGCTCTGGTCAGTGAGCCGGGCATCGTTGCGGGCCGACACGAAGATGTTGAACGTGTCGGGGTTTGTGATGTTCGACGCCGTGTACACCCTGGTGTCGCCCTCGTTGGTCACCTGCGCGTCGTTGCCGAACGTGTCGACTTCGAAGCCTTTGGGGGCAACGACGCGCACGGTCACCTTGCCTGGGTCGCCAATTCCGTACGCATTGAACGCTGCGTAGGCGGGGTTGACACGCGAGGGGTTGACGGAGCGTGGAGGCAGGCCGGTGATGTCGTAGGTCACCGTGACCCGGGCAGTCTTCCCGTAGAACAGATTCCCGGCGAAGACGACGTCGTAGATGAAGTAGTCGCTGTTGCCGTCGACGAGCTCGGCGTTGAGGGTGAGAACTTGACCGGTGTCGTCGGTTGCCCCGCCGCCTGCCGCCCCGACCGGCACCGGTACCGAGAACCCGGTGAAGAACGCCCGGCGAACGGTGTCGCCGTCGCGGCGATCGGGGACGGTATTCGTGAACTCCATCACCGCCGCGACGTGCACCAACCCGGCGGTCGCGTCGATGGTGTACGTGGTCGTGCTCTCGACGCGCAGCCCATCGGCAGCGGCGACGGGCGTGGCCGGACCGACGAACGTCAGCGACAGCGCCACGACGATCGCCGTGGTCGCCAACCGTCGCACCATCGGCATTGTCTAGTCCGTCGGTTCCGTTTCGTGGGAACCGCGGCGTGAATTGTTACTATGTGCGTAGGGGAAATCCCCCCACCGCCTTTCGCTTGAACGGAGTCAGCAATGACGACATTCGACCTCGATCTCAGCAAATACAGCCTCGGCTGGAGCGACGACAACGTCGAGTACGCCTTCGAGCCCCACAAGGGCCTCGACGCTGCCGTCGTCGACCAGATCTCGTGGTGGAAGGGTGAGCCGACGTGGATGACCAAGCAGCGTCAACGAAGTCTGCGGCTGTTCGAGAAGAAGCCGATGGCTGCGTGGTTCGCCGTCAACATGCCCGACATCGACTTCCAGGACATCTTCTACTACCTCAAGCCGGCGACCGATCAGGTCAGCGAATGGGACGACCTTCCCGAGCAGATGAAGGCCACGTACGAGAAGCTGGGCATCCCCGAAGCCGAGCGCAAGTACCTCGCCGGTGTCACTGCACAATACGAATCGGAAGTGGTCTTCCACCGCAACCGCGAGGACCTCGAGCAGCAGGGCATCTTGTTCTGCGACATGGACACCGCGCTACGCGAGTACCCCGATCTGGTCCGCAAGTACTTCGGCACGGTCATCCCTCCTGGCGACAACAAGTTCGCCGCGCTGAACACCGCTGTGTGGAGTGGCGGCAGCTTCATCTACGTGCCGCCGGGCGTCGAGGTCGAGATGCCGTTGCAGGCGTACTTCCGCATCAACAGCGAGAACGCCGGGCAATTCGAACGGACGTTGATCATCGCCGACGAGGGTTCGCAGGTGCACTACATCGAAGGCTGCTCTGCGCCCGTCTACACCAACGACTCGTTGCACTCGGCGGTCGTGGAGATCATCGTCAAGCCGTCGGCCCGGGTCACGTACACGACCATCCAGAACTGGTCGCCCAACGTCTACAACCTCGTCACCAAGCGGGCCCGGGTCGAGGCCGAGGGTCACATGGAGTGGATCGACGGCAACATCGGATCCAAGCTGACGATGAAGTACCCGAGCGTGTACCTCGTTGGTCCGAAGGCCACCGGTGAGGTCTTGTCGGTCGCCTACGCAGGGCCCGGCCAGCACCAGGACGCGGGGGCCAAGATGGTGCACGCGGCCCCCGAAACGACCTCGAAGATCGTGTCGAAGTCGATCAGCAAAGACGGTGGCATCACGACCTACCGCGGCCTCGTGCGCGTCGAGGAAGGCGCCTACGGCTGCAAGAGCCACGTGCAGTGCGACGCCCTGATCCTCGATGAGCAGAGCGAGAGCAAGACGATGCCCTACATGGAAGTCGGCGAGCGCGATGCGCAGATCGGCCACGAAGCGACCGTCAGCAAGATCGCCGACGAGCAGTTGTTCTACCTCATGAGCCGCGGCCTCTCGCAGGAGCAGGCGATGAGCATGGTGGTCAACGGCTTCATCGAGCCGATCACCCGCACGCTACCCATGGAGTACGCGGTCGAGTGGAGCCGTCTCATCGAGCTGCAGATGGAAGGCAGCGTCGGCTAGACCTCCAAACGCCTTGAACTTTGTCGCTCGCGAGTCGTTCAGCGACTCGGCAGCGACAAAGTTCGGAATCAGGTGGGCGGAGGTTGCGGAGCTTCGCGAAGCACCGTGACGGCGGCGCGGTAGTCGTCGGGGCTGATCTCGCCGCGCGCCAGTCGATCGGCCAGGATCGCCTGGGCGTTGAACGTTGGCGAGACGGTCGGAGCGGGTGATGCACCGAGCGCGGCAACCGGTTGCCGGCCACGCCACAGCAAGATGGCCAGGGCCGCCACTGCGATCAACAGCATCAGCGGGAACACGAACATGAACCCGCCGTCGCGATGCCGACGGCCGAACCCGCCGCCGCCGAAACCGCGATCATCGGCGAATGCGACATTCGCCACCAGGAGTGCCGCAGCGGCGCCACTCGCCGCACTGAAGGCAATCGCTCTGATCCGTGACATGTTGGGAATCCCTTCGTCGTCAGTCGTGATGGTACGTGGGTGACCGATCGGGGCGTCCAGGGATCAGTTGAGAGTTTGGTGTGAAGGTTGCGCGAGGCTGTGGCGGTTCTACGCTTCGCTCTATGCCAATGCGTCAGGAATGCAAGAACTTCGAGAGTCGCACCTACGCCAATGGCGAGACGGTCCGGAAGTGCAATCTCGACTTGGCCCCCGACGCACCATGGCGGTGCCCTGAGCATTGTTCGGCGTTCGAACCGCGCATGGACGCCGGGTGGACGTACGGATCGATGGTGTCGACACCCACCCCGCAGGAGCCACCGGGACTCGACGACGGCAGCGCCGCGGCGATCCTCGACGAGGCCGAAGACTTCGTCAACTCCATCGGACCCCAGGTGATGTCAGAAGCCGGGATCGACCGTCCGGGCCTGCGCAAGAAGCGTCTGCGCCGCATCCTGCGCCGCTTTCGCGATGAATGAGCACGGGGATTAGTCCTACGCAGGTAGTAGAATTTCCGACGTGCTTGCGTTCTCTCCAGACCTGGTTGACCCCTCTGACCAGCACCGCAGGTCCGCGGCAGAGCGTGCTCAGACGATGGCCCTGCCCACGGCCGAGCAGGAGGTGTGGCGGTACAGCCGCATCGGCGACCTGCAGCTCGATCGCTTTCGACCGGTGCCGCCGACCACGACCGTGCACGGCGCCAACGGGTACGCCGTCGATCATCACGACCTCGACACCACCACGGTGCACGATGTGTTCGACGAGCTCAGCGCCGCCTACTACGGGCAGACCGTGTTGTCGATTCCCCGCGGCGCGCATGTCGCCACCCCGATCATGGTCACCCACAAGGTGCACGGCGGCGACCAGGCGACGTTCCCCCGACTGGTCATCGACGCCGGCGAGAACAGTGAGGTCACCATCGTCGAGCGGTTCGTCTCCGATGGCGAAGGCGCTGCCCTCGTGGTACCGAGACTGTTCGTGCGCGCCCAGCAAGCGGCGCGGGTCACGTACGTGGCCATCAACGAGCTCGCCACTTCGGTGTGGCAACTCGGGCATCAACAGGCAATCGGCGAGCGCGACTCGACCACCTTGCTCGCCACCGTTGCCCTTGGTGGCGAGTACGCCAGGGTGCGCACCGACGTGAAGGTGGTGGGCCAAGGCGCTTCCACGCGACAGGTCGCCTTGTACTACGCCGACGAGAACCAGATGCACGACTTCCGCACGTTGCAGGATCACGTTGCTCCCCGTACCACCAGCGATCTGCTGTTCAAGGGTGCCGTGCAAGACACGGCGCGCAGCGTGTACACCGGCTTGATCCGGATCGGTCACGACGCCAAGGGCTCCGTGGCGTACCAGACCAACCGCAACCTCACGCTCAGCGCGGGCGCATGGGCCGAGAGCGTGCCGAACCTGGAGATCGAGACCAACGACGTGAAGTGCAGCCACGCCAGCACCATCGGGCCGATCGACGAGGATCAGCGTTTCTACCTCGAGAGTCGCGGTATCCCACCCGAGACAGCCGAGCGCCTCGTGGTGTTGGGGTTCTTCGATGAGGTGCTTGCCCAGTTGCCGGTCGGGCCGCTGGCCGGGGAGTTGCGTGCGCAGGTAGCCGCCAAGCTCGATCGTCGCAGCCGATGAGCGTCGTCTGCCGTCTCACTGATCTCGCGCCCAACAGCGCGACGAAATTCGACGTCGCCGGGCGAGCAATCGCCGTCGTGCGGATCGGTGACGATGTCTACGCCATCGGCGACAGGTGCAGCCATGCCGACTTCTCGCTCAGCGAGGGTGAGCTGTTCTGCGACACCAAGGAAATCGAGTGTTGGAAGCACGGCAGCACGTTCAGCCTGGAGACCGGCGAACCGCAGACCCTTCCGGCCACCCAGCCGGTGCCGGTCTACGTCGCCAAGGTGGTCGACGGCATGATCGAGATCGACGTGGAGGATCAGTGAGCACCCTCGAAATTCGTGACCTGGTTGCCTCGGTGGCCGGCAAGACCATCCTCAACGGGATCACCCTCGCGGTGAGCTCGGGCGAGGTACATGCCGTGATGGGCCCGAACGGCGCCGGCAAGAGCACGTTGTCGGCGGTCGTGATGGGCAAGCCCGGGTACGAGGTGATCTCGGGTCAGGTGTTGCTCGACGGTGTCGACATGTTGGCTCTGCCCAGCTGGCAACGGGCCCAGGCAGGCCTGCACCTGGTGATGCAGTACCCGACCGAGGTACCTGGCGTTCAACTCGTCGATGTGATGCGTCACGCCTACGACTCGCGCGGTCTGCCGCTGACCGATCTCGACGCTCGGCTGCACGCCGAAGCGGCCCGCATCGGCTTCGACGAGGCGTTGCTCGAACGAGCGCTCAACGTCGACCTCTCCGGTGGCGAGAAGAAGCGCAACGAGACGTTGCAGGTGGCCATGCTGGAACCAAAGATCGTCATCCTCGACGAGCTCGACTCCGGCCTCGACATCGATGCGCTCCGCGATTGCGCGCAGCGCATCGAAGCCTTGACCAACGAGCAGCAACTCGGCGTGCTGGCGATCACCCACTACAACCGGTTGCTCGAAGTGCTGCGGCCTGATCATGTGCACATCTTGGTCAAGGGCCGAATCGTCTCATCGGGCGGCGCGGAGCTTGCCGATCAGCTCGAGATCGACGGGTACGCCGCGTTCGTCGGCACCGACGACGAACCCACCACCGGTGCGCTCGCCGACCTTTTCGGGTAGGCCGAACGGCCCAAATGGCCGAGGCGGCAGGCCCGCCGATCGACACGGTTCGTGACCGCCGGTCACCAACGGCGTTCGATTGTCGCGAGCGTTCAGGCATGGCGCGCAACGGAAACCGTGCCGACGTCGCGGCTTGGGCCGTTTGCTTGAGGAACTCCAGAAAATCACTTAAGGATCCACGCCTATCACCCGATGACTTTCGTGCCTATAACAACGGTGCACGGTGGAGGTGAACGGCGGACGCCGCCGTGCGATGGACGGAACGCCGAGAGGAGCACGCACTATGCGTCAGCAAACAAAGACCACCATCTACCGGCTGGCGCCGGTCGTGATGCTCGCCATCACGGTCGCCGCGCCGATGAAGTGGGGGGTGCGATGAGAACGATCAATCACACCTCGGTTCGGGCGGCGACAGCGATCGCGACATTCGTCGCGTTGATCTCGTCGGTCGGAGCCCCATGGAAATGGTACTGAGCTGAATCGGGCGGCGCGGGCGATTCACACCGCCCGCGCCGCACAGCTTTTGTCCGACTTCATCCGATAAGGAACTTCTCAAGTGTCCGACAGCTCGACCAATCAGGATTCGAGGCACAGGCTCGTCGAGGCCTTCGTTGCCACCGTCGCCATCGTCGCGATCGCCCTGACATCACTGGTCTACGCACTCGGTCCGCACGGCATCATCCCGCCGTCGAAGACTGTCTACGTCCTCATCTTCTGCGCCTTGCTGTTCATCGGTGAGACCCGGACCATGTGGTTCCGGTTCGGTGATGGTGGTCAGGTCACGCCCGGGTGGGCCTTCGCGTTCAGCATCGTGTTACTCGGGGCACCGCTCGTCGCAATCGCAGCGATGGCGACGTGCACCCTGTACGTCGACCTCCGTGACCGCAAGTCGTTGACCAAGATCGTCTTCAATGCCTCCCAGATCACGGCATCACTCGCGGCCGGCGCGCTCGTGCTCGAACTGCTGGGCCTCGGATCACCCATCACCGACGCAGGCAGGCTGTCGATTCGATGGGGGATCGGCATCGTCGTCGCCGGTGCGCTCGTCTTCATCGCCAACGGGATGCTGACGTGCATCGTCTTGACGCTCCACTACAAGACCAGTCTGCGCTCGATGATGGGCCGCAGCTTCTTCCTCAGCATCTCGGCCGACGGCGCGCTGCTGGCCCTGTCGCCGATCTTCGTGGTGGCCATCCACTTCAGCCTGATGATGCTCCCGCTGCTCGGCGTGACGGCACTGCTGATCTACCAGAGCACGCAGCAGGCGTTGCGGCGCGCGCACGAGGCCAACCACGATGGTCTCACCCATCTGCTCAATCGACGGACGTTCGACAACCACCTCTCGGGCTTCCTCGCATCGAATCCCGACGACGTTCGTGGTGCCGTGCTCCTGCTGGACCTCGACGGCTTCAAGGAGATCAACGATCGTCTCGGCCACCAGACCGGC
>JBDTRP010000144.1:0-4645 GCA_039931555.1 Ilumatobacteraceae bacterium | reverse complement strand
CCCAACAACCAATGACCGACCCAGACTCGGTTACACCGAAATTCCGACAGTCCCACCTGTCACCTAAACCCCCGGCCCGGAAGCGCTAGGGGAGCATCGTGGGAACACATTGGTGCGGCGCTCGGGATCGCCCGTCAGTCGGCGTGGGAGCAGTACGCAGTCGAGGTTCTCGATGATGTTGCGCGGGCGGCGGCCGATCAGCAAGTGCTCTCCGACGACGAGGCGATGGAGTTGGCGGTCGGTGAGGTGAAGTCCGTCCACCGCAGCCGACATCGCCGTTGAGGTATCGCGTGGTCCTCGACGCGAACGTGCTCGTGTCGGCGGCGATACAACGCGGGCCGTCACATCGCCTGCTCCAGGCATGGCGGTCTGGCGAGTTCGAACTCGTTGTGTGCCCGATGTTGATCGAGGAAGTCGACGACCTGTTGACAACCCGACCACGACTGCGCAAGTAGATCGACCTCGACCTCGCACGGGAGTACATCGACGTGCTACGCGGCATCCAGCCAATGGCGCCAGATCCGCTCGACGGTGGCTCGCTGACACGCGATGCTGACGATGACTACATTGTGTGGCTTGCTCGCGAGCAAACCGTCAACTTGATCGTGTCCGGAGACAAAGACCTGATCGAGTGGCCGGCCCAACAGCCGCCCGTGATGAGCCCGGAGGCCGTCGAACGTCTGCTTCACGCAGAACCCTGACGACCTCGGGTGAGAGGCATGAGCGCCGATATGCGTCCGCCGGCGGGGGAAGTCCGACCGATGTTTCGCGCGCGCGTCTGCATGGCGCGTTCTGTGCTCAGCAACGACAGGGGCGTTCATTACGGGGTATCGGGTTCCTCATCGGTGGCGACGTCACACTGAGCATCGCCTGACGTTCTTCTCGCCGTCAGTACACCTGTCCGATGAGGGCCGAGACATCTAGGTGTAAGGTCACCCACACGTCCTCGCCCAAGTGGACCCGCCGAACGAAGGACAGTCACATGCCGAAGATCATTGCCACTCACGAAGTTGACGATGTTGCACATTGGCTTGCATCCGGCAAGCGAGCCGCGGTCTTCGGGACGGTCGTCAGTGATATCCGCACCTTCGTCGACCCGGAGAACCCGAACCGGGTTGGCTTGAGCATGGACGTCGTCGACATGGACGCATTTCAAGCTGTGATGGGAAGCGAGGCCGCTGCCGAAGCAATGAAGTACGACGGCGTCCGGGCTGAAACGCTCGTGGTGCTGATCGAGAGCTGACGAGCGGAGTCGGCGACCTGATGTCCGACGCTCACCATTGTTACCCCAGGAACTGACGAGATCATGTCGGCGACGACGGACGTCAAACCATGCCGTCCTGCCATTCGACCGCATCGATTAACGGCCCCAGCAACCGTCGCACGAAGTCTCATGTTGAGTCAGAACGCAACGCACGTGGCGTCGAGTAGGCAGCGCGGATGCGAGGATATGCCGTTCTGGGCGTGTTGATCGCGACGTGTGATCAGGTGTTCGGGGCGCACGTTCTGTGTGCCGGTTCGTCGCTTCGGGTTTGACGCGGGATATGAATGCGCGACCACGTGTTACATGGTCAGAATCTGGCGGGACTGCGCCGTCACTCGCCCGTAGATCAGAACATGAAGGCGATCATGTCGCCATATCCGCAAATCAGAACAGGGGCGGTACAATGTCGCTATGTCTGCAAACCCGAACAGCGAGATCGTGGTGACGGGCTCCGCTCACGTGGGCAGCGCGATCCGACGCTTCCGTGAACAGCGCGGCGTCGACCAATCGGGCCTCGCCGACCTCGCCGACGTCCACCGGACATACGTGTCGAAGTTCGAGAGCAGCACCCCACCGGAAACGTTGGGGCGACTACTTCGAATGCTGGACGCGCTCGACCTGGAACTCGTCATCCGCCCACGGCGGCGGCCATGAGCTCCGAACTGCTGCTGATCTGGCGCGACGGAACCGTCCACGGCGTCGTTGCCCAGCGCCGAGGCAAGCTCAGCCTCACATACCGCGATGGCGCCCGCCCGATCTCTGTGTCCCTGCCGGTGCGGACGAAGCCGTACGACGACCGCCATACTCGCACTTGGCTTCGGGGACTTCTGCCGGAGGGGCAGATTCGGGCGATGATCGCCTACGACCTGGAACTCAACGCTGCCGACGACTTCGGTCTGCTGACCGTGCTTGGCAGGGACTGCGCTGGAGCGCTCTCGTTGCGGGCCGAGGGCTCCGAGTACGACGACGAGCAAGTCGGGCCGGCTCTGTCCGAGCAGGAGATCTCGGCGCTGCTCCGCTCCCTGCCGACATCGCCGATGGGGGTTGAGGCAGGATTCCGCGTTTCGCTCCCGGGCAACCAGAGCAAGCTCTTGCTGACACGAGTCGGTGGCAGTTGGCATCGCCCCGATGGCGCGCCGTCGACGCACATCTTGAAACCGGCAGTGCGCGACCTGCACGACAGTACGGTCGACAACGAGGCGTACTGTCAACACCTCGCCGCGGCTGCCGGTCTGCCGGCGGCCACCACGACGATCGAGGAGTTCGCCGGCGTTCGGGTCCTCGTTTCCGAACGATTCGACCGCGTGAGCGACGGCTCGCGAACGATGCGGGTCCATCAGGAGGACGGCTGCCAAGCAACGATCGTCGATCCAACCGACAAGTACCAGACGGACCGAAGCGGACCGACACTGCGGAACATCGCCAATGCGCTCGCGGCGAACGGCGGACAGCTCGCCCCGCTCCTCCAGGTCGTCACCTTCGCTATTGCGATCGGCAACGCCGACATGCACGGCAAGAACGTCTCGCTGAGATTCGACGACGACGACAGAGTCAGCCTCACGCCCGTCTACGACGCGATGTCCACCCGGCTCTACGAAACAACGTCGGACGGACGGCCAGTCGACGAGACGCTCGGCATGCGCGTTGCGGGCCAGAGCCACATCGACGCCGTGACCGTCGAACACCTCGTCGACGAAGGCCGGTCGTGGGGGATCACCGAACGGCTCGCCAAGCACACCGTCAACGAGACGGCCGAAGCGATCCGGTCCGCCCTCGATCACGTCGAGCCGCCACTCGAGAGTCTTCGGTCCCTGGTCTCCAACCGGCTCGTCACAGCTAGCGGTCCGGACAACAGGTGAGCCGTCGCTTGGCGCTGGCCTATTGAAACTTCGCTGAGCGTCACTAGCGGAGGAGTACTCGCTCTGGTCTCGGCGACCAAATGCGCCGAACCCGACCGGCACGTCGAGCTCGACGGCTGGGACTGCCGGACACCGTGCCGGCACGTCCGGCCCAATGCACGCGCCAGCCTTCGATCTTGCACTGTTCTTGGAGGCCTCTGTTGGTGGCCAGCAGAACCACCCACCGAGTCCTGCCCCGTTGTCGGCGCTACTTGGAAGGTGTGGCAAGCGTCAGCGCGAGGGTCAATCCTGGCTGGTTCGGTGACTCGGGGTGGATGCGAACCTCCACGGCGTGCGCAGAGATGATCGTGCCGCTGTCCAGGATCGGGGCGAGGATTCGTGCCAGTTGGCTTGGCACGAACCCGCAGTGGCCCGACCCACCGGGAACGTGAACTTCGATGGCGTTTCGGTCGTACTCGTTGTTCGGATCGCGTCGCAGCACGGCTGCCAGCCACTCCGTGCCATCCATCGATCGCATGCCAGTGCCGTCAACGACGAACGCCTTCGCAGTCAGCGATTGGCCCGCTCGTGCCGCACTCCGAGCGAATGGCAGGTAGCGCTCAGTCATCGCCGGTGTGAGGAACCGTCCGTGCTCACGCCGACCCGGACTTCCAGAATCGGACCGGTCGGCTTGGGTCGACCAGGGGTTGTCGGCTTCGTTCACGACGAGCGTCGCCAGCGTCTCCCTACCCTCGCGCTCGGCTCCTCGGATCGTCTTGAGCGCCTGCTGATAGTGCTCCTCGTTCGACACGCTCACGCTGCTGCCCTCGGCGAGACGTCCGGCAGGTTTGGTCACGTCGCTCCGACCAGCAGGGGCTGGAGCCGGTACCACCGACCGGGGATTTGGCGAGTCCCAGCTGATCGGTGCGCTCGTCCCGGCACCGAATACCGCCGATCCATTCTCTGTATCGGCCGGACGCTGTTCGCCGTCTCGATCTCGGCGTAACAGGTCACGAAACCCATGGCCCGACCGTACTCGGGACCGACGTTGACCAAGGACGGATCGACTCCGCGCGACGCTCGCTGGAGCGCCGATGCGCCTACTTGGGATCTGTGTCGGGCTTCCTCGACAACGCGAGTGTGAACCGTCGCCTGGGTCTCGCGCTATGAAGCATCCGGGCTCGGTAACTGCTCTGCAATGTGTTCGTGCGGTTCGGCGCACCAGGGACGTACGGCCCGAGTTGAGTCTTGGTTCGAGGCATACGGTCATTGGGGAGCCTGGGTCTGTTCTGTGCGCTTCGAGCGTTGTTAGTGCCTCGTGGTTCGGCGTGAATGTTCTGTGTGGTTTACCAGGCGTGATCCGCCTCGTGCGCGCACGTCGTTCGGACCGTTCAGATTGGTAGCGCGGGCGGCATTCGACAACGTCGACAAGTGCGTCGCTATTCATGCGCAATATCGGCAACGATCGTCGGCAGGTCTTGGGCATCAGCGAGAAGCCGGACGACGTCGACGTGGTCATTGGCGATGAAGTAGAACCAGCCGC
>JBDTRP010000143.1:0-19511 GCA_039931555.1 Ilumatobacteraceae bacterium | reverse complement strand
TCGGGGCGCTGGTGTTCGGGATCGCATACGCGTTCACCCACCGCGGCAGCAACCGCATCGGTACCGACGACTGGCAGCCGGCTCAACCCACGCCAGCGTCGGCGCGCGGCTCCGCCACTCGAGATGCGGGTTCCGGGACCCAACGCGCAGCCGGCGTGCAGCTCGCCGGCGTCGAGGGTCGGCAGTTGTTGCGCAACGAGGTGTTCATCGTGGGGATCTTCATGACGATCGCGATCCTCGTGGTCTTCGGTTTCGTGTGGGCTTCGGACAACCTCGGCGCGGGGAACTCGTGGCGCTACTGGCTGTCTCTGCTGCCAGTGTTCAGTCTCCCGTTCGCCGGGATGACATTGGTGGCGATGAACCTCGCAGCGTTGCGTGCCCGACGTGAGGGGACCGAGGAGCTCTTCGGTTCATTGCCGGCCACCTCCACAACTCGTGTCGTCGGGCATCTCGGTTCGGTGTGGATGGGGTTGGTCGTCCAGATCGTGTTCGTCGCCACAACGTTTGCCAGCGGGAGGTTCCTGACGGACCACTTCGGGGCGATCGACGCGGCGAGCATCGGCGACGTCGTGGTCAGTTTCGTGCTCGTGGCGTGCGCAGGGTCGCTCGCTCTCGCGTTGGCTCGGTGGCTTCCGAATCCACTGGCCGCCCTCGCTGCACTGGTCGTGCTGGCGGTCGGCGGAACCGCGATCGGGGGCATCGGCGGCAACCACTGGAGCCTCACCCGTCAGTTGTCGATCTGGCCGCGCTACCCGGACCATGACTGGGCGTTCGCGGTTCGCCCCAGCTGGTGGCACGCCGCCTATCTGCTCTCGCTCGGGCTCGTTGTCGCCGTCGTGGCGGTGGCCAGACAACGACGCGACCGGCTGACGCTCCTCCTCGGTGCCAGTGCGGTTGCACTTGCCGGCGCGACCGGCTACGCCCAGACACGTCCGATGACCGACGGTGATGCCGAGCGAATCGCGGCGATGATCTCCGATCCCGTCGCGCTCTCGTCATGTCGGACCACGGAAGGATTGACGCTGTGCGCCTACCGCGATTACGCCGACATCACCAGAGTGTGGGCTCGTGAGCTCACCGCTCCGTTCGCTGCCGTGTGGCCGCACAAGCGCGCGAATGGATTCGCGGTGGTCTGGCAGGAACCTCGCCTCGATCGACTCGACCCGGCTGTGCGCGATCGGCTCGACGTTGCAGCTCTCGCCGCCTCGCGGAGTGCCGATTCCGCCACTTGGAACGGGGTGGCAGCCGATGGAACGGAGTCGAACCTGATCAATCGGCTGGCGCTCGGCCTCTGGTCGGTCGGCCTTCCCTCGGTGCCGGCAGGCGACGCACCGTGCTGGGCGGGGGGCCAGGCGAGAGGGGTCGTCGCGCTCTGGGTGGCTGCACAAGGAATGAGTGGCGACGACGCCAAGCGGTTCGTGAGTGGTACCTGGAGCGGGCTCGGCGACGACCACGGCGACTCGAGCGTCCCGGCTGAGTGGATCGATGGGTACATCTGGGTCGGTGACGCCACTCCCCCGGTGCTGTGGTCGGCCACTGACATTGTCGCCGCAGAGGCGATGCTCACGCTCGACGCCACGCTGGTTCGCGACACGCTGTGGGCCGACTGGCAACAATGGAGCGATGCATCGGCCACGACCGGCGATCTGTTGACGGGGCTCGGTGTCTCGCCGGCCGGCGCCCGCTCAGCCATACCTTCCGGGCTCGTCGCATGCCGGTGACCATGACTGAACCGGTCGAGATCCGCGGGTCGCGAGCCTCGACACTTCAAGTGCGCAGCACCCCGACGGTGCCGACGATCATCGGCGGGCTGATCGCCGTTGCCACGGTCATCGCCCGCATGAGCACCGGCCACGACGTTGCGGAGATCTACGCGCTCGCGTTCGTTGCCTCGACCGCGGGCCTCGGGTTCGCGCTTGACGACCCCGCCGCGGAGACTGTTGCCGCGTCACCAACGCCTCTCGCTCGCCGTCGAATCCGCCGAGTCAGCATCGCCGGCACGATCACAGTCACAACCTGGTTGGTGATCGCCGGGGCGGTCGCCACATCCGACACGCAGCGGTTCCCGACCTACGACGTCATCATCGAGGTCGCAGCACTCGCGGCGATCGCCCTGGCGACGTCAGCCCTCGTGCAGCGGCGCGCGCAAGCGCCTGGAGGCCCGACCGCCGCGCTCGTCGTACTCGTCGGGCCGGCGTTCCTGTACGGCGTCGTGTTTCGCGACGTTCGAGTCTTCCCGTCGCTGGTACCGGGCCAGGACCTTCGCCAGCGATGGATCTGGCTCGGCCTTGTCGCCGCAGTCGTGCTGGCGCTCGCCAGTCGCGACCCGGCCGGAAGGAAGCGGTCTCGACACAACTCACGGATGCGGTCGACGCCCAGACGGGCGATGCTTGAATCATGACCTTTGCAGACGAACCCACACTGGTGGCCACCGAAGCCCTCCCCGGGCCGCGCGGTCTCGACAATCTGCGTCGAGTTCGCCAACTGTTCCGCGACCCGTCGACAGCACTCGATGGACTTCACGATGCGTACGGCCCGATCAGCGAACTGCGGCTGGGGCCGACGCGCATCGCAGTGATCGGTGATCCCGGGCTGCTCCATCAGATGTTCTCGATGCCCGCCGAATCGTTTCGCTGGGGCCACAAGTTCAACATGGTCGGTGTCAGGTTCGTTGTCGGCAAGGGCTCGATGATCGTCTCCGACGGCGAGGATCATCATCGGCGCCGCAATTCGGTCCAGACGGCCTTCACCCGCCGCCGGCTCAACAGCTGGATCCCGATGATCCTCGCCCGCACCGACACGGCAATCGACCGCTTCATCCAACCCCTCGGCACCGATCCGACCGTGCTCGACCTCTACCCCATCGGCCGCAACCTCATCCTCGGTATCACCGTGCACGCCTTCTTCGGCGAACAACTCGCCGCACGCGCCGACGAGATCGGCGAACTGTACGAACGCCCGCAACAGTTCATCGAAGCACCAGCGGTCAAACAACTCCCTCACCCGTTCCCGTTCACGGCGCGGTCGCGAGTCCGCGCCGATCGGCGAGCGATCGATGCGATCATCGATGCCGAAGTCACCGAACGGAGATCGCGCCCAAACGGCGACCCGTTCGACATCCTCGAAGCAATCGTCATCGAGGGTTCGCTCTCCGACTCTGAGATTCGCGATCAGGTCAGGACCCTGATCGGCGCCGGGTACGACACCACGGCATCGGCACTCGCTTGGGTGCTGTGGTCTGCGGCCCTGTCCCCCGACGCCTGGCCGCGACTCAGAGCCGAGGCGGACGCCGTTCTCGGACCGGTCGATGCAACAGCCACCGAACCCGATCACGGCACCCTCGCTCGCCTCGAGTACGCGCAGCGCGTGGTGCACGAGTCACTACGCCTCCACCCCGCTGGGCTCATCGGTGCTCGGATGGCTGCCACCGATCTCCGGCTCGGCAGGTACGCGATCCGGAAGGGGACGCTGGTGGTGTGGTCACCACACCTCGCTGGACGCGACCCGAACTCCTGGACCGACCCGTTGCGATTCGATCCCGACCGGTTCACCGACCTGACGCCTGAGCAAAGGGCCGTCACCGATCAAGCCTGGGTGCCGTTCGGACGTGGCCCCCACATGTGCATCGGGTTCGCGCTCGCTCAGATGGAACTCACCCTCATCATCGCCCGCCTCGCCCAACGCCTCGACCTCACCCCAATCACCACCGAGATGCCCCACCCGATCGGCATGGTCGTCAACCGACCAACAGGCGGCGCACCCTTCCAGGTCTCGGCCCGAGGCGCGACCTGAATTTCACGATCTCGGTGAAGTTGCTGACGAGACACACGTCTATCGGATCTCTGTGCCAAGACATCGATCTGATGGCGTCGGGCAAGGTCTGCTCGGTCCCGACTCAGTGCGCCGCTGGAGCGGCTCGCCCGCGAGCTGGCGGCGTCGCTCAGGTCCGATGTGGTCCGGGATCGTCTCGATGTGACCACCAATCGAATCGTGTCGTAGGTCGACGCCGTCGACCGGGCGGTCGTGGCGACGTCGACGTTGTGGCCGGAGCGTTCCACACGCTCAGCAACGTCCGGATTCTGTCGGCACTCGAACCATCGGCCCGCCCCGCGGCACAGCCCACCGATCTCTGACAGCGCGAGAAGTCTCATCGAGCGGGCACGACGAACGGGCCCGGCACCGTCCATACAACCCTCACAGTCATTCACGGTCACTCGAAACTCCGCCCTGACCAGAGACGACACGCCTTCAACGGCTGCAATCAATCACGCCGCTAAACACCCACCTGTCAGTGGCCACCAGAATCTGCCCAATGGCGCCTGGGGTACTTCCGTCAACGCCGTACCGATCATCTTGCGGCAGGTTCACCTTCCGCTTGCTCGGGGATGTTCGCGCACAGGCACAGAGCCTTTGTGTACCACGCAGCGTGTTCGCTCACGGTCCGAGGCTGGTGGCCGCCGGCACCGTCGTGCAGCGGTCCGCCACTCTGGCGCTCGCCGAGCTGCAGCGATGCGAAGACGACGTGTTCGCAGCTGGGGCATCGGGCCCGTTCGGCGACGGCTGGACGTACCTGGACCCTCGACCGGACGGGGTCTCGGAAGATGCTGAGCAGTTGATGTCAGCGCCGAACGTCGGCTCGGAGCGCTCGCCGAATCCCCTACGTAGGTGTCGCCTCAGCAGGAGCACCGGTAGTCGCGACGATGCGGCACCGTGAGCGAGCGTTTCGGCCGTCGCGGAGTTGCCAGGGCGATGTCATTGTGTCATCGACAGTCGGTCGCCACCTCGAGCGCAGCGCAGATCTCGCGCATTCGCGACTCGCTCAGTCGACCGATGCGCTCGACGAGCAATGCAACGGACACCGACTCGACGGAGTCGAGGTTGACGGCGCTGAGACGAGGCACCGGATCGTCATCCGGCCCCAGCGCGACTTCACTCGCCAGTCCACGAATCGTCGTCGTGCACGGCGCGATCAGTGCTCGGCCGAGCCGTGGAATCGCGGCGTCGCGAGACAACACCACCACCGGTCGGCGGCCGATCTCTGGCGGTTCGCACCACCACACCTCTCCACGCTGCGGGAGGTCCGTCATCGCGTTACCACGCCACGAAATGACTCGAGATCACCCCACTCGTCAGGCTCGTCGATCGGGTGCGCTGCGTACGCCACGGCATACGCAGCATCGATCTCCGCCGCACGATGCCGTGCAAGAAGCGCCGCCAGGGCCTCATCGATGAGTTCGGCGTCGTTTGCACCCACCAGCGTCCTGCGGGCATGGTCGAGCAGATCGCGGTCCACGGTGGTGCTCAGACGAGTGCGAGGCATGCCACAATCATGCCATCAGAATGCCACACGAGCAACTGCGATCGCTGGATCGTGGCCGAATGCGTGACCTTCGGGGCGATCTTGGTGATGTGCGACGAGACCCAGGCTCGTCTCGAAGGCGTCTACGAGAATGCCGCGCCAGTACTGGCGTCTTCGCCCGAACTTTGTCGCTGGGAGGTCGCTGAGCGACCTGGGAGCGACAAGGTTCGAGTGTTCCGATTCGAATGCCTGAATGAGTGCATCCTGACCATCGGCCGTGAAGCCACTCCGCCCGACCGATCAAACCGCTTCAGACTTCGCCTGCAGACTCGTGCGCGAACTTGTCGTCGTAAGCGCGGCGCACCGCGTTGACGTCTGCCACGAGCAGCGCAGGTCCTTCGCAGCCGTCCGACACGAGCCGTGCCTGCCGGCGCAACTCGACCGTGCGGGCGCCGAACGAGGCCGCCTCGAGTGATTCGACGATGGACGCGATCGCACCGAGAAGGTAGATGCACACCGCGGGTTGGTCGGCGGCTGCTCGTCGCAACTCGTCGATGGCCAGCCCGATCAGTTCGTCGTGGGTTGGTTGCTGAGCCATCACCACCGCGCGCGACCCGACGATCATCACCGGCGGCGGAGGGTCGTGCAGAAGGAGTTCCGACAGGACTGCCGCGGTGTGGAAGATGGCGTCCTGTGCGGTGGTCGGGTCGTTGATCCCGGGCGAGAGAGCCTTCACGCCGACGTCGACGAGTTGGCGCAGTCCGTAGGACACATCCTGCTGCATGGTTCGTGTCGCACCGATCGACACGGCGCCAAGGACTGCTTGCTCGATGCCGTCAAGTTCGTCATCCGCGATGGCCGGTGTCAAGGTGCACAACCGTGTCCGTTCGACGGCGTAGCGGCCGGCGTACGTCTCCACCGTGAGGGTGACGCCGTCGGGCACACAGGCAAGGAGCGCATCGGTGTCGATCTGTTGCACCCACCCCGAGCGATCGACCCGAACGACAGTCGACTGCGCGGTTGCGGTTGCGACCGGAATCGGCGAGCGATCGCGTTCGGGATCGGCGGGCGTCCATTCGGCCCGGATCTGTTCGGTGGTCTCGCGACGGATCCGGTCGAGGATCTCGCTGACGTCCATCGAGTGCGCGCTGTGGTTGATGAACGCCACGATCGCCAGAATCGTGGCAATTCCCAGCACGCCGGCCACTGCCACGGACAAATTCGGGATGACCGCATCGCCACCAGGCTCGAGCGCAGAACGGACCGAGCGCAGTACGACCACGCAATACGTGAACGTCCCGACGACGAGGGCCATCACACGCCTGTTGAACGGATCACGGAACAGCGTGTGCACCACACGCGGCGAGTACTGGCTCGACGCCAGCTGGATGATCAACAGCGACACCGAGAACGCGATGCCGGCGAACGAGATCGTCGCGCCCGCGATCACACCGAGCAGCGTTCGGGCGCTCTCCACGGTCGAGGTGAACACAATCGGCAGATCGACCAACGTCGAGCCCAGTCGTCGATCAGCTGCCAGGCTGGCGAACCCGAGGCCTCCGGCGACAACGACCGCCAACATCGGCACGAAGAACAGGCTCGATCGGAGCCGTTCGACCAAGGCATCGAACCGCAACCTCATCCGGGGCGCCCATCAGCGTTGAACCCCGATTCAGGACCTCGAGCGCAAAGCATCGTACCGACGACCTCGATATACGACATCTGGCCAGCTCACCCGGCCATCGGTGCCGGGGAGGGGTCGAGCACGTAGATCGCCACCGAAGTCACGGCGACAACAACGATGATCACGACCAACCACCGCAGGACACTCATGCGAACCTCGCTCTCGAGGCCCATCGAAACACAGATCGCTTGTCGGCGAAGTCATGGGCACAACGACGAGGATTCAACAACAGGCAATTCATACCCTTGATCGCGTCGCAGCAAACCCATGACGGTGGTGACAATTCACGCGAGCACAATGTCAGTCGACGATGACGTCGAGCTCTCCTCGGCACTCGCCGATGTCGACAGCGTGGCTTCCATCGGGCTGTCTGGTGATATGAAGGTCGACCGCTGCGTCACCGACGGTGAGGTTGTCGAGATGAAGGTCACCAACCCAGGGCGGCAGCGCTGGACGAAGCCGAAGGATGTGGTTGGGGGCGTCGGCCTCCAGTCCGGCGAACACGCTGACCAGGTGTACGACCGCGGCGGATGACCAGGCTTGGGGAACGTTGGCCCCGAGGTACTGGACGGGGAAGCTACCCGGGTCACGTTCGAGGCCGGCGAACAGTTCCGGAAGCCGCCTCGAGTCGAAGCGGGCGGCAGCGTCGAACAGCCCTTGCGCCACTTTGGATACTTCGGCGTCGAGCCCGTAGTTGTGGAATCCAGCGGCGATGATGGCGTTGTCGTGCGGCCACACCGACCCGACCTGGTAGGAGAACGGGTTGTACGCGACGTGGTCGGCGGACAAGGTGCGGATGCCCCAACCACTCCACATGTCGGGGGCCAACAATCGGGTGGCGACGCGACGCGCCCGCTCCGGGTCGATCGCTCGCGCCCACAACAGGTGACCGGCATTTGACGCAATCGCCCGGATCGGCTGCTTGTCGCCGTCGAGGCCGAGGTAGTAGGTGCCCTCGTCCTCCCACCAAAAGCGTGACTCGATGGCGTCGGCCAAGCGAGCAGCCTGCTCACGAAGGCGCGCCGCCCCGGCCGCGTCTTCATAGACGTCCACGAGGATCTCGGCCCAGGCGCGCTTGGCCGCGACCACCAGGCCCTGATGCTCGCACAAGGCGATGGGTAGCTTCGAGGGTTCGCCATCAGCACCGACGATTGCGTCAGGCGAGTCCTTCCACCCTTGGTTGTAGTACCCGGTCGGTGAGCGGGTCTGGTACTCTTGGAGGCCGTCGCCGTCGATGTCGCCGTCGGTGTCGATCCATGAAAGCGCGCGATCGACATGGCCACGCACCGCGTCGAGCGCGTCACGATCGCCGTGCCACCGCCAGGCCAGAGCGGCGACGAGGACATACAAGCTGGTCGCCTCGTGCGAGCCGAAGTAGGGGGTGTGGGGCACGAGCTTCAACGCCGCGAGTTCCCCGTACCGCACCTCGTGCTCGATCTTGCCGGGTTGCATGTCACGCGTGTCGTCGTACGCATCGGCCTGCAGCGCGCCGAGGGCTCGCAAGCTCCCCAACGCCAACCGAGGCGTCAGCGACAACGTCTGAAACGACACCGTGAGCGCATCGCGACCGAACAGGGCAACGAACCACGGCACCCCAGCTGCCGGGACCCAGAGGTCGCGGTGCTTGCCGGCCGACTTGACGCCGTTGGGGGCGGTCTCGTGGCGATGCATTCGCAGTCCAGCGAGGTCATCGACCGATTGGCGAACGGTTGCAGCCACCTCGGGGTCGCCGGCGGTGATCCGCGTGGTCTCGGCGATCCAGGCTCGCCGGATGCGGTCCTGATCGCTGGTTCCGACCAGGTCGTGGCACGCCCGAGACGGGTGCTCGGGCTCGACGCCATCGAGGATCGGCCGCCACAGCAGACAGGTGTGCCACGACTGACCCGGCTCGAGATTCAGTCGGAACATGATCCCGCCGTTGGCGAACTCAGGCTCCGAATCGGCACGATCCACCCTGAATGCGATGCCCCTCTCAAAGGCATCGTTGTGATAGCGAGTGACGAGGCGGCCCGCACGCTCATCCCATGTGCTACGCAGCGACCCGCGCCGCAGAATGCGGCCGCCCTTGACGTCGAAGAGGTCGGCGAAGTCCGATTCGATGCTCACCTCGAGACTGGCGGCTATGGGGCGACGACCGAAGTTGGTGAGGTCATAGTCCTCATGGATGCCGTGGCCGACCGTGCGGTCGAGACGCAGGTGCAAGCAGTGAGCCGGTATCTCGAGCCCGTCGGTACCGAGAAGCACGGGGTTGGTGAACTCGAAACGCGCTGAATGAGTGTTCACCGCTGACGAGTTGGAGAGGGTCGGCCGCTGTCGGCAGAGCTTCAGCCGGTAGCCCGACACCAATCGAGTGTCGGAAGCAAAATACCCCTGCTCGCCGGTCGATGACATCTCGCCGTTGAGCTCCGACACCGCGAACTCGGTATCGCTGTGAATCGTGACCGCCGCCGGACCGACTCGAACCTCCATGTGCGCTCCTTCGATGTGGTCAGGTGTCGAGCAGACGAGCGCGCCCGATCGACGCCGCGCCGACGATGCCCGAGTCGTCTCCGAGCGCCGCAACCACGAACTTCAACTTCGGGCTGGGATGCAGGATCCATGGGCGGGCTTCGTGGCCGATGCGATCAGCGAGATTCTGCCCGAGCTTTTCTGCCATGCCTCCACCGATGACCACGAGCTGGACATCGACCATGTTGATCACCGATCCGATACCCCCGGCTACGACCTCGATGGCGATGTCGAACAACTCCACGGCGAGTTCGTCACCCTCGTGGAGTGCTTGGGCCCACACCTTTGAAGTCAGCTTCGACTTCTTCTCGTGGCGCTGTATGTCGAACAGCGACGTGTGTCGCCCGGCGTCGACCATCGACGAGACGATGGCGGCCAATGAACGCCGACCGGCGTAGGCCTCGATGCACCCTCGTCGACCACAGGTGCACAGTGCTCCGCCGTAGTGGGTCACGACATGGCCGATCTCGCCGGCCGAACCACGCGATCCGGAGTACGGGCATCCGTTGAGGATCAGGCCTCCCCCGATGCCGGTGCCCATCCATACTCCAAGGACGTCGTCGACACCGACTGCGGCACCGGCAAGCCACTCGCCGAGCAAGCCGACGTTGGCATCGTTGCCGAGCGCAACAGGCACACCGAAGTGGTCCTCGATCATGCTGACGATGTCGAACGAATCGTCCCAGCCGGCAAGGTTCGGAGCCTGGAGGACACGACCTTTGTGGATCACGCCGGGGATGCCGATCCCGATCGCCGAAGGCACCTCACCGAGACCCTCGATCAGCTTGATGATCGTTCGCCCGATCTTGTGAGGGCTCGATCGAGGGGTGTCGCGCTTGCCGCGCTCGCGCACCCGATGCCGGTCATCAACAAGCCCGACCTCGATGTTGGTGCCGCCGACGTCGACGCCGGCTACCAACATGATGATCGTTCGGACCACGAATGTGCTTCGAGCGGACCACTCCGCGACCGTGCCGGATGCGATGAGCCGAGGCGGGCAATGGCGCACACAAATGGCACATCAGAAGGCTACCCGTGCCGCATTCCGATCAGTATTCTGATCGGAATGTCCGACCCAATTGCAGCACCGATGACCGGCCCAGGAATCGCGTTCACTCGACGACTGCGCACGACGCCATGGACGAGCAGGATCGAGGCGGCAGGCGTGCAGATGTACACGATCTACAACCACATGCTGCTGCCGACGTCGTTTCGTGGCGTCGAGGCCGACTACCACCACCTGCGCAGTGCCGTGCAGGTGTGGGACGTGGCGTGCGAACGTCAGGTGGAGATCATCGGACGCGACGCCGGTCGTCTAGCGCAGATGCTGACCGTCCGCGATCTGCGCTCGTTCGACGTGGGGCGTTGCGGCTACGCGCCGGTCTGCGACGGCGAGGGGCACCTCATCAACGACCCGGTGGTCCTGCGAGTTGCCGAGGACCGGTACTGGTTCTCGGTCGCCGACTCCGATGTCGTGCTCTGGGCCGGCGGCTTGGCGCTCGGCTACGGGCTCGAGGTGGCCGTGAGTGAACCCAATATCTCGCCGCTCGCCGTGCAGGGCCCTCGCGCCGAAGATCTGATCGCTGCGATCTTCGGAGAGGCGGTCCGCAACATCAAGTTCTTCCGGTTCGCGTGGCTCGCGTATCGCGGACATCCCATGGTCGTTGCCCGCACGGGTTGGAGCGCACAGGGCGGTTTCGAGATCTACGTCGACGACGACGCCCTTGGAGCAGAGCTGTACGACGAGTTGATGGCCGCCGGAGAACCGCTCGGGGTCGGGCCAGGGTGTCCAAACCTGATCGAACGCATCGAGGCCGGTTTGCTCACCTACGGCACCGACGTCACCCGCGCCGATACAGCACTGGAAGCCGGCCTCGACCGTTACTGCTCGCTCGACAAGCCCATCGAGGCGATCGGGCTGGAAGCACTGCGCCGCCAGGCCGAGAGCGGCGTCACCCGCCAGATCTCCGGTTACACGATCGACGGTGACCCGGTGCCAGGACCGCGCAACCCGTGGTCGGTCACGGTCGACGGAGTACGTGTCGGCCAGGTGTCGTCGGCGGTGTGGTCACCACGCCTCGAGACCAACGTCGCACTCGGCATGCTCGACATCGAACACACCGCCCTCGGTACATCAGTGACGGTCGAACTCGGGGACGACCGCCGTCATGCAACAGTCGTCGACGTCCCGTTTCCGGGTGCCTCGCAACGCTGACGACCTGTCCATGCGTCACGAACATTCGCCGGCGGCGAGGTCGGCGGCGTGGGCTTGCAGCCGTTCGGATCCCCGGACGCGATGATGCGCTCCGCCGCCGAGGCCATGGCCGGTAACAAGTTCTGGTTCTCTGCCGGACCAGCCGTGCTCGGTCTGATGATCCACATGATGACCGGCGCGATGTTCGGCATCGGGTTCGCGTTCTTCGCCCACTGAGTTCCCCGGCCGGCGCTCGTCCCCGTCGCCGTCTACGGCGCCGACAGCACCCTGCGCGGTGAACGCGCCTACCGGATCGGAGCCCGCCTCGGCCGACGGCACCGTTCGCTGTGCGAGATCACCCACGGATCCGTACGTCAGCGACCAGACCCAAGGCCTGCCAAGCCCGGTTGCCGGTGTCGTTCGACACGTACCACCGCCCGATCAGCCCGACACGATCCGACACAGCAACGGGTGGGCAGGCACCCGTGGTGGTCGCGCACTGACCGTCTCAGCGACGGTGGGAGCATGACCGCCGGGCGCTTCGGTGTGGTGCGGGTCAGGCATTCGCCTCGCGGCGCGGGAGCTTCCAATTGGGCCTGACGAAGTGGCAGGTGTAGCCGGCCGGATAGCGCAACAGGTAGTCCTGGTGCTCGGGCTCTGCTTCCCAGAAGGGACCCACCGGCACGACTTCCGTGACCACCTTGCCGGGCCACAAGCTGGACGCGTCGACGTCGGCAATCGTGTCGTCGGCGATGGCGCGCTGCGCGTCATCGGTGTAAAAGATCGCCGACCGATAGCTGGCCCCAAGGTCATTGCCTTGGCGGTTCCTGGTCGTCGGATCGTGGATCTGGAAGAAGAACTCGAGCAGATCGCGGAACGACTCCTGCTCGGGGTCGAAGACGATCTCGATCGCTTCAGCGTGCGAGCCGTGATTGCGGTACGTCGCATTGGCGACGTCACCACCCGTATAGCCGACGCGTGTCGAGATCACGCCGGGACGCTTGCGGATCAGATCTTGCATTCCCCAGAAGCAGCCGCCGGCGAGGACGGCTCGTTCAGTCGCTTGACTCATGTTCATCTCCCTCATCTCGTGCCCGAACGTGCCGTGTCTCTCGCCGATCGGGCTCCAGGAACGATACCTCCAGCGCCCGACTCACCCGCCGCGCCCGATCAAGCTCAACGGGTTCGATTTCGGTACTGCTAGTACCGGAATCGCGCCCGACCGCGTCGCCGCAGATCTGGCGGCGGCGCTCCGTCGGGCCGGGCGTTGATCAGGCGAGATCGAAACGATCGAGGTTCATGACCTTGGCCCATGCCTTGACGAAGTCCTGGACGAACTTGTCACCGGCGTCGTTGCTGGCGTAGACCTCTGCGAGAGCCCGGAGCTCAGAGCTCGACCCGAAGATGAGATCGACTCGGGTGCCGCTCCAGCGGAGCTCGCCCGTCGATCGGTCACGACCCTCGAACACGTCCTCGGATTCCGACGTCGCCGTCCACGCCGTCCCCATGTCGAGCAGGTTGACGAAGAAGTCGTTGGTCAGCGTCTCCGGCCGGTTGGTGAAGACCCCGTACTCGGTCTGCGCAGCGTTGGCATCGAGCACACGCATACCACCGACGAGTGCGGTCATCTCAGGAGCGGACAGACTGAGCATGAACGCCCTGTCGACCAACAGGTGTTCCGCAGCGAGCTCATGACCCTTCTGAAGGTAGTTGCGGAATCCGTCGGCTGTCGGCTCGAGCACAGCGAAGGCCTCGATGTCGGTCTGCGCTTGTGTCGCGTCGGCGCGCCCCTGCGTGAAGGGGACCTGCACGTCGTGACCGGCCGCCTTCGCCGCCTGTTCGATCGCGGCGCAGCCGCCGAGCACGATCAGGTCGGCCAACGAGACCGTCGTTCCCGAGCCGTTGAAGTCCTGCTGGATGCCCTCCAAGGTCGTCAGCACGCGCGAGACGCCGGAGGTCACGTTGACATCCCACTCGGCCTGCGGCGAGAGACGGATGCGCGCCCCGTTCGCACCACCGCGCTTGTCGGTGTCACGGTAGGTCGACGCCGATGCCCACGCGGTGGAGACCAGCTGAGAGATAGAGAGCCCGCAGCCGAGGATCTTGCCCTTGAGCGCGGCGATGTCCACGTCGTTGATCAGCTCGTGCGTAACGGCAGGAACGGGGTCCTGCCACAGCAACTCCTCGTCGGGGACCCACGGGCCGAGGTAGCGCGCGACGGGGCCCATGTCGCGGTGCAGCAGCTTGTACCAGGCCCGAGCGAACGCATCGGCGAGCTGATCGGGGTTCTCGAAGAATCGCTGCGAGATCTCCTTGTAGACCGGATCGGTGATCAACGCGATGTCGGTCGTGGCCATCATCGGAGCATGACGCTTCGACGGATCGTGCGCGTCGGGCACAGTGTCGCGCGCCTCTGGGTTCTTCGGCGTCCACTGTTGTGCGCCGGCCGGGCTCCTCGTCAACTCCCACTCGTAGGCGAACAGGTTCTCGAAGAAGCCGTTGTCCCACCGGGCCGGGTTGTTGGTCCACGCGCCCTCCAGACCGCTGGAGATCGTGTCACCACCCTTGCCAGTGCCGAAGCCGCCCTTCCAGCCGAATCCCTGCTGCTCGATTGGGGCGCCTTCAGGCTCGGGACCCACGTACTGGTCGGGATCGGCTGCTCCGTGGGCCTTGCCGAACGTGTGGCCACCGGCGATCAGCGCGACAGTCTCCTCGTCGTTCATCGCCATGCGCTTGAACGTCTCGCGGATGTCTCGCGCCGAAGCCATCGGATCCGGGTTGCCGTTCGGGCCTTCAGGATTGACGTAGATCAGCCCCATCTGCACGGCGCCGAGCGGATTCGCCAGCTCGCGGTCGCCGCTGTATCGCTGGTCATCGAGCCACTTGCGCTCCGGACCCCAATAGACGTCTTCCTCGGGCGCCCAGATGTCTTCCCGGCCGCCACCAAAGCCGAACGTCTCGAGACCCATCGTCTCCAGGGCGCGGTTGCCGGTGAAGATCAACAGGTCTGCCCACGAGATCTTTCGGCCGTACTTCTGCTTGATCGGCCACAGCAGCCGCCGTGCCTTGTCGAGGCTGACGTTGTCGGGCCAGCTGTTGAGCGGCGCGAAGCGCTGTGCGCCGCTGCCACCGCCACCACGGCCGTCTGCGACGCGATAGGTACCGGCGGCGTGCCAGGTCATCCGGATGAAGAACGGCCCGTAGTGGCCATAGTCCGCCGGCCACCACTCCTGCGACTGGGTCATCATCGCGTCGACATCGACGGCCAGCGCATCGAAGTCGAGGCTGTTGAACTCGGCGGCATAGTCGAAGTCGTCACCCATGGGATCGGCCTTCGGGTGGTTCTGGCGCAGAACCCTCAGGTTCAAGCTCTTCGGCCACCAATGATCGTTCGCCGTGATCCCCACAGCCAGTTGCTGGGCGCTCATCACCGGACAGGTCGCTGTCGACGGCTGATCGCTGGTGGTCACCGTGCCGGATTCTTCGTTGCTCATTGCTCTCCTCGATTGACGCTGGACGAATTTCGAACTGTGAATGATCAGGACTCAGGTGCCGCCGACCGGCAGTCGACAGGCAGGACAGCGGCCCCAGTAGATGACCTCGGCCTCGTCGATCTCGTAACCCGAGTCGTCGACCGCAGTCAAGCACGGCGTGACGCCGACGGCGCAGTCCACGTCGACCATACGGCCACAGGCGCGACAGATCAGGTGGTGGTGGTTGTCGCCAACTCGGTCCTCGTAGCGCGCCGCGGAGCCGGCCGGCTGGATGCGACGGACGAGACCCATGTCCGCCAGGACGCCGACGGCGTCATACACCGCGCGACGCGAGATGGTACCGATATCGGCGCTGACGACTTCGAACAGGTCATCTGCCGTGAGGTGCGGTCGTGCCGACACCGCACGCAGCACAGCCAGGCGTTGCGGCGTGACGTTGAGACCTTGTTGGCGGAGGAGCCCAGCCGGGTCGACCGACATGTCCACAGTATGTGCAAATTTCGCTGAGATGTAAAGTCCCTCACCTTGCTTCCGCAGTCTCACGAGAAGGCTGTCGCGCGAGACTGCGGCGTGCCCCGTCGGAACCGCGTCGACCCGTTCGGAGATCTGCACGCGGCGCCGCAGCGGATGGGCTTCACCGGCAATCGCGGCTGCCTCGTCGATGAATCGCGGACGCTCACCCGACATCACAACGGCTCGCTGTGGATCACCTGCGTCACCGAGTTCCGCGGCTGGCGTCACCCGCTCGACCAGCCACGCCGTTGGACCCCGCTGTTCTTCCTCGACGACGCAGTTGCCTTGGCGGCCGGGCACCGGCCGTGCGCGCTGTGCCGGCGCGAGGCCTACCGCTCGTATCGCGATGCGCTGACCGCCGCGCTCGGCCGCAACCAACCGGTCCGAGCGTACGAGATCAACGGACGACTGAACGCCGAACGGTTGCGCCGTGGTCGTGGACTCGATCGGGCAGCGAGCCGGCAGCTCTGGAGCGCGGTCTCGGGCGATCTGCCGGACGGCTCCATCGTCGTCGGCGACACCGGTGAGCCCCGGCTGGTTCACGGCGAACTCACATGGGCGTTCAGCTTCGACGGCTGGGTGCACCCGCAGCCCCGCACAACACAAGGCCCGGTCGACGTCATCACGCCGCCGACGTCCGTTGCCGCGTTGCAGCACGGCTATGAGCCCGTTCTGCACCCGAGCGCCACAACGTGACCGACACGGGGTCGTTCTACACTGAGCCGATGTTCCTGGCACCAGCGCCCGACTGCGCTCGTCCCCACTGATCGCGCACGACCATGGATGCAGCGCTGAGCCGTCCCACGCTGATCCCCATCGACGCCCGCGTCAGCGACGCGGCTGGCGACACCGCCTCGCTACGACGCAAGGCGGAACAGGTGCGGCGCGGCGGGGCGCGAGCCGCAGTGCTCGGCGTGAACGACGGCCTGGTCACCAACCTGTGCCTGATCCTCGCGGTCGCGGGGGCGAGCGCCACAGCATCGTCAGTGCGCCTGGCCGGCTTCGCCAGCTTGATCGCCGGCGCGTTCTCGATGGCTGCAGGCGAATGGGTGTCGGTGCGCAGCCAAGCTCAGATGGCAGCAGGATTGGTCAGTGAACTGAAGCGTCTGATCGGGCGCAACCCGCGGCTGGTACTTGACGAATTGACGAATCAGCTGATCGACGATGGCTTCGCCACCGACACGGCGCGCAAGGCCAGCACGGAGCTACCGCTGAATGAGGACCGGTTCTTGAACTTCACCTCGCGCACTGTGTTCGGCGTGAACCCAGCCGAGCTCGGCTCGCCGTTTGTCGCCGCCTTCAGCTCGCTCGCCCTGTTCTCTGTCGGAGCGTTGATCCCGCTGTTGCCGTGGTTCTTCGCCCACGGCACCCCGGCCGCCATCTGGTCGGTGGTCCTCACTGCCGTCGCCAGCCTGTTCGTGGGTTGCCTGGTCAGCTGGACCGCAGGCAACTCCGCACTCCTCGGCGGCGGCCGCCAACTGCTGATCGTCGTGCTCGCCTCGGCCGTGACCTACGGCATCGGCAGCCTCTTCGGCACTGCCGTCGCCTGATCAACAGCCTTCTGCCGATCAGCAGGTCGCGGCCGCCTCCCAGGCCCGCCGGTATGAGGTAGCCAGGGTGTCGATGGTCTCGTGAGCGTTCAGACCACTCGGGTTGGGCAGGACCCAGAGCTCTGCGCCACCGAGCCGGACGTCCTGACGACCCTGGACGGCTTTCGATTTGCCGAATGCTTGCCGATAGGCCGTCAGGCCGAGCACGGCAACGACGCCCGGCTTCCAGCGCCGCACGTTCGCCTCGAGTGCGAGCGCACCCGCACGTAATTCGTCGCGACTCAGCTCCTCGGCACGGGCGCTCGCGGTCGGGACGATGTTGGTGATGCCGATCCCGAGATCGAGCACCAGCTCGCGATCTTCGTCGCTCATGCCGTTGCTGGCATCGACCAAGCGCGGGGTGATGCCAGCGGCGCGCAGCGCCGGCCAGAATCGGTTGCCGCGACGAGCGAAGTGTGCGTTGACGGCAGCGGTCCACAGCCCCGGGTTGATCCCGACGAACAACAATTGCACGCGATCGTCGATGAGGTCGTCCACCGGCTGGCCATGGAACGCTGCAAGCTCGGCGCGGGTGAACCTCATTCACCTAGCGTCGCGGGGACCGTCGCCCGAATCACACTCGGATCGCGATGACAGTTCCGGCGCAGCTCATCGTGATGAGCGGCACCAACTCCTCGGCGGGTGCGCCGGCGACGTGGGCGAGCATCACGCCGACGCGTCGGCGTACGAATCGTGACGGCGGAACCAGCCGGTAGCGGCGCCCTCCTCGTTGCGCCCGAGCGGAGTGCGATCGAGCCATTGATACATGCCCCACATCGCGTCGAGGCCGCGGGCGTACGCGGAGTAGGTGTGATAGACCACGCCGTCCTGCAGGATGAACGTGCTCATTCCCGGCAGCTCCCCCGGCCCGCCCTGACGCATCTCCTCCGGCACCTCGCGGAAGTTGTACTCGAGCAGCGGCCGCTGCTCGGTCGACGACACCTTGAAATCGACGTTGAAGTCGCTGGCAGACGACGACACCCATGGGAACGACCAACCCATGCGGGTTCGGTAGGCCAGCAGCTTCTCCAGCGGCGCCCGGGAGACGGCGACCCACGTCACGTCGTGATGCTCGAGATGAACGCGAGGGAGATCGATGTGGTCGCCCAGCGACGAGCAACTGGGGCAGCCCTCGTCCCAATCGGGGCCGAACATGAAGTGGTAGACGATCAGCTGCGAACGACCGTCGAACAGGTCGGCCAGGCTCTTCGGACCATCCTCGGTGTCGAACATGTACGGGTCGGCCACACGCACCCATGGCAACTCCAGGCGCTGTTTGGTGATCGCGTCGGACATGCGGGTCAGTTCCTTCTCACGGTCGAGCAGGGCGCGTCGGGCAGTGGTCCACTCGTCGCGGGTTCCGGTTGGATGGTTCATGGTTGTCCTCCTTGTTGAAGCGGTGCTGAAGATGGGGTCTCGACGAAGGCCTGCAACTTGGCCAGCGTCTGGCCCCAGCCGACGTTGACCGACGTGGTGTTGAGATCGCCTTCCACCGTGATCCGCTCGTGGTGGAGGCGAAGCGCTGTTCCGCCGCCTTCGGCGTCGCTCAACGTGATGGTCAGCCTGGTCTCCTCGGCTGACGGGTCGAATTTGAATGTGAACACGATTCGTTCGTCGGGGACCAGTTCCTCGAGCACGGAGGCGAAGGTGCTGTGCCCGCCGTCGGGATTGAGCATCTCGACGCGGTGTACGCCACCGACTCGCTCGTCGACGGAAGCAACGACGACGGAGAAGTCGTCAGGCCCGAACCAGCCGGCGAGCAGCGCCGGGTCGAGCCAGGCCCGGTACACCTTCGAGCGCGGTGCGGCGATGACGCGTTCCAGGGCGACGGCGAACTGCATCAGGTGTGCTCCTCGGTCATGAACTTTTCCAATCGATCGAGCTTGTGCCTCCAGAAGTCTTCAAAGAAGGCGACCCAGTTGCGGACGTCGGCCAGCGGTTCAGCGCGCAGCCGGCAGATCGTGGTACGACCGTCGATGCGGCGGTCGACCAGGCCAGCGTCCTCGAGCACCATCAGGTGCTTCGAGACGGCGGCCAGCGAGATGTCGAACGGCTCGGCGAGCTCGCCGACGGTACGTTCACCATCGGCCAGCGCGCTCAGCATCGTCCGACGCGGTGCGCTCGACAGCGCATGGAACACCGCATCAAGACTCTCAACCATGGAGTTGAGAATATCCCAACGATCGATCAACTGTCAACCATGTAGTTGAGGATTTGAAAGCGGTCGGAG
>JBDTRP010000142.1:0-2541 GCA_039931555.1 Ilumatobacteraceae bacterium | reverse complement strand
ACCGACCCTGGTTGGGCGCGATTCCGGTAGTCCCGGTACTCGCATCGCGCCCGATGAACGGGGCGCGGCGCGGGGTCAGGCGATGATCTGAGCGCCCGCGGGGAGTTGGCTCAGCAGCGGCTCGCTGACCCAGCACCGTGTGAGGTGCAACGTGCTGCGGATCCGTACGACACTCTTGGGCTCGTCGACGGCTTTGCCGCACATGCTGAGTGCAGCCTTGATGCAGTCGGTCTCGGTCGGCAGCACCATCGGCATGCGACTCCGCCGAACGCCAGACGGTCCGGCCGTGAAGCAGTTGACATACGTCTTGTGCCAGTTGATGCCCGCGGCGACCGACGCTGGGATGAAGTCGGCGAACCCGATCCCCAGCACGTTGCCCCCGGATGCCTCGGTGATGCCCAGCAGCACGATGGTGCTGACCCGTAGCGACTCGGAATCCGCCAGGCCGTGGACCCAGAACCGTCCGGTGACGTTGGGGTCGATCGTGGTGCCGCTGATGTCTTTGCCACCTTGTTCGATGATCAGCACGTCGATCACGGGGAACGGCAGTGGCGGTACGAGATCCCGGGCCTCGTCCGTGAGGTTGATCTCGGTGTCGGCGCCGACCTCGTCGGCCGTCAGCGCACGCACGTCGACCACATGGCCGTCTGCCGACTCGAGCGTCCCGACGCCACCGAGCAGCCGACCGGTGCCCTTCAACGCGGCGATGCCGTTGAGCAACCGGTTGCGCATCTCGATCGGGCCGCACGCGTGGATCTGCGCGGCACCGGGCTGCTTGCCGAATCCGACGACGGCCATCTTGGTGAGCCCGCTCTCGATCGGGCCCTTGAAGCACGTGTGTGGCTTGATCCGATTGACCGGCAGGATCCGGTCGGCGCCGGCGGCGTTGCGATCGAGGTACAACGGCATGCCGTCGTGCGTGCGGGCGACCTCGACGGTTTCCATGGTCGCTCGGATCTCGCAGTCGATCGCGTCTTCGGTCATCCCGAGGGTCTCCAGCATCGATCGCTGGCCCTCGGCCGTGGCGCCACCGTGGCTGCCCATCGCAGGCACGACGAACGGCACCGCACCGAGCGCTCGCAGGCCGCTGATCGCGCCGCGCAGCACCGCGACTCGTTCGACCAACCCGCGACTGCCTGCGCCAACGGCCACGGTCATGCCGTCGGTCACCGAGCCCGCCAACCGTTCGACGACCTGCTGGTGTGCGGTGGCCTCGACATCGGCAATCGCCTCGGGATGCGGGATCGGGAGTACGACTTCGGTGAGCGAGGGCACGGACAGGTCGGGATGGAAGGGAAGATCAATTCCCGCGAGCAACTGTTCCCAGGGGTTCACCCTCCGGACGCTAATCCCGAAGACGGTTCGCCGCCAGACCGCAACTGCCACACTGGGCCCGTGGAACCGGTCGATGGCGTGTACCGAACCCCGCGCGGCCTGTGTGTCGCGGCGGAGGCCGTGTCGTGGGTTGCGACGCGCTCCGGAGGGCCTGGTGGCCAGCATGCCAACACGTCCGATACCGCAGTCACCGTTACCATCGACATCGACGCGGCGGGACTCAGCGCGGCGATTCGCGACCGCGTGTGGGCTGCGGTGGGGCCGATGATCACGGCGTCGTCGGCAGGATCGCGGTCGCAGTTCCGCAACCGGGCAACCGCGTGGGCTGCTGCGTTCGAGCGACTCGACGAGGCAGCCAAACCGCCACCGCCTCCTCGCCGGGCGACCCGCCCATCGGCCTCGGCGGTGCGTCGGCGACTGGCCGGCAAGCGGCACGTGGCCCAACGCAAGCAGGCCAGACGACCACCGTCGGCCGACGAATAGTGCCAGCTCAACAACTACCATCGCACTGCCGTGAACGTCAAGAAGTCGTCAATCGGTGTTGCTGCTGGTTGACCATGTGACCACTGAGAGTGAGCCGTTTGCACACTCTGTGTCGATCATGTACTGTCACCGCATTGGCGATTGACGACGACACGGGGGTCGGTTTGATGGACATCACTCAGATGCAATACGGGGCCGTGTTGCGCGGCCGCCAGATCAACGCCAGCGTCAACCGGGAGCGAAAGCGCCAGCAACGCCTGTTCCGCATCGTCGTGGTGTGCAGCGTGCCGCTGGCCTGGTTCTGGTACCGGCAACTCAATGGCGACCCCGTGCACCTCGGCGTGCCCTCGATCATCCGCGACAGCCCGGAACTGGCGATCCTCGGTGTGATGCTGATCCTCATCACCGCGATGATGATGATCCCGATGATGGCGTCGGGAAAGTCGCCGCACACCATGTTGCGCCCGTCCGACTCCGACATCCGCCTCGCCGACGTCGTCGGCGCCGATGCAACGCGGCGCGAGGCCATCGACACGCTCAACTTGTTCCTCAACCACGAGACCTTCGCCGAGGAGATGGGCGGATCACCGCGGCGCGGCGTGTTGTTCGAAGGCGCCCCCGGCACCGGCAAGACCTACCTCGCCAAAGCCATCGCTGCCGAGGCCGAGGTTCCGTTCCTGTTCGTGTCGGCCAGCGAGTTCCAATCGCACTTCTACGGCATGA
>JBDTRP010000141.1:0-87976 GCA_039931555.1 Ilumatobacteraceae bacterium | reverse complement strand
CCAACAACCAATGACCGACCCAGACTCGGTTACACCGAAATTCCGACAGTCCCCCCCCCGGGCGGATACGCCGGTGACGATTTCGTCTCGGTCGGGCCGAAGCGAGTATTCGACACTCGCCCAGGCATGTCTGCCAACGCATTGCGTCAGGTGACCAAAGCCGTCATCGGCGGCCCGGTCGAACTACGTGTCCACCTCACCGATCTCCCCGGCCTGGTTCCTGCGGCCGGCGTCTCGGCGGTGTCGCTGAATGTGACGGTCACTGGTTCGAGCGCGGCCGGGTACGTCACCGTCTACGCCTGCGGAACCCGCGAACTGGTCTCGAGCGTCAACTTCGCGGCCGGTGCCACCGTGGCCAACGCCGTCATTACCCCGCTGTCTGCATCCGGTGACGTGTGCTTCTATTCGAACACGACAACGGATGTGATCGTCGACGTCAACGGCTGGTTTGCGACGGGTGCAGCGTTCAACGCAGTGGGACCCAAGCGTGTCTTCGACACGCGCAGCGGTGCCAGCCCGGATGCGCTGCGCGCCGTCAGCAAGACGCAGGTTGCCGCTGCTGGTGTCCTCGAGGTGCAGATCACCGACCTCGCCGGGTTCGTCCCGGCGGCGGGTGTTAGCGCGGTGTCATTGAACGTGGTCGTGACCAACCCGGCCTCCGCCGGCTTTGTCACCGTCTACCCCTGTGGTACTCGCTCGCTCGTCTCATCGGTGAACTACGTGGCCGGGGCCACCGTCGCCAATGCCGTGATCGCTCCCGTATCGCCGTCGGGAACAGTGTGCTTCTACTCGATGGCGAGTGTCGATCTGGTCGTCGACATCAACGGCTGGCTGACGGCAGGCTCTGGCTTCAATCCTGCCGGCCCAGACCGTGTCGCCGACACGCGCGCCGGCGAGTCACCTGACGCGTTGCGGACGGTCCCGAAATCATCGATCGGCGGGAGCAACATCTTGGAGCTCAAAGTCACCGACATTCCCGGCCTCGTGCCGGCGTCCGGTGTCTCGGCCGTGTCGTTGAACGTGACTGCTGTCAACCCAGTCGGTGCGGGGTTCATCACTGTGTTCTCGTGCGGGGTCCTCGAGGAGGTTTCGAGCCTCAACTTCGTGCCCGGCCAGACGGTCGCCAATGCTGTCCTTGCACCGGTGTCGACGTCCGGCTCGATCTGCCTTTACGCCAACCTCGCTACTGATGTTGTCGTCGATATCAACGGCTGGATCGGCCACGCCCAGGCAACCTGACCGCTGGACAGACCTTTGAAATCACCCCAAATCGGTATTGGAAATGTATCAATTCGTCTGATATTCGACCATGCTGGCTTGTGGTGCGCCGTCCACTCAATTCGCGAAAGTCCAGCTCAGACACTATAAATCAGCACCGCTCAACACCCGTTGGACGTGCCCGACTCAGACTTCGGATCAGACGGTTGGGGGTTCGAGTCCCTCCGGACGCACTGAGAAATCAAGTAGCTAGGTCTCAGGGTTTCGGGGAGATCGCCATGAGGTGGAAGCCAACGTGGCGGCGACGGCAGCCTTGGAACGCACGGTCGTCTGGGTGTGAGCCGGAAATGGCCCGGGCCGCGACAGCGGGCTCACAGTGGACCGGATAGCCATCCATCGGCATCTTCCTGGCCGATCTGAGCGCCACGTTCGTTCACCCCCGGGACCTCGGCGCACACTCGAACCCCAAGATGAGCACGGAGAGCGACGTAGTGCCCTGTTATCGCGCGGACAGCGCGAGGACAATGGGAGCTGTCAACAAACCGAGAGCGAAGGTTCCGTTGGGCCTGCGGCTCAGCGTTGACTGAGGATGTGAGAATCCTCACCGCGGTGACTTCGTGACGAACGGTTCCCCAGGCTCTCATGATCCAAGGAGAACCCATGTCATTGCTCGAATCACCCCCGGTGGCGCCACCGATCGCCATCACACCACAACGATCGATGACGGGCGTCGCTGCGCCCTCGATCGTCATCACCCACGAGCGGTCAATCACCGGCGATCAGGCGGAGACGTTGTGGGAGGCATACCGCACCAACTTCGAGCCGCTCGCCGAGCTCGCCGTCCTGCAGCACCTGTATTCGCGAGACGAGGTGCTCGCCGAGTTCCGCAACCCGAACATCGTCAAGATCGTCGGGTGGCAAGACGACAGGCCGGTCGGCCTGGCGATGGTCACCAACAGGCTCGACGAGGTGCCGCAGATCTCGCCGGCGTTCCTTCGAGCGAAGTACCCGCAGCACGCGGCGCGCAACGCCGTTTACTTCGGCATCCTCGTGATGGTGGTGCCGGGAACCCGTGGCCTGACGCTGTTCGGGCGTCTGTCCATCGAACTGTGGCAGTTGGTCGCCGTTGCGAACGGTGTCTTGGTGTACGACGTATGCGACTTCAATCGCACCACGTTCAGCTCCGAGCAGATCGCGCAGCGGATCGCAAACGGCTTTCCGCGGTCGAGCCTGCAGGTCATCGACCGCCAGACGTGGTACGCAGCAGAGCTGCCTGAACCGCTTCCCAACCATCCGAGGGCCTAGCGCCCCGAGACGTTCAGGGCACTCGGATCCCCAGATCCGTGTGCCCGGGGACTCCCAGTCGGGCGACGGTCGAGGGAATCTCTTCGAACGGCACAGCCATCGAGAACAGATACCCCTGACCGACGTCGCAGCCGAGCTCGAACAACTGATTGGCCTGCTCGGGTGTCTCGACACCCTCGGCGATGGTCACCAGCTGCAGCGCTGACGCCATCGCCAGGATCGCGGCCACCAACGACGAATCGCTCTGGTGATGGCCGAGCCCCGACACGAACGAGCGGTCGATCTTCACGCCGGAGACCGGGAACCGCTTGAGGGTCGACAGTGACGAGAAGCCGGTGCCGAAGTCGTCGACCGACAGGCGGACGCCGAGTGATCGCAGGCTGATCAGCACGCCGGCGGTCGAGACGGAATCCTCCATCATCACGTTCTCGGTGATCTCCAACCACAGCGCGTCGCCAGGGAGGTCATGGCGCTGGAGCGTCTCGGCGACCGTGTCGACGATGTCGCTCTCGCGAACCTGGCGGGGCGAGAGGTTGACCGACATGTAGAGGTGCTCGCCGCCCGGAATCGTGCGTCGCCAGTACGCCAGGTTGCGGCACGCCTCGTCGAGCATCCTTGCGCCCAGCGGGACGATCAGACCACATTCCTCGGCGACCGCGATGAACTCCGACGGTTCGATCATCTTCTCGCCGTCGTTCCACCGAGCGAGCGCCTCGAACCCGATCACGTTTCCGCTCGGCAACTGAACGAGCGGTTGGTAGTAGGCGACGATCTCGTTCGCCGACAACGCCCGACGGATGGCTCGCTCCAGCTCGACCCGCTTGGCGACGCGCTCCAGCATCGACACATCGAACACCGTGACGGCGTTGCGGCCGGCGTCCTTGGAGCGATACATCGCGGTGTCGGCATCGCGGATCAGCGTTGCCGCGTCGTCGAGCTCCGAGCCGTACGAGACGGCGATGCCGATCGATGCGGTGACGAACACCTCGCCCGAGGCGAGCAGGAACGGCGCGCTGAGCACCCGCCTGATCCGGTCAGCCAGCGACGTGGCTCCGGAGGCGTCGAGCCCGTCGGCGACGATCAGAAACTCGTCGCCCGAGATGCGCCCGACCAGGTCGCCGCTCCGAACGGCCTTGCCGATTCGGCGTCCGGCCTGGACCAACAACTCGTCACCGAGCGCGTGACCCATCGAGTCGTTGACGAGCTTGAACTGATCGAGGTCGAGGAACATCAGCGCGAGGGGCTGACCGGTACGTTGCGAGTCGGCACGCAACACGTCGAGTTTGTTGACGATCAACGTTCGGTTGGGCAGGCCGGTCAGGTCGTCGTGCGTCGCTTGGTGGGCGAGCTTGGCGGCGAACTCGGCCTGCTCCTTCATCGCTCTTGCAACGCGCAGCATCGCCGACACCGCCAGCACGAAGCAGATCAACGCCGTCACCGATCGGGCCAGCGAGACCTCTCGGATGGCGATGACCGCAACGGGGGCAAAGAGCGCTGCCCCGACCGCGATCAGCCGACCTCGACCGATTGAACGGCGCGGGCGCTGTGCAGGCCGATCGATCAGGTCCATCGAGGGGAGGAGGGCCGCCGTTCCGATTGTTGCAGGCACCAATAGGTATGGGACCTCGAGCAGTCGCTCGTTGACGACGATCCAGCCGGCGTCGCCGAGTGCGAAGAAGACGTCGCCGACGAGCAGAAACGCTGTACCGACGAGAATCAACGAGAAGGCCGGCGAAGGCTGCCACGACGAGAAGGCCAGCCTGGCAGCCAGGACGAGAAGGCACATCGAGATCGCCGGGTAGATCGCAATCGCGATCCGGGCCATCAGCCACGCACCGTGGATTCGCAACGTGGGCTCGACCAGCAATTCGTTGACGAGCAGTAAGGCACCCGTCCCGAGCATGATCCCGTCGAGTTGCGCACCGCTGTCCTCGGGGCCGCGGCGAGCCCGCAGCAGGCCATAGAGGGCGATCGCGAACAGCGCGTAGCCGGGAAGGGCGAACAGATCGGGCAGCAACGACCGACTGGATGTGAGGTTGCCGGTCGCTCCGGTTGCCTCGCGGACGACCCCGGCGATGCCCCAGAGCACCCCGGTGAAGACCAACATCCACCACGGCCACCACAGCTTCGGGCGGTTGATGCGGAGGCCGAGGCAGGCGCACACGAGAGCGCCGACGATCACGAGGGGGAAGGTGATGCCCTGCAGCACTCCGATCGCGTGCGTGGCGATGACCATCACGAACGCGAAGGACGTCAACCATGGGACTCGCCTGGACATCGGGTTGGAGCTGTTCATGTCGCCCAGTGCCGTGTCGCGTCGACGCGGCAGCGGTGTCCCGCTGCCGTCGAATTCCCGCCTCGTGGGTCACTGCAGCGCATGCACATCTCATTCATTCATAGCTCTACCTGCAACGATGGTGCCGACGTGGCATGAGAACAAGGGCACTACGTCCCCTCGACGCCACGTATTGTCGGGCTCTGACCGCGTGGAGTGTCGATCGCGCGCCCGACGAGCCGACGACGGCTGGCGCCTTCCTGAAGCGATCTTCAGGATCCTTCAGGTTGTGGCAAGGCCCGAGGCCGCATCGTTGCCGCAGTGCTCCAGGGACGAATGACTCACCAAGCGGAGGCACGTGCCGGCGATCATCGCCGCGCATGTCGTGATGGAACTGGGCCACGACTGTTGGAACGCGACGCGATGTTTGCCGAACTCCATCAGATCCTCGACGGCACATCGGCGCATCCCGCCGTCCCGACGATCATCGAGGGGCCGCCAGGCAGTGGCAAGTCGGCGGCGCTCGACGCGGCCCTGGAGATGGCGAGATCGCTCGGCGCTCGCGTCGCCGTCGCCCATTGCGACGTGGCCGACAGTGCCACGCCGTTCGGCGTGGTTCGCGCGTGTTTCGACTCCTTGCTCGACAATGCGGCGGCGGCGAGCGAACCGACGCTCGATGGCACCGATCTCGCACGAAGTGTGCTTCGACACGACTTCAGTTCGGTCGACGACCCGCTCGACGTCTACGAGAGCCTGCTCGTGCTGCTCGAGACGTCGGGGCGCGGCACCGCGATGATCGGTGTCGACGACATCAATTGGGCAGACCCGATGTCACTCGGGTTCTTGCGGTTTGTCGCCCGACGGCGCCGCACCGCATCGATGCATCTGGTGCTGACCATGCGGACGACGCAGAACGGGATGGTCAGTGCGGCCAACGGCGCTCTGGCCCTCAGCCAGGTGAGTCGCCGATTCGTCATGCAGCCCCTCTCGGTCGAAGCCAGCAGAGCCATGATCGACGAGCATGCGGGTGCGCACTGCGCCACCTCCGTCGTTGCCGCCGCTCACCGCCTCACCGGGGGCAATCCGTTCCTACTCGCGCAGTTGGTCGCCACGCTCGACCAGATCGGAGTTGTCGCCGATGATCTTGCCGGGGCGGATGTCGAGCACCTGCATTCGCCCGTCGTGGCCCAATGGGTGATGACCAGAACTACCGGGTTGCCCGACGGCGCACGCGACCTGGTCGAGGTCGCCTCGGTGCTGGGCACGGCCGACCACCGGGTCGTCGCTGCAGTGGCGGGGCGCACCTCGGAGGAGGTCGGCCGCCTTGCCGACTCGCTCACCGACATCGGCGTCTTCGGCTGGGGTCGACTGATCGAGTTCGCTCACCCGTTCGAGCGACAGAGTGTTCTCGCCGAGATCGAGCCCACTCGTCGGGCGCGCCTCCACGCCGAGGCGGCGAGGGTCATCGAGTCACGTGCGACCGACGACTTCGTGGCAAACGCGTGTGGTTCGTGACGGCGACCGCATCAGGCTTTCCGAGTGCGCCAGCAGGGCTCGCATCGTTTGCCCGGCGACGATCGGAATGACGAAGCGCCAGGGGCATAACATCGACCGGCACCGTCGAACGAGGAGACACTGTGGACCACGCCAGGCAGTTCTACATCAATGGGCAATGGGTTGCGCCCCTGACCGGCGAGACCCTCGAAGTCGTCAACCCGGCGACCGAGGAAGTGATCGACACGATTGCGATGGGTGGTGCCGACGATGTCGACGCTGCCGTGGCCGCGGCGAAGACAGCCTTCGCGACGTTCTCGGTGACCAGCCGGGAGGAGCGCCTGGCATTGCTCGACCGCATCATCGAGGTCTACAAGACACACATCACCGAGATGGGCGATCTCATCAGCCAGGAAGTCGGCGCGCCGGTGTGGATGGCGCAACGGTCGCAGGCGACAGCGGGCGTCGGTCACTTCATGGCTGCACGCAACGTGTTGGCCGAGTACGAGTTCGAGAAGGAACTGGGCACGACGCTGGTCGTCCGCGAGCCGATCGGGGTGTGCGCATTGATCACGCCGTGGAACTGGCCGCTCAACCAGATCGCATGCAAGGTCGCGCCGGCCTTGGCCGCAGGTTGCACGATGGTGCTGAAGCCGTCCGAGGTTGCGCCGCTGAACGCGATCTTGTTCACGGAGATCCTCGATGAAGCGGGCGTCCCTGCGGGTGTCTTCAACCTCGTCAACGGCGATGGCGTCAACGTCGGCTCGCCGCTGTCGTCGCATCCCGACGTCGACATGGTGTCGTTCACCGGGTCGACGCGCGCCGGCGTCGAGGTTGCTCGGGCCGCAGCGCCGACAGTCAAGCGCGTCGCCCAGGAGCTTGGTGGCAAGTCGGCCAACATCATCCTCGACGATGCCGATTTCGCAACGGTGATCGCCCGCGACGTGGCCACGATGTGCAACAACTCCGGTCAGTCGTGCAGCGCTCCGAGCCGCATGCTCGTTCCCGCGTCGCGCATGGACGAAGCCGCAGCCATCGCCGCCGACGCCGCCAAGAACGTCGTGGTCGGCGACCCGAAGGACGATGCCAGCAAGATCGGTCCGGTGGTGTCGGGAGTGCAGTACAACCGCATCCAACAGCTGATCGAGAAGGGCATCTCGGAGGGGGCAACACTGCAGGTTGGCGGGCCCGGCAAGCCGGACGGACTCGAAACCGGCTACTTCGTGAAACCCACCGTGTTCTCTCACGTGTCGAACGAGATGACGATCGCTCGTGAGGAGATCTTCGGTCCGGTGCTCGTGATGATCGGCTACGACGACGATGACGACGCGGTGCGCATCGCCAACGACAGCGCCTATGGACTGTCGGGCTACATCTCCGGCGGAAGCGATCGTGCCAAAGCGATGGCGCGGCGGATCCGCACCGGCAACGTGCACCTGAACGGCGCCCGCGGCGATCTCAACGCCCCGTTCGGGGGCTACAAGCAGTCGGGCAACGGTCGCGAGTGGGGCGAGTTCGGGATGGAAGAGTTCCTGGAGACCAAGGCGATCATGGGCTACGTCGCCCCGTCGTGAGCGCAGGATCCGTCACGGCCTCCGTCACAATGACCTCGTGAGACATGAAGGCCGATCTTGCCTCGGGGTCGCTGCCGCCGGCCCACTGATCGCCGGTTGGCGCGTGACGTGCGACTTCCGCTGGCATACTCCGAGCATGTCGACACAGCCAAGCGGTGCCCGCTCGGTGCTGGCGACGCTCCTCGGCTACGTGATCGTCGCCATCGTGGTCCTGTTCCTGTTCCACTTCGTCATCGGCACGATCCTGTGGTTGTTCCGCACAGTGGTGATCGTGGCGGTGCTGCTCGGCCTGTTGACGATCTACCTCAAGCTGAAGTCGCCGCCCGACTGACTCTGCGTCAGTGATACAACCCGGCCACATCCGCGACGGTGCGTTCGATCAGGATCGACGGCGCGGTTCGACGTTTCAGCGGGCGCCCCAGACGAACCGATGAGTGTGGATGCCGAAGTACGTGAAGCTCTCCACGCTGCGAACACCGTCGATGGCGCGGATCTCGCCGTCGATCACGGTCAGCAGCAGCGCCGAGTCCTCACATACGACCTCGACGAGGAGATCGAACGAGCCGGAGGTGAACACCACATAGATCACCCCGGCGATGTCGGCGATCCGATCTGCGACATCGCGAACGTTGCGCTCGACGCGCACGCCGAGCGCGGCCATCACGGGATAGCCGAGCGCCAGTGGGTCGGTGACGCCGACGACCTTGACGACGCCCGTGTCGAGCAGGCGTTGCACCCGCAACCGGGTGGCCGCAGGGGAGAGGTTGACGAGCTCGGCGAGATCGGCGTAACTGGCCCGACCATCGTGCTGCAATGCCTCGATCAGCAGGCGATCGGTGTCGTCGAGTGGGCTGGTCACGTGATGCCGGCCGAGAGGCCGAAGTCGATGGAGATGTTGGTGCCGGTGATCGCCGTTGCCGACGGCTGGGCGAGGAACCAGATGAGCTCGGCGATCTCCGCCGGTTCGATGAATCGCGCGGTCGCTCCCTGTGGGTAGCCGCGCAACAGCTTGTCGAGGTAGGCGGACGGGTCAGCGCTCGCTGCGGCCTGGCCGCGCAGCATCGGCGAATCGACGTCGCCGGGGCAGACGGCGTTGACTCGGATACCGGCCGGCGCGAGCTCGAGCGCAAGGGCTCGGGTGAGGTTCGACACTCCACCTTTCGACGCGCAGTACACGGCGGCGCCGGCATTGCCCTGCACGCCGGCATCGGACGACATGTTGATGATGCAACCCCGTGAGATCGCCAGATGCGGGATGGCCGCCGAGCACACGAAGTACAACGCCTTCAGGTTGACGTCGATCACACGATCCCACTCGTGTTCGGTGGTTTCGGCGCTCGGCCCCTCGGTCCATACCCCGGCGGCGTTGACGACGGCGTCCAGCCGGCCTGCCCAGGCGATTGCCTCGGCAACGACGCGGCGGCATTGCTCGACGTCAGAAAGGTCGGCTGCGATGTGCAACAGGTCGGCGCTCGACTCGCCGGCCCGAAGATCGATTGCCACAACCCGCCAACCACCATTCACGAAACGCGCCGCCGTTGCCCCGCCGATGCCGCCGGAAGCACCGGTGATCAGCGCGACGGGCGCCACGAGCGATCCTCCGGCAACGAGTTGCCGCCGTCGACCACGATCTGCTGTGCGGTGATGAAGCTGGCGCTGGGGTCGGCGAGGAATCGAACTGCCGCGGCGACCTCGTCGGGCGTACCGCTGCGCCCGAGCGGCGTGTAGCTTCCGGCGGTCTGTTCGATCGTCAACTGCGTCCCGGTGGAGATCCAGCCCGGTGAGACGGCGTTGACCGTGATGCCGGCGTCGGCAACTTCGAGGGCGATCGCCCTGGTCAAGCCGATCATCCCGGCCTTGGCCGCGTGGTACCCGGGATCACCGAGGAAGGCTTGGACAGGCCCAGAAGTCGATGCAACGTTGACGATCCGTCCATACTGGCGCTCGCGCATCGGCGCGATGCAGGCGCGGGTGACGGCGAAGCAGGTGGTGAGGTTGCGGCGCAGGCTGTCGTCCCATTCCGGATCGGTGACTTCGGTGGTGGCCCGGCTGACGGGCTCGATGCCGACAGCTACCATCCCGGCGTTGTTGACGCAGATGTCGATGCGGTCGGCGACGCGGAGCGCGGTGGCGACCAGATCGTCGGCAACCCCCGCGGCCATCAGGTCGCCGACGAAGCCGGTCGCTGCGTACCCCAAGGCCCGCAGCTCGGCGACGCGCTCGTTGATGCGATCGGTCGTCGAGGCCAGCACGACGTGTGCGCCATCGAAGGCGAGCGACCTGGCGCTGGCGAATCCGATGCCGCCTGGGCCACCTGCACCGGTGACGACGGCGACCTGTCCGGCAAGGTTCACGACATCAATGCTTCCACGGCGGCGGCGAACACCTCGGTGTGTGCCTCGACATCGGCCGAGGTGTGGTGTGGCGACATCAGCGCCATGTTGTGGAACGGCGTCAGCAAGATGCCGCGATTGATCGCCCACAGATGCATGAAGGCATCGAGCTCGTCATCGACTGCAGCTGCGGCCGCGGCGCCGTCGCGTGGCGGCGGGCAGAACCAGTACTCGGCACGGCCACCGAGTTGCTGCACGTGCCAAGGCAGGTCGTGGCGATCGATGGTCGCCTGCACGCCCGCGGCCCATGCCGTCGCCAGCGGGATCATGTGGGCGAAGTCCTGGTCGCGCAGCGCGGAGCTGAGCGTGGCACGCACCGCGGCGAGGGCCAGGGCGTTGCCCGTGAGCGTGCCACCGACACCGCTGACGTCGACGGCATTCGACGCGATGATCGGCCCCAGTGTCTCGGCGATCTCGCGAGTCATGCCATAGGCAGCGGCGGGCATGCCGCCGCCGATGGTCTTTCCGATCACGAAGAAGTCGGGCTCGAGGGCCCATGCTGCCGTCGCGCCGCCGGGTCCGACGCAGATCGTGTGGGTCTCGTCGATCACCAGCAACGTGCCGTACTGGCGCGTCAGCCGGCGCAGTGCGTCGTGAAAGCCGGTGTCGGGCATGACGATGCCGATGTTGGTCAGTGCCGGCTCGGCGAGCACGCAGGCGATGTCGCCAACGGCCAGGGCGGCTTCCAGCGTGGCGAGGTCGTTGAACGGCACGACGACGGTGGTGGACGATGGATCGAAGGCCGCACCGATGTTGCCCGGCCGCTGCACCGTTCGACCGTCAGCGTCGAGAGTGGCCAATGCCTCGTCGACCGAGCCGTGGTAGCACCAATCGAAGACCAGCACCTTGGGTCGGCCGGTGAGATGGCGGGCGAACCGCAACACGAAACGGTTGGCATCGGTGGCGGTCATCGCCATCTGCCAGACCGGCAGGCCGAACCGCCTGGAGAGCTCGGCGCCGACCCACGCGGCGTCGACCGACGGCAACATCGTGGTGATGCCCCGGCTGGCCTGCGCGTGCAATGCGTCAGCGACCTGGCTGAGGCCGTGCCCGGTCATCGCGCCGGTGTCGCCGAGGCAGAAGTCGATGTAGTCGAGTTCGTCGGCGTCGGTGAAGTGGGCGCCGTGGGCGGTGTCGAAGAACACCGGGAACGAACCTGGCCAGCGGGTCATCCACGCCATGGGCACGCCGCCCAGCAGGTTGGCCTGAGCCTCTTTGGCCAGCACCGCGGAGCGAGGATGGGTGGCGATGAAGTGCTGTTCCTCTTCAGCGTGTCTAGCTCGCAGAACTTGTCGATCAATCATGAAACTTAATATTGACGATTGAATCGCTCGTTGTCCAGCGAATTCATTGAGAATTGGCTAGTTCAACCGAGATTCTCTAGTCGGCCAGCTTGGCGAGACTGCGGTACGCAAAGGTCAAGGTGAGGGCGCTCATTCCCACGATGGCGACCAGGCCACCCCAAGTGTCGTGCCACGTGATGTCGCCCAGCCAACCCTCGCGGGCGAGCCGCAAGATGTTGGTGAACGGGTTGATGCGGGCCACCGAGTGCAGCCACCCGGTCATCACGTTCAGCGGTGCCTGGGCGTTGCTGAGGAAGATCGCGTTGAACAGGGTCAGTTGCATGAGGGCCGCGGCGCGCATGTCGCCGAAGCGGTACGCCAGCCCGAGTCCCCAACCGGCGGCGATCGTGGCGACCCCGAGCCCGGCGATGTACAACGTGACCAGGCCCAGCAGGCCATCGGTCAACTTGGCCCCGAACAGGAAGCCGACGATCAGGGCGCTGCTGATGACGATCAGCACACGGATCCACGCCGTGAACAGCGGCCCGATGATCAACGACAGCCGCGGCGATGGCGCCATGCGGAGACGGTCGAAGAAGCCGCTCTCGATGTCGCGCACCGTGCTGAAGCCCAGACCGACACCGCTGAAGCCCGAGCCCATGCAGCACGCGAAGGGCAGGTACCAGTTGACCGAGCGGTCGGTGGGGAAGCCGGGGATCTTCGTGATGGCGAAGAATGTGCCGCTGAACGCGATGGTCTGGAAGATCGGCATCGCCAAGGCCGGGAAGAAGGCCGACGGCAGCCGGCGGATGCTGCGCAGGCCGCGCAGGGCCAGCCCGCGGGCCGAGCGCAACGTTGCGCCGCCGCGAGCTTGGCCGGACGTGCCGTCGAACGAGGTGGTGACGAGACTCATCGTGATGCCAATCGTGAGTAGAGAGTGCGCATCGCCAAGGTGATCGAGACCACGCCGATCGCCGTCGGCACGAGCAGCGCAGCGACCACGTGCCCGGCGGTGAAGCCATCGGTCACCAGTCCGCGGATGCCTTCGACCAGATGCGAGACCGGGTTGACGTCGGCGATGACCTTGTAGGCGCCTTGCATGGTCTGGCGAGGGAAGAACGCGCTGGAGAAGAAGAGCGCGATGAACAGCAACGGAAAGCTGCCCTGCACCGCCTCCGATGAACCGGTCTTCAACGCCATCGCGGCGGTGAAGCCGCCGATCGCCATCCCGGTGAGCCCCCCGCAGATCACGATGATGATCACACCGGGCACGCCGGCGGCGATGCGCACGCCGAACGGGAGCAGCACGATGATGAAGAACAGCGCCTGGAACGCACCGAACAGCGCTGCCCCGGCGAGTCGCCCGACGAGGATGCTGACGCGCGAGGTCGGCGTTGCCAGGAGCCGGTCGAAGAAGCCCTGCTCGATGTCAGTGGCCAGTGCGGCGCCACCGGTCACGCTGCCGAACAGCACGCCCTGCACGACGCTGCCGGCCAGCGAGAAGTCGAGGAAGTTGTCGACCTTCGGGAAGTTGGGCAGGTTGATCGCCCGCCCGAACGACGATGTGCCGAGGGCGGCGAAGAACAGCGGGAAGATCAGCGACGGGATGACCAGCGCCGGCTGGCGCACGATCGCGATCACCGACCGCTTCGACATGGCGAGGGTCTGTGACCACCACAAGCCTCGGGCTTGGACGGGTGGGGCAGGGGTCATCGGGGTCGAAAAGACTGCAGCGGTCACTTGCGTCGACCCTTCTTCGCGGTCGGCGCGGGTCCACCTGCGTCGGTCATCGCTGTGGCAGCGCCCTCGAGGCGATACCCCGTCGATTCGGCGAACACGTCGTCGAGGCTCGGCTCGTTGAGCTCGAGATGTTGCACCTTGATCCCCGCTTCGTCGAGGGCGCGCACGACATCGGTGACGGCGCCTGCGCCGCCCGCCAGGCCGACGCCCAGGCTGCCTTCTGCGGTTGTGCGCAACTCGCCGAAGCGAGCCAGCACGTCGCGAGCCGTGAGCGCCTGCGTCGCGGGAACCGAGATCAACAACGTCGGCGCGCCGACAGCAGCCTTCAACTCGGTCGGCGTGCCCTCCTTGACGATCTTGCCGTGGTCGATGATGGCGACGCGGTCGGCGAGCTGATCGGCCTCTTCGAGGTACTGCGTGGTCAGCAGCACCGTGGTGCCTTCGCTGTTGAGGCGGCGAACCTCCTCCCACAGGGTGATGCGGCTCATCGGGTCGAGCCCGGTGGTCGGTTCGTCGAGGAACAGCACCGTCGGCTGGTGGATCAGGCTCAGCGCCAGATCGAGCCGGCGGCGCATCCCACCCGAGTAGGTGCCGACACGCCGATCAGCCGCGCCGATCAGCCCGACCCGTTCGAGCAGTTCGGCGGCGCGGGGCTTGACCTGCGCGACCGGTAGCCCGTACAAGACGGCCTGGAGATGCAAGAGCTCGTTGCCGGTCATCAGCGGATCGATCGCCGCGTCCTGCAGCGCGACCCCGATGTTGCGGCGTACGTCGTTGGCCTGGGTGACGACGTCGAACCCGGCGACCTGGGCGCTACCCGAGGTTGGTTTCAACAACGTGGTGAGCATGCGGATCACCGTGCTCTTGCCGGCCCCGTTGGGGCCGAGGAAGCCGAAGATCTCGCCATCGTGCACCTCGAGATCGACGCCGTCGACCGCCTTGACCGTGCCGAAGTGACGGACCAGGTCGTGGGCGACGATGGGTGGTTGCTTGGTGGTCATAGATGATCAGCTTGTACCAAATATCTGAGTATGTCAAACTTGTCGGGTGCCCGACCCTGACCACATTCCCGCCGCGGCGCTCGACGATGCGCTGGCGCTGGTCATCGCCCGGATGCGCGACATCTGGCACAAGCGGATGCGTGCCATCGATCTCACCCCGCCGCAGTCGATCGCACTGCGCAAGCTGCTCGACGGCCCGCTTCCGATGGGCTCGGTCGCCGAAGTGTTGTCGTGCGATGCGTCGACGCTCACCGGCATCGCCGATCGCCTCGAAGAGCGCGGATTGATCGAACGCCGAGTCGACGCCGGCGATCGACGAGTCAAGTTGCTGGCGCTGACGGCGACTGGCCGCGAGCTGGTCACGTCGATCGACGGGCCGTTCACTGCCGAGATCCCGGGCTTCGAGTCGCTCACCGAGGATGAACGAGCCGAATTGACCCGACTGCTGTTCCGACTGTTCGCCTAAGGCTGCGGCCGGGCCGCTTGGATGGCGTTCCACACCCGCTCGGCGGTGCACGGCATGTCGATGTGACGAACGCCGAGATGGGCGACCGCGTCGACGACCGCTGACTGCACGGCCGGTGTCGAACCGATCGTGCCACTCTCCCCGATGCCCTTGGCCCCCAACGGGTTGACGAACGTCGGCGTCTCCATGTGCACGATCTCGAAGCTCGGTAGCTCGGCTGCGGAGATGAACGCGTAGTCGGCAAGGTTCGAGGTGATCGGGTTGGCGTCGCTGTCGTAGCGAACTTCTTCGAGCAGTGCCTGGGCAGTGCCCTGAGCAACACCGCCGTGGATCTGGCCCTCGAGCAGCAACGGGTTGAGAACGGTGCCGGCATCGTCGCAGGCGACGTGGCGAAGGTGGCGTACCTGACCCGTCTCGGTGTCGACCTCGACCACCGCGACGTGGGCGCCGAACGGGAAGGTGGGGCTCGATGCCTGGAAGTACGTCGCCGCCTGCAGCCCGTACTCCAGGTCGCCATCGGTCTTCGCGGCCACCGACAGTTCGGCCCACGACTTGGCGACAGCGGGCGTGCCGGCAACATGGAACGACGCCGAGTCCTTGTCGAGCACGATGTCGGCCTCGTTGGCCTCCAGCATCTTGGCGGCCAATCTGCGTGCCGTGTCGACGAGCTCGCCCGATGCGGTCCACACTGCGGCGCCGCCCTGCTGCAGCGAACGCGAGCCCATCGTGCCGACGCCTTGCGGCACGAGATCGGTATCACCCCAGACAAGGTCGATCTGGTCCATCGGGATGCCGGTCTGTTCGTGGGCCAGCATGCTCCATGCGGTGACGTGGCCCTGGCCGTGCGGCGACGTGCCGGTGTACACGACAGCCCGACCGTCGTCGAGCACCTCGATCTTGGCGTGCTCGCCGAACGGTTCGACGCCACCGGTGATCTCGACGTAGACGCTGACCCCGATGCCGAGCTGTCTGCTGGATCCGCTGGCCCGCCGCGCCGCCTGCTCGGCTCGCAACGCCGGGTAGTCGGCAGCCTCGAGGACCTTGTCGAGCGCCCCTTCGAAGTCGCCGACATCGTAGGTCTGACCGATGACGGTGGTGTGGGGCTCAGAGAACTTGGGGATCAGGTTCCTGCGGCGCACCTCGACGGGATCCATGCCGAGCTCGGCGGCGAACATGTCCATCAACCGCTCGGCGGCCGCGGTCGCCTCGGGCCGCCCGGCGCCGCGGTAGGCGGTGATCGGTGTCGTGTTGGTGACGACGCTCGTGGTGCGGCACTCGATGTTGGGGATGTCGTAGACCGCCGACGACATCGGTCGGGTCATGAACGGAGCCAGGATGGTGCCGATCTCGACCCATCCGCCGCAGTCCTGGATTGCGTGCAGGCGGTAGTGGGTGACCTTGCCGTCGCGGTTACCGCCCATCGTCACGTACTGGATCTGGCCACGTCCGTGACCCAGGGCCATCATCGACTCGGTCCGGTTCTCGCGCCACCGCAGCGGACGACCGACTCGCTCGGACAGCTTCCCGAGGAGGACCTCTTCGGGGTAGCACGTGATCTTGGCCCCGAAGCCGCCGCCGACGTCGGGGGTGATGACCCGCAGTCGCTCGCTGGGCAAGGCGTTGCCGGCCATGATCGTGTCGCGGGCGCCTTGCGCACCTTGGGTGCTGAGCCACTGGTACAGCCTGGTCGTGGTGCCGTCGACCTCGGTGACCCAGGCGACCGCCGACCCGCGGACCTCGAGCGGGCATGGGGCGACTCGCTGGTTGACGAACCTCCCGGTGACCACGACTGGGCAGTCGGCGAAGTACTCGTCACCAGTGTTGTCGGGCATGCCGAGCGCCATGGTGTCGAACACCACGTTGCCGCCAGCGCCCTCGTAGAGCAACGTGGTCGAGACCATCGCTGCCTCGGGGTCGACCAAGGCTTCCAGCACGTCGTAATCGACGATCACCTGTTCGAGCGCATCTTCACCCTGCTGACGATCTTCGGTGACGATCGCGGCGATCGGCTCGCCGACGAAGCGCACCTTGTCGATCGCCAGCATGCCGCGCGTGACCGTCGGGTTGAACGCAGATGGCTCGACCTGCAGCCCGAGATCCGCGGCGGTAAAGATGCCCAGCACCCCCGGCAACGCCAACGCGGCCGACGTGTCGATGCTGAGGATCCGACCGTGGGCAACCGACGATCGCACGTAGGTCACATGGGCCGCGCCCGCCAGCAACGGCTCGTCGAGGAGATCATCGACGTACTTGCCTCCGGTGGTCAGGAACTTCGGGTCCTCCTTGCGAAGAACCCGGTTGCCGAGAATGCTTCCAGCCACGCGTTGACCCCCTGTGAATTCTGTGGATGCTGAGTGCTGTAGCGAACGCGAGATCGCCCGGCCGCAGACACTAGACCGCGTCGACCGGAACGACCGAAGTACTGCGTGGGCCTGGTTGCGTCAGGGTGTAGCGGATGTCGCGGGCGCGGCGACCGGGGCAACCGGGGCGACCGGGGTGTTGCGTACGGCGATGATCTGGGCGATGGCGTCGTACGGCCAACCCGTTGGCAGGGTCAGGGGAGCGTTCGGGGTCTTCAACACCGAGATCCGTTGTTCGCCGATGCCGACGTATCCGACTTCTTGACGTGCCGCCTCTTTGATGCCGTCGGGTGTCTGCAAGCGGGTGACGTCGGCAGCGAGTTGAGCGTTGGCGTTGTTCAGCACCGCCAGTTCGTTCTGCTTGCGTGTCAGATCGTCTCGTTGCTGCAGCCAACTCTTGACCGGCAACACGAACAACGAGGCGATCAAGGCCGCCGCGATCACCACCGCGATCAGCAAGAAGACGAGGCGCTTGCCCCGACCCTTGACCAGCCTTTTGTCCTTGGCGATCGGCCGGGTGAACTCGGCGAATCGTGAGGGGTCAGACGGTTCGGATGAATCGGTGCGAGTCGATCCCCTCGTCGCATCGCGAGGACGCTGAATGCAGGTGGTTCGATGTCCGTCGCTCACGTGCGACATTCTCGCAGGCCCGCCCGCCAGAACGCGGTCAATAGGTCGCTCTGGGTCTCTCCCGAAGCCTCTGGCGTGCTGTTGCGTCACGTTCAGCTCAGGCGAAGCGCGCGTTGCTGGCGAACTCAGCGCGGGGCGAGGGCGTTGCGACCGCGATACGCAGCGGCTTCGCCGAGGCCTTGTTCGATGCGCAGCAGTTGGTTGTACTTGGCAACCCGGTCGCTGCGCGCCGGCGCCCCGGTCTTGATCTGGCCGCAGTTGGTTGCCACGGCGAGGTCGGCAATCGATACGTCCTCGGTCTCGCCGCTGCGATGGCTCATCACGCTGGAGTACGCGTGGCGCGAGGCGAGTTCGACCGTGTCGAGTGTCTCGGTCAGCGAGCCGATCTGGTTGACCTTGATCAGCACGCTGTTGGCCACCTTGCGATCGATGCCCATCTGCAACCGGGTGCTGTTGGTCACGAACAGGTCGTCACCGACGAGTTGGATCTTCGCGCCGAGTGCCTCCGTTAGTGCCGACCAACCGTCCCAGTCGTCCTCGGCCATGCCGTCTTCGAGGCTGACGATGGGATACAAGCCGGCGAGGCGATCCCAGTATGCGGTCAACTCGCCAGACGACAGCACCTTGCCTTCTCGCGGCAGGTGATAGTTCCCATCGCGATAGAGCTCACTGACCGCGGGGTCGAGCGCGATGGCGATCTCGTCGCCGACTGCGTAGCCGGCTTTTTCGATCGCCTCGACGAGCAGCTTGATCGCATCCTCGTTCGTGGCCAGGTTGGGGGCGAACCCGCCCTCGTCGCCGACCGCGGTCGACAGGCCCCGATCGTGGAGGAGCTTCTTCAGCGTGTGATACGTCTCGGTGCCCCAGCGCAACGCCTCGGCGAAGCTCGGCGCGCCGACCGGCATGATCATGAACTCCTGGAAGTCGACCGAGTTGTCGGCGTGCACACCGCCGTTGAGGACGTTCATCATCGGCACGGGCAAGACGTGTGCGTTGGGGCCGCCCACGTACCGGTAGAAGGGAAGTTCGAGCTCGGCGGCCGACGCCTTGGCAACCGCCAGGCTCGTGCCGAGAATGGCGTTGGCGCCGAGTCGCGCCTTGTTGTCGGTGCCATCGAGGTTGCCGAGCTCGGTGTCGATCAAGCGCTGCTCGAGCGAGTCGATGCCGTTCAACGCCGTTGCGATCTCGCCGTTCACATAGCCGACCGCGGTGCGGACGCCCTTGCCGAGGTATCGGGATCCGCCATCGCGCAACTCGACTGCTTCGTGTTCGCCGGTGGATGCACCCGAGGGCACCGCGGCGCGGCCGACGGCGCCACTTTCCAGCTCGACTTCGACCTCGACGGTGGGGTTGCCGCGCGAGTCGAGGATCTCACGGCCGATGATGCTGACGATCTCGCTCATATGGCGCCGAGGGTACTCCCTCAAGGTCCGACCGAACTTGCCGATGATGTGGACGTGGATGCGCAGCAGTGTCAACCGTCATGGCCCTCCCCCTCTCTGGCGCCACCGCCGGTGAAGGCCGTCGCGCTGTCGTCCGTGCTGGACCCGGTCATGCAACCGGTGCCCGCACCGTCGTTCGTGGAGCCGATCCCTACCCCCTCCACGACTCCCTTCACGAGCCCGGCGCCGAGCCTGCCTCCGGCCTTGGAGCATCATGAGCCCGATGTGCTGATGATGCCCCTTGTCACTCGGGCGTACGAGCACACAGCGCACCCTGGGCCCGCACTCGTGGGGACCAGTGGCACGCGGGTGATCGCTGCGACCGGTTGGCTGGGTAGCGCGGTCGTCTACACGATCGCCGCAGTGGCGTTGTCGAAGTCGTACCGGCATCTGAGGGCCGACAACTGGCGTGCGGCGATCGACGAGATTCGCTGGTTGATGCCGTTCGCCGTTTCGGCGTTCGCGATGGCCTATCTCGGATGGGTGGTCTGGACGACTTTGGCGGCGATCAATGGCCACCGAGTGGCTCCGCTGGCATCGTCGCCGCTGCTGCCGCCGCTCGCCTACCTCGTTGGTCCGGCTGCAGCTGCCGCAGGCGCTGCCTACAAGCCCGAGCTGAACGCGTGGTGGCTCGCTGGCGGCGCCGCATGGGTGTGCGTCGGGCACGGCTTCGTGCTGTTGTCACTGCGCAGCTCGGCCCGACGAATCGGCGCCGACGCAGATCAGTTCAGCCGGTTGATCTGGTTCCCGTTGGCCTCGTTGGGTTACCGGGTGATTGCCACGACGGTGCTGCCCGAGACCAGTTTCAACAACTCCACATGGTTCGCGATCCTCGTCGTCATCGACGTGACGTTGATGATGGCGACGGCGCACGCCGTGTGGCGCGCAATGCATTCGTTCGACCAGGCCTGTACACGCGATCGCTACCGTTCGGTGGAGAACCAGCTACCTGCGTTCATGGCCTCCGCACACCGTTGATTTGGTAGCTCACTCGCTGAGCTTGACCTCGTCCCACAGGGCGTCGAGCGTCGCCAGATCGGCGTCGACCAGGGCGATGCCGCGTTCGGCGGCGCGCAGCTCGACCTGTTCGAAGCGACGCCGGAACTTGTGCGTGGCCACCCGCAACGCTGCCTCGGGCTCGATGTCGAGATGCCGGGCGACGTTGACGACGGCAAACAGCAGATCGCCGAGCTCGCCATCGATGTGCCGGCGGTCGCCGCTCGCCAACGCCTCGTGCAGCTCGGCCGTCTCCTCGGCGATCTTGGGCAGCGCGCCGACGACGTCGGGCCAGTCGAAGCCGACCTTCGCCGCCTTGCGTTGCACGTGGTACGCGTAGCTCAGCGACGGCTGCGATGTGGCGATTCCATCGAACACACTCGTGCGATTCTTCTCGGCGTGCTTGATGGCGTCCCAGTTGGCAACCACCGTCTCGGCGTCGTCGGCCGTGACCGACCCGAACACGTGTGGGTGGCGGTGGACCAGCTTGTCGTGGATTCCTTCGACCACATCGACCATGGTGAACCGACCCTGCTGCTCGGCGATGGTGGCGTGGAACTCGACCTGGTACAGCAGGTCGCCCAACTCCTCGATCAGTGCGGTGTCGGTCGACGGCTCGTCGGGGTCGAGCGCCTCGAGCGCATCGACGACCTCATAGGTCTCTTCGAGGAGGTACTTGATCAACGACTGATGGGTCTGCTCCTTGTCCCACGGGCACTGCTCGCGCAGCGTGCGGGCCAGTTGGTGGAAACCCACCAGTGCGGCGCCGACCGGCGCGTCGAGCCGGGGGATGTAGATGCTCGTGAGATGGTCGGCCTCGACGGTGCGGTCGAGCTCCGCCCACGTCGTGTGCACGATCTGCTCGTCGGGCGTGCCCAGCCGTTGCAGGATCACCACCGGCTCGTCACCGGTCGCACCCTCGACGGCAAGCTTGATGTCGCTGAGCACCCAGTTGGCATGCGTGTGGGCGACGAACATCGGTCCGTGATCGCCCGCGGCTGCCGTGGCGAACTCGTGGCCATCGATCAGCCGAACGCCGGCCTCGACCGGGTCCACACCGAGGCGGGCGAAGGCGACGTCGAGGAACGACATCGCCGGCAGGATCGTGCACTCGACTCGGCTGTCGCTGCCGAGGTGACGCACGCTGCGCTCCAGCACCAGCGGCGAGCCCGGCACGGCATAGAGGATGTGGCCATGGGTCGTCGCCGCGGCAACGAGGCGTTCGGTGATCTCGGCGTACACGTCGGCGAAGGTGTCGGCCGATTCATAGACATCGTCGAACGAAGTCGCCTTGCCGACCAGCGACGCCGAGGGGTGGCGCGTCGTGCGGATGTACCGGTGAACCGTCGAAGCGATCGCGTCGAGCGTCTGCTGGGTGACGTACTGCGGCCCGCCCGGGCCGAGCCCGACGATCGTGACGTGAGGCCGACCGCTGGTCACGAGCTGAGCGTGACGACCGAACTGCTGGCTGGATCCCAACGTCCGTAGCGCGGGTCGATGTAGATGTCGGCCGCGTCGACGATGGCGTTCAGCTGTTCCTGGGTCACGCTCGCGCTGGCAATCGAGGTTTGCGACTCGGGGAGCAGCTCGTCGAACGGCCGCAGCATCAAGACGGCGGAGAACGTGGCGAGGTCGGCCGCGATCGGCTGCCCGACCGGTGTGTCCTTCAACGCTGCGGTGACGGCCGGGTTGACCGTCGTGGGATCCAGGCATTCGTTGCCGTTCGTATCCTTCACCACTCCACCCGCTGCCTGGATGGTCGCATCGGTCGAGAACTGTTGAGCCGCATCGGCGAACGAGGTGCCCGACTGCAGTGCCGTGAGCACGGTGTTGGCGTCGTCGATCGATGCCACGGTGATGGCTGCGAGACAGATCAGCGGGCTCCCCCCGGTACCGGCCTCATACGCGGCGCGGGCGCTGTCGCGGCCGATCGCCGCGATTGCCTTGGTCAACCGGGCGTCGAGATCGCCGGTCGTCGACGGTGTCGCCGGCTGGGCGGTGCCCGACGACGTCTCCAGCACGGCCACGCGGATCCATGTCGTCAGCTCCTGGCGGAGGGCGTCACCCGCGGCTGCGGTGCCACCCGTGGCGGCGAGCGCCTCGACCTCTTTGGGGCTCACGCTGCGGTCGCCCACCTCGGCGGCCATGTCGTTGCGATTGAAGGTCGAGCAAGCGGTCAGCGAGGTGAGCGCGACCAGTGCAGAGGCGAAGACCATGGCGGTCGAACGGCGTCGATTCACGTCACGACTCTACTCACCGGTTCCTGACGGGCCGCCTTGCTTGCTCTCGTGCCGACTGCTGATCTCGACGGACGGCGGTCTGCTGGCTCCGGTCACCGGGATCTCCTCGGTGACCCAGCCCCCGGCGGCCCAGTCGTCGATGGTCCATTCATCGTCGTCCCACGCGCGGTTGACGACCTCCTGCTCGCTCGGCAGCGGCGTCAGCACATCGGTGACGTACGAGGTCACGGCCTCGCCGAGGCCGACATCGTGGCCGGCGGCCTCTGAGAGGAACCAGAGGTGTTCCAATACCTGGTGGTAGAGCTCGGCGGGTTCGAGCTTGCCGACCAGGTCGGGTGGCACGCCGTCGATGGTCGGTTCGAAGCGCTCCTCGAGCCACCGGGCCGCGGCCACGGTCTCGGGGATCTTCCTCAGTGCTTGACGTTCGAGCAGGGCGCGATACCCGCTGATGTCATTCAGCAGGCGGCGGGCCTGGTTCTCACCGGTGTCCAGACCGGTCAACGTCTTCAGGCGTTGGCCGTGGAACCCGTGCTCGACCACGCGCGGGATCAGGCGCAGCTTCGAACCATCGGACGTGGTGTACAACTCCAGCTCGGCAGCGTCGAAGCCGAGTTCGTGCAAGCGCTGCAGCCGGTGGTCGATCCGGAAGGTCTCGTTGGCGGCGAACTCGTCGGTGCCGGTCAACTCGGCCCACAGCCGCTCGTAGGTCACCTCGATCGCCAACGCAGTGGAGATCGGGTCGATCCCATCGGCCAGCAGACCGCCGGCCAGCAGATCTTCGAGATCGCCGGCCACGTTCTCGATCGCGATCGTCAGGTCGTGACGGCGTTGCCCATCCGACAGCGACGGGTGGTGCTCGCCGGTCTCGACATCGATGATGTACGCGCTGAGCGCCCCGGCGTCGCGGCGGAACAGGGTGTTCGACAGCGAGCAGTCGCCCCAGTAGAAGCCGCCGAGGTGCAGCCTGACCAGCAGGCCGGCCAACGCATCGAGCAGCCGCTCGCCGAGATACGGGATGTGCATGCCCCGGCCCGACAGCAGGACGCGATAGGGCAAGGAGTAGTCGATGTTGCGGGTGATCAAAAGGCCGTCCATTCCACCGTCACGCTCGATGACCACCCCGACCACCTCGGCCGTGGGCAGCCCGGCGTCGCCGAGCTCGCGCAACAGGCGCCACTCGCGCTGGGCCAGGTGGTCGGGCAGTTCCTTGACGATGTACGTCGTGTCGCCGCTCTCGACCAGTCGCACGACGTGGCGGTGCAGCCCGACGACCTCGTGCAGGCCGGGGATCGTCCACTCGTCGAGTCGCTCGGCGAACGGCCAGTTGACCAGCGCGGAGTGCCCGCCCGGTTTGGCGATCTGCAGCCTCATGGGAACGCTCTCATGCCGGGACCAACTCTCGCAGCAGTGCGACGAGGAACTCGGCCGGCTCGGCGCCGCGCTTGATTGGGATCACGATCTGTTGCGAGTCGTGCTTGATGATCGCGTCGCGGGCCAGCCGTTGCAGGCGCATCTCGGCGCTGGTCTTCAGGGTCATCGGGGCGAGGCGCGCCTGGTTCGCGGCGATCGAGACGTCGCGCAGACCCAGCCGGTGACACTCGGCCCGGAGGTAGCCGACGTTCAACAACGCGTCGGCGGGCGCAGGAACGGGGCCGTATCGGTCCTCCCACTCGCTGCGGATGTCGTCGACCTCGGCCGCCGTCGTCACCGCAGCCAGGCGGCGGTACGCCTCGAGCCGCGACTCTTCCTTGCCGACGTAGTCGACGGGGAGGTACGCGTCGGTCGGCACGTCGAGCTTGAGCTCGCTCGGCTCCTTCTGGGGCTCGCCCTTCATCTCACCGACGGCCTCGGTCACCATCTGGCAGTACAAGTCGTACCCCACGGCGGCGATGTGGCCGCTCTGCGATTCGCCGAGCAGGTTCCCCGCGCCTCGGATCTCGAGGTCGCGCATGGCGATCTTGAAACCGCTGCCCAGATCAGTCGTCTCGCCGATGGTGCGCAGCCGCTCGTACGCCTCTTCGGTCAGCCGCACGTCGCGAGGGTGGAAGAGGTACGCGTACGCCCTCGATCCGCTGCGCCCGACACGCCCGCGCAACTGGTGCATCTGTCCCAGGCCGAGGAGGTCGGCGCGTTCGACGACCAGCGTGTTGACGGTGGGCATGTCGATGCCGCTCTCGATGATGGTGGTGCACACCAACACGTCGTAGCGACCCTCCCAGAAATCGACGACGATCTGTTCGAGCGAGCCCTCGTCCATCTGCCCGTGCGCGACGGCGATCCGGGCTTCGGGCACGAGCTCGCGCAAGCGTTCCGCGCGCTGCGAGATGGTCTTGACCCGGTTGTGGACCCAGAAGACCTGGCCTTCGCGCAGGAGTTCGCGGCGCAACGCCTCGACGGCAACACGCTCGTCGTACTCGCCGACGAACGTCAGGATCGGTTGGCGATCGGCCGGCGGTGTCTGCAGCAGCGACAGGTCGCGGATGCCGACAAGGCTCATCTCCAACGTGCGTGGGATGGGCGTGGCGCTCAGCGTCAGCACGTCGACGTTGACCTTGAGCTTCTTCATTGCCTCCTTGGCCTGCACGCCGAACCGCTGCTCCTCATCGACGATCAGCAGGCCGAGGTCCTTGAAGGCGACGCCCTCCTGCAGCAGGCGGTGGGTGCCGATCACGCAGTCGACCTCACCACTGGCCAGGCCGTCGATCACGCGCTTGGCCTCCTTGTTCGTGAGGAAGCGGCTGAGGGTCTCGACGCGGATCGGATAGCCGGCGAAACGATCGGCGAAGGTGTTGCCGTGTTGGGTCACGAGCAAGGTCGTCGGCGCCAGCACCGCAACCTGCTTGCTGTCCTGGATGGCCTTGAACGCGGCCCGAATTGCAACCTCGGTCTTGCCGAAGCCGACGTCACCGCACAGCAGTCGATCCATCGGGTACGGCCGTTCCATGTCGACCTTGACATCGTCGATCGCCGTGCGTTGATCGGGCGTCTCGACGAACGGGAAGCCGTCCTCCATCTCCGACTGCCACGGCGAGTCGCTGGCAAACGCGTGCCCGACGGCGTTGATGCGCTTCTGGTAGAGCACCACAAGTTCCTGAGCGATCTCGCGTACCGCGCTGCGTACGCGCGACTTGGCCTTGGCGAAGTCGGCGCCACCGAGGCGATGCAGCGTGGGAGCTTCGCCGCCGACGTACTGGCGCAACGAGTCGATCTGGTCACTGGGCACGTACAACTTGTCGCCGCCCTTGTATCCGAGCAGCAAGTAGTCACGCTCGATCCCGCCGATCGTCCGCTTGACCATGCCCTCGTAGTGCCCGACGCCGTGCTGGTAGTGCACCACGTAGTTGCCCGGCTTGAGGTCCTCGAAAAAACCGGTGCCTTGGCGCTTGCGAGGCCGCGGCTGGCGGTGGGTGCGTCGCCGGCCGGTGAGATCGCCCTCGGCCAGGATCGCCAGCTTGGCTTCGCCCAACGAGCAACCGCGGTGCAGGGGAGCGGTCACCACGTAGCCGCCTGGCTTGGTGATGTCGGTGGACGGCGTGGCAATCGTGAAGTCGAGGCCGCGATCGCGCAGGAGTTCGGCAAGCCGCGCTGCGCTGCCGATGCCGTCGGCGGCCACCACGACGCGGTACTTGTCGGCGATCATCTCGCTCAGTCGCTTGGCCAACCCCTCGCCATCGCCGACGACCGGTCCCCATCCCGCGGCTTGCACCATCGGAGCATCGGGATGTTCGGGCGTCGAGCTCAACGTCCACATCGACTGTGCCGCGCCGAGCAGGCGATCAGTGTCGGCGTGCAGTCGGGGAAACTTGCGATCGGCGTCGCGGGCCCATGTGGAGGCGAGCGTTCGGGCGAGGTCGTCCTCCTCGGCGAGCAGATCGTTGGCTCGATCGCGCATGCGTCGCGGTTCGAGCAAGGCGACCTTGCCAGAGGTCGGCAGCAAGTCGGTGATGAGCGTGTCGCCTTCGACGAGCCACGGCAGCCAGCTCTCCATCCCGTCGAAGACAGTGCCCTCGGCCAGGCGCTCCCACTGCTCGCGCCCCCACGGTTCCTCGGCGACCAGCACCGCGGCCCGGGCTCGCACTGCGTCGCTGGGCAGCAGTTCGCGGGCCGGGAAGATGCGCACCTCGGTGAGTTCGTCGGTGCTGCGCTGATCGTTGACGGTGAACTCGGTCAGCCGGTCGACCTCGTCACCCCACAGGTCGATGCGGATCGGTGCGTCGGCGGTCGACGGGAAGACGTCGATGATTGCTCCTCGTCGGGCGACCTCGCCGCGATGCTCCACCAGGTCTTCGCGGCGGTACCCGAACCCGATCAGGGTCTCGAGGAGCGCGTCGGGGTCGATGACATCGTTCGGCCGGATGCGGATCGGCTCGACGTTGATCGCCTCGGGGCTCAACCGCTGCAGCAGCGCGCGCACACCGGCGACGATGATCTGTGGCTGCGTCGTCGAGGCCGCGCCGCTTCGCAACCGCCACAGAACATCCATGCGCCGGCCCATCGTCTCCACGCTGGGACTGATGCGCTCGAACGGCAGGGTCTCCCATGCCGGGAACAGCACCACGGAATCGGTCGGCATGAACTGGCACAGGTCGTCGTACAGCTGACCGGCATCGGTTCCTGTCGGTGTCGCGACCAGCAGGGGATGACGATCCCCGAGCTGAGCGAGCGCGGCCACCGTGACGGCGCGTGCGGATTCGGGCACGGCCACCAGCGCCGCGGGATTGCCGAAGGCCTGCGTCAGCCCGGCATCGTCACGCAGCAACCGAGGCAACTCGGCCAAGGGTGCGAGCGGTGCGAGCGAGGCAGGCGACATCAGGGTTTTGAGGGTAGCGGTGCCCACGACCTGCCCCGGTGCGTCATCCGACACTGCCCCGACTTGCCCGGGGGCGCGGGTTCTGGGGCCGTTTCTAGGAGGCGGTCCCGTTGAACTGCTGCATTGCCGAGTCGGGGCCTTCGGCCAGCAGCACCTCGACAGCGTCGGCGGCAGTGACGATGGCGATGTCGAGCAGATCCCGCTCCGACTTCGGCAGCCGCGACAGCACGTGATCTGCGCCGCGCTCCTTCGAGGGTGGTTTGCCGATCCCGATGCGCACGCGGACGTAGTCCTGCGTCTTGAGATGTTGGGTGATGCTGCGCAGCCCGTTGTTGCCGGCGAGGCCGCCACCGACCTTGACCCGTACGATGCCGGGAGGCAGATCGAGCTCGTCGTGCACCACGATCAGCTGGGCAGGGTCCGTCACCTTGTGACGGCGCATCAGCGCCCCGACTGCCTGCCCGCTCTCGTTCATGTACGTCGTGGGGAAGGCCAGGATCACCCGACGCCCGGCGACGCGCGCGTCGGCGACGAGCGCCTTGTTGCGCCCGGCCTTGAACTTCTCGCCGGCTCGCTCGACCAGGAGCGCCACGGCCTCGGCGCCCACGTTGTGGCGCGTGCGTGCGTATTCCTTGCCCGGGTTCCCCAACCCGACGATCAGCGCGTCGATCACGCCGGGTCAGGTCATTCTGAGCTGGAACCCGCGGCGGCGGCATCGCCGTCGGCAGGTGTCGCTTCGCCGTCTTCGCCTTCGCCCTCTGCATCAGCGGCTGCCGGCTCTTCGACCTCGGCCGCAGTGGTCAGCACGGTGACGACCGGCATGTCGGGATCGCCGAGTGCGGTGACGCCGTTCGGCATCGGGATGTCGCTGAGGCGGATGACGGTGTCGGGCTGCATGTCAGTGATGTCGATGACGAACTCGTTGGGCATGTTCGTCGGCGTGCAACTGACTTCGAGCGTGTCGACTGCCGGGTCGACCAGGCCACCGGCGGCGGCAACGGCCTTCGATTCGCCCTCGAGGCGCACGGCGATGTGCACCGTGATCTCCTCGTTCATGTTGACCTGCAGGAAGTCGATGTGGTTCACGGTGCGACGGATCGGGTGACGCTGCATCTCTTTGACCACTGCGGGATAGCTGGTGCCATCGACCTGCAGGGCCAGCACAGTGTTGGCGCCGGCGGGGCCGCTGAGGGCCAGCCGGAACTCGCGTCGCTCGACAGTCACGCTGATCGGCTCCATCCCCCGGCCGTACAACACGCCGGGAATGTGCCCCTCGGCGCGGAGACGGCGTGCCATGGGCGTGCCTGAACCGGTACGGGGGGTGGCGGTGAGTGTGGTCTGCGACATGACGTGCCTCGAGAGATTCTTCGGTGCTTCGCTGAGGTCAAGTGAACTCAGGTTTCTAGAACGGTTGGCAAGCCTAGCGCCGGGGGTACTCGTGACCAACGGCCTGGGAACTGGGTTTTTAACCCTGGTTCTCGCCGCCGAAGATCTCACTGACGCTGGTGTCGTCGAACACTGCGTTGAGGGCAGCGGCGATCAGCGGGGCGATCGACAACACCTCGATCTTGTCGATCTGCTTCTCGGGTGGCAACGGCAAGGTATTGGTCAGCACGACTCGGCTGATCGGGGCGTTCTTCAGTCGGTCGATTGCCGGCCCGCTGAGCACACCGTGGGTGGCCATCGCCCACACCTCCGTGGCGCCGCGCTGCAGGAGGATGTCGGCGGCGCTGGTGATGGTGCCGCCGCTGTCGATCATGTCGTCGGTGAGGATGCACAAGCGCCCGTCGACATCGCCGATCACTTCCTTTGCCTCGGCTTGGTTCACGCTGCCTTTCGGACGGCGTTTGTAGATGAATGCCAGGTCGGCACCAAGGTCGCCGAGGTGCTCGGCCATGCGGGCCGCGACCTTGATGCGCCCGGCATCGGGCGAGACGATGACCGGGTCGATCGCGTGCTGGCGAATGTAGTGCTCGAGCACCGGGGTGGCCGTGAGATGATCGACGGGACCTTCGAAGAAGCCCTGGATCTGCCCGCTGTGCAGGTCGATCGAGACCATCCGCTTGGCGCCGGCGGCTTTGAACAAATCGGCTACGAGCCTGGCAGTGATTGGTTCGCGCCCCTCGGCCTTGTGGTCCTGGCGGGCATATCCGAAGAATGGGCAGACAGCAGTGATTCGCTTGGCCGACGCTCGATATGCCGTGTCGATCATGATGAGCTGTTCCATGATCGAGTCGTTGATGCTGTGATCGTCGATGCCGCAGTGGGTCTGCATGATGAACACGTCGCTGCCGCGGATGCTCTCGGTGAAGCGGGGGCGGATCTCGCCGTTTGCAAACTGCACGAGATTGGGATCACCCAGCTCCACACCGAGCTCTTTCGCCACCTCATCGGCGAGCGCAGGGTGCGTGCGCCCAGAGAAGAGCGACATTCGCTTGGTGGTGAATTTTTCCATGAGAGGACTCCGCGGTGCTTAGTCGGCAGGTGCAGTGTAGAACGCGCCCGTCGATGCCGAAGAAGGCACCGAGGTGCCCGGCGCCAAATGCGCGTACGGGCCGACGTGGGCATCGTCGCCGATCTCGCTGTCGCGACCCACACTGTTCTCCACGATCGCCCGTGCCCCCACGACGCAGTCGACCAGCCGGGTATCGGGACCGATCTCGCAGCCGTCACCGACCACGGTGTTGCCTTGCAAGATGGTGCCCGGGTACAGGGTGACATCGCGGCCCAACTGCACCGTGACGTCGATGAACGTCTGGCGCGGATCGAGCATGGTGACGCCGTTCAGCAGGAAGTGGCGGTTCGTGCGGTGACGCAACTCCCGTTCGGCCAGCGCCAATTGCCAACGATCGTTGACGCCGCGGGTCTCTTCCTCGGGAGCCTGCACGGTGCCGATCTGATGGCCCATCCCGGCCAGGACCTCGACGACGTCGGTGAGGTAGTACTCGCCTTGGGTGTTGTCGGGGCTGAGTCGGCGCAGCGCCGGGCTCAGCAGGTCGCGTCGGAAGGCGCACATGCTCGTCCACACCTCGCGGATCGCCAGTGTCTCCGCACCGGCATCACGCTGCTCGACGACTTGCAACACTCGTCCGTCGCCATGCTTGGCGGGGGCGCGCAGCACCCTCCCGTACCCGGTCGGGTCCTCGAGCACCGATGTGATGGCTGTCGCGGCGTTGCCGCTGCTGAGGTGTGTGGCCACCAGTTGGTGCAGGGTTTCCGCACGTAGCAGCGGCGTATCGCCCGGCAGCACGATGATCGTCGAATCGTCGTCGAAGTCGTCGCCGGGGATTGCCGTCATCCCGACCATTGCCGCGTCACCGGTGCCCCGCTGCACGGTCTGCTCGACGAAGGTCACGTGCGCCCAGCCAGGAGCCTGCTCCTGCACCTTCTTGGTCACCCGCTCCGCCCCGTGCCCGACGACCACCACGGTTCGATCGACATCGACGTCCGCAAGCGCGTGGATGACGTGCATGACCATCGGGCGCCCGCAGATCTGGTGCAGCGGCTTCGGGCGAGCGGATCGCATTCGCGAGCCCTCGCCCGCCGCCAGCACGATCGCTGAAACTGTCATGCGAACGTTCTATCGCGTCGTGACACCCAAATGGTGTAGCCCCAGTCTCGCAGGCGTTGCTGTGTTCCGGGGAGAGGATTCGAACCCCTATAGACGGCACCAAAAACCGATGTCCTACCATTGAACGACCCCGGAAGGTCGTGGCCAGAGGCTATCGGTGCGGCGAAGTCACCACTATCGAGTTGAGGTACCGGGCAAACCGCCGTCAGCCGCCGGGTGCCGTACCCCTGCGGGCGAGCTCGGTGACCCGCTCGAACGTTCGGGTGTAGCCGAGCAGCTTCATCATCCTCGGGACCATCCGCGGCGCGATGTTGAACAGCACGATCAAGGGGCGTACCGGCGGCGTGTTGACCAGCGCCTCACCACGGTTCTTGAGGATGCACCGGACCACGACCTGCGCCACCTTGCCAGGCGTTGACCGACCGACCACCTTCGGTGCCTTTGCGCCCTGGTCCTCCCACCGCGCGTACATCCCGGTCTCGGTGACGAAGCCCGGGCAGACCACGGAGAATCCGACCGGGTTCTTCAGGTACTCGCACCGTAGCGAGTTGGTGAACCCCACCAGACCGTGCTTGCTGGTGGCGTAGGCAACGGCAAACGGCACGCCGACCTTGCCTGCACCCGAGGCGATGTTGACGATGTGACCGCGCTGGCGATCGAGCATGCCGGGCAGTACCGCCCTGGTCAGCATCATCGCGGCCACGAGGTTGACTTCGAGGGTGTGCACGAGATCATCGGGGTCGGCCGTTTCGAAGCGCGACGCAGTCTCGATCCCGGCGTTGTTGACGAGGATGTCGATCGGGCCGAGCTCGGCTTGGGTGCGCTCGATCAAGCGGGCTCGGTCGGCGGGATCGCTCACGTCGCATTTCGTGGCGATGGCCTTCACCCCGAGCGCAGCCATCTCCTTGCACACGACCTCGAGCTCGCCCTCTGAGCGCGCCGCCAGCGACAGGTTGACCCCCTGCTCGGCCAACGCTCGAGCGATGTGCACCCCGATGCCTCGCGATGCACCGGTCACCACTGCCGTGCTACCCCGCAGGTCTTTCATCGTTGCCCCCTGTGAACGAATGTGCGCCCCGTTGGTGAACAGTAGCCGCGGCTCACTGTGCCGCTGCCGAGCGGGGGAAGGCATTTAGGGTGCACGGAATGGCCAGGAACTTCCGGTTCGCGGTGCAGGCACGCGGCCTGGCGGATCACGACCAACTCGTCGGCGAGGCCCGTCGGGCCGAGGCTCTGGGCTATGACGAGCTGTTCTCGTTCGACCACATCGGGACCGTTGATCCGTTCGTCCCACTGGTCGTGGCGGCCGAGGCCACGACCAAGCTTCGCGTCGGCCCATTGGTGTTGAACAACGAGTTCCATCATCCGGCGATGCTGGCGCGCACCGCCGCCACGGTCGACCGCTTGACGGGTGGTCGCCTGGTGCTCGGGCTCGGAACGGGCTACATGCAGTCGGAACACGACGCGATCGGCATGGTCCTTCGCGAGCCGGGCGCCCGCGTCGAGCGCTTCGAGGAGTCGCTGACTGCGCTGCGATCGTTGCTCGACAGCGGCGCCGCATCGATGGACGGTGTACATCATCGACTGGCCGTCGACGATCTCGGCATCCGCCCTGTGCAAGAACACGTCCCCTTCCTGATCGGTGGTCACGGCAAGCGCGTCGTGGGGATCGCCGCCCGGCATGCCGACATCTTCCAGTTCACCGGGCTGACGCACGGCGAAGGCGGGCGGCCCGCTCCGGGTGGCTTCGCCATCGCCGCGGTCAGGCAACGGGCTCGCTGGCTTGCCGAGGCCGCCGGCGATCGATGTGGCGAGATCGAATGCTCGGCACTGGTACAGCTCGTGCACGTCGGCGCAGGCGCCGATCAACAGATGGATCACACTGCTGGACAGTTCGGGGTCGATCGAGCGCTGCTCGAGGACACACCCTTCGTGTTGATCGGGTCCGTCGCACAGATCGTCGACAAACTCGAACGGCTGCGGTCTGACGTCGGCATCAGTCATGTCGTCATCCGCAGTGCCGAGGCGTTCGCTCCGGTCGTCGACGCCCTCGCTGGACGCTGAGCCGTTGAACGCTGACGATGCCTGAAGCCCGGTTCCTACCACGTTGGCGTGTCGCCGAGGTGACCGGTGCCGTGGTGGCGATCGATGTCATCCGAGCCTTCACGACCGCCGCCTACGCCGTCGCCGCCGGGGCGCGCCACATCTACCTGGTCGACTCGGTTGCCGAGGCGGTGGCGCGGCGCGCCGACCTGCGTGATCACCGGAGATTCCGAGGACGATCCGGAGATGAACGGGTTCGACGATCTGGCGAGCGCGCACCTGATCGAACGCGCTCGCCTGTGTTGCGATCTCGACACGCAACACGCGTCGATGCGTTCGATTTCGCGATGGAAGTTCGGCGGGTCGGAGATCGGCTCCGGTTGGACAAGACCTACCCCTGACCAGCGTCCAGTCCTCGGTTCATGGGCTCTGGTTTTGGGTGGGCCGATGGTTGTGATCGTTCCGTCGGGGTGGGACCCCGACCACGTCAAGGAGATCCCCGTCGAGGAGTACCTCAATACAGCGCGCAGTTGACCCGCCCCCCGGGGACTCTGTGTGGGCGAACAGCGCGGCGGCAGACCGTCTCTGTGCTCACACAGAACCTCGCCCGGCGCCTCGTCGTCAGGAAAGCCCCGACGTTCGATGGTTCGGACCGGCAAGACTGGGACGGTGGCCCGACTGCCTGATTGCATCCCCGCACCACGGCTGACGCTGCGGCGTTGGCTACCCGACGATGGCCCCGACCTGTCCGCAGCGATCCTGCAGAACCTCGATCACCTTCGCCCGTGGATGCCGTGGATCAAGGTCGAGCCGCAGAGCCTCGAGGATCGACTGGCGCTCATCAACGAGTGGCAAGCCGATTGGGAGGCCGGCGGGGACGTGGTGATCGGGGCGTTCCTGGAGGGCAAGGTCATCGGCTCGGCCGGTCTGCATCGCCGACGCGGCCCGGGCGTGCTCGAGATCGGCTATTGGGTCCGCCTCGACCACGTCAAGAAGGGCTTCGCCACCGAGATCGCCGAGGCATTGACCACCGCAGCGTTCTCGGTCGAGGGCATTGATCGAGTCGAGATCCACCACGACAAGGCCAACATCGCAAGCGGGGGCGTGCCTCGCCGGCTCGGCTACGCCTTCGGGGGCGAAACGCGCGACTCGGTCACGTCACCGGGTGAGGTCGGCATCGACTGTCGCTGGCTGATCACCAGCGACCGCTGGACAACGAGATCGACGACAGGCGAGTGCTGCTGACGCCACGCAACAGTCGAACACCGATGGTCAGGTGGTGCTCGTCGCCGAGTTGCAGGCCGGCGGTCTTCGACCAGTCGATCGTTGCCTTGGTGCTCCAATCGAGGAACCAGTTCGGCCAGGACTGCACCTCACGATGCAGCACCTCGATCCCGCCGGCGCCAAACAGCTTGCCGACCGGTGTCAGGAACCGGAACTGCGTGTTGGGCGTCGTGGAATGCTTCGAAGACTCGACCAGCGGGACGCGGGCAGTCGATCGGGTCGGCGCAGTCGCCTCTTCGAGCACGTCGCTCGAAACTGGATGGCAACTGGCTGGCAACTGGCGTTGGGTACCACGTCGCTGGCCGGTAGCGTCTCACGAGCTATGGGTTCGCTGATCAAAAAACGCCGCAAGAGAATGCGCAAGAAGAAGCACAAGAAGATGCTTCGCCGTACCCGTCACCAGCGCCAACGCGGTAAGTGACCCTCTGAGATCTGTTGCCGGCCGCCCGCAGCACAGCGGGCGGCCGTTGCGCGTCTAGGGGCAGGTCGCCGTCAGCACCACGACCGCTTCAGGGAGCGCCGCGGCAAGATCGTGATGACCCCGTAGGAACCATGTCGCCCCGCTGCCCGCCAACGTCGGGCTCGATCCGGATGCTTCGCGGATCCGGTCACGCCAGCGGGCGAGCGCGGTGAACGCCGAGACCGCAGCAGGCTCCAGATCGTTCTCGCCATCGCTGCGCGGCCCGCCGAGCTGATCCCACGCCCGGTAGACGAACGGCGAACTGACCTTCAGCGGAGGAACGACCAGGGTGATGTCGAGCGGCTGGAACGCCAGCGGCTCGATCAGTTCACCGATGCCACGAACCCGGGCGCGGCCGCCCACCAGACAGAACGCCACATCGGCGCCGAGGGCAGCGGCTCCCACCACATCGCTGTAACCGGCCCAACGAAGGACGGCTGCGGCGTCGGCAGACCCCCCGCCGAGCCCACCTCCATACGGCAACGACTTGGTGATGTGCACCGAAGCGCTGCGCGCGACATGGTGGAGCGCCTTGGCAACGAGGTTCGAATCATCGAGGGGCAGGCCCTTCGCGTAGGGCCCATCGGCCGTCAACCCGGTGGACGCCGGATCGACTGTCAAGGTGTCGTGCCAGTCGAGCGTGACCATCTCGGCATCGATGAGGTGGTACCCGTCATCGCGCACACCGGTGATGCGCAACCTCAACGTCAGCTTGGCTGGTGCCTTGACGACGACACTGCTCGTCGCATCACTCATCGCGCTGCCAGCCAGGCGGTGGTCAGCGCGCCCCACTCGATCACATCCAGTTCCTCCGGTCGCCGTTGCGCGTCGATGCCGGCCTCCTCGAACACCTCGGGCGCGACCACGTCGGCCAGCGAACGCCGCAACATCTTGCGGCGCTGTCCAAACGCCGTGCGCACCAACGTGAACAACGGCTCGGGATCCACGGCGACGGCAGGTGTGGGCCGGCGGCGAATGTCGGCCAATGCCGACTCGACCTTGGGGCGAGGCAGGAACACGCCAGCCGGTACGGTGCCGGCGATCCGCGCGGTTGCCCAGTAGGCCACCTTCACGCTGACGGCGCCGTACGCGTCGGAACCCGCCGAGGCACACAGCCGATCGGCGACCTCTCGCTGCACCATCACGAGCATCCGTTCGACCGCGGGAACGAGGTCGAGCAGATCGCACACTAGTGGCGTGGCCACGTTGTACGGCAGGTTGGCCACCAACACCCATCGCGGCGCGTCGGCCAGGGTCGACGCCCAGTCGAGCCGCAGCGCGTCGGCCTCGACGACTGTCACGTTGGCCAGGTCAGCGACGACGGTCCGCAGCACGCCGGCAATGCCATGGTCGACCTCGATCGCAGTGATGGTCGCTCCCGTCTCGGCCAACGCCATCGTCAGCGATCCGAGGCCTGCGCCGATCTCGACGACGTGGTCCTGCGGACCGATGTCGGCCAGGCGGGCGATCTTGCGCACGACGTTGGCATCGACGACGAAGTTCTGCCCGAGGTCGCGTCGTGGGGCCAGGCCGTGTTCGCTGAGCAGCGTCGCGATGTCGGTGCGTGAGTGCACGCCTACCAGCTGATACGAACCGGCACGGGTGCGTCGGCCAGATCGCTGATGACGGTGAACAGGTCGGTGTGCAAGACGATGTCGACGCCTGCGGGCAGCGGCGTGCTGATGCTGTTGGTGCACGTCGTGGTCTGTCCGTTGTCGGTGTTGGTCACGGTCAGCACCGACCCCCACGGTGCCAGCGCCGTCGTGCACGGCCGCTTGGTGGGGTCTGCAAAGCGGCGGAAGCTCGCCTTCCCGGTGGCCTCGGTTGCGGTTGGCCCCGGCGGGATGATGATGTCGACGACGGCGGGGTCGGCTCCCGAAGGCGGACCATTGAGGAAGATCGGCGGATCTGGTGAGTATGCCGACGTCGACGGGGCCTGGTTGGCGCCGACCTGAGGAACTCCCGCTGCGCCCAATGCCGGCGCCGCTGAACCCGCATCGTTGCGATTGATGATCCACAACGCCGGGAGCGCTGCCACCGTGAAGATGGTGGCGAGTGCGAGGCGACGGCGGTCGTAGGAGTTCATTGTGAGGTTTCCCGTCCGTGGGACGGGGAAAAGGCTACGGACGAATACCCGGGAACGCAAGGCATGTGTTCGCCACCGTAGCGGCGCGCACCTCGTCGAGGGGCGCACCCCGCAGGTCAGCGAGTGCCTTCACGACGTGCGTCACGAAGGCGGGTTGGTTGGGCCGACCGCGGTGCGGGACCGGAGCGAGGTACGGACTGTCGGTCTCAGCAAGCATTCGATCGATTGGGCACAACCGAGCGGCATCGTGCAGGTCCGTCGCCGTCTTGAACGTGACGATGCCACTGAACGACAGGTATGCGCCGCGCTCGAGACATTGGCGGGCCTCGTCGGGCCCGCCGGCGAAGCAGTGGAAGATGGTCTGTTCGGGCGCTCCCTCCGCATCGAGGATGTCGAACGTTTCAGCCCACGCGTCTCGGGTGTGGATCACCAGCGGCAGCGATCGCTCGTGCGCCAGTTGGATCTGTGTGGCAAAGGCTTCGCGCTGCGCGTCGTGTGGCGAGTGGTCGTAGAAGTAGTCGAGGCCGCATTCGCCGATGGCGATCACATGAGGGTCGTCGACGTAGGGCAGGATCGTGTCGACGCCGTGCTTGGCCTCGTGCGGATGAAGGCCGGCGGTGGCGAAGATGTTGTCGTGCGACGCGGCAACCTCAATGGCCTGGTGGGTCGTGGCCGCGTCGCAACCGACATTGATCATGGTGGTGACCCCAGCGGCGCGCGCCGCGGCAATCACGTCGTCGACCGGCACGCCTCGCGTGTCGTACAGATGGCAATGACTGTCGGTGTAGGACACCGCCGGGTCACACCGCCCTGCGCGGGAACAGCGACTCGCCCTTGGTCACCGCGAGCCCACCGGGGTATCGGCCCCACTCGGCTGCCACCGGCAGGCGCTGATCATCGACGCGACCGATGAGGCCCAGCCGCTCCCACACCGTCTGGCACGTCTCGGGGATCGCCGGCAAGGCCAGCACGGCCACGATGCGCAGGGCCTCCAGGGCGTCGCCCATCACCGCGTCGACCTCCGGGCCCGGCTCCGCCTTCCATGGTTCGTTGGTCTCGAGATGGGCATTGGTGGCGCGGATCAGGCTCCACGTTGCGTCGAGGGCGCGGCTGGGCGCGGACTCCGCCCACCCGGCAGCGGTCGCCGCGTACGCCGCGGCAGCAGCCGTGGCCAACGGCGAGTCGGCTCGGGGTGCCGGGCCGATGCCACCGCACTTCTTGGTGACGACAGTGGCCACTCGGGCAAGCAGGTTGCCGAGGTTGTTGGCGAGATCGGAGTTGTATCGGCCGATCAGGCCTTCGTAGGTGAAGTCGCCATCGTTGCCGTAGGGGGTTTCGGCGAGGATGTAGTAGCGGAACCCGTCGAGGCCGATGTCGGCAACGAGGTCGAGCGGGTTGACCACGTTGCCGGTGGTCTTGCTCATCTTCTCGCCGCCCACCAGCAGCCAGCCGCCGACAGCCCATCCGGCGGGCGGCTCGATCCCGGCACTGATCAGCATCGCCGGCCAGTAGACGCAGTGGTGGCGGATGATGTCCTTGCCGATCAGATGATGCGCCGGCCACCAGCTCTCGAACCGTTCGGAGTCGGTGCCGTAGCCGACGGCGGTGAGGTAGTTGGCGAGGGCGTCGAACCACACGTAGGCGACGTGCTTGGCATCCCACGGCAGCGGGATTCCCCACGTCAGGCTGGTGCGGCTGACCGAGAAGTCGCGCAAGCCACCACGGATGAGCCCGAGCGCTTCGTTGCCACGGAACTCGGGCACGATCGCACCGGGATGCGCGGCGTACCAATCCAGAAGTCGATCCTGGAAGCGACTGAGCCGGAAGAAGTAGTTCTCCTCCTCGACGTGCTCGACAGGTAGATGGTGGATCCGGCACAGGTCGCCCGGGTCGAGCTCGTCGTCGGTGTAGTACTCCTCGCAGGCGATGCAGTACTTGCCCTTGTAGATGTCGAGTTCGATGTCGCCGGCGTCGTAGCAACGCTGCAGCAGCTCGGCGACGCCGATCTTGTGGCGTTGCTCGGTGGTGCGGATGAAATCGTCGTTGGAGATGTTCAACTGCTCCCACGCCTGCTGGTACAGCGGGGCGATCGAGTCGGTGAACTCCTGTGGCGACAACCCGGCGGCCTCGGCGGCTTGCTGGACCTTCTGGCCGTGCTCGTCGGTGCCGGTGAGGAAATGAACGTGGTCGCCGAGCAGGCGATGCCAGCGGGCCAGGGCGTCGGCGACGATGGTGGTGTAGGCGTGGCCGAGGTGCGGCTTGGCAGTGACGTAGTAAATGGGGGTGGTGAGGAAGTAGTTGCTCACGACTGGATCCTTTCGAAGAATGGCGAAACGACGGCTGGGTTAGAAGCCGGTGCGCATTCGACGGGTTCGAGTCGGTGTTCTCACGTCGCCAAGGATACGCCGGATGCCGGTGGTCGGGGCAAGGGAGTTCTGCCCGCGACTAGCGCCGTATACCGAAGATGCGACCGCGGGCGTAGCGGCTGGCATAGCGAGTGCCGGCGGCGAACCCGGCGGCCGCAACCCCTGCCGTCCCGAGGGCCTGCGTGGTGCGGCGCACGACGGCCTTGGTGCGCTTGCTGAACACCACGATCGGCCAGCCGTTGTGATGGGCGATGCGCTCGAGCTTGGCGTCGGGATTGACAGCGACCGGATGTCCGACGGCTTCCATCATCGGCAGGTCGCTGGCCGAATCGCTGTAGGCGTAGCACTGGGCGAGGTCGTAGTTCTCCCATCTCGCCAGTTCGGCGATCGCCTCCACCTTTCCCGGGCCGTAGCAGAAGGGTCCGGCCAGTTCGCCGGTGTACACGCCGTCGGCGATCGCGCTGACCGTGCCGATCCCGGCCGTCATACCGAGCGCTTTCGCCAGTGGTTCGACCAGTTCGACGGGCGATGCCGAGACGATGTACGTCGCCCGCCCCGCGTGTCGGTGCCGATCGACGAGTGCCTGGGCCTCGGGGCGCACCTTGGCGAGCAGCTTGGGGACGATGTCGGCGTTCAGCGCGACAAGGTCCTCGACGCGAACGCCCTTGACCGCGCCGAGGATTCGATCGCGCACGCCGTTCGAGGTGTCGTCGCTGGCGCCGCTGAATCGAAAGGCGATCGCGCCCACGGCGTCCTTGCCGAACTGCCCGGGCGGAACGAGTCCGGCGCGCCACGCGGCGACACCGAGCACGAACGCGCTCGACCCACTGATCAACGTGCGGTCGAGATCGAAGAACGCCGCGCTGGGCCCGCCCGCCACGTACGGTGCGAACCCGGTCGGTGGCAGTTCGGCGCGAACGACGTCGGCGGGTGATCGCTCGGCCGGGGCGACGTCGATCGGCGATGCCTCTGTGGGGTGGTGTTCAGTCATCTCGGCTCACCGCCAGGGCCAGGTCGTAGACGCGCCGTTTGGGCACCTCGAGTTGGTCGACCACCTCTGCCACCGCGTCCTTGCGACTGTGGCCGTCGAGTGCCGCGTGCAGCGCCGAACGGATCTCGTCGTCGCTGACCTCACCGCGTGGCGGAACACCCTCGAGCACGATCACGTACTCGCCCCGTGGGGCGGTTGTCTTCACATGGGTCGTCGCCGCGTCGAGGGTGCCGCGCCAGACGGTTTCGTAGAGCTTTGTCAACTCGCGCGCGATCGCGACGCGGCGCGCGCCGCCGCAGGCTTCGGCCAAGTCGATCACCGTGCGCTCGATGCGGTGGGGGGCTTCGTAGATCACGGTCGTGCGCGCTTCGGCGGCGATCGTCGCCAGCCGTGATCCGCGCTCGCGTCCGGACCGGGGCAAGAAGCCGTCGAAGATGAAGCGGGCAGTGTCGAACCCGCTGACGACCAGGGCCATCACGAACGCAGCGGGACCGGGCACCGCAGACACCGTGTAGCCCGCGTCGAGCACGGCACGCACCAGGCGGGATCCCGGATCGGATATACCAGGTGTGCCGGCATCGGTGATCAACGAGACCGTGTGGCCGGCGTCCAACTGCACCAGAACGTCGCGGCTGCGCTCGGTCTCGGTGTGCTCGTTGCACACGGCCAGCCGAACGCCGCTGATCCCGGCGTGGGTCAGCAGCTTGCCGGAGTGGCGGGTGTCTTCGCACAGGATCAACGACGACGACTGCAGTGTCGCGACGGCGCGCGGTGAGAGATCGCCGAGGTTTCCGATGGGGGTGGCCACGAGGACGAGTGTTCCCGTCATTCGCGAACCTCCACCACGTCGCCAACGCGGAGCCCCCAACGACCGAATGCGCCTTCTTGCGCCTCGATGACTGCTCGTGCCCGCCACACGGGCGCGCCCACGCGGTGGCGGCGCATGTGCACTGTCTTCACGACGATCCCATTTTCATCGAGATAGGCGACATCGAGAGCAAAGTGCATGCCAAGAGTGTGCACCCAACGGCACTCGGTCAGCACCAGTGCTCCCTCGATGCTGTCGCGGCCGAGAAGCCCGCGACCCTTGGTTCGCCGCTGCGTCGCTGATTCGCATGAGGCCAGCACTCGGCCCTCCGTGACTAACCACGCCATGGTCTTCAGCCTTGCACGTTTGCGGCCGCTACCATCATCGTCCCGTGTCGACACCTGCTGCCATGACGCATCCTCCGCAACGCTCGTTCAAGCCGCGCAGGCGCAGCTTGTCGATGACGCGCCTCGACTCGTACGAGCGGTCGATGACGAGGTGGGGGTTGCCGGTGGAGGGCCCGCAGTTGGCGTTCGGTGAGATCTTCGGCCCAGCCTTCGGCGCTGCTGCAGACGTCGTGCTCGACATCGGGTTCGGTGGCGGCGAGGCGCTGATCGAACTGGCCGAGTTGCGCCCGAACGAGTGTGTGATCGGCATCGATGTACACACGCCGGGTGTCGCCGCGGTGCTCGAGGCCGTTGAGGCGCGTGGGCTGCGCAACGTACGTGTCGTCGAAGGTGATGCGATGGATTTCGTGGCGCGCATCCCCGCACGATCGCTCGCGGCAATGCGGGTGTTCTTCCCCGACCCGTGGCCGAAGCGACGTCAGCGCAAGCGGCGTCTCATCCGACCCGACATCGTGACGCAGTTGGCGCGCCTGTTGCGCGACGAGGGCACGATCCACATGGCCACCGATTCCGCCGAGTACGCCGAGCGGATGCGTGAGGTGTGCGATGCCGACGTAGGTCTGAGCGGCGGGGTGATCGACCGACCAGCGTGGCGGCCGATCACCCGATTCGAGCAACGTGGCGTCGACGAAGGTCGCTGCGCAGTGGACTTGCTCTACAGCACGTCGCCGAGTTCGCTCAGCGCCTCGTCGAGCGCGCCGATGTAGTGCTCGAGGTCTCGGTCGGTCACGGCCAGACCGAGGTTGAGGCTGCCGCGAGGCGCGGTGTAGACCCCCCGTTGCAGCAGCGCCAGGAACAAGGCTTCTTGCAGGACCGAATCGCGTTCCAACAGGTCGGTCCCGTTCCGTGGCCTGCGCTCGAGGGCGTGCACAGCGTTCATCGAACCGAACCCGGTGACGGTCAACGGCAGCTTGTGCTGATGTAACACATCGTCGATGCGAGCCCGCAGTTCATCGCCCCGCGCGGTCAGCGTGATCGCGGTGTCGGAGGTGAACAGTTCCGACATGACCACACAGCCCGCCGACATGGTGGCGATGTTGTTGTTGAAGGTGCCGGCATGGGGGATCGAGTCGGGCTTGGTCGCGTCGAAGCGGTCGAGCAGATCGGCGCGCCCGGCAAACGCGCCGAATGAGAACCCGCCGGCGAAGTACTTGCCGAACGTGGCGATGTCGGGGCGCACACCCATGAGGTCGGCGAGACCACGTGGACCGTGCCGCGATGTCATCACCTCATCGGTGATCAAGATGGCACCGGCTTGCTGCGTGGCATTGGCCAACCCGCTGAGGAAGCGCGCGTCGGCCGGGACGCAGCCGGACCCGAGCATCGGCTCGACGATCACCGCAGCGAGGTCGAGCTCGTACTCTTCGATCAACGCCTCGCATCCGTCGAGGTCGTTGTACGGCGCGATCACGGTCGGGAACGGAGCGTTCCAGGGTGCGTTGCCGTTCGAGTAGAAGAACACCCCACCGTGGTAGCCGCCGTGCATCACCATGATCATCGAGCGGCCGGTGACGATCCGCGCCAGCGTGATGGCCATCAGGTTGGCTTCCGTGCCCGAGTTGGTGAAGCGGACGCGCTGGTGGCCGAACCGATTGCAGACGAGCTCGGCGAATCGGATCTCGGCGGGGTGCACGCCTCCGACGCTGGTGTTGGTCGCCAGTGCCTCGGCAACTGCTGCGTGCACGCGTCGCTCGGAATGGCCGAGGAGGCCCGCGGTGTAGTCGCCAACCAGGTCGACGTAGCGATGGCCATCCGCGTCGGTCAGGGTGCCGCCATCGCCGCTGACGAACGTGAGCGGGAACGGGGCGTGGTGCAAGATCGTGCGGGTGCTGCCTCCCGGGAGCACGGCGCGAGCGCGTTCATACTGGGCTCGTGAGGCAGGGTTGCGGTCGGCGGTGTCGCGTCGCATGCGCTCCACGACCGGCACAAAAGCACTCTCTGTGGTCATCGACCACAGTATGCCCGCGATCTACGTGCCGGACGAAACGCTCCGATCCGCTCCGGTTCTTGCCGCGCATCGCGATCAAGTAGACTCGTGAGTCAGTATTACTGACTCGCCAGTCAGTACGAGAAAGGGAGAGGCCGAAGTGGCCGTCATCGAAACCAAGTCCGTCACGATCGATTCGTTGATCGAAGAGGAGGAGCGCCGCTTCCTGGCCCGTGTGCCGCAATCGATCGCCCGGTCAGAAGAGGCCGCAGGGGTGTTGGCCGGTGGGGCAACGTCGAACTGGATGATCTCGCGTCCTGCCGCCGTGTGGGTCAGCCACGGCCGTGGATCGAGGGTGTGGGACGTCGACGGCACCGAGTACGTCGACCTGCACGGTGGCTACGGCGTGATGGTCGCCGGTCACGCCAATCCGGCGATCGTCGAAGCAGTGCAGCGGCGCGTCACGCAAGGAACCCACTTCGCCCAGCCGACCGACGATTCGATCGTGGTCGCCCGCGAACTGGCCAAGCGGTTCGGGCTGCCCCTGTGGCGATTCAACAACTCGGGCACCGAAGCCACGATGGATGCCGTCCACCTCATGCGCGCCATCACCGGTCGTGATGCGATCATCAAGATCGAGGGCACGTATCACGGCCATCACGACGCAGTCATGGTCTCGCAGTGGCGCAACCTCGACATGCTCGGCCCGGCCGACCACCCGCACCGCGTCGCCGCCGCCGGCATCCCGCAGGCGATGGCTGATCTCGTGCATCTGGTGCCGTTCAACGATCTCGTCGCGCTCGAGCGGGTGCTGCACGACAACCCGGGCTCGATCGCCGGGATGATCATGGAGCCGATGATGATGAACGCCGGCATCATCCCGCCCGCCCCCGGATACCTCGAGGGCGTTCGACAACTCACTCGTCGTTACGACGTGTTGTTGGCGTTCGACGAGGTCAAGACCGGGCTCAGCGTTCACCCCGGTGGTTCGACCGGTTTGTTCGGCGTGACCCCCGACATCGTGTGCCTCGCCAAGGCGCTCGCCGGCGGCCTGCCGTGCGGCGCGATCGGCGGCACGCACGAGGTGATGGCCGCGATCAGCGATGGGCGCTACGACCAGGTCGGCACGTTCAACGGCAACCCGCTGATGATGGCCGCAGCACGGGCGATGTTGACCGAGGTGCTCACCGACGACGCCTACCGCGAGGCCGGAACGCGTTCACAGACGATGTTCGATCGCTCGATGAGGACGTTGCAGCAGCACGGCGTGGCGGGCTACGGCTACGCCTTCGGCTTCAAGGGCTCGCTGGTGTTCGGCGACACTCCGGCACGTAACTGTCGCGACTTCCTGGCGATGGACACCGGCCTCAGCCATCTGCACTTTCTCGTCCAGCACAACGGCGGCGTCTTCATGGCGCCGTGGGGCAAGAGCGAGCAGTGGACGATCTCGCCGATGCACACCAGCGCTGATGTCGACCGGTTCTGCGACAACGTGGAGCGCTTCGCCACGCTGGTCGCCTCATCCGATGGCCACTCGCACGAGTACGCCACCGGCGGGTTCTACTGAGCAGCGCCGACATGACATCGAGCCAACTCATCCCCACGCTCTCCGGTCGCGAATACAGCAGCGACGAGGTGTACGACCGCGAACGTGTGCAGATCTTCCAGCGGTCGTGGTTCTACATGTGCCGCGACGAACGCCTGGCGCCGGGCGACCGCTTCGTCGCCGATGTCGCCGGTGAGAGCGTTCTGGTCGTCAAGGACCGCGACGGTCGTGTGCACGCCCACGCCAACGTCTGCCGGCATCGCGGTGCGCGACTGTGCGAGGAGAGCGGGCCCGGCTCGAAGGCCGGTATCACCTGCCCGTATCACGCGTGGACGTATTCGCCGGATGGTCGGCTGATCGGTACACCGCACCTCTCCCCGGAGGAAGTTGACCGTGATTCGTTGTCGCTGTGGAGCGTCGCCTGCGATGTCTGGCACGGCTTCGTGTTCGTCAACCTGTCGCCCGACCCAACGCCCTTGGTCGATTCGTTCGAGGCCGGGCTCGACTCGGTGAAGCTCTTCGAGCACCTGCACCTCGGCGAGTTGCGCACAGCGGTCACGACCTCGACCGATGTCCACGCCAACTGGAAGATCCTCGTCGAGAACTACCAGGAGTGCCTGCATTGCTCGTGGGTACATCCGGAGTTGGTCGACATCGTGCCGATCTACAAGACCGGCTCGGTGGTCGATCCGGCGCGACCCGACGGCGGGGTCAGCATCCGTGGCAACAGCTTCAGCCTCACCGGGCAGTCGAGCCTTCCCGTGCTGCCGCACATGCCGGTCGAAGAGGCGGAGTCGTACTACGGCGCGACGATCTTCCCGAACATGTTCATCGACGTCACCGGCACCTGTGTGATCGTCTCGTCGCTGTGGCCGAAGGGCTCCGGCGAGACCACCGTGGTGATGGAGTACCTGTTCGCTGCCGAGACGATCGCGATTGCCGACTTCGATCCGGCGGAGATCGTCGAGTTCAGCGAACTGGTGGGCCGGCAGGACTACGACGTGTCGGAGCGCGTGCAGCGCGGGGTGTCGTCGCGGTATTTCGACCACGGAGTATTGGCTCCGCAGGACCACTTGATCGTGGATTTCCTCGCCACGTACCGAGCACGCATGACCGACTAACCTGAACAACCATTCAACCTGGGGAGGACCATTGGACAGTGGCTTTACACGACGACAGGTATTCGGGGGCTCTGCACGGCTCGGGCTTGCACTGGCATGTGGTGTGCCGTTGTTGCAGGCATGTGGCGATGATTCGACGAGCTCGTCGAAGGCGACCGCAGCCATCAAGGACGGCTTGAAGCCAGAGGCGGGGCCGTTGAGGATCTTCAACTTCGATTCGTACGTCAGCCCCGACCTCATCACTTCGTTCGAGGACAAGTACGGCGTGAAGGTCGAGCTGACAACCTTCACCACCGACGACGAGGCCGTCACCAAGATTGCCTCCGGAGCAGTCGATGTCGATCTCGATCTCAGCGCCTCGACGACGACGCTGTTCAAGTTGATCGACACGGGTTTGATCCAGCCGATCAACAAGACCTATCTCACCAACATCGGCAATGTGGCTGCCGCACTGCGCGATCCGTACTACGACAAGGGCGGCACCTATACGGTTCCCTACACCGTCTTCAGCACCGGCATCGGCTTCCGCTCCGACCGCGTCGACGCCGCAACCGTCTCGTGGGACACGCTGTGGGACCCCAAGTACAAGGGCGTGACCTCGTTGCTCGACGACTCGCGCGAAGGTCTGTCGGCAGCGATGCTGCGCAAGAAGTTGACCGACGTCAACACCAGCAACGCCGCCGTCATCAAGCAGGCCGGCAGCGATCTCGGTGAGTTGACCAACCTGATGAACATCAAGGTCGAGATCGAGGGGTACCACACGATTCCGGAAGGCTCGACCACGGTTGCGCACACCTGGAGCGGCGACATGCTGAACGCGCAGTACTACCTGCCGGAGGGCACCGGCCCCGAGGTGCTGGCCTACTGGCAACCGGAGACCGCCGTCATCGCCAACGACACGATGTGTGTGCTGACCAAGGCCAAGAGCCCGGTGCTGGCCCACCTGTTCATCGACCATCTCCTCGACAAGGACAACGCTCAGACCAACTTCGGGTTCGTCGGGTATCAGCCCGCCATCGAAGGGCTCGGCGCCCAGGAGTTGATCGATGCCGGCCTCGTGCCGGAGAGCCTTCGCAGCTGCGTGCTCACCAACGATCAGATCAGCAAGGGCCTGCGGTATCTGCCCTTGAGCATCGACGTCGAGACGTTGTGGAACGACGCCTGGTCGACGTTCCGCGCCGGAGCCTGACGACAGATGGCCAACGCCGCGGGTGCTGCTCCCGGCGGGCATCGCAACGGGTTCTGGGGCTTTCTCAGCCTGCCGGGCGTTGCGTGGTTGCTGGCCCTGTTCATCGTGCCGTTCTACGCGATCGCCGCGGTCGCCTTCGGGCGCGTCGACCCAATCTTGAGAACCCCCGACCCGGTCTGGAGTCCGTGGTCGTGGGACTTCTCGGCGATGAGCAAGGTCTTCGACAGGGTGTTCGGCGGCGACCTCGGCGGTGTTGCGGTCCGCACGCTGTCGTACGTCGGTGTGTCGCTGGCGCTGTGCTGCCTGATCGGCTATCCGGTGGCGTACTACGTCGCCCGACACGCCAGTCGCTGGCGCGGTGTGTTGCTGGCCGCGCTGGTGATGCCGTTCTGGATCAGCTACCTGATGCGTATGCTCGCCTGGGTCAACCTCTTGCAGGTCGACGGCTACCTCAACACCATCCTCGGCTGGCTGCACCTCGGCGGCTCGCGTAACTGGCTCGACGGTGACTGGTCGACGGTGGTCATCGGTTTGGTCTACGGCTACATCCCCTTCTTCATCCTGCCGCTCTACGCCGCGCTCGAGCGTCTCGACAAGCGGCTGATCGAAGCAGGTCGCGACCTTGGGGCATCACCGGCGCGGGTCTTCCGGCGGATCACCTTGCCGCTGTCGATCCCCGGGCTGATGGCGGCGTCGGTCATCACGGTTCTGCCGATGTTCGGTGACTACTACACCAACACCTTCCTCTCCAGCGGCTCACCACGCACCGAGATGATCGGCAACCAGATCGAGCGAGACCTGCGCGGCAGCAGCCAGTCGCAGACCGGGGCGTCGTTGGTGCTGTTGCTCTCGGCGATGTTGTTGGTCCTGATGACGTACTACCTCGTCGTCACGGTGCGCGCTCAGCGATCGGTGGCGACGTGAGGCGCAACCGACCCGGCCGTCATCCACTGGGATTGGCGACGCTCACGTGGCTGTACATCCTGTGGTCGTTGGTGCCAGTGCTGGTGGCCATCCGGATCTCGTTCAACTCGGGCAAGAGTCGTTCAGCGTTCCAGTCACCATCGTGGCGGTGGTACTTCAACGACCCGATTCAATCGGTGTGGCACGACGACTCACTGCGGCAACCGCTGCGCAACTCGTTGAAGCTGGCCGGTCTCAGCATGGTGCTCACGACGCCGATCGGGGTGGCGATGGCCATCGGTCTGCAACGGTGGCGTGGCCGCCTGGCGAAGGTGTCGAACGCGCTCACACTGGTGCCGTTGGTGACACCGGAGATCGTCATGGGCGTCGCCCTGTTCCTGGTCTTCACGCAGGTCTACACGGGTGTGCCTCGAGGTTTCACGACGCAGTTGCTCGGCCACATCACGTTCAGCATCTCCTACGTGGTGGTGATCGTGCGTGGTCGGCTGGCGGCGATCGGGCCGCAATACGAAGAGGCTGCCCGCGACCTCGGCGCCAACCGATTGCAGGCCATGCGCCTCGTCCTCCTGCCACTCCTCGGCCCGGCGATCTTCGCCAGCGTGATGGTGGTGTTCGCCGGTTCGATCGACGACTTCGTGATCTCGTCGTTCCTGTCGACGGGGGCATCGAGCGAGACGGTGCCGATGAAGATCTACTCCGGCGGTCGGGCCACAGCGACACCGGCGCTCAATGCGCTGGCCACCATCATGTTGGTGTTCACCCTCGCCGCTGTCTCCTTGGCGGCCATCGTGATGCGGCGCATGCGACTGCGTCAAGGCGGCGGAGACGATGCACAGCTGGGAACCCTCGCCGCGGTCGGCTGACGGCGAGGCGGAGTCATCAGCCGGCGAGCACCCTGATCGCGCTGGGGGGAAGGTACGCGTCAACCGTCTCACCCGCGGCGCCGCACATCGGCGATCCGTCGTTGGCTACGAGGGCTTGCAACTTGTGCTCGCCGAGCCGCAGCAGCACTTGGGTGACGGCGCCGACATAGATGCGCTGCTCGACGACGGCAGGGACCGCTTCGACGTGGCCGCTGCCGAGCGGGGACAGCAGCACGCGCTCGGGACGGATCACCACCGTGCAGTCCCCGGCGATACCGGCTGTGTCGGCGCTGTGCTCGGCGCCGTTGACCATCACGCGTCCGGGCCCGCTGACTTTGGCGGGCAGGAGGTTGGCGACGCCGAGGAAGTCGGCGACGTAGGCGCTGGCCGGCTCCTCGTAGGTGTCTTTCGGCGTGCCGATCTGTTCGATCTCGCCGTCGTTCATCACGGCGAGCCGATCACTCATCGTCAGTGCTTCTTCTTGATCGTGCGTGACGTAGACGAAGGTGATGCCGACGTCTTGGTGGAGAGCGCGCAGTTCGACCTGGAGGGTCTTGCGTAGCTTGGCATCGAGGGCGCCGAGCGGTTCGTCGAGCAGCAGCACCTTGGGGCGCAGCACCAGCGCTCTGGCCAGGGCGATGCGCTGTTGCTGACCACCCGAGAGCTGGTGTGCCTTTCGTTTCCCGTAGCTGCCGAGGCGCACGAGCTCCAATGCCTGCCCGACGCGTTGTGTGGTCTCGGCCTTCGAGCACCTCTGGAAGCGCAGCCCGAACCCGATGTTGTCGGCGACGCTGAGGTGGGGGAAGAGCGCATAGCTCTGGAAGACGGTGTTGACCGGGCGGTTCTCCGGCGGAACGGCGACCATGTCGACGCCGTCGATCCGCACTTCGCCCTCGTCGGCCGACTCGAAGCCGCCGATCAGGCGCAAGGTGGTCGTCTTACCGCAACCGCTCGGGCCGAGCAGCGAGAAAAACTCGCCGCTGCGGATCGAAAGGTTGATGCCCTTCAACACGGGTGACTGTGCCCTGTCGTAGGACTTGGTCAGGTTGACCAGCTCGATTTCTCCACCTGTGCCACCGCCGGTTTGCTGGTTCGAGCGCATCGCGCATTTCTAGCGCGTTTGATGCGCCCGAAAACGAGCGAGGTACAAACGCAAATGGGTCCACGGTCGCTCCTTGCAGGCAACCGTGGACCCGCACCGAACGACGTGTCAGCTTCGGTGCCGCCGTGCCCGTCGTCGACACTCGTGCTCAGCACTCCTGGACGGGTTGCACCGCGCCTGGCGCAGTATCGAGCACCGCTTTGCCGACGACTGCGGCGAAGATGATCGCCCCGCCGACGATGGTCGCCGCCTTCGGCGCTTCACCGAGCACCAGGAACGCCCACAGCGGCACGAACACCATCTCTGTCTGGGCGAACACGGTCATGGGTACGGCCGGCACACGCTTCGAACCACGGTTGAACAGGGTGGTGCCGACCACGATGAACACCGCACCGTGCAGCAGTGCTAGGCCCATGTCCTTCGCAGGGGGAAACAGTGTCTTGCCGTGCGCAATGGTGATGATCGAGCACAGCACGATCATCATCGAGGCGTACCCGGGAAGCACCGGCGACCAGTCGGTCTCGGGGTTGCTGCGCAGGGCGATGGTGTAGATGGCGAACCCGACCGAGGCCATGAGCGCGGCGATGTTACCGATCATGTTGCCGGCATGGAGATCACCGAACACGGTGACGACCAACCCGCACAGTGCAACCAGAATCGCCCACATCGTGACGCGTGACAGCCGTTCACCCAAGACGAATCGAGCCAACACCACGGCCACCAGCGGGGTGATCGACCCGAGGAACGACGCGTTGGCTGCCGTGGTCGTCTTCACCGCGTAGACGAAAGCCAGCGAGGCGAGCAGCAGCCCGAAGTTGGCCGTCATCATCCATCGTCCCGAGGTGTACGCCTTGGGCAACAACATCGGCTGTCGACGGGCGGCAGTCAACACCTCCATCACGACGAGGACACCGACAGATCTCCAGATCAGGTACTGGAACGCGTCGGCGTGCGTGGCCGTACGAGCGGTGACGGCACCGAAGCTCCACACGACGCCGGCGCCGAGCGCCATCATCGACGCAGCGATCGGGATGCTCGTCGTGTGACGTGTGGTAGTTGTCGCGGTGGCTGTCATTGTCTGCTCGTTCACGGTTCCCCGAGACGTGTTCACGCGCCGGCGGGCTGTAGCGATCGTACCCCTGCGTGTGAATTGCGTCCCGGGGATGTGTGCGGTTGTCGATCGAGAAGTGTGTGCGAATCGATCGGTCGGTGCGATCAGCCGTCGCGGATCAGCGCCATAGTGTGCAGCATCTCGTCGGTGCGATCGTCGGCCGGGAAGAACAACTCGATCGCCAACTCGTCGATCGTGACATCGAGCGGTGTGCGAGGGTGCCCGGGTCCTTCGCTACCTGGCGAGCTCGGCACCCAGTTGTTCGAGGCCGATGGGACCGAGGCGCAGTGCCTTGGTGTGCCACGCCTTCAGGTCGAAGGCTGCGTTTTCGCGACGGCGGGCGTTGTCGCGCGCGCGTTGCCACTCGCGCTGGCCGATCTTGTAGCTGATGGCCTGCGCCGGCCAACCCAGGTAGCGATCGATCTCGCTGCGCATGAACGCAGCGGTGCGGCCGGTCTCGCTCACGGAGAACTCGAACGCCAGATCCGGGGTCCACTTCTCGCCGCCGTGGAACGCCGTGCCGTCGTGCAGCGACGTGCCGGCCGGGATGCGCTTGTCGAGGTGCATCCCGATGTCGACGATCACACGTACGGTACGCAGGATCTGGGCGCTGAGGAAGCCGAGACGGTGATCAGGGTTCTCGAACCACCCGAATTCGTCGCAGAGCTGTTCGGCGTACAGCGCCCACCCTTCGCCGTGGCCGGGGATGAAGCCGCTGCGCTGGATCCGGCTCAGCGACTCCGCTTGCACCTTCGCGTAGGCGATCTGGAGATGGTGACCCGGTACCGATTCGTGATAGCAGGTGGTCACGTCGCCCCACCTCGGGAACACCGTTCGGCCGACAGCGGGGTACCACGTGCGGCCGGGGCGGGTGAAGTCCTCCGACGGGGCCGTGTAGTACGCGGCGGCGGCCGAGCCTTCCGGTGGGATCAACGCCTCACATCGATCCATGACGGCGGGGATCTCGAAGTGTTCCCTGCTCCGCGCCAGCGCCTCGTCGGTCAGTGCTTGGAGCCAGCCCTGGTAGGCGTCGACTCCGTGCTCGGCACGCCCCGGGTCGTTGTCGAGCAGCGTGATCACCTCGGTGAAGCTTCCGCCCGACATGATGCGATCGCAGGTCGTGGTGATCTGGGCGCGGAGGTCGTGGAAGTCGGCCCACGCCCACTCGTACATCTCCTTCGGATCGAGGTCGGCGCCGAGCATGGTGCGAACACCGACGCGGTAACGCTCCGGCCCGCACCCGTCAGCCGTCGACGCGTCTGGGGCGTACACGTCGCGCAGGTAGTCGGCGAACTCCCCATATGCCGCGTTGGCCAGATCGGCGCCCTCGCGCACACGACGTTGCAGCGCATCGGGCAGGTCGTGGTGCACTGCTTCGGACGTCAGGCTGTCGAACCAACGATTGGCGGCCCACGTCGCGCACTGGTCAGCCGCTACCAGCGCCTGGCGACGGGTGGCGACGTGGCCGGTCGCTCGCCCCTCGTCGTACGTGGCGCGCAACCCGCTGAGCGCTGTAGGCAGCAGGTGCATGCGCGCCGCGATGTTCTCCCAGGCCGCTTCGCTGTCACGGGGCATCAGGTCGAACGTGCTGCGAAGGATCGTCGTCGGCGAGGCGATGGCGCGCATCGTCCGCTTCCATTCACCGATCTCGTGTGTCAGCAGCGCGACGTCGAAACGCTCGGTGATGAAGCCCCGGGCGAGGCGATCGTTCTCATCGCCATCGGCGAGGTCGTGGAGCTCGCTCAGCGCTTGTCGTGTGTGCGCATCGCGGGCGTTGTGCCCGTGCGGGGAGAAGTCGGTCAACAGGTGGTCGTAGCCGGGTATGCCCCGTGAGGTAGCGAGGCATGGATCAAGCGCAGACTGCTCGGTCACGAAACGATCGGCAAACTCGAAGATGGGGGAGACGGCCATGGCCCGAGCGTAGGCCGGAGCCAGGGCCGACTGCCGCGGTCAGTTGCGCCAGCGAGGGCAAGAGCTCGGCGAGCCGGTCGTACGTCTCTGCTACGCCGGGATGTTCGTCGAAGGCTTCCGTGTGCACGGTGCGCTCTCGCGGTACTCGCCTCCCATGCCCGTCTGCGCCCGTCGGGGCCATCCAGGACATACCGCCGGGCGCCGCCGACCCTGAGGCCTCCCGGCGGCTGGGTCATCGCGAACGGTGCGTCGCCACGAGGCCAGTCACGCGATCTCCGGTTGCACCGGATATTCGGTGACTTGTCGGCGGCGCGTTCCCGGCAGGCGCTCGCTTCCAGGTCAGCACCTGGTATAGACCAGCTGGTCGCATGGGATGCCGTGGTCGGCGGCGCCCAATGGATGCGCTGGGCCGACGATCGTGGTGGACGCTGTAACGGCCGTCGGTGTCGCTGACCCCACGTCGTCTGCGGCGATGGCGATCACCCCCAGCACGACGGCGCCGCTGGCGAGCAACAGGTTGAGCGTCGGTCCACACGGAAGAGCATGCGTTCGGTTGCAAATTTCTGTCGACCCCACCTTCTACGATCGCTGCGATGACCGTGAACGTGCGTCGCCTCTCGCGCGACGAAGCTCGCCGCATCGCCATCCGGGCACAGCTGCTCGACGCCGACCGCCCCGGCGATCTAACGACGATGATCGGGCGATTGACGATGGTTCAGTTGGACCCGACGGCGGCGGTTGCTCCCAGCGCCGACCTGGTCGCTTGGTCACGGCTGGGCAACGCCTACGAGCCGGCTCAGGTGCAGCGGGGGCTCGAGCGGGATCGGACGCTGTTCGAGCACCGCGGGCAGGCGGTGCCGACCGAACCGGTGATCGTCATGGTGCGACCGATGGCCGACCTCGGTCTGTACCTTGCCGACATGGCTGATTGGGCGGTCGGATGGGCGAAGCACCGCCAGTGGATCGCCGCCAATGTCGGCTTCCGCGGACGGGTGCTCGACCTGTTGGCCACGTCGGGTCCGCTGGCTTCACGCGACATCCCCGACAGCGCCGACGTGCCATGGCAGTCGAGTGGCTGGACCCATGATCGCAACGTCACGCAGATGCTCGAGTCGCTCGCATCGCGCGGGGAGGTGGCCGTCGCCGGCCGCCGGGGGCGGCAACGTCTGTGGGACGTGGCGTCGCGGGTCTACCCAGCAAAGGTGAAGGTGGTGCCGGCGAAGCAGGCACGTGCGATCCGTGACGAGAAGTGGTTGCGTTCGCTCGGCGTTGCGCGACCGCAGTACGTCGGTGATGCCGGCATTCCCATCGAGGTCGAGGGAACGTCGGGTGTGTGGCGACTCGATCCGGATGCGACGGCCGAGGACTTCGAAGGACGAACCGTGCTGCTGTCGCCGTTCGACCGATTGGTCCACGACCGTGTTCGGGCAATGGAGTTGTTCGACTTCGAGTACACCTTGGAGATGTACAAGCCGAAGGAGAAGCGGCGCTGGGGATACTTCGCCCTTCCTGTTCTGCATCACGACCGACTGGTCGGCAAGGTCGACGCGATTACCGACCGCAAGGCCGGACACCTGCTCGTCCACGCCATACACGAGGACGTCCGCTTCACTCGAGCCATTGCGAAGGCCGTCGATGCCGAGCTCGACGCGCTCGCCCGGTGGCTCGGTGTCGACATCGTCCGCAACGCGTAGTGCTCCCGCACTCGTGCGTTGCACTCGGCCCCGGGCTCAGAATCGAGCGTCGCCCGGGTGTTCAGCAATCGTCAGGGAGGACGCAGAACGCGCGCAGCTTCTGCGGACTCGATACTACTCGGCGCAGCTTGTCGGCGATCCCTGTCCTCACCGCCACGCGTGGCTCATGACCTCTGGGTTCTCGAGGTCGGGGCGAACGTCTCGGCGTTGCCGGTCAGGTCGGCGACCGAGATTGAGACTGGTTGGGCATAGCGCTCGCGCGCCAGTAGCCGTCGTAGGCGGACGGCTGCTCACAAGAGGCCAATCCACTTGGTCTTCAGTCCGGCGTCGATCAGCGCCTCTGCTCGGTCACCAGATCGCTCACTGTGCCCTCGGCAGCTATGAGCGGCGCAATGCGTGGAGGCTTGGCAGCAAGCGCCGGAGTGGCCGAGCCGTCGGCGACAAGGCGATCGAGTGCGCATGCCTGCGCTACCCGGTCGATGTCATCGGTCGCGGTTGTCTCCCGGGCGGAACGCCCGAGGTTCCGGTGGCGACTCAAACGATCTCGGAGCTCTCGGACCTTTCTTCTCATAGCGAACACGATTGCGCGACTGGGCGAGCAGATCCAACGAGTTACCGACTGCGCGATATTCAGATCATATGATCTTGTTTCAGATCATCAGCGGGAGTAGGATGGCCGCATGGATTTGGGCTCACCCGTTCTCGACGTTGCACCCGCTGTCCGCGGCGCGTTGCTTCAGGCGCTGGCCCGTCTCGAACAGCCTGTCACCAGGCGGCAGCTCGCCGCTGTTGCCGGGGTCGCGCCCGGTAACGCCAGCGCCGTCATCGAGGAGCTCATCCAGAGTGGCCTCGTGAGCGAGACGATCGCCGGCCGATCGTCGATGGTCCTGTTGAACCGGAACCACCTCGCGGCTGGGCCGGTACTCGCTCTCGCGGGTCTGCGTGGCGAGTTGATCCGGCGGCTGCGTGAGCGACTTGCGGCGTGGCCCGACCTCCACGGTTCTTGGCTCTTCGGGTCCGTGGCTCGCGGCGATGCCGACAACGACTCGGATGTCGACCTTCTCATCGTGGCCGACGATCTCCAGTCATCCGAGCTGCATGAGCGACTGTCGCGCCTTCAAGCCGATGTTCGCTCCTGGACCGGTAACGACTTGCAACTGGTCGAGCACTCGCCTTCGTCGTGGCAGAAACTCGTCCGCGCCAAGAACCCGCTTGTCCAGCAGATCCGGCAAGACGGGATAGCGCTGGCCGGTGGGACCGCCTCGTTGCTCGGGCGTCAACGATGAGTCGGGGCAAGGGCGCCCGCAAGCCGTGCGACCTACAGCAGGCGCGGCAGCGGCTGGTCGACGCGCGCCAGTTCCTCGAGGCGGCCGAACTGTTGGATTCACCTGACGTCGTCGCGACGTGTGCGATCCACGCGGCGATCGCGGCTGCCGACGCGATCACCTGTCACGCGCTCGGCGGGCGGTCACGTGATGGCAACCACGTTTCGGCCGTCGATCTGCTGCGCCAGGTAGACGCCAGCTTGGCGACGGCACTCAAGAGAGCACTCGACCGCAAGACCCAGGCCGGCTACGAGAGCATCGACGTCAGCACGGCGGAGGCCGCAAGTTGCGTCCGTTGGGCCAGGCAGCTGCTCGCAGCCGCGGAGGCTCGTTTGCAGTCATGAGACCCGTCTTTGCTCACGGGAGTCGGCTGTCCCGACACCAAGCGAAGCGAGTCGGCTGAGCTGCCACGGAGCTTCGTTGAGTATCAGTCCGCTTGGCCCTCAAGACGCATGAGGGCTGTGGCAATCGAGCGCTCCCAGTCGGGCACTGCGCGGGGTCACCGGTGATCCCATCGGCTTCGACTTCGGTCCACGAGAGAAGCAGTTCGATCGTCAATCTGCTTTCAGGCGGCTCTCGCTCGTTGAACTGCTCGAGGAAGCACCGCATCGCTTCGAATGCTTCCCGCGGGGTGAGGTTCCTGCTGGGCCGCTCCGTTCCCTCGTTCATCGTGTTGGCTTCGATGCCGACAACGTAACGATGACCCGGAGGCCCAACGAGGTCGCAATCTTCTGAATCGTCGTGACCGTGGCTCCGACGTGACCGGCCTCAACGTGTGCGAGAACGGACTGACCGATGCCGGCGCGGGCTGCCAGATCACGCTGAGTCAGGCCCGCAGCTTCGCGGCGTCGCGTAGCTTCTCGCCGATGTCGAGAGCCAGACGGGTTGATTCGTGGGCCTGGTTGAACGAGGCCTGCTCGTCTGGACTTGCGATGGCCAGTCGACTGATTGTCAATTCGTTGAGCGTCGTTCGGGTCGTCGGCGGTCCTGCGCTGCGTCGGTCTGTGACACGACGCTAGCCGTGAGCGGGATCACAGACATGGGAGAGATGCCGGCCATGGGATCGCGCCCTGCGACTCAGCCTTGCGCGCCTCGCAGGTCGTCGGGGCGGAACAGGCGGCCGATGGCGTCGCGGACGCGGTCTTCTTTGCCGGGCCAGAGGTGGCCGTAGACGTCGAGGGTGACCTTGGCGGACTTGTGACCGAGCGCGGCCTGTACCTGCTTCACGCTGCAACCGGCGTGGATCAGTGCGCTGGCGAAGAAGTGCCGCAGGTCGTGGAAGGTGATCGACTCGGGCAAACCGGCGCGTCGACGAGCGGCTCGCAGTTCGTACCCGAACTTGGCCGAGTCGAACGGCACGCCGTTGCGGCGCAGGAGCACGCCGTCAGCACCGAGACCGTGCTGCTGGATGTGCGCGGCGAGGTGGTCGAGCACCCACTGATCGGCGGGCACGATGCGCGTGCTTGCCTCGGTCTTCGGCGACGTGAACGCTCCCGCAGCCGAGCCGGTCGCCTGCTGCCACTGCCGATCAATCGTGACGGAGCGGCGGAGGAAGTCGACACGATCAACGGTGAGACCCGCAGCTTCGGACTGACGCAGGCCGAGGCCGGCGCCGATCACGATGGCCGCCTTGAACGGCTCGGTGGTTGCGACGAGGAGCGCGTCGACCTGGTCGATCGACATCGGGAAGATCGGCGGCGCGTCAACCCGCGGCAGCCGGACGCCGTCGCACGGGTTCCGTCCGCCGAGGAGACCGTCGTCGAGGGCGGTGTTGAACATGCCAGAGACGTGCTGCATGACGACCCGCACCGTGTTCGGCGCGAGCGGCAGTCCGCTCACGAACGACTGGATGTCCACCCTTGCGGATCGACGCGATCGGCCGGTCGCCGAAGTGAGCGATCGCGTAGCGCAGCCGCTCCTCGACCGTTCGGTGCGTGCGAGGTCGCCAGTTGCCCCGCTGGCGATAGCGCAGCGCAACTTCCGAGAACGGCATGCGACCGAGCCGCGGCGGGGCGTAGGTGCCTGTCAGCAGCCGGTGCTGCATGTCGACGAGGTGCCGCTCGGCGTCGGCCTGGCGCTCGAACGACCTCGACAGCTCCCTACCCTGCGCGTGCTCGCGCCACATGGCGAAGTAGACGACGGTCTTGCCGTCCTTGAGGAACGCGTCCCGCGGCACGAGTACTCGCCGGCCGATGTTGAACGACGGGATCTCGCCGCGGGTGATCGAGTCGTACGCGCCCGACCGGGAGACGCCAAGCAGCCGAGCCACCTCGTCGACCGTGAACGTCAGCCGCTCGTTCATCGGGTCCCTCGGTCCGTTCGTCGTTGCCTCGCTCATCGGTGACCTCCTCGTCACCTACCTACAGAGGGCCTCGCGCCCCAAACGCAGCACCGAACGCCAAAGAATTCGAGAAGACCACACACATGCACCAAAGGTTCGTGCACGGACGCGACGCCAGGACCGGCGAGCGGCATTGGATGTCTCAAGCTGAGTAGTCCTCGAACTCCCAGTGGAGGTAACGGCTGAGCTTCACCGCAACGTCCGGCCAAGTCTCGCCCGACGTACGAATGCAGAGATCTGAGATGGCGCGACGGAAAAGCGACGGATCCCAACGATCGACCGCCAATCGATGGCGGACGAACTCGAAGCCCTTGGCGTTCTCCGTCATCGTGCCCAGGCCAACCAGCGTGGTGAGCAGACAGTGACGGAGAAGGCCTCGTGACTGTCGCTGTCGTCTGGGCCGATTTCCGCCCGAACCAAGATGCCAAAGCTGTCAGCTACCGGCGGCTGATACGAGTCGAGAGTGTCAGGCCCCAGATCCGGAGAGTCCAGGTGGTGAAGGCGGGCGTGCACGACACCATGTTGCCGGATCAACGCACGCAGCGTGAGCGATCGCGCCGTCCGCTACGCCTCAGTCGCGTGTTCAGCAACCGATCGCGAGTACGCAGAAAGTACGCAGCTTCTGCGGACTCGGTACTACTGGGCCGACAGCAACGGACGCGAAAGACCTGGTCAGAGCCCTAGCGACGCGACTGCGCAGCCCGCAAAACCCCTGCTAGACGTTGAAGCGGAACTCCATGACGTCGCCGTCGATGGGATGGTATTCCTTGCCTTCGATGCGGATCTTGCCGACGTCTTTGGCTTTGGCCCACGAACCGAAGTCGAGCAACTCGTCCCAATGGATGACCTCGGCCTTGATGAAGCCGCGTTGGAAGTCGGTGTGGATGCGACCGGCACATTCGGGGGCGCTCGAGCCGGCGTAGAACGTCCAGGCTCGCGTCTCTTTCTCGCCGGTCGTCAGGAAGGTACGCAGTCCCAGCAGGTGATAGGAGCTGCGGACCATCCGGAACAGGGCACCCTCGCCGAGACCGAACCCTTCGAGCATCTCGGCACGCTCGACGGGATCGATGATGGTCGCGGCCTCGGCCTCGAGCTGGATGCACATGCCGATGACCTCGACGTTGTCGCCGGCCGAGGTGAACTCGTCGCGCACACTCTGCTCGACTGCTGGAATGTTGTCGAGATCGTTCTCGCCGACGTTGACGACCGCGAGCACCGACCGGTTGGTCAGCAGGAAGTACGGCTGCAGCTGCTCGCGGTACTCGGGCTTGAGGCCGGCGCGATACAACGGCCTTCCCTCCGACAGCGCGTCGTAGGCAGCTTGCAACGAGTCCAACTCGCCTGCGGCGGTCTTGTCGAGCTTCGACTGGCGTGTGGCTTGTTTCAACCGCTTCTCGACCGTCTCGAGGTCGGCGAGTGCCAATTCGATCTCGACGACACGGAGGTGTTCGATGGGATCGCTCGGCCCGGTGACGTCGTCGTCTTCGAAGGCTCGCAGCACCAGCACGATTGCGTCGACCTCGCGGATGTTGGCGAGGAACTTGTTGCCGAGACCCTCGCCCTTCGACGCACCCTCGACCAGACCACCGATGTCGACGACCTGCACGGCCGCATGCACGATCGACTTCGACTTGCTCATCGCCGCCAGCTTGTCGACCCGCTCGTCGGGGACCTTGGCGACGCCGATGTTGGGATCCTTGGTGGCGAACGGGTACGGCGCGGCGAGCGCACCGCCACCAGTGAGGGCGTTGTACAGCGAGCTCTTGCCCGCGTTGGGAAGGCCAACCAGGCCGAAGCGTTCCATAGCGAAGGTGTGAGGCTACCCCGCACGCTTTCCGCTCGGCCGATGTCGACGTCGATCTGTGTGGCATGAAGCGAATTCTCGGGATCGCCGCGGTGGCATTGGCCGTATCGGCGCCAGCCACGGCCGGCGCCGGGCAGCTCGGCACAACGATCCCCTCGAACTGCGTCGCCCACACCAGCTTCACCGGTGGCGCCGACCTGGCCGACGACTTCCGGTGCGCCGGGTTGGCGATCGACTTCCACACGGCCGGCGTGAACTTCTCGCCCGGATTGATCTGGGCGGGGCAATGGTTGTTCGCCGACGAGTCCGGTCAGTTCCGGGTCGGGTCGTGCACGTTCAATCGCGGCATCCATCCAACCATCGATGCCCCGTCGTTTCCGGTCGCGCAGTTGTTCCCGAACGACCCGACAGGTGCCAAGGGCGCATACCTCACGTGGCGGTACGGTGACACGACCGACGACATGGTGGCCGCCGGAATGTGGGCCGTGTTCCACTACTACGCACAAGACAGCGCCGGCACCCGGCGGTCGGTCAACGGTGGGGCACCGCTGATCCCATCGCTTGGCATGATCGTTCGCGCCAGCGGTCGCGACGATCTGCAAACGGTGGCCATGGCGCTCGACGCGGAGGCAACCCGGTTCGCTGGGCAATGGAACATCGCTGTCGGTCTGGGGATCGATGGTGCGATCGATGTCGGAGTCGTGTCCGGAGTCGAGCCGGTTGCCGGTGCGATCGTGACCCTATTGGTGAGTGGGCAGGATGCGCCGATTGCAGCGACGACCGACGACGCCGGGCTGGCGCACGCGACAATGCCGGTGACGGTCGGCACGATGACCGTCGTCGCTGCGACGCCCGCGCCTGGACCGGTCGCGGTGTACCGCGGCACGCCAGCGGGGCCCGACCCGTTCGGTGCCCAACGGTTGGTCACCCAAGGCCCTCCGGGCGTGGTGTCGGTCACCGCAACGGTCGACGTTCCACCGCCGCCAACGACCACGACGACCACCACGACGACCATCCCACCAACAACGACCACCACGACGACAACGACCGCCCCACCGACCACCAGCACGACCTCCTCTCCGCCCACGACGAGCACCACGACACTTCTTCCCGCCACGACCACCGCCCCTGCGCCCGCCGCGGTCGAGACAACCGTGCTGCCGGAAACCGCCCTTCCCGGAATCGTCCCCATCGTCGAAGTGCTGCCGCCGCCTCCGCCCGCCGCGCCGCTGCCGAGGACGGGTGCGGTTTCGGATCTCATCTCGTACCTCGGTACCTCACTGCTTGTCGCCGGCATCGGGATGGTGGGCGTCGGTCGCAAACCTGGGGTGGTCGCGCGCTGACCGTCTCTCAGACGGTCACGCGACGGCCAGCAGACGGCCGCCGGGCCGACTGAGACCTCATCTACACTCGGTGAGATGACACCGGTCGAGGCCCTGGAACGCGTGGTGCATTGCCTCGATCGAGCCCACGAGACCGGGTTCAAGACCAAGGCGTTCGTGCGTGCGCTCGAGGTCGTGCGGGCGACGCCCCCCGACGAGCTCGCGGCGAGGGCGGCCGCCGGCACCTTGAAGGAGATGGAGGGGATCGGCGACTCGACAGCTCGGCTGATCACCGAGACCCTGCACGGCGACACCAGCTACGTCGAAAAGATCGAGGCCGAGACCCAGATCACCATCACCGACGCAGGTGCTCGATACCGTGCCGCCATCAAGGGCGATTGCCACATGCACAGCCGATGGAGCGACGGTGGCGCGACTATCGAGGCGATGGCCCGCACCGCTCGCAATCTCGGCCACGAGTACATGGTGCTGACGGATCACTCGCCACGGCTCACCATCGCCCATGGTCTCAGCAAGGAGCGGTTGGAGCAACAACTGGCCGATGTCGCCGTGCTCAACGAGAAGATGGCGCCGTTCCGCATTCTCACCGGCATCGAGGTCGACATCCTCGAAGACGGCACGCTCGATCACACCGATGATGTGCTGAGCCAGCTCGACGTGGTGGTCGCCAGCGTGCACTCCAAGCTGCGGATGGAGCGCCAACCCATGACCGAGCGTATGGTGCGAGCCGTCGCCTCGCCACACGTCGACATCCTCGGTCATTGCACGGGTCGGATGATCGGTAAGCGCGACCCGTCCACGTTCGACGCCGACTACGTGTTCGCAGCGTGCGCCCAGTTTCATACCGCCGTCGAGATCAACTGCCGGCCCGAGCGCCTCGATCCGCCGCGTCCCCTTCTCGATCTGGCGATCGAGTACGGCTGCTATTTCGCCATCGACTCGGATGCGCACGCCACCGGCCAGCTCGAGTGGCAGCCGTTCGGTTGCAACCGAGCAGCGGAGTGCGAGGTACCGCTGGAACGGGTCATCAACACCTGGGCCGTTGACGACTTGCTGCGCTGGGTGCGGGCGGCATGACCCGCCGATAGCCTGGCTCCCCATGTCGAAGAAGACGAAGAAGAAGAAGGCGCGCATGCGCCGGTCCAAGGCGAACCACGGCAAGCGTCCCAACATGGGGCGTGGCTGAGCCAACCGTTCTCCCTGCACCTGCGACGCGGCGTGGCGCCGATGTCGAGGTGCTGCATGGCGTGGAAGTCGCCGATCCGTACCGGTGGTTGGAAGACGGTGAGTCCGACGACGTTGCCGCATGGGTAGCCGCCCACAACGAACGAACCAGTCAGGCGCTCGAGGCCCGCTCCACCTGGGGCATGTGGCACGAGCGCCTTTCCGCGCTCACGGCCCTGCCGACGGTTTCTGCCGCGGCGGTGCGCGGCCAGCGGTTGTTCGTGTTGTGGCGTGCCGCGGGCGCCGATCAGTTCGCGTTGGTCGTGCAGTCGTCCACCGACCGGGAAGCACCGTCGCGGACGTTGCTCGACCCGGCCGAGCGCGCCGCCGACGGCGCCGTTGCCATCGACTGGTTCGAGCCGTCCCCCGACGGGGCACTGGTCGCGATTGGGCTCAGTGAGGGTGGCACCGAGCAGAGCACGTTGTCGGTGATCGACGTCGACTCCGGCCGGCACCTTGGTGACTCGATCTCGAACACGCGGGCGTCGTCGATCGCCTGGCTGCCCGACAACTCGGGCTTCTGGTACCTTCGCTACCCACCGGACGATGCCTACAACCGCAACGTCTACTTCCACCGGCTCGGCACCGATCCGGCCGGTGACCCCTTGGTGTTCGGCAACCTCCCGACACCGGAGTCGTGGCCGGATGTGCTGGCGAGCGACGACGGGCGCCACCTCTTGGTGTACCTGCTCGTGGGGTGGGGTCGGATCGACGCACACCTGCTCGACACCGAGACCGGCACATGGCGCGAGGTGATCAGCGGTGTCGAGGCGCAGTCGTCGTTCTTCTTCCACGACGGCGAGCTGTACGGCGTGACCTCGCGCGACGCGTCGAACGGACGCATCATCGCTGCTTCTCTCGACGACCCCAGCAGCTGGCGTACTGTCGTTGTCGAGCGTGATGTCGTGCTCACTCGCGCCGCCAGCCTCGGCGACCGCCTGCTGGTGGTGTCGAGCGCAGCCGCTGTCGACACGATCGAGCTGTGGGACACCGATGGCGACGCGTTCGAGCCCATCGCCGACCTCGGGCTAATCAGCGTGCAGTCGCTCGATACCGAGGGCGACACCGCGTTCGTCGCCGTTGCCTCCTTCGAGGCACCGCCGACTCTCTATCGCCTCGGCGGTGGCCGGGCACAGCGATGGTCGGCTGAGCCCGACCGCTCGGTCGTGCCACCGTTGACCGTGAGGCGCGAGATCTACCCATCGCTCGACGGCACCGAGATCGGCGTGTTCCTCATGCACCGGTCCGATGTCGAACCATCGAGCCGGACTCCGCTGATCCTCACGGGCTACGGCGGGTTCGCCATCTCCGAATCGCCATCGTGGGTGGTCCGCGCCGCCGCATGGTGCGCAGCCGGGGGAGTGTTCGCCATTGCGGGCTTGCGCGGCGGCTACGAGCACGGCGAGTCGTGGCATCGCTCCGGGCGCCGGGCCAACAAGCAGAACGTGTTCGACGACTTCCACGCCGCCGGTGACTGGCTGGTTGAGCACGGCTACACCTCGCGTGACCTCCTGGCGATCGAAGGCGGGTCCAATGGAGGTTTGCTGATGGGGGTGGCCATCACCCAGCGACCCGACCTGGCTCGGGCGGTTCATTGCGCAGTCCCGCTGCTCGACATGATCCGCTTCCCGCAGTTCCTGATCGCCCGGCTGTGGACCGATGAGTACGGCGACCCCGACGTCGCCGAGGAATTCGCCTGGCTGCACGCCTATTCGCCGTATCACAACGTGACGGAGCACGCCGAGTATCCCGCTGTGTTGTTCACCACGGCCGAGGGTGATTCGCGAGTCGACCCGATGCACGCCCGCAAGATGGCGGCAATGCTCACGTGGGCCAGCTCCAACCAGGAGCGCATGCCGATCCTGTTGCGCCAGAGTGGCCGCAGCGGGCACGGCCAGGGCAAGCCCGCCAACATGCGGGTGCGCGACGAAGCCGATGTGCTGTCGTTCTTTTGCTGGCAACTCGGTGTCGAGGCAATGACTTCCGGGTAGATGACGGTGGCGCCTTGTAACCTCAGCTCCATGTCGCGACGTTTCCCGCTGCTCGTCCGCGCATTGGCGGGGCTGGGCATGGTGGTACTCGTCGCGCAGTGCAGTAGCTCCAGTGCACTCTCCGAGGTGACGGTCGGTCAGCCCGAAGCGGTCGAGACCTCCGCAGTAGAGACCTCCGCAGTAGAGACCTCCGCAGCAGCGACCGCTGCGGTGACCACCGAACCGGCCGGTACCACGTCGTCGACCATCCCCGCGACCACGATCGCGACGATCGAGCCGACCGCCACGTCGGTGCCGGAACCGACCACCACGACCGCCCCGCCGCTGGTCATCGATCCGAACTGCCCGACAACACCCCATGCTGCGGTGATCGATCGTGACCGACAGCGGGCGTGGTTGTGCGACAACGGTCTCGCGCTGCCCGAGTTCGTCATCACTACGGCCCGCGAACAACCCGACCCCGGGACGTATCCCGTGTTCGCCAAGTCGATGCACGCCTCGTCGAGGTTCGGTGGGCACTACAGCACGATGACCCACTTCGTTGTGTTCGCCCGTGGCGAGGAATCCGGTGCCCGAGTCGGGTTCCACACCGTGCCGGTGTTGCGGACCGGCGAGTTCGCCCAACCACTGGCTTCGGTGGGGACGCAGATGGAGTACGGCCAGACGTCGGGTTGTATCCGCGTACCGCCCGAGCACGGTCAAGTGATCTGGGATTGGCTGCAGAAGGGCGACCAGGTCCACGTCATCACCTGAGCCCTAACCACGTCACGTTTCTATCTCGTCGTCGCCTCCCCTCAGGTACGTTTGGCCCTCGGTGCACTCGCCGCGATACGGGCACCAGCGACACGAGATGCCTGGCTTCTTGATCGCGGCCTCACCCTCGATCTGCAACTGGATCAGGCGATGGATGCCGTCGAGCGTGCGGCGCAGGGCGGTTCGCAACACGCCTTCGGTCACGTCTTCGACGATCGGCTGCGCCGAGTCGAGGTAGAAGGTGGCCAGCTTGCGGGGCGGCACGTCGCGGACCAGTGTCTCGACCAGCGCATAGAAGCGCAGATCCTCGCGATGCCGCTGCGACACACGACCGGTCTTCAAGTCGATGATCACCTTCCGGCTCTCGCGACCCTGCGGTCGACCCATCACCAGATCGACTCGGGCACGCAGGAGGATCGGATGGTCGAGCGGCCATTGGGCAGCAGACTCTGTGGCCGGGTTGCTGCGCATATCGAGCGGTGGGAAGCACTCGACGAACTTGCTGACACGCTCGACGGCTTGGCCGCGCAGGTCGGCTTCGTCGCCTGGTGACAGCGCGGTGATCCACCGGCCGAAGTCGCGCTCCTCGTCGCCGAGCCGCGCCAACGCCTCATCGACCAGCTCGCGGGGGCTGGGCTCGCCACGCCAGTTCAACATCAGCTGGATTGCCTTGTGGGCGACCTGGCCGCGAGCGCGAGCCGGTGTCCACTCGAAGTCGTCGGGCGCGAGGAAGTGCACCTCGCAGTCGTGCACGCTGGCGAGGGTGTGCTTGGTGACGAACAGCGTGTGCCCGTCGAGCCGGTCGCTGAAGTGGGCAAACGCCTCGTTGGCCTCGTCGCGCAGATCGTTGACCAGCTCGGCATCGAACAGGGTGGGCTCCGCGGATCGCCGCAGGAGCGCGAGCGTGCGCTGTTGCGCTGGGTTGAGCTGCGGCGGTTCGTCCACGATGGCGACACTAACCAGGGGGTGTCACAGGCCGGTTGTAACACCCCTGCGCGACACTGAGCCCATGCCCGTCAGCAACACGTCCCTCGACTTCGCCCACGCCGCCCGCACGATCGGTCGCGAGGTTCGTCGTCGCGGATTGGTCGCGCCCGGGTTTCGCTGCCCGCCGCGCATCGCCGGGGTGGATCGTTCGGTGCGGCGGGTCGCCAACGGCGCCGTCATCGCCGTGCAGCTCAAGGGTCGCCCATGGGCGGCCATCGTCGGCGACATGATCGAGGGGGTGATCGTCACCAATCAGCTCCAACCACCGCGATCCGATCGCCTGCGGGCCGAGCTGTGGCAGGCCCTGGGTTTCGAGGCGCCGCGTCTGCGGTCGGTGGCCTAACCGCCCACCGCGATGAGCCACACCACGGTGGTACCGGGTGGGAGATCAGGCTTGGCGCTCTGTAACGGATCGCTTTCGAATGCTTGTGATCCAAGGGCGAGCACCACCAACGTGGCGTTCCCGTCGCTGTAGGCGCCCTGCACCACGTCGTCGAACGGAAAGATCGACGGTGCGTCGAACTTCTGGAGCCCGGCGCCGATCAACGCGGTCGTGTACGCGGCCACCGCCTCGTCGCTGCTCAACGCGGTCGTGCGCAGCTCGCTGAAGATCTGTGTTGGTGCCGCTCCCAACGCCGCGGACACCGCCGGTAGGGAGGCCACGCCGCTCACGCCGGGGGGCACCGGCAGCGAGTCCCACCAGTCGGGCTTGGCGACGACCGGGTCGGGTTCGCAGACGGCGTCTGGCTTCGGCAGGGTCAGGTCAGAGAGTGCCGCACCCTCGATGTTCGCGATGCAAGTGCTGGCCAGGAGTTGGCCGTGGCCCTCGCCCGTGAACGTGACCAGGCGGGCCTTCGAGCCGAGCTCGCCGAGCATCTTGGTCGCCCAGCGAATCGGCGTTGCTGGGTCGTTGTTTCCGGCGACGAGCACGATCGGACCGTCACCCGTGTATGACACCTCGATCGGCTCGACGGCACCGACCAATTTGTCGCAGGTGTCGGCGTCGGCGGTGAGGTCGGCGGCCGTGAGGTTCTTGGCGAATCGTGGTGCCTCACCGCGCAGCGTGGCAACGATGGCCTCGGGGTCCGCAGGGGCGCGGGAGGCAATTCCGCTCGCGCACTGGATGACGTTGTACGACTGGAACAGTGTGTTGAACGAGCCGTCGTCACTGCGGCCGTTGTAGGAATCGGCGAGCGCCAGGATGCCGGCTGGGTTGCCGTCTTCGGCATTGTTCAGCGCCTGCGCCAACACCGGCCAGTCGGTCTCGGTGTACAGGGCCGCTTGCGTGGCACGCAGCATGGTGGCGCTGTTGACCTCGCGGCCGCCGGCCGCGGTGAGCGGGTTGTCGTCGAGTCGTTGACGCAGCGCGTCCCACCGGGCCCCGACGTCGGGCGACTTGAAGTCACACGCGGCCTCCCCCTCGCACCACGCCGACCAATGGTCGAATGCCCCTTCGAACCCGACCAGTTGCGTCCCGAACTGCTGCTCGTCGGTGTCGCCCTTGGGCTCCACGACCGAGTCGAGCACCATGGCCCGCACCCGATCGGGGAACATCGTGGCGTACGTCGCGCCAAGGTACGTTCCGTACGAGACGCCGAGGTACGAGATCTGCTCGTCGCCGATTGCAGCCCGAATCGCGTCCATGTCGCGCGCCGTGTTCACCGTGGAATAAAGGCGCAGCGTGTCGCCGTACTTCTGTTGGCAGCCATCGATGAAACCGTTGTGCGCCTCGTCCTTCAACGCACGCTCCTGCGCATCATCGGGCGTCTCGTCGATGTAGAGGTGCCGATCCTGGAACTGGTCGCTCACGCAGTGGATGCCACCCGAGCGATCGACGCCGCGAGGGTCGAACCCGATGAGATCCAACGTCGTCACCCCCAACGTCGACGCCAGCCCCCCACCGCTGAAAGCGATGAAGTCGAATCCCGACCCGCCGGGCCCACCGGGGTTGAACAACATCGTGCCATCGCGATCACCCGACGCCGGAACCTTGATCAATGCCATGTCAATGGTGTCGCCCGTGGAATTGTCGTAGTCGAGTGGCACTTGCAGGGTCGCGCATTCCAGCGCCGGGTCGTGCACCTTGGGATCGTCGCACTGCTTCCAGTCGATCCTGTCGCTGCTCGGGGGCGTGGTGTCGCCTGGCACCGTGTCGGATGGTTCGCTCGACGGCACAAGTACGCCGTCGATCGGATCAGCGCGCGTGGTGTGCACCGCCGAAGTCGTGCCGCAGGCAGCAAGTGCCGCGGTGGCCAGCAAGGCCAGCAATCGACGTCCGGGCCGCATCGTCCGTCACGCTACGGCACCCGTCTGCCGACGGCACTTCACCCTGTCGGGTCAGCGATGCGAATAGCCTGAAGTTCCTCACCCGCCCGGGTGGTGAAATTGGCAGACACGGGGGGCTTAAACCCCCTTGTACGAACGTACGTACGAGTTCGAATCTCGTCCCGGGCACAGCGAAGAACCAGGTCAGGAGGGCAATCGTGGGGACTCGCGCGGTCGTGAGCTTCCCGCGACTGCACGATTCCTGCACAGACTTCTTCGCGCTAGCGGAAATCGGACGCGTTCGGCGGTTGTGCCGGAAGGGCAGATGCGACCGCGAAGTGGTCGCACCGCTCGCCGATGGCGCCTCGACCGGCCAGTCGGCGTTGACCGTGACGACGCGCCAGCGGCCGCCGTCGACCGCGGTCAGATGCTGTCGGAGTATGGGGGCGCGGGGTCGTATTGGATGTAGTGCTGTGTGGCTCGCGCGTGGTCGGGGGTGTAGATCTGCCCGATGAGCCAGAGGGCCATGTCGATGCCGGCTGAGACCCCTTGGCTGCTCACGACGTTTCCGTCGACGGCCCAACGCTGATCGCGGACAATGGTGCAGTTTCCGCGTGCTTCGAGGGTGTCTTCGAAGCCCCAGTGGGTGCAGAGGTGTCGGTTGCGGCCGGGGCCGGCTTCGTGGAGCAGTAGTGAACCTGTGCACACGCTGGTGACCCAGTCGCATGAAGCCGCGACGTTGCGGAGCCAGTCGATCAGTACTGGATTGCCGACTTCGGTGCGGGTGCCGAATCCCCCTGGGGCGAGGACGACATCGAGGTTGGGATGGTTCTCGAATGTGTGGTCCGGCAGCACCCGCAGACCTTTGCTGCAGCGCACTGGGCGGTCATGTTCAGAGATCGTGATGATGGTGTCGGGAGCTTCACCAATGTTCTCGCGCAGCATTGATGAGGCGGTGAACACCTCCCAGGGACCGACGAAGTCGAGTTCCTCGACGCCGTCGAACAACAGCAGACCAAATGTAGTGGGCATGCGCGTATCGCTTTCAGTAGTGCTTGGGTAGTGCGGGTGGGCGCCCGAAAGGGGTCAGCGAGAAGTTTCTCCAATCTTCTTTCGATCATCATCTCGGCGTCCAGGTGTTCAGATTGTGATGGCGAGCTTGCCCTGAGCTGTGCCGGCCACCAGTTGCCGCATCGCAATCCGCCGCCTGCTCAAGGGGGTACTCGCAGTCGACACTGGGCGTCACAGCGCCGCCTTCGATGAACTCGGCCAGTCGTTCCAAGTCCTCATGATTCTCTTTGGGGCCCGCATCGTGTCGGTTGCTGCTGTCGTCATGGCGTGATCCCCTTGTTCGGTTCTTGAGTTGCGCGTGGTGGCGAGAGTGACCTTTCGTCAGCGCTTTCGGGCGAAGGCGCGAAAGCTGCGCCGAACGATCGCGGCGACGGTGAAGAGTTGCATGGTGATGCTCAAGATTGACGTGGTGAGCTCGGTGGCCGATCGCGCTCCCTCCAGCCTTCGCATGGCGTCGGTGTGACGTGGCGCTTCCATCACGCCGCCGCCGACACGGGTGTGTCTGGTCCGTCGATGATGCACCGACAGGTCGCGATGATGCACCGCGCTGTGTTGGCGAGCGCTGGGCCGCCCGCGCTGCTGTGCGTGCGGACGATGAACGCAGCTGGGACGAGGGCGGCTGCACCGGTGAGCACGCCGGCCCCGTAGCCGGCGACGCTGATGATCACTGAGATGCCGACGAAGGCCACACCGGCGAGGCCATGCGAGAGACCCATGATCATCCCCGACGCCGTCGCAGCACGTTCCGGTGCCTGGTTCTGCGCCGCAACGAGCAGCAACGGGATTGCTGGTCCGATGAGAAGCCCGGTCAACAGGAGTGCCACGAACGATGCTGCAGTGGCGGGTGGTGTGAAGGCGAGGACGCCTGCGGGGACCGCTGCAGAGAGCAACGACAGGCGAAGCACACGGCCCGCGCCGACATGGCTTGTAAGTCGCCCGGCGATGACCCCACCGGCCGCGGCGGCGAGTGCAAAGGTTGCCAGCGCCCATCCGATCGCTGGATCGGTGCTGGACCGCCCCGGTTGATCGGCGATCCATCGAGGCACGGTCGAGGCGATCGAGGTGCTTGCGATGGCAACCAGGGTGGCCGCGGCTGCCAGCTTCGGGACCTCGCCCTTCAGCAGGACGCCCGAGGCGGGTCGACGCTTTCGGGGCAAGCTCCGAGTGGGAACCGACGCTCGTGAGCGCCACCAGATCACCGGAGTGATCACCAGGGCCGGGACCGCGAGCAGGAGAACCCGGCCCAGTGTCGCATCGCTGGCCAGGGCGATGGCTGCGATCGGTCCCAGGGCGAGTCCGACTGTGCCGGCGGCGGCGAAGACGGCCGCTGCGTTCTCGGGAGAGGCGGCACTCTGGCGTCGAGCGAGGACCGCTCCCGCAGGGTGAAAGGCGGCGGCGGCCAGACCGCCGACGATGATCATGGCGATCAGCGCAAGCAGGCTGGTCATCACCGCAGCTGTGGTGAGGACTGCGGCGGCGACGCCAGCAGCGACGGCAGTGATGTGTCGCGCGTCGAAACGATCAGCGAGGCGACCCATGAGCGGTTGACTGCCGAGTGCGCTCACCGAGAACAGTGCGACGAGCGCACCGGCGCCGGTGCTTGAGAGCGACAGCCGTTCGGCGATGGTGGGCAACAGTGCGGCGAACCCTCCACCGACGAGGTCAACTGCAAGGTGAGTGGCGCCGGCTGCAGTGACTGCTCCGACAGTCATTGCGGACGCCGCCGTGGTCCGGGTACTCATGCTCGTCGTCCGGTGTTCGCTGACGGCTGGAAGCGTCGGAGCCGCAGGCTGTTGGTGACGACGAAGACGCTGGAGAATGCCATGGCCGCACCGGCGAGCATCGGGTTGAGCAGGCCGGCGGCGGCGATCGGGAGGGCGGCAATGTTGTAGGCGAACGCCCAGAACAGGTTGCCCTTGATCGTTCCGAGCGTGCGACGGGCGAGTCGGATGGCGTCGACAGCGGCACGAAGATCGCCGCGAACCAGTGTCAGATCTGATGCCTCGATCGCAGCGTCGGTGCCGGTTCCCATCGCGAGACCGAGATCCGCGGCGGCGAGTGCGGCGGCGTCGTTGACACCGTCACCGACCATCGCGACGACCCGACCCTCGGCCTGCAGCCGTCGGATCACGTCGACCTTCTGGGATGGCAGAACCTCGGCGATGACATCATCGATGCCGACCTCGGCAGCGACGGCCCGTGCGGCTCGTTCGTTGTCGCCGGTGAGCAGGACTGGTCGTAGCCCGAGGGCCTTCATCCCGGCGACGGCCTCGGCGGAGGTGTCCTTGATGGCGTCGGCGACGACGAGCAGTCCTCGTGGGGCGCCGTCCCAGCCGACGAAGACCGGGGTGCGGCCAGCGGCCTCGGCGGCGTCGCGGGCGGCGAGCAATTCCGCATCGGGGTGGAGTGCCCACTCGGTGAGAAATCGTTCGCGTCCCACGACGACGGCGTGCCCGTCGACGACGCCTTGCACGCCGAGTCCTTCGGTGTTCGCAAACGACTCGACCGGGGACAGCGTGACACCGCGCTGGCGTGCGCCGGCTGCGATCGCTGCGGCGATCGGGTGTTCGGAGGCGTCTTCGAGGGAGCCGGCGAGGCGCAGGACGTCCTCAACGGTGTTGCCCTCGGCGGCGACGACGTCGAGGAGAGTCATCTGGCCGGTGGTGACGGTGCCGGTCTTGTCGAGCACGATCGTGTCGATCCGTTTGGTCGACTCGAGCACTTCTGGCCCTTTGATCAGGATCCCGAGCTGGGCGCCGCGACCGGTGCCGACCATGAGAGCGGTGGGTGTCGCGAGCCCGAGTGCGCACGGGCAGGCGATGATCAGCACGGCCACGGCGGCCGTGAATGCGGCGGTGGTGCTGTCGGTGGTGGCGGCGACGAGCCAGAACCCGAGCGTCGCAACCGCGAGGGCGATGACGACCGGCACGAAGATGGCCGAGACCCGGTCGGCGAGGCGCTGGACTTGTGCCTTTCCGGTCTGGGCGTCTTCGACCAGGCGGGCGATCTGTGCGAGCGCCGTATCGGCCCCGACTCTGGTGGCTCGTATCACGAGCCGGCCTCCGGCGTTGACGGTGGCGCCCGTGACGGCGTCGCCGGGGCCGACCTCGACCGGTACTGATTCCCCGGTGAGTAGCGATGCGTCGATGGCGGAGGTGCCGTCGACGACGACTCCGTCGGTGGCGATCTTTTCGCCGGGGCGAACGATGAACAGGTCGTCGACAGCGAGTTGCTCGACGGGGATGCGTGTCTCGACGTCGTCGCGGAGCACGGCGACATCCTTGGCGCCGAGTTCGAGCAATGCCCGCAGGGCGGAGCCGGAGCGGCGCTTGGCGCGGGCTTCGAAGTATCGGCCGGCGAGGATGAAGACGGTGACGCCGGCGGCGACCTCGAGGTAGATCTGGCTCGAGCCCATGCCTCGTTCTGGGGTGAATGAGAATCCGTGGCGCATGCCGATCGCGCCGGCGTCACCGAGGAACAGGGCGTACAGCGACCAGCTGAACGCGGCGATCGTGCCGACCGAGATCAACGTGTCCATGGTGGCGGCGGCGTGGCGCAGATTGGCCCAGGCTGCGCGGTGGAATGGCCATGCACCCCAGGTGATGACCGGCGCGGCGAGGGTCAACGAGAGCCACTGCCAGCCGTCGAACTGCAGCGACGGGATCATGGCCAGCAAGATCACCGGCACTGCCAGCGCTGTCGACATCAGCAGGCGTTGACGAAGCGGCGCACTCGCGTCCGACTCGGTGGACACCATGTCGGTGCCCTGAGCAGTTGTTGCTGTCCGTGGGGGAGCGGCCGAGTAGCCGACGGCCTCGACTGCTGAGACGAGGTCGGCGGTGGAGACGTTGCCGGTGACGGTGACCTTGGCCTTCTCGGTCGAATAGTTGACGGTGGCAGTGACGCCGTCGAGCTTGTTCAACCGCTTCTCGATGCGCATCGCGCAGCTGGCGCAGGTCATCCCGGTGATGTCGAGTTGCACCTGGCGCTCGGCCGCATCGGTCTTGCTTGGGGTGGGGTCGGTGGTGAGGTTGGTCATCTCAGTGTCCTGTCTCGTTTGAGTTGCCGGTTGTGTCGTGGGTATCGGTGTCGTGGGTGCTGATCTCCGCGTGCTGGTCAGGCTGGCCGGTGGCCTCGGGAACCTCGATGGTGAAGGCCGCGGTGCGCACCGCGCCGTCGATCGAGAAGTCGAGGAACAGCCGGTACGTGCCGGGGGTCGGGAACGCGGCCGCGAACCGGACGGCCGGCGTGCGCTCGGTTGCGTCGCCGAGGGGGTGCACGTGGAGGAATGCCAGATCGCCGGCGCGGAGGGCGACGAGATGGCCTGACGCTCCGAGGTACGGGTCTGGCACGATCGCCTCGCCGTCGCGGGAAACGGAGAAGGTGAGCAGCGACTCGCCGACGGCGGGGGTGCCGCTCAACTCGATCGTAAGGCCGTCGACAGTTGCGGTGGTCTCGCCGGGAGCGGAGGCGACGCCGGGGTCGGCGACTCCCGGCCCGACGGCCAGATCAGTGCCGAGCGTGATCCCATCGGCGCCGGTCGGGCGGGTGTCGGCGAACACTCGATAGGAGCCGGCCGGGAGCGCTGGAACATCGGCAGTCCATACTCCATGGGCGTCCTGGGTGGGGTGGAGGTGGTGATAGTCGACGAGGTTTCGTGAGACGACGATTAGGTGCAGCCTGCGCTCGTGAGTGATGTCGAAGTCGGTGACGGTGGCTCCGTCAGCGTTGACGATGCGGAACGCGTAGGGCGCGGCGGTGTCGGCGGCGAGTGACAGGGTTGCCGGGACGATGCGGAAGCCGTCGGCGTCGATCGAGACGCCGGGTACGTGCGGCTGACCGCCGCCCATGTCGTGCTCCACGGCATCTGGGTGGTCGTCGTGTGTTCCGTCGCTGGTGTCGATCGGGCCGACGGCCGCGGCGACTCCGGCCGCAGCGGCAAAGGCGGCGGCGAGGATGGCGGCGTAGGCGACGAGCTTGGTGCGTGTGCCGATGTTGCGGCTGCGCTGTGCGGATGGCTGGCTGTTCATGATGCGGTGTCCTGTTCGGGGTGAAGGCCGGCGACGAGGTTGAAGGCGCCGGTGAGATGGTTGAGTGCGACGAGTCCGACGACGTCGAGCAGTTGGCGGTCGGAGTGTCCGAGCCGGCGGAGGTCGTCGATCTGCTCGCTGGTGACGGTGGCGGGCGCCTGATGGACTTGGTTGGCGTAGGCGATGAGTGCGGCTGCGGCCGGATCGTTGGCTGTGCCGGCACGGGCGAGCGCGATGTCGTCGTCGGAGAGTCCGGCTGCTCGGGCTGCGGTGGTGTGGGCGGCGAGGCACATCGCGCAGTCGAGGTGCTGTTGGATGGACAGGGAAATCTGTTCGGACAGCGAGCGGGGGAGGGTGGTGCGCTTCATCGCTCGGCTCAGTTCGAGGTAGCCCTCGAGGAGCGAGGGCGATCCCGCCATCGTTCGGGCCATCACGCCGACGTTGTCGCCATGGCGGTCCCAGAGGCGGGTGAGCGCGTCGCTGGCTCGGCCCGTCGCGGTGGTCGGGGTGTGGGCGGGGAACCGAGGTGGGGCCAGATGAGGTGGCTGGCTGTCGGTCGTCGGTTCGAAATCAGTGGCGGTCATCGCATGGCTCCGTGGTCGTCGAGTTGGTGCTGACATCGTGCGGGTGGTGGCTGTCACCGAGCTGTGGCAGCTCTGTGGAGGCGCGCCGAAGGACAGGGCAGCCGACGTACTGACTCTCAGTGCCCGAGATCAGCGACCACGCCGCCCAACGCGCTGCGGCTTTGCCGCGTAGGGCGCAGATTCGCTGCCGGAGTCATGCCCTCGCGTCAGACGCTGTGAGGCGGGGGTGGCGCCATGTCCACATTCCAATGGCGGTCGCACGGTCGCCTGTCGTGGCGCTCCGCGTTCTCTGTCGCGTCGAGTGCGCGAGGATGGCTGGATGGGCATCGTGAGGTCCGCTATCCAGATCTCCGCCACTCCGGCAGTTGTCTACGCGCTCGTTGCGGACGTGACGCGTACCGGCGAGTGGAGTCCCGAGTGCGTTCGCTGCCGGTGGCTCGGCGGGGCAACGGCTGCAACCGCAGGCGCCCGATATCGCGGAGCGAGCCGGAATGGTTGGCGAAGGTGGTCCACGACCTCGTCGATACGGGCCGCTCGACCCGGTCACGAGCTCGTGTGGGACGTGACGTTCCTCGGGCGACCGGTTGCCCGATGGGGTTACGGGCTAAGCGAACTGGACGGAGGCGGCACCCTGCTCGCCGAATCGGTCGAGGATCGCAGAGAGAGGTGGCTGCAGATCGTGTCGCCGTGGATCACCGGTGCCCGCGATCGTGCCGCCCGCAACGCCGACACGATCGGCATGTCGTTGCACCGCATCAAAGCGCTCGCCGAGGCGTCTGCGAATGACACCACGTCCGAACGCGACGAAGGTGGCGTCGACCTCGACGGTCGAACGCCACCCTCGCCGGGGGTTGGGGGCTGATGAATGTGCTCAGTCGGCCAAGTCGTAGCCGGCTTCGGTCACTGCGGCGGCGACATCGGTTGCGGCAACCTCGCCGCTGCTGGTGATGGTCACCACGCCGGTGACGAGATCCACGGCGACGTCGTCGACGCCGTCGATCTTGCGGATCTCGTTGCCGACCGAGCGTGCGCAGTGATCGCAGGTCATGCCGACGACGTCGTAGGTCTGGATGTTGTTCATGATGCTCCTATGGGGGTTGGTGTTGGAGAGTGATGGAGACGCACGCGTGCGGTCGATCCCGGCTCAGCTGACGAGAGTCGGCTGGGCGACAGGCTCCGCCGACGGCACATCGTCGGGGCGACGGGCGACGAACACCGCTGCCACGACGGCTGCGACCACAGCGATCGCGGCTGCGCCGGCAAAGGCCGCTGAGTATCCGTCGGTGAGGGCGACGGGATCGCCAACCGTGTTGGCGCCGGCACTCGTGGCGACGGCGGTCATGGCTGCCAGTCCGAGCGCCGAGCCGATCTGGTAGGTGGTGTTGACGATGCCCGAAGCCAACCCGGCCTCTGACGGCGCAGCGTGTGCCATCGAGCTCAACATCGCTGGGATGTAGGCCAGGCTCATGCCGAGCGCGGCAACGAGCGAACCGGGTAGGGCGACCTCGGCGAAGGTGCTGTTCGGCGACAAAGCCGTCAAGATCGCCAGACCGCCCGAGAGGGAGAGCAGCCCGGTCACGAGCACGCGCCGGTTGCCGAACCGGCCGACGGTGCGCCCGGTCACCCCGACCATCAGGATCATCATCAGCACCGTCATCGGCAGCAACGAGGCCCCAGCCGCGAATGGTCCGTAGCCGAGGACCTGTTGCAGGAACAGGTTCAGGAAGAACCACATCGGCACCCACGCTGCGCCGAGCAGCGCCATCACCGCGTTCCCGGCGGCGAGGTCCTTGGTGCGGAAGATGCCGAGCGGCATCAGCGGATCGCGCCTGGTGGCCTGCATGACGACGAACGCTGCGAGCAGTGCTACACCGCCGGCGAGCGACGACATCGTCGTGGTGTCTGTCCAACCGAGCTCCGGTGCCCGCACGACACCCAGTACGAGCAGCGACAACGCGCCGGTGACCGTCACTGCGGACAGCGCGTCGATGCGACCGCCGGCGCGGTGGCCGCTCGGCAGCACCCGTGGCGTCAGGAACAGCACGGCGAGGCCGATCGGTACGTTGACGTAGAACACCCAGGGCCAATCGAGCCACTGCGTCAAGACACCACCGAGGAACACTCCCGCTGTACCGCCGGCGGGAGCAGCGGCCGCATACAGCGCCATCGCCTTGCCGAGTTCGCGCGGTTCGGGGCTGAAGCAGGTGATCAGCAGCGTCAGCGCCGCCGGCGCGATCAGGGCCGCACCGACACCTTGTGCGGCTCGGGCGGCGATCTCGGCAGGGACTGACCGGGCGAGGCCGGCGGCCAGTGACGCAGCGGTGAGGATCGCGAACCCAGCGGCGAAGACGCGTCGGGCGCCGAGAACGTCGGACAGCTTGCCACCGAGCAGCAGAAGCCCGGCGAGAGCGATCACGTAGGCGTTGAAGACCCACGACAGGTTCGACGGCGAGAAGCCGAGCGACTTCTGCATGTCCGGCAGGGCGACGCCGATGATCGACGTGTCCATGATGACGAGGAATTGGGCGGTGGCGATGACGCCGAGTGCTCGCCACCGATTCGGGTAGGGGTGGTTGGACGACATGTGTGCTCCTTTGACGGTTGGTCAGTCGGAGCGATGGTGGCGGGCGGTCCTGTCAGGCCTCTGGAGCGGCTCTGTCGTGGATCATGACAGCGGCCGCCGCGGTCAATCGGGGTCGTCGGAACGCTCGACGGGGAGGCCGTGTTCCACCCAGTCCTCTTTGCCGCCCAGATACACCTGAACGTCGCTGTAGCCAAGGTCGTCGAGGCGCCGTGCCGTGATCTCGGAGTTGTGGCACGTCCCGCTGCAGTAGACGACGATCGGGGCGTCCTTGTCCGGCAGCAGCGCCGGGGCCAGCCGGTCGACCTGGTCCGGCGGCATGTTGACGGCCCCCGGGATGTGCGCGTCGGCGAAGTACGCCGGGCCGAGCGCCTCCACGAGCATGAGGCGTTCGCCGTTCGTGATTCGGCGATGCAGGTCGTCGCGTGAGATCGGCGTGGTCAACCGGGGTTTCCTTTCCTAGGTCGTCCGTTTCGAAGGATCGGTCGACAGTTGATCGTCGACCGCTGTGACCACCCTTGCACGCGTAGGCACCACCGCAACAGGCGCGTGACAGGCCGGCTTGTAGCCTCCGGTCGTGAACTTCGCGATACTCGGACCGCTCGAGGTCCGCTCGGGTTCGGGGGTCGACGCTCGCTCGGTAGAGATTCGGCGGGGCCTGCCGCGCACTCTGCTGACGATGCTCGTGCTCCACGCCGGCGAGACCGTGAGCGCGTCCGGGCTTGCCGATGTGCTGTGGGGCGATGACCAGCCGCGCAACCCGGCCAACGCGCTGCAGATCCAGATCTCGTATCTCCGCAAGCAAATTGGTGGCGGCACCTCGTTGCAGCCGATCGTCACACGACCCGGCGGGTACTCCCTCAACATCGAGCGTGAGCAGATTGACGCGTACCACTTCGAGCGTGTCGTGCGCGCCACATCGCGATCGACACCTACGTCGCGTGAGGAGCTATTGGTCGGGCTCGGCGAGTTGGACGACGCGCTGATGTTGTGGCGCGGCGACGCGCTATTCGACGTGACCGGCGAACCATTCGCCCTCGGCGAGGCGGCACGCCTACAGGAACTTCGACTGGTCGCCCTTGAGTTGCGCCACGATCTCATGCTCACCTTGGGACGCCACCATGAGCTGGTTGGCGAGCTGACCGCATTGATCGGCGAGCATCCCTTACGCGAGCAGCTCCACGAACAGTTGCTCGTGGCGCTCTACCGCTCCGGGCGCCAAGCAGACGCGCTCCGAGCGTACGACCACACGCGCACGCTGCTGCTTGAGGAGCTCGGCATCGATCCAGGGCCACGGCTCCAGGAGCTCCAGCGCCAGATCCTTGCCCAAGATCCCACCTTGTCGTGGGCACCGTCACCGGATGAGATGCCGGCGACGCCCGCCGTGAGAGACGATCGCGGTGGGACCGACCGGCCGGCGGCACGACCGACCGCCACGATCCCAATCGCCGTCACTGGACTCGTCGGTCGCGACATCGAGCTGGCTCGTATTCGCAAGCTCCTCGATCGCAGCCGTATCGTGACCCTGACTGGCCCAGCAGGCGCCGGGAAGAGCCGGCTCGCCTTGGAAATCGCGTCGGCTCGAGCGCTTGAGACGGACGTCTGGTTCGTCGACCTTGCCGCTGTCGTCGATGCCGACTTGGTTGCTTCCACCGTTGCCGCAGCGCTCGCCGTACCCACTGCACCCGGTGAGGACGCAGCGACAGCGGTCGCCAGTTCACTCACATCCCGGAACGGCCTACTTGTCCTCGACACGTGCGAACACGTGGTCGGCGCGGCCGCTCTGCTGGCCGGCCGCATCCTCCGGCAGGCGCGCGACCTTCGTATCCTCACCACGAGCCGACGCCCACTCGGCATCACGGGCGAGATCGCGTGGCCCGTGCCCCCGCTCGCGCTCGCCCCACCCGACGCCCGATCGGCCGACGCCACAGCCGGCTACCCGGCAGTGGAGCTGTTCGTCGAGCGGGCCGCGTCGGTACGCCCGGACTTTGAGCTCACCGACAACAATGCCGCCGACATCGCCGCCATCTGTCTTGCCCTCGACGGTCTCCCCCTCGCAATCGAGCTGGCTGCCGCACGTACCGACGTGCTGACGCCCCAGGCGATCCGAGCCCGCCTCACAAACCGCTTCGAGCTGCTCGTCGACGGCGGCAGCGACGTCTCACCTCGTCAGCAGACCCTTCGCGCTGCCATCGACTGGAGTGTCGGATTGCTGGACGAAGGGCAGCGGAGCTTCTTTGCTCGCCTCGGGGTCGTGGCCGGCTCATTTGATCTCGAGGCCGCCTGCGCAGTCACTGCGTCGGACCCAGCCGAGACTCTCGGCCTGCTCACGGCGCTCGTGCGACACTCGATGGTCGCCGTGGTCGGCGACGACCGCTATCGACTTCTCGACACCTTGCGCGCATACGCCCTCGAAACCCTCGAGACCCTCGACGCCGACGATGCCCGCGACCGCCACGCCAACTATCACGTCGGACTCGCCGAACGCGCCGAACGCGGCATCCAAGGCGCCGACCAACTGATGTGGCTCGACCGTCTTCGAACGGACGTACCCGACCACCGAGCCGCCCTCGAGTGGCTCGTGAGCACCGGAGACGGCATGAGCGCAGCGCGCCTCGCCGGCGCGCTCGGCTGGTTCTGGACGCTCGACGGGATGCTCGCAGAGGCATGCAGTCGGCTGGAACAGGTACTCGCCTTCCAGGATCTGCCGCCGGCGGTGCGTGGCAAGGCGATGTGGAGCGATGCGCTGCTCTCCGCATCCCTCGGTGAGCTCGAACAAGCCCAGGCGCTCGCGTCGGAGAGCATTGAACTCGGACGTCGCTCTGGTGACCCGGTGGTGACAGGTTGCGGCCTCAATGCCCTCGCCGTCGCCGAATGGGCTCTTGGGGACCTCGACGCCTCGAGCCGCACACGCGACGAAGCAATCGCCGCTTTCGCCTCTGCCGACCACGTATGGGGCCTCGCACTGTGTCGCGTTCTCCAGGCTCGCACCGCGATTGACCAAGGCGATCCTCAGGCGACGGAACGTGCCCAGGCCGGGCTGGAGGCAGCGCGAGCGGCGTGCGACCTGCATCTCGTGGGCATCGGCCTCGAGCAGGTGACACGGCTCGCGCTTCGGTCCGGCGACGTGGAGACCGCCCAGGCACGTGCCGCCGAGGCAGTGAGCGTGCAGGAGCGCATCGGCTACACCGAAGGCGTCGTCGCTGCGCTTCACCTGCTCGGGCGGGCGACGCTGGCCGCTGAGGGTGCAGATTCTGCGGCGACGCACCATGTGCGCGCTCTGCGGCTGGCTCTGACGATCGGTCACGCTGCGGCTATGTGCGAAGCACTCGAGGATCTCGCACAGGCCTCCGCCACTTTCGATCCCGATGATGCGAGGTCGCTCCTGAATATCGCCGAGCACCATCGCCTCAAGCGCTCCCTCCCACGGCGCTCTGACGACGACGCCTGGGCCAACGCCCTGCGGCTCCAACTCGGGGCCATTGACCAGCGTGATCAGTTGGACGCGTCCCTGGAGGATGCAGTCCGCGACGTCTTGCAGTCGACCAAACGGAGCCGACCCGCCCATCGGCAGACCACCTAGGGCGACGATCGCCAGATGCCGAGCAGTACGCGTGAGTCAGCACGATCATCGCGACACTCATTTCGCTGACAGCGTCTGGGATCCTGGCTGACTCGCACCCGGATCGATCAGCACGCCGTGTCTGTTCTTCTTCGATCCAATGAAGTAGCAATTGGTGGAGTGGACCGACACGATCCGGCCTAACAGCACGTTGGGCCCCAGCCGAGCGATCTCTGTCGAGTTGTCGTGGTCAAGGGCCGTAGTCACGGGACGAGGCTGCAACGCCTCCCTGACAGATCGCTGCCACGGTCGCCCTGCAAGACCCATGACAGCGTGGAGACAGAACCCGGTACGAAGGTAACGCCAGGTAAGCACGCCCCCTGGAAGAGGAGTAACCGCCAATGTCCACCACCGAGAACACGATGAACACTGCGCCACCCGCAACGCCACCGGCTCGCACGATGCGGGCCATCGTGCAAGACCGCTACGGCACCAGCGAGACCTGGCAGCTGACCGACATCGACGCGCCGGAGATCGAACCGCATGAGGTGCTCGTTCACGTGCACGCCGCCGGCCTCGACCGAGGCACCTGGCACAACATGACCGGCCGCCCCTACCTGATGCGCCTCATGGGTTTTGGTCTTCGCGCACCGAAGAACCAGGTGCCCGGACTCGCCGTCGCGGGGACCGTCGTCGCGGTCGGTGCGAACGTCACGCGGTTCAGCGTCGGCGATGAGGTGTTCGGCGTCGGCCGAGGAGCCTTCGCCGAGTACGCCGCCGCCCGAGAGGACAAGCTTGCTCCCAAGCCGACGTCGCTCACGTTCGAACAGGCTGCCGCTGTTCCGATCTCTGCAACCACCGCCCTCCAAGGGCTGCGCCTGGGCCGGATCGAAGCCGGACAGCAGGTGTTGATCTTCGGCGCATCCGGGGGTGTCGGCAGCTACGCCGTGCAGCTGGCGAAGTCGTTCGGCGCCGAGGTCACCGGCGTGTGCAGCGCGGCCAAGGCCGATCTCGTGCGGTCACTCGGCGCCGACCACACGATCGACTACGCCACCGTCGACGCCACCGACGGATCCCGCCGCTACGACCTGATCCTCGACCTCGCCGGCAACACTCCACTTCGACACCTGCGACGCGCCCTCAATCCGAAGGGCAGTCTCGTCATCGTCGGCGGCGAGGGCAAAGGCAACATCACGGGCGGCTTCGGCAGAAGCCTGCGGGCGCCGCTGGTGTCGCTCTTCGTGAGCCAGCGGCTCGCGATGCTCGCCTCCAAGGAGCACTACGCCGACCTGGTGCCACTGACCGAACTCATCGACGCCGGACAGCTCACTCCGAGCATCGATGCGACGTACACGCTCGCCGAGGCACCGGTCGCCATGCGTCATCTCGAAGCGGGCACGGTCCGCGGCAAGATCACCATCTCGGTGCAGTAGAGACATCCACCACCTCTGAACGATCAGCCATGAACACACACACTCTCCGCGCCAAGCCTGGGCCACCGCCCGGCGACGTCACTACCACCCCGGCACCAGGACGGTTTGCTGCGTTCGGCAACCGGAACTTCCGGCTCTACTTCATCGGGCAGACCATCTCGAGCATCGGGTCGTGGGCGCAGTCGCTCGCTGTCACGTGGCTGGTACTCGAGCTCACCGATCGCAGCGATCAGCTCGGCATCGCCCTTGCCCTGCAGTTCTTGCCGATGCTGGTCCTGGGCGCACCGGCCGGGGTGCTCGCCGACCGGCTGAACAACCGGCGTGTGCTGCTGGCGACATCAGCGGTGTCCGGCGTCCTCGCCCTCACGTTCGGGATCGTGGTGACCACGGGGCACGCAACGATCTGGTCGATCTACGCCCTCACGTTCCTGCTCGGACTCGTCCTTGCCGTCGAGCGTCCGACGATGCAGGCCATCTTGTTCCAGCTCGTCGGACGTGACCTGTTGCCGAATGCGGTCGCAGCGAACGGAACGATCAACTCGGTCTCACGTCTGATCGGCCCCGCTATAGCCGGGGGGCTCATCGCCACGGTCGGGGTGACCGTCGGGTTCTACATCAACGCTGCCTCGTATCTGATCGTCATCGCAGCACTGCTGGCCCTTCGCTCGAGCGAACTGATCGCGCGGCCGATGATCGGACAGACCAAGGGCAAGCTCCGTGAAGGGTTCGCCTACGTGCGCAGTCATCCGGAAGTCGCTCGGCCGCTGATCGTGATGTCGATCGTCGGGACTGTCGCCCTGAACTTTCCGATGACGTTCCCGTCGATGGTCCGCTTCGGCTTCCACCGTGGTGCCGGCTCGGTTGGTGCGGCGATGAGTGTGAGTGCGATCGGGTCGATCCTCGGCGGCATCTACATCGCCGGGATCAAGCCCGATGCACGTCGCACACTGGCAATCGCTCTGACTGGGTTCGGCGCCGCGACCGTCGCGCTCGGCGTGATGCCGACCTACGCGACGTTCGTCGCGATGAGCATCGTGCTCGGCTTCGCCTCGGCCTCGTTCCAGTCGGTCAACACGATCGTCGTCCAGCAAGCCACCGAACCGTCGATGCAGGGCCGGGTGATGGCACTCCATCAGACGGCGCTGTTCGGGAGCACACCGATCGGCGCGTTGCTGATGGGCTGGGTCATCCGGGTCTCGTCGCCCAGGGTCTCTTTCCTGTTGGGCGGAATCGCAGCCGTCCTGTGCGCGGCGTTCGTCATCAGACGACCGTCGCATCGCGTTGCGGTTGCAACCGCCTAAGGCTCGGTCAGACAAGGTGGCGGTGTCGTGTGGCTTGAACGCCCCTCTTCCTGTCGCTGAGGTCGAGCTAGCGGGATAACTGGAGCGCGTCTTGACGGTGATCGATCGCTTCTGTTCGTGCGCGATGACGCAATGGTAGGACAGGCGGTAGGACAGCGCTTCGTGAGCCGCCTGCACGATTCCTGCACGGGACTTGGCCGCACACCCCGGACCGCGGCGGATCAGACGGACACGGACGGACAACAGCCGTGGACGTGAGCAGGCCGAACGGACTCAGCCGGACGTCTCGGACTCTGAAGTGAAGTCTTAAACCCCCCTGACCTTTGGGTCATGTGGGTTCGAACCCCACCCCGGGCACGGTAGTTGAGCTGGTCTGATCTGGTCGGATAGCGATTGGGGTAGTGGCCGGCTGGCTGCGCGTGTCACATCCGTGTCACAACTCTGTGACACCCTCGATCTACGGTTGTCGGATGGCGAAAGGCTCGGTGCAGCGCAAGGGAAGGGTGTAGTCGTTCGACGTCGACCTCGGGCCCGATCCGGCGACCGGGCGCCGCCGACAAGCTCGCCGCTCTGGGTTCGCCACAAAGAAGGCCGCCGAGGCGGCGTTGCGATCCTTGGCGACGGCTTCCGACGCTGGGACGGCCGTCGCTCGCAATCGCACCACGGTGTCTGGATTCCTCACCGAGTGGCTCGAGACGATGCGACCGCGCATCCGCGAGACGACCTGGGTCAGCTACGAGATGGCTGCCAATCGCATCACTCGACAGATCGGTGCGGTCCCGTTGCAAGCGTTGACGCCACTGCAGGTCGAATCGCTCTACGCAACGCTGCTCGCGAGTGGCGGTGCCGGCGGACGACCGTTGGCACCGAAGACGGTACGAAACTGCCACATCGTGCTGCGCCGAGCATTGGCGGATGCCGAGCGTCTCGGCCTAGTCAGCCGCAACCCGGCGGCATCGGCTCGTGCCGTCGCCGCGCCGCGCGCTGAACAGCGGACCTGGTCGGCTGACGAGATCCAGCGATTCTTCGAGGCATTGGCAGGGGAGCGTCTCGATGGCATTCGTGCTGTTGGCGACGACAGGCATGCGTCGAGGCGAGGTGCTCGGTCTTCGATGGGAGGACGTCGACTTCGCGGGTCGAGCGTTGTCGATCGTCCAGACGTTGACGACCGTGCGCGGCTACAAGCACATCGGCCCGCCGAAGACCGGCAAGAGCCGCCGCCGGGTGTCCATAGACGCCGTCACGCTCGAAGCCTTGAAGGAGCATCGCAAGCGTCAACGCGTCGAGCGCATCGCGGCAGCCGACGTCTGGTCGAACGAGGGTGACCTCGTCTTCACTGACGAGCTCGGCGAGCCGGTTCACCCGAATCGGCTATCGCAGTCCTTCGACCGACTCGTCCGCGACGCGACGCTGCCTCGGATTCGCCTGCACGACCTCCGTCACAGCTACGCAACGCTCGCCCTGAAGGCCGGAGTGCACCCCAAGATCGTCTCCGAGCGCCTCGGTCACTCGACTATCGCGATCACCCTCGATCTCTACTCGCACGTCGCCCAAGGCCTCGACGCCGTCGCCGCCGAACTTATCGCCGCCCACATATACAAGAAGGTGACGTGACGATCGGATTCTTTCGGTCTTCTCGGTCGTTAAGAGCCCAGCTGATCGCGGGCCCAGCGATCTACTCCGACGTGTCGTATCTCGATCGAGCCGTATCGAGCCAAGTCGGACTATTCGAGCACAGCGTCCAGCGATTCCTCCTCGACTAGTGCGGGACGCATCGCGGCCAAAACCGCCATGAACTGTGTCCACGCCTTTGGAGTCAGCGGGAATCGGCCTTCGACCGTCACATTGAGGCCAGGCTCAACGGGAACCGTGTAGGCGGTTGCACGCGAATCCGACGGCCGTTCCTCGCGCTGACGCTTGTCAGTTTTCCGCAGGGGATCTGGTTCTTCGTGGTCGGGCTCGAACAGGAACTCGTCCTCTTGTGGCAACTCCGCCTGTTGGGGAATGTCGAGCTTTGCAAAACTGATCGTGTCTCTGTAGATGCGAAGGAAGTCGCGGAATCCGTTCTCCGTGAAACCTCGCTGAACCACAAACTCATATCGAAGCGCCTCCTCCGGAGGGACGTCGTTGTGGTACTTGTCCCACATCTCTCGGTAGATCGGTGGAGTTAGAGCTGCTTGTTGAATCCCGGGCATCGGGTCGGGCTTCATAAGGATGGCGACCGCGAGATCGGTCAGGCGTGCAGTACGAGCGTCCCCCGAGCCCTCGTAGTCGAGTAGGCCGTACTTCTTGAGCGCAGCAACGGTCAGGCTTGCCGGGCCGGTGGTTGAGCTCTTGAAGCCCCAAAGGTCGGTGAAAGATTTGATTGGCGCAGGGTGTTGTCGGAGCTTCTCGTAGGCGGTCCGGGCCCTCTGTACGGCGGTTTCGAGCGCCGCACCAGGGTAGCTAGGACTGCGCCCCCGTGGGGCTTGCGAGGTTTCATCGATCGACATACATTTGACGTTAGCCCCGCTGCCGCTAAAATGCAACAGAGAAAATGATATTTGTCGTCCGAGTAGCGATCAGTCTGCTATGCTGGTCTCCGTGAACACTGATCAGCCTATCTCTCGGAAGCATCGGGTGGACCGTTTCGCTGCCGGTCGATGCGACGTTTCTGCGGTGGGTTTTGAGCAGCTGCAGGGTGCCGACCAATGAGCCCGGAGCCGTGGCTGGTCCACCTCTACCAACGGGATCAGGCGACCGACGCTAAACAACTGGTGCCTGCAAAGGAGTTCCTCGACCGGCTTCCGCCGAAGGTGGTCGCTGAGTTCCTCGCTGTTCTCGATGCTGTTGCCGAGGCACCCCCGCCGGCTTTTTTCTGGTGGCGGCAAATGGGAGGCAATGCACGACGCAATGGCCGGATTCTTCGAGGCACGTGTGACCGGCGCGGGGATGAATCACCGTCTGTTCTGCATCCTCGAGCGAAACGCCGACGACCTTGGCGGGTCTTCAATCGTCGTGATCGATGGTCTGTCGAAGCCGAAGCGGTCAGCGGCCAACCCGAAGGACTACCGGCGGGCACTAAAGATGCGGGCTGAATTCCTAACAAGTCGAACGGTCCTGCGGTAGACAAGTCAGCTAGCGGAACGGGCCCGAGGAACTAGTTCAAGATCGAGTGCGTCGGCGATCGCGGTGAGCGTTCCTATGGTTGGATTGGGGCTATCGACGCTGAAAAGCCGCCTGATCGCCTCGGGCGCTAGCTCGGCCCGACGAGCGAGCTCAGCCTTCGTCATTCCGAGCGCCTCGCGCCGCTCGTCCAGCGCTCGTACCAACTGGTCGACCTGATCGATCTTGCGACGCGCCTCATCGTAGGCAGTCTGAAACCCGGGCTCCTTTGCTCGTTCCGCAAAGTAGCGCTCTGCGCCAGTCCGGGTTCTCCTGGTCACCATGTTCACCAGCGTAACATCAAAGTTACGGCATGCAACGATCGGGTCGGCCGTTCGCAACTCAGATCGGACCGGTCGACGTCGAGTCTGATCCTTCGGTTGACGGGCGCTCGCCGAGCATCGTCATCAAAGGAACGTAGAGCACGAGGACGCGTCGACCGAAGCGGCGAGTCGGGAGCTCGCCACGCGCCGCGCAGAGGTAAGCCGACGTTCGCGAGATCCCAACGATCTCCGCTGCCTCCTCGACCGTCATCGTCATCCGTCTTTTCATCTAGCAGGGTGATGAAATTCGGGCTCTGAGGTGATCGCGGGGTTGGCTGGTGTG
>JBDTRP010000140.1:0-25534 GCA_039931555.1 Ilumatobacteraceae bacterium | reverse complement strand
GTCACCGGGTGCTCGACCTGCAGGCGGGTGTTCATCTCCAGGAAGGAGAACGTGCCCGCATCGTCGACCAGGAACTCGACCGTGCCTGCGCCGACGTAGCCGACCGCACGCGCTGCTGCGATGGCCGCGGCGTTCATTGCCGCGCGCAGCGGCTCGTCGACGGCGGGCGACGGTGACTCCTCGATGATCTTCTGGTGCCGACGTTGTACGCTGCAATCGCGTTCGAACAGCGACACCGTGTTGCCGTGTTGGTCGGCGAACACCTGGATCTCGATGTGGCGCCCGCATTCGACGAATCTCTCCACGAAGACGGTGCCGTCGCCGAACGCGGCCTCGGCCTCGCGTTCACCAGCGGCGACGGCCTCGGCGAGTCGGGCCATGTCACGCACGATGCGCATGCCCCGACCACCACCGCCTGCCGAGGCCTTCACCAACGCGGGCACGCCGATCTCTGCCAACGACTCGACCGTGCTGTCGGGCAGCACCGGCACGCCCGAGGCTCGCATCAATTGCTTCGCCTCGATCTTGGATCCCATCGCCGCGATCGCACCGGGAGTCGGCCCGATCCAGATCAACCCGGCGTCGAGGACCGATTGGGCGAACACCGCGCTCTCGCTGAGGAACCCGTAGCCGGGATGGATGGCGTCGCAGGCGCGGCCGAGGGCAGCGGCGATCAGCAGATCACCGCGAAGATACGTCTCCGACGGGGTGTTCCCGGCGAGCGGCCAGGCGGTGTCGGCCTGGCGAACGTATGGGGCGTCGGCGTCGGCTTCGGAGAACACCGCCACCGTGCCGATGCCGAGCCGCCGGCACGTGCGGATGATGCGGCTGGCGATCTCGCCACGGTTGGCGATGAGGATTCGGGTGATCATCGCATCACATCCGGTAGACGCCGTAGCCACGGGTGCCGACGACGGGCTGGTTGTCGATCACGCTGAGGCACATGCCGAGAACGGTGCGCGTATCGCGCGGGTCGATGATGCCGTCGTCGTAGACCCGACCGGTCATGAACAGGGCGAGCGATTCACGTTCGATCTGTTCCTCGACTTGCGTGCGCAGCGCCGCGTCGGCTTCCTCGTCGAATGGTCGACCCATTGACGCGGCCGATTGCTTGGCCACGATCGACATGACGCCGGCCAACTGCTGCGGACCCATGACTGCTGTCTTGGCGTTCGGCCACGCAAACACGAACCGCGGGCCGAACGCCCGGCCGCACATCCCGTAGTTGCCCGCACCGTACGAGGCAGCCATGTGAACCGTGAGGTGCGGCACGCTGCTGTTGGTGACAGCGTTGATCATCTTCGCTCCGTCTTTGATGATGCCCCGCTGCTCGAACTCCTTGCCGACCATGTAGCCGGTCGTGTTCTGCAAGAAGACGAGCGGCGTATCGATCTGGTTGGCGAGTTGGATGAACTGCGTCGCCTTGTGCGCCTCCTCGCTGAACAGCACGCCGCGATGGTTGGCGAGGATGCCGATGGGGTAGCCGTGCAGCTCGGCGAAGCCGGTGACCAGCGACGAGCCGTACAGTGGCTTGAACTCGTCGAAGTCGCTGTCGTCGACCAGACGGGCGATCACGTCGCGGGGATCGAACGGCACCTTGGGATCGACCGAGGGAATGCCCAGCAGGTGTTCGGGGTCGAGCTTCGGTGGCCTCCCGGCTCCTCGCGGGCCTGGACCGCGCTTGCGTTGGTTCAGGCGGCGCACGATCTGACGGCCGAGGCGGATGCCGTCGAGCTCGTCGACGGCCAAGTAGTCGGCAAGACCGCTGATCCGGGCATGCATCTCGGCGCCGCCGAGCGACTCGTCGTCGCTCTCCTCGCCGGTCGCCATCTTCACCAGCGGCGGTCCGCCGAGGAACACCTTCGATCGTTCCTTGATCATCACGATGTAATCGCTCATGCCCGGCACGTACGCGCCGCCCGCCGTGGAGTTGCCGAACACGACGGCGACGGTGGGGATGGCTTCGGCGGACAGCTGGGTGATGTCGTGGAAGGTCTGGCCTCCCGGGATGAAGATCTCGCTCTGGGTCGGCAGGTCCGCACCGCCGGATTCGACGAGGTTGACGATCGGCAGCCGGTTCTCGCGGGCGATCTGGTAGGCGCGTAACGACTTGCGCATCGTCATCGGGTTCGACGCACCACCGCGTACCGTCGGGTCATTGGCGATGACCATGCACTCTGTGCCCTCGACGAGACCGATGCCGGTGACGAGGCCCGCGCCGACAGGGAAGTCGGTGCCCCATGCAGCCAGTGGAGACAGCTCGAGGAACGGCGACTCGATGTCGAGCAATGCCTCGACCCGTTCGCGCGCCAGCAACTTGTCGCGCTGCCGATGCCGCTCGACGTACTTCGGCCCGCCGCCACCATTGACGATAGCCAGCTGTTCGTCGTGCAGTCGAAGCTGCGCCAGCATCGCGTCGCGGTTGGCCCGGTAGGCGTCGGTGTCGGGCACCACCCGATCGGGAACGAGGGTCACCGGGCCCACCGCGGCGGTCGCTTCTCGGTGAAGGCCGCCATTCCCTCGCGGCCCTCGTCGCTGGTGAACAATGACTCCGAGATCGCCTGCAGCTCCGCCATGGTGTGCGATGTGCGCAGCAGCGCCTTCGTTGCAGCAATCGCATTCGGGCCGCCCCGCAGCACGTCACGACAGAGCTCTGCAACAGTCGCCGCCACGTCGTCGACGACGTGAGTCACCAGGCCCATGTCGAGTGCTCGCGCCGCGTCGAAAACCTCGCCGGTGAGGTACGGGCCGGCCAGCTTCGACCAGCCGCAACGCTGCAGGATCGGACCGGTGATGATCGCCGGAGCGACGCCGATCCGAACTTCGGTGAACGCAAACGTGATCGACGGATTCACGACGATGAGGTCGCACGCCGCCATCAACCCGATGCCGCCGGCGCGGACCGCGCCATCGACCGCGGCGATCACCGGCGCTGCGACCGTCGCCAGGCGTTCGAGAGCGCGGACGAACGACGTGGAGTCGACGTTGCCGGTGGAGCGCTCCTTGAGGTCGGCGCCGGCGCAGAACGCTGGGGCCGTATGGGTCAGCACGATCACCTGAGCACGTTCTTGCTCGGCGACATCGAGCGCGTCGTGGAGGTCGATGAGGAGTTGCTGCGACAGTGCGTTGCGATTGGAGGGCGAGTCGAGCGTGATCGTCGCGACGCCCTCCACAGATACGACGCTGACGAGTTGCCCCACGGTCGGCGACTGTACCTGCCTACGCCGTGATCTCCCGAAGGAAGGCCTCGACCTCGGCGCGATCGCGCGTTCGCCTCATCGGTGGCAAGGCGTTGACGACCTGCCAGCGGTAGCTGGCCTTGCCGAGGCGAGGGTCGAACACGGCGACGACTCCGCGGTCAGTCGCATTGCGGATCAGGCGGCCGGTGGCCTGGGCCAGCAACATCGCTGCCCTCGGAAGGTCGATCTCGCCGAACGCCGCGGCGCCGAGCAGTTCGCGACGTGCGGTCAACAGTGGGTCGTCGGGTCGCGGGAAGGGGATGCGATCGATCGTCACCAACGACAGCGTCCGCCCGGGTATGTCGACGCCCTGGAAGAAGCCGGCCGTGGCGAACAGACACGAGGATTCGTCGTCGGTGAACGCCTTGACGAGCGCGGTCTTCGGGAAGTCTCGCTGCGTGAGGATCTTCACATCGACTCGCTCCTTCACCGCGGCCGCAGCGGCATCCATCGCCTTCCAGCTGGTGAACAGCGCCAGGGTGCGTCCACCGGCCGCGGTGATGAGGGCTGCCAACTCGTCGTGCACCGCCGACGCGAATTGCAGCGACCGGGGGTCGGGAAGATGCAGCGCGCAGTAGAGCACCGCGTTGTGGCCATAGTCGAACGGACTGCCGACATCGATCTGCGTGTACGAGTGCTCCGGCAGGCCAACCCGGTGGGCGAGCGTGGAAGGCAACGTCGCACTCGTGAGGATCGCCGTTCTCTTTGTCCAGACCCCCGCGGAAAGCACCGGCCCGACGTCGAGTGGAGCGATCTCCAGGCGAGCGTGATCCGGGCTGCCGGAGACGAACGCGACAGAGCCCTCGTGGGGTCCGAGCGCGATATCGATCTGTTCCTGCACGCGTGTCGCGATCTGCTGCGCTCGCAGTTTGCGTTGCTGGGCCTCTGGCACGTCGGTGTTGATGGCGCGAAGTGCGGTCTGGGCCTTCTCGATGCGACCACGCACGTCGATCAGCGCATCTTGGATGGCGGCGGGGAACGGTTTGTCCAATCGCTCACCGGCGAACGGTCGCAAGGCCTCGCGGATGGCCGGTGCCGCCTCGGCAAGACGGCCGACGATCGCCGGGTCGTCGATCACGCGCCTCACGACCGCGGCGAGGTTGGTGAACCGACCGGGCCCGATCTGCACTCCGACCGTGTCGCTCATGATGTCTTCGAGTTGGTGGGCCTCGTCGATCACGACCACCTCGTGCTCGGGTAGGAGCACGTTGCCGCTGGCAACATTGAGGCCGTAGAGGTGCAGGTTGACCACCACCACATCGGCCACCGAAGCCCGTGCCCGAGCCAACTCGGCGAAGCACACCGAGCCCATCGGGCACTTCGTGCCGCCGGGACATTCGTCGCTACCGACGCTGACGGCCTGCCATGAGCGATCGTCTGGCGACCATGTCAGGTCGGCCTGGTCGCCGGTCTTGGTCGTGCCGGACCATTCGACCAAGCGCTTGATGTCGACCTTGGTGGTTGCCGCGAACTCCTCGATCTCCAATTGGTCCTGACCGCCAGCGGTTGCCTGCAACTCGCGTACTCGCTGCATGCAGATGTAGTTGCTGCGGCCCTTCAACACAGCCCAGTCGAACGGGCGCCCGAGGTGCGATTCGAGAAACGGCAAGTCCTTTGCAGCAAGCTGATCCTGCAGGGCCTTGGTTGCCGTGGCAACGACGATGCGCTTGCCCGCCAGGACTGCCGGTACGAGGTAGCCCAGTGTCTTGCCGGTGCCGGTACCGGCCTGGACGATGAGGTGCCGACCGTGGGCGATCGAGGCCTCGACCGCGGCAGCCATCTGCTGCTGGCCGGGTCGCTCCTCGGCCGCAGGCAGTGCTGCGGTGACCCGCGCAAGGGCCGACGTCACGTTGTGCAGATCGGCCACGAGCAGGACGGTAGCGGCTCGAATGATGCAAACGCAGTGACACGAGCGGCACGCTCAGCCGCGCAGTGTGGAGCTGACGTACCCAGGCGTGCCGCCGAGCCGCGGAGCCGTTGCTTGGGGCGATGGTGGTCGACGGCTGGTTTGGAGTCGATTGGTCGCGGTGATCAGCGGCGGGCGAGGGCGATTGCAGCATCGAGCTCGGTGGCGCCGAAATCCGGCCAGGTCTGCTCGGTGAAGTAGACCGGCGATCCCGCCGATTGCCACAGCATGAAGTTGGAGATGCGTCGCTCGCCCGACGTTCGCACCACGACGTCGACCCTGGGTAGCTCAGGGAGGTACAGGTGCGCGTCGAGGTCGCACGCCGTCACGGGCCCGGAGCCACCACCCACTTCCTCGGCCGCATGCGCGATCTCGGCACGACTGCCGTAGTCGAAAGCCACGGTCAGCACCATTCCCGTGTTGCCGGCAGTGTCGGCAATGGCCTTGACGATGGCTTTCTGCACGTAGCGCGGGGTTCGAGCATCGGGACTGGCGAACGGGCGTCCGATCCACTGCACACGCACGTTGAGATCGTTGAGCTCGGCCACCCGACCGAACAGCTTCTTGTGCAGCCCGAGGATGTGCCGGACCTCGACGCGTGGTCGTACCCAGTTCTCGGTCGAGAACCCGAAGACTGTGAGCCAGCCCACGTCTCGCTTCACGGCGAGGCGCACGACCGCAGCCAGGTTTTCCTCACCCTCGGTGTGGCCGGCGGTTCGTGGCAGGCTGCGTCGCCGGGCCCAACGGCCGTTGCCGTCCATGATGCAGGCGACATGCAGAGGTCGTTGAGCATCAGGACGCACAGGTGGTCAACCATACTCATTCGACCGCTTCCATGGCCCGCACGTCTGGGCCCGGCGTGGGATGATGGCCGGCATGAGCCGCGCCGCAGAACAGTCTGTCGAGCTGCGGCACGTTGTCATCGTCGGAGGCCTACTGGAGGAGTGGAACTCGCTCGGTGACGCGGTCTGGCGGGATCGGATCATCGAGTTCGGCAAGGTCGTAGAACAGGCCGGCGCGTCGTGGTTGACCATCCGTCCGCTCGATCGGATTGCCCCGCCCCACGGTGGCACGCCTGCGTCCATCACTCGTGTGGGGAGATGCACCGGCGTCGTCGATCCGCAGACCGACGGGCGGCAGCGGCTGGTCGGCGCAGTCAACGTGTTGCGGCGTGACGGACGGGCCATCACCGACGCCAACCTGGCCGAGGTCGTCAATGCTCCGGCCCCGTGCGACCCCGACCTGGCGATCGTGATCGGTCCCGACACCGATCTGCCGGCGACCCTGGTGTGGGAGCTGGCGTACTGCGAGCTCGTCTACCTCGACACGGTCTGGGTCACGTTGCGCGGGGCAGACCTCGAAGCGGCATTCACCGAGTTCGCCGGACGGCACCGACGGTTCGGCGGGCTCGACTGATGGGCGCCCCCGTCTATCGCGACTCCGCCGTGGTGCTGCGGACCTACAAGCTGGCGGAGGCCGACAGGATCGTGGTGCTGATGACCGAGCACCACGGCAAGGTCAGGGCGGTCGCCAAGGGTGTGCGCAAGACGATGTCGAAGTTCGGCGCCAGGCTCGAACCGATGAGCCACGTGCAGCTGCTGCTGGTGCACGGTCGCGCCGATCTCGACATCGTCAGTCAGGCGGAGTCGATCGAGACCCTGGCGCCGATGGTCGCCGACCTCGATCACATGACCAACGGCATCGCCATGCTGGAGGCGGTCGACCAACTGGCGCTCGAGCGTGAGCCGGCGCCTCACCTGTATCGGATGCTCGTCGGCGCCCTCCGCACCGTCGCCCGCCGGTCGGGACCGTTGGTCGTGCCGGCGTTCTATTGGAAGCTCCTGGCGGCCGAAGGCATCACCCCGTTGCTCGACGAGTGCGCCCGTTGCGGCGAGCCCGGCCCGCTGGTCGCCTTCGACATGGACCATGGAGGCGCGCTGTGCCGGAACTGCCGTACCGGGGCTCCTCTCGGCGAGGATGCGCTGGAGTTGATGCGCATGGTGCTCGGCGGCCGGTTGAACGACGCGCTCTCGGTCCCGGCCTCGTCGGCGACGCACGAGGTTGCGGCGCACGCCACTCGGGCCATGGAGCACCACATCGAGCGTCGCCTGCGAACCGTGGCGATGTTCGAGCGCATGGAGACCTGAGCCGGCCGAGATGCGGCCTCGGATCCGTCGATCCCCGCACCTCACCAAGCCCGAGTCGGGCGCGATTTCGGTACTGCGCCTACTCACAGCGCGCCCGACCGTGCTCAACGGGTTCGATTCCGGTAGTGGGAGTACCGAAGTCGCGCCCAACGGGCGCTGGCACGGGTGTAGCGGACGACGTTACGGGAACAGGGGCGCCGCGCATGAGGTGATGTCGCCGTATTCGTGTTGGATGTCGGGGCTGTCGGGCACCGTGATCGTCTGCAGGGGGTGCAGGTCGACCGTCGTGAAGTTGTGCCCGAACGGCTGCAGCGTCACGGTCCAGTCGCCAGACGGGTTCTGTTCGGCAGAGGTCAGGCTGTGGTTGATGGACCCCGCTGCTCCGTCGCATTCCAGACCCTGGTAGATCGGCTCGGCCGAGATCCTGAACGTGAACAACGCGTCGTCGGTGGTGTTGTTGTGCCAGACGCGAAGGCAGTACTTCGGGGTCAGGGTCACAAACGCGCCGACGGCCGTACCGGCCTTGGTCGCACCGATGGCCAGGACGGCGACCGGCGGCGGCACCGCGGCGCCCAGGGCGTGGTCGAAGTCGATGAACTGGATGGCCACCGTGTCGGCATTGCCGATGGGGACCTCGGTGTCAGTGTTGCCGCCGGTCGCCAGCGTCGCGTGGATGTGGGGTACGCCGTCGAGCGCGTACGACGTGACGACGTCGTTCAGCGTGTCGCCGTCGATGTCGCCGTTGATGGCGACGAGGCTGGTGGCCGCTGACGGAATCGTCGTGGGACCGGCGCAAGGCACCACTGGGGTCGTTGGGGGAACCGTGGTCGGGACCGCGGTCGGCGCAGGCGTGGTCGCCGTCTCGGTGGTCGGGTTGGCTTCCGTCGTGGTGGCCTCGACCGTGGTGGTCGTGACCGCGCTGGTCGTCGTCGACACGGCCGTCGACACGGATGTGTTGCCCGAGGAACTGTCGCTGCCGCTGCATCCCGCCACGGTCAGCCCGGCCGCAACCACCAGCGCGACCATGCCCGCCGACCTTCGTCCACCGCTCATCTGCTCCCCCTCACCACCGTGCAACCCTCCCGAGAATCCTTGCACGTCGGTCAACTCATTCGCGGGAGCCCTGGTGGCGCTCGTAGCCTTGCAGAGGTATGCCTGCAACCGATCTCGATCAAGTTGTCAATCTCTGCAAGCGACGGGGTTTCGTCTACCCATCCGCGGAGATCTACGGTGGCTTCCGGAGTACCTACGACTACGGACCTCTGGGCGCTCTCATGCTGCGCAACATCCGCGAGGCGTGGATCCGCTCGGTAGTGCAACTGCGCGACGACGTCGTGCTGATCGACGCTGCGGTGCTCGGCCCGCCCCAGGTGTGGGAGGCCAGTGGCCACCTCGCCAATTTCACCGATCCATTGGTCGACTGCACCAACTGCAAGAACCGGTTCCGCCTCGACAAGCTCGACGATCCGAACACCTGCCCGAGCTGCGGCAAGCAAGGCACGTTCACCGAGCCGCGCCAGTTCAACTTGATGTTCAAGACCCATGCCGGGCCGATCGAAGACGCCGGCGCAGTGGCCTACCTCCGCCCCGAGACGGCACAGGGCATGTTCATCAACTTCGCGAACGTGCTCAACTCGACCAGGCGAAAGCCACCGTTCGGCATCGCCCAGGTCGGCAAGAGCTTCCGCAACGAGATCACTCCGCAGAACTGGATCTTCCGAACCCGGGAGTTCGAGCAGATGGAGATGGAGTACTTCGTGCCACCGGCCGACAGCGCCACGTGGTACGAGTACTGGTGCACGCAGCGGATGAACTGGTATCTCGACCTCGGCGTTCCGACGGAGTTGTTGCGGCTGCGTGCGCACGACGCCGACGAACTCTCGCACTACTCGACCGGCACGTCCGATGTCGAGTTCCTCTTCCCGTGGGGTTGGGACGAGGCAGAGGGGATCGCCCAGCGCACGGACTACGACCTGACTCAACATTCGAACCACTCGGGAGAGAAGCTCGACTACTTCGATCAGGCGACCAACGAGCGCTACAAGCCGTACGTCATCGAGCCGGCAGTGGGCGTCACCCGGTTGTTCGCGATCTTCCTGCTCGCCGCCTACGACGAGGATGTGGTCAACGACGAGACACGAACCGTGCTGCGGCTGCACCCGCGCCTTGCGCCGTACAAGGTCGCCGTGTTGCCGCTGTCGAAGAAGGACACGTTGACGCCGCTCGCCCATCAGGTTCGCAAGATCCTGAGCGAGCGATACATGGTCGAGTACGACGAGACCCAGGCCATCGGCCGTCGGTATCGCCGCCAGGACGAGATCGGCACGCCGCTGTGCGTCACGATCGACTTCGACTCGCTCGACGACGGCGCGGTGACGATCCGCGACCGTGACACGACAGAGCAAGTGCGGGTACCGATCGATTCGCTGCTGACCGAGATCAGTTCGCGGCTCGGGTTCTAGTGATGGGTGACAGGCAGTGACGACATATCTCGATCGAATCCTCAAGGATCACCGTGCGGTTGCCCGATCGGATCACCGTCCTCTGCAGGCCCTCACCACCGAGGCGGCGCAGATGCCGCCCACCCGTGGCTTTGCCGCGGCGCTCCGCGCCCAGTCGACGTTGGCGGTGATCGGCGAGATCAAACGTCGGTCGCCGTCGAAGGGCGACCTGTTCGCCGACCTCGATCCAGCGGCCGTGGCCAAGGCATACGACAGCGGCGGAGCCACCTGCCTGTCGGTCCTGACGGATGCCCCCGATTTCGGGGGTTCGCCCGCGGACCTGCAAACAGCGCGAGGCGCGTGCGCGCTGCCGGTGCTGCGAAAGGACTTCACGGTCAGCGAGCGTGACGTGCTCGACGCCCGGATCATGGGCGCCGATTGCGTCTTGTTGATCGCTGCGGCGCTCGACAAGAGCGAGTTGTTGACCTTTCACGAAATGGCCGTCAGCCTCGGCCTCGACGTCCTCGTCGAGATCCACGACGAAGACGAGCTCGACATCGCGTTGCGGGCGGAGGCATCGATCATCGGCGTGAACCAACGCGATCTCATCACGTTTCACGTCGACCACGACCGGGCCGAACGCATGGCCGCGCTGATCCCGCCGGGTGTCGTGCGAGTTGCCGAAAGTGGCGTGCGCAATCGCGCTGATGCGCTCCGATTGCGGGCAGCGGGCTACGACGCGGTCCTCGTGGGGGAGTCAGTGGTCACTTCGACGGACCCGGCTGCCGCAATCGCCGAGCTGCGGGTCCCGTAAGCCGTACATCGATCACTGCTCCGGCGGGCTCGGCCCGATACGTTTGCACCACGATGTTCGTCAAGATCTGCGGTATCACGAATGAGGACGATGCCTTGTTCGCTGTCGCCATGGGGGCGGACGCCGTGGGCTTCGTGTTCGCTCCGTCGACACGTCAGATCGCCCCGCAGCAAGTGTTCGACATCACCCGTCGCCTCCCGCCGGAGATCCTCACCGTCGGGGTGTTCCGCGACGAACTGCCCAGCAGGGTCATCGACACCGTGAACCGTGCCGGCCTCAAGGCAGCGCAGTTGCACGGCCACGAGTCGCCGGCGATGGTCGTCGAGGTCGCCGAGCAGATTCGGTGGGTGATCAAGGCCGTTGTCGCCGGATCGACCGATGCCCGTCGCATCAGGGAGTTCGGCACCGATCTGATCATGGTCGACGCCCCGTCGCCGGGGTCCGGTGAGTTGTTCGACTGGTCGTTGCTGGGCGAGGTGCCGGAAGGCCCACGATTGATCCTTGCCGGAGGCCTCGACCCCGACAACGTCGCCACCGCCGTCCGCAAGGTGCAGCCGTGGGGTGTCGACGTGTCGAGTGGTGTCGAGAAATCGCCCGGAAGGAAAGACCCGATGAAGGTCAAGGCGTTCATCGAACGGGCCCGCGCTGCTGCACCGCTGCAGCACCTGGGGCCGGATTCGATGCCGTATGACTGGGCAGACGACGAGGAGTAGATGATGTCGCTGATGGCAGAACCATCGGCCACTGGACGTTTCGGCGAATTCGGTGGTCGTTTCGTACCCGAGACCCTGGTGCCCGCGTGCCAGGAACTGGAGGCCGCGTTCCGCGACGCCTGGGCGGACCCCGGGTTCCGCGCCGAACTTCATTACCAGCTTCGGCAGTACGCCGGACGGCCCTCGATCCTGACCGAGTGTTCCAACCTCAGCAGGCAGCTCGGCATCCGGCTGGTGCTGAAGCGTGAGGACCTCAACCACACTGGCTCGCACAAGATCAACAACGTGCTCGGCCAGGCGCTGCTCGCCAAACGCATGGGCAAGAAGCGTCTCGTCGCCGAGACGGGCGCCGGCCAACACGGCGTCGCCAGTGCGACCGCGGCAGCCCTGCTCGGCATGGAGTGCAAGGTGTACATGGGCGCGGTCGATGTCGAACGTCAAGCACTGAACGTGTTCCGCATGAAGCTGCTCGGCTCGGAGGTCGAGGCAGTGCACAGCGGCAGCCGCACCCTGAAAGATGCGGTCAACGAAGCGATGCGTGATTGGGTTGCCTCCGTCGAGACGACGCACTACTGCCTCGGTTCGGTCATGGGCCCGCACCCGTACCCGTGGATGGTCCGCGAGTTCCATCGAGTGGTCGGCGACGAGGCCAAGCAGCAATGCTTCGATCTGTTCGGTGATGTGCCCGACGTGGTCGTCGCGTGTGTCGGTGGTGGCTCCAACGCGATAGGAATCTTCTCCGGATTCGTCGACGACCGCAGCCGGCTCGTCGGGGTGGAGCCCGCAGGCGGTGCTGCCGTCGGCCGAGGCCAACCCGGCGTCGTGCACGGCATGCGCAGCTATCTGATGCAGGACGAGTACGGGCAGGTGCTCGAGGCCGAATCGATCTCCGCCGGCCTCGACTACCCAGGTGTCGGGCCGGAGCACAGCTATCTGGCATCGATCGGCCGTGCCGAGTACCCGTCGGTCACCGATGCTGAGGTCATCGAGGCGTTTCAGCTTCTCGCCAGCGCCGAGGGCATCATCCCGGCGTTGGAATGCGCCCACGCGCTGGCCTGGATCGCCCGTGAGGCCGCGAACATGCAGGGCTCGACGGTGTTGATGAACCTGTCGGGTCGTGGCGACAAGGATGTCGCCCAGATGATGGACATCCTGGGCCGATGACCGGCGTGTTGGAGACGGCACTTCGTGCCAAGCGAGCTGGCGGGCGCAAACTGCTCGTTCCGTACATCACCGGTGGCCTCGCGGGGTGGCAGGAGGCCGTGCGCGCCGTCGCTGCTGCGGGTGCCGATGCCATCGAGATCGGCCTGCCGTTCTCCGACCCGGTGATGGATGGGCCCGTGATCCAGCTGGCATCGCAGATGGCGCTCGAGGCCGGTGCGACGCCGGTGTCGATCCTCGACGAGGCCCGCGATCTCGATGTCGGAATCCCGCTGGCCGTCATGACGTACTACAACACGATCCACCATGCCGGGCACGAGCGATTCGCCCACCAACTCCTGTCTGCCGGTGTGGTCGCTGCTCTGGTTCCCGACCTCCCGCTGGAGGAATCAGGCCCATGGTGTGCCGCCGCTGACGCTGCTGGCGTCGAGACGGTCATGTTCGCGGCCCCCACAGCGCCCGACGATCGGCTGCCGCGCATCGCCGAGCGCGCCCGCGGGTTTGTGTACTCGGTCGGCCTCCTCGGTGTCACCGGTGAACGCCACGAGTTGGCCTCGACGGCTGCCTCGCTCGCCAAGCGCTTGAAGGCGATCACCGACGTGCCGGTGTTGATCGGCGTCGGCGTGTCGAATGCCGCACAGGCTCGCGAGGCCGTGCAGGTCGCCGATGGAGTCGTGATGGGCGCCTCGGTGATTCGGCGACTGCTCGATGATGGGCCTGACGCAGCTGGGGAGTACATCGCCGAGGTTCGCGCGGCGATCGATGCCTGACGGCTGCGAGCTGTGTGAAGCGGCTCGACTGACCGAATGGTTCTACGAGGACGACGTGTGCTGGATCGCCGAGTGCGAACAGTGCTACGTGCCGATGGTCGTCTGGAAGCAGCACGACCCTGTTCCGCCGCAGCAGGTTCGCGCCGAGATGCTGCAACTGCTCGGCTCGATCGTTGAATCGTCGTATCGCTTCGACGGGTACTACGTCGACGACAACATGCGCTCGATACCGACGCACTATCACGCTCATGCTCGACCGCGTGGTGGGTTTTTTGGCCACGGTCTACGACGCAATTCGTAAAAGGCAAACAAACCGCTCAGCGCGGTTTGTTTGCTTGTTCATGTGCCTCCAGCGGGAGTAGTTCCCGGGAGGATCTGGATCAGTGGGGTGTCAGTTAGGCATGGTGATGGGACGACGCATCTGTGCCTTCCTTTACATCTCGTCGGCTGCGGTTCCGCCGGGTCGTGAGCAAGTTATCACAGTCCGTGACAACTATTGCAACTTGCTTGAGCAAGAGTTGCCCGAATCTTTACGGCACGGTCGGTGGCGGTTGGCGTCTCACTCGATCGGTAGCATCAGGGCATGCTCACTGCCGGTCGATCAGCGCCCGAGTTCACCCTGACGAACCAGAACGAGACTGAACAAAGCCTGGCCGCACTGCGTGGGCATCCGGTGCTGGTGTACTTCTACCCGCGCGCCGACACGCCCGGCTGCACCCAGCAGGCATGTGGTCTGCGCGACATCGCCGCGCAGGTCGGAGACACGGTGATCCTCGGCATCAGTCCCGACAAGCCCACCGCGCTGGGCCGGTTTCGCGACAAGTACTCGCTCAACTTTGAGCTGTTGTCGGACATCGATCATTCGGTGGCAGAGGCCTATGGCGTCTGGAAGGAAAAGAAGAACTACGGCAAGACCTACATGGGCATCGAGCGATCGGCGTTCCTGGTCGGCGCCGACGGCTCGATCCGCAACGCCTGGTACAAGATCAGCCCGAAAGACACCCCGACGCGACTGCTGGAAGCACTTGCCGAATGATCGCGATGCCCGTACCTGCCGACGTGTTGCCACACCGCCCACCATTCTTGTTCGTCGATGAGGTGGTGGCCCTCGAACCGGGCATCAGCGCCGTTGGCAGGTGGCGGCTGACGGGTGACGAATGGTTCTTCCCAGGCCACTTTCCTGGTCGGCCGACCCTGCCGGGGGTGTTGATGTGCGAGGCGATCGCCCAGGTCGGGGCCATTGCCGTGCTGACCGACCAACGCTTTGCGGGGAAGCTGCCGCTGTTCGGTGGGCTCGATAGTGCCCGGTTTCGCCGCCAGGTCGCGCCCGGCGACACATTGGAGCTCCACGTCGAGTTGCAACGAATGTCGGCGCGTGCCGGCAAGGGGCGCGGTCGGGCCGTGTTGCGTGGCGAGACCGCCTGCGAGTGCGAGTTGATGTTCGTCCTCGTCGACCGCTGATCGGCGCTAGGCGGCGGCACGCCACAGTGGCGCCGCCACCAGCGTGCAATGCGGACAGGGTGTGCCGCGCTCGACCAGTTCGGCCGCGGCGATCAAACCATGGCGGAACGCGACCTCTTCGACCACATCGGGATCATCGCAAGGGCCGCCGAACCACTGGTCGACCACGTCGACGAGCCCGATGTGCTCGCTGCAGTCGAGCATGGTGTGCACCACGTTCGGTCGGTCGATGTCGAAGATGACGTAGTGGGCCGGCCGGGTGTGCTGCTCGGTCGGCGTGTGAGTTGTCGAGTCGGCGTGGGCGGTGCGGTGTCTCATGCAACGATCATGACAAGGGGGTGTGACACGGCTCTGGGGCCTGCAACCTGTCAAGGGGTTGAGACAGATTTGGTTCGGGCGCTGGTCGGATCCTCAGACGGGGCCGATGATGATGGTGCCGTTGTGGCCGCCGAAGCCGAGGCTGTTCGAGATCGACGGCGCTGGGGTCCACGGGCGTGCCGCGTCGACCACCAGATCGATCGTGAACTCGGGATCGACCGAGGTCGTGCCGGCTGTCGGTGGGATCAGGCGGTGCTCCATCGCCAGCAGCATCGCAATCGCCTCGAGGGCGCCAGCGGCGCCCAGAGCGTGGCCGGTGACACCCTTGGTCGAGGTGACCGGCACGGCGCGCTGGCCGAAGACCTCGGTGACGGCGGCGGCCTCGGCTGCGTCGTTCAGCGGGGTCGAAGTCCCGTGCGCATTGATGTGGCCGATCTGGCTGGGATCGAGTTCAGCGTCGTCGAGTGCCAGCCGCATGCAAGCGATCGCACCGACGCCTCCCGGGGCCGGCGCGGTGATGTGATGGGCATCGGCGTTGCTGCCTGCACCCAAGATCTCGCCGAGGATGTTGGCCCCGCGTCGCTCGGCCGCCGACCACTCTTCGAGCACCAGGACGGCGGCACCTTCACCCAGCACGAACCCGTCGCGGTCGACGTCGAAAGGCCGACTCGACCCGGACGTCGACAAGGCGGTCATGTTGCCGAAGCTGGCGACACCGATGGCACACCCGGCCGACTCCGCGCCCCCTGTGACCACTGCGTCGCACATTCCCCAACTGATCAGGCGAGCTGCGTAGCCGATGGCGTGAGTCGATGCGGCGCATGCCGTGGTGATCGTCTCGTTGGGGCCGCGCAACCCGTACCGCATGGAGATCGCGGCGCCGGGCGCGTTGGGCATCATCATGGGTACGAGGAACGGCGACACCCGGCGCTCGCCCTTGGCCAGCAGGACCTCGATCTGCTCTTCGGTCGAGCGCAACCCGCCGACACCGGTGGCAAAGATCGTGCCGAAGCGGTGGGACTCTGCCGACGGACGGCCGGCGTGCTCGAACGCCTCGGCGGCCGCGGCGACGGCGAACTGCTCGACGCGGTCGGCGCGGCGTGCTTCCTTCGGGTTGTTGAAGTAGGGAAGTGGATCCCAGCCAGCGACTTCGATGCTGCGATGGTCGGTGATCCCCGGCCCGTTGAGGCCGTCCCAGAACGCCTTCCTGCCGATTCCACACGGTGCGACGACGCCGTAGCCGGTGATGGCGACTCGCCGTCCGGCACCCTTCATCAGAGCTTGCCGACGACCAGGTCGTAGGCCTGGCCGACAGTTTCGATGCCCTCGAGATCTTCCTCGGGGACTTCGACCCCGAACTCTTCTTCGAGCGCCATCACCAGCTCGACCAGATCGAGACTGTCGGCATCGAGATCGTCACCGAACTTCGCTTCCGGCACGACCTTGTCTTCCGACACCGAGAGGACCTCGACGGCGCATTTGCGGAAGCGGGCAAACATTGCTTGATCCACGACTATCTCCTTGTGTTCGTGATGCGGACGATGTTAACGACTGTGTTGTCTAGTGACCCATGCCCAGGCCGCCATCGACCGGGATGACCGCGCCGGTGATGTAGGCGGCATCGGGTGAGGCGAGGAAGGCGACGACACCCGCGATCTCGTCGGCCGATGCCATACGGGCCAGCGGGACTGCAGCGGTCAACTCGGCGAGGCGCTTGTCACCCAACGCTGCGGTCATGTCGGTCTCGACCGGTCCCGGGGCGACAACGTTGACGGTGATGCTGCGCGAACCGAGCTCGCGCGCCAATGACCGGGCCAGGCCGACGAGGCCCGCCTTGGACGCCGCATAGTTGGCTTGCCCGGCCGAGCCGAGCAGCGCGACCACCGATGACATGAAGATGATCCGGCCGGCCCGCGCACGGAGCATGCCCTGCGTGGCTCGCTTGGCGACGCGATAGGCGGCCGTGAGGTTGGCGTCGATCACCGAGCCGAAGTCGGTCTCGCTCATGCGCAGCAACAACCCGTCCTTGGTGATCCCTGCGTTGGAGACGAGCACCTCGACCGGACCGTACTCGGCCTCGACCGTCTTGAACGCAGCATCGACCGATTCGGCGGAGGTGACATCACACTTCACGGCGAAATAGCCATCGGGAGGCGTCGACGAGTTGTAGGTGACCGCCACCCGGTCTCCGAGCGCGGCGAACCGTCGTGCGCACGCCAACCCAATGCCTCGGGATCCGCCGGTTATCAGTACGACTCTGCTCACGCAGGCCCACCGGCGGGCGCCCCGCCACCCCAGCGAAGCACGGCACTGGCCGCGGTCATCCCACCGCCGAAGCCGACGAGCAACAGCAGGTCGCCCTCCTTGACTCGGCCCGTGTCGAGCGCGTCGGCGAGCGCTAGTGGGACCGAGGCCGACGACGTGTTGCCGGTGCGGTCGAGCACCATCACCGAACGTTCGGGTTCGATCCCCAACCGGTCGCATGCCGCCTGGATGATTCGAGCGTTGGCCTGGTGAGGGACCACCAGCGCGACGTCGTCGGCGGTGATGCCGGCGTGGTTCATCGACTTCGTGGCCGAGTCGACCATGATGCGCACGGCGCGCCGGAAGACCTCTTTGCCCTCCATGTGGATGAAGCCACCGACGTCGGCCCACAGCAGGCGCCCCAACGAGCCGTCTGCGTCGAGATCCCATGCCAGCAGCTGACCGGGGCCTTCGACGGCCTCGAGCACCACAGCGCCCGAACCGTCACCGAACAGCACGGCAGTGTTGCGGTCTTCCCAGTCGACGATCCGCGACAGCGAGTCGGTGCCGATCAACAACACTTTGCGGGCACCCATGGCGATCATTCCGTGGGCCGTGACGAGCCCATACACGAACCCCGAGCACGCCGCGTTGACGTCGAACGCCCCACAACGAAGACCGAGCTCGTTCTGCACCGTCGCCGCTGTGCCCCACTGGGTGTCGGGCGTGGTGGTGGCCAACACGAGCGCATCGATTTCGGCGAGATCGACCCCCGACATGTCGAGGGCGGCGCGACCTGATTCGGTCGAAAGGCCCACGGTGGTGCCGCCGACGTGGCGCTCGCGAATGCCGGTGCGCTCGACGATCCACTCGTCGGACGTCGCCATCATCTGCTCGAGATCTTTGTTGGTGAGCGTCTTGGGGCCGAGGGCGGTGCCCCAACCTGTGATCACTGCACCGCGGACTCCGGAAGGTAGTGCTGGCATATCAGATCGTCCTCAACCATGCGATGGGCTGTCTCATTGTGACTCGTTCTCCGCCGACGGCAATGTAACTCTGCAGCACACCGGCGAACGGTGACCGCACCTCGGCGTCGCCGACATGCCCCAACACGTCGCCGACCGTGAGCCGGCTGCCGTCGGCCAGATCGTTGATCGGCGTGAACAACCCGGCTGCCGGGCTGACCACGAGGCGCTCGTGGGCGAAGAGGTGTTCGCCCTCGAGTTGCGCGCCGCTGTGCTGCGAACCGGCGTTGACCCATTCCAGCAACCGTTCGAGGTCCTCGGGCGTCGAGACGGCGATCGTTCGCGCGGACTCCACGGTGCGCTTGGCCATGCCGGTCAGCACACCGCCGGGCCCGAGCTCGACGAACTCGGTGACACCCAGGTCCTCGAGGGCGAGCAGGCAGTGCTTCCAGCGCACCGGGCTGCTGAGTTGGGCGGACAACAGGCTCGACCACTCGGTGCCGGTGTTGTGGGCGAGCGCGTCGACGTTGGAGATCACGGGCACCTCGGTGTCGCGCGGGTTGGCTTCGGCGATCGCTTTGCGCAGTCGATCGCGCGCCGCGGTCATGAACGGTGTGTGGAACGCACCCGACACCTGCAGAGGCATGATCCTCTTGGCGCCCAGTTCCTTGGCGACGATCCCAGCGGCGGCCACGCCTTCGGGCGAGCCGGCGATCACGACCTGGCCCGGTGCGTTGAAGTTGGCGACCCACACATCGCTGTCTGCACGCCGGCAGGCCACCTCGACCTGGTCGTCGTCGAGTCCCAACACTGCAGCCATGGTGCCGGGATTCTCGATGCCGGCTTGGTGCATGGCGTCGGCCCGTTCACACACCAGTCGCACACCTTCGTCGAACCCGAGCGCGCCGGTCGCGGTCAATGCGGTGTATTCGCCGAGGCTGTGACCCGCGCAGAAGCTTGGCTCGAGGCCCAGGCGTTCCGCAGCGTCGAGCACCATCAAGCTGGACACGAACGTCGTGAGTTGCGCATGGCGAGTGTCGCGGAGTTCGTCGACGTCGGCGTCGAGCAACAACCTCCCGACGTCGCGCTCCGCCACGTCGGAGGCCTCGTCGACGAGCTCCCAGCTCTCGTGGTCGACCCAGGGCCTGCCCATACCCGGTCGTTGAGATCCCTGGCCGGGGAACGTGAAGGCAAGCATGATGCGCATACGATAGACCGTTTCCGATCGGGTCGAATTGCTACCAGCCAGTAACGGGCGTGAAGTGCCTTACTTCGGCCGATACGATCTCGGCGTCACTCGCCCGAGTGGCGGAATGGCAGACGCGACGGACTCAAAATCCGTTGTCCGAAAGGGCGTGTGGGTTCGAGTCCCACCTCGGGCACCACAGCTTGGCCATCCATACACTGTGGGCATGGGGAATCGGTCGGTCGAGCGGAAGCTGCGCAAGACCAGCGCGCGCCTCCGGGTCCTGCGCGACGAACTGCTGGTGATCGACGAGCAGTTGGCCCACCTGATCGACGATGCCGACGAGAAGAGCCTGCGGGCGCTCGTTGCCGAGAACCCGGCTGCGGTGGTCGAGCATCGCGAGGCTGCTGGACATTCCGAAGCGATGGCCGACCATCGGAGTCATGTCGTCGCCGAGATCAGTACCCTCGAAGCTCGTCAGGACGAGTTGCTCGACGAACTTCGCCTACTCTGATTCCTGCTTGACCGCCGGGCCGATTCGACCAGACACCTTTCGAAAGGACTGCCGCCAGTGACGATTCGAGTTGTGATCGCCGAAGATGAGGCCATCATCCGTCTCGACTTGCGCGAGACCCTCGAAGAAGAGGGCTACGACGTCGTCGGCGAGACCGGTCGAGGCGACGAGGCTGTCACGCTCGTTCGCGATCTCCGGCCCGACTTGGCGATCCTCGACATCAAGATGCCGGGGATGGACGGTCTCGAGGCAGCGCGGGTGATCACGGGCGAGCGCATCTGTGGCGTACTGATGCTCACTGCCTTCAGTCAGCGTGAAGTCATCGAGGAAGCCCGCGACGCCGGTGCCTTGGCATACCTCGTCAAGCCGTACCAGAAGAGCGATCTGATCCCGGCCATCGAGGTTGCCATCGGTCGGTTCCGTGAGATGCAGCACCTCTCCGGCGAGGTCGACGCGCTCGGCGAGCAACTGGAATCACGCAAGATCATCGATCGCGCCAAGGGCGTGTTGATCGACGAATGCGGCATGCGCGAGGGGGAGGCGTTCACGTTCATCCAACGCACGGCAATGAGTGAGCGCTCCCGCATGCGTGAGGTTGCCGAGCGAGTGCTGGCAGGCACACTGCGCCCGTGAAGCTGCTCTTGCTCGATGGCAACTCGCTGACCTACCGCGCCTTCTACGCGCTGCCGACCGACATGGCGACTGCCTCGGGGCAGGTGACCAACGCCGTGTTCGGTTTCACGTCGATGTTCGCGTATCTCCTGAAGGACCAGCAGCCCGACGGTGTCATGGTGGCGTTCGACCGACCCGAGAAGACGTTCCGCCACGACGCCAATCCGCTCTACAAGGCCCAGCGCGAGGCAGCCCCCGACATCCTCCGCCAGCAGATGGGCCTGGTGCGCGAGGTGCTCGACGCGCTGCACGTGCACGTGGTCGAGTTGGCTGGTTGGGAGGCCGACGACATCCTCGCGACCGTGGCCGAGCAGGCCAAGGCCGAAGGCCACGAGGTCATCATCGTCACCGGTGATCGTGACAGTTACCAACTCGTCGACGACCCGGGCGTGAAGGTGTTGTACAACCGCCGCGGCGTCAGCGACTATGCGTTGTACGACGAGGCCGGGATCAAGGAGAAGACCGGGGTCACACCGGCGCAGTACACGGAGTACGCAGCGCTTCGAGGCGACCCCAGCGACAACCTCGACGGTGTGCCCGGTGTCGGCGAGAAGACTGCTGCGAAGCTGATCAACACCTATGGCGGGCTCGACGGGATCTTCGCCAACGTCGAAGCGCAGACGCCGAAGTTGCGGGCCTCGTTGGCCGAACACGAAGAGCGAGTCCGCGGCAATGCCGAGCTGATGATTCTTCGACGCAACGCTCCGATCGATGTCGACCTCGGTTCGTTGACGATCGAGCCCGACGTAGATGCGGCGCGAAAGTTGTTCGACTTCCTCGAGTTCCGGGCCCTCACCGACCGGCTGTTCGAGGCCTTGGGCACGCCAGGCTCGCCACAGACGTCGACCGAGGCGCAGGTGTTGGAAGCCGAGATCACCGACCTCACCGATGCCGGTTCCGCCGTCAGTGCGATCACGACGCTCTCGTCCCTCGATGTCGTCTGCGCGTGGGTCGGTGAGCCGGGCCGCAGTGACCTCATCGGGCTGGCGATCGTGACCGATCGCGACACCTGTGACGTGGCGTGGATCCCGGCCGACGTCGTTGCCGATCCAGCGGTGTTGGGTGCGCTGGCGTCACACCCCGCACTGCGTGGCCACAATGCCAAAGCCCTCATGCGCTGGGCGTTCGGCCACGGTGTTTCGATCACCGGACTGCAACTCGATGTGGCCATCGCCGCATACCTGATCGACCCGGCCGACGTTCGCTATGCGTTGGCAGACCTTTTGCAGCGCTACACCGCATTCCAGTTGCCGTCGAACGATGCGTCGTCGGCCGGTCAGCTCGATTTCAGCGAGGAGGGCGACGACAACCGGCGCATCGCGGGTCGCGGCGCGCTGGCAGTCGCACACCTGTCGTCGGCGTTGCAGGCCGCGCTCGACAAGCAGGGCATGGCCGAGCTGTATGCCACCATCGAGAACCCGCTGGTCGGGGTGCTCGCCGAGATGGAGCACGTCGGGATCGCCGTCGACATGGCCGAATTGCAGCGGCTCAACCAACACCTCACGTCGGAGAGCGAACGACTCGCGGCGGAACTGCAACGCGTTGTCGGTCGGCCGTTCAACTTCAACTCGCCGGTGCAGCTCCGAGAGTTGCTCTACACCGAGAAGCAGTTGGCGCCGCAGAAGAAGACCAAGACCGGGTACTCGACCGACGCAGCGACGTTGTTACGGCTCCGCGACGAGTGGCCGGAGTTCATCGATCCGTTGATGCAGTACCGGGAGATGGAGAAGCTCCGCGGCACGTACGGGACCGGCCTGATGGCCGAGGTCGCACCTGATGGCAGGATCCACGCGACCTTCAACCAGACCGTCGCCCGGACCGGGCGCCTCAGCAGCGATCAACCGAACCTGCACAACATCCCGGTTCGCAGCGATGAGGGCCGCCAATTCCGCAAGGCCTTCGTGCCGGCGCCCGGCTACGTGCTGCTGGTCGCCGACTACAACCAGATCGAGCTGCGCTGCATCGCCCACCTCGCGGCCGACCCCGGGCTGATCGAGGCGTTCCGCAGCGGTGTCGACATCCACAACGCCACGGCCGCGCGAGTGTTCGGTGTCGATCCGAGCGACGTCACGATCGAGATGCGGTCGAAGGCCAAGATGGTCAGTTACGGGTTGGCGTACGGAATGGAGTCCTACGGGCTCGGTCAGCGATTGGGGATCCCGACGGCCGATGCAGCCGTGATCCTCGACGCCTACTTCGTCGCCTTCCCCAACGTGAAGGCGTACATGGACCAGACGGTGATCGAGGCTCGCATGCGTGGCTACACCGAGACGTTGTTCGGTCGTCGCCGCCCGATTCCGGAGCTGTCGAACTCCAACTTCCGGATTCGCCAGGCCGGCGAGCGTCAAGCGATGAACGCAGGGATCCAGGGCCTTGCCGCCGACATCTTCAAGGTCGCGCTGGTTCGCATCCACGCCGCGTTGTCGGAGTCGCACGTCGCCAGCCGGCTGATCCTGCAGGTGCACGATGAGGTGCTCGTCGAGGTACCGGAGACGGAGCGCGAGACGGTGGGCCCCACCGTGATCGACATCATGCGCCACGCCGCCGAGCTCGATGTCCCGCTGGAGGTCAACGTCTCCTGGGGATCCAGTTGGGCCAGCGCCAAGGGGTGACCTGTCTCGGTCGAGGTGTGTGTCCGATCACGCGCAGTTCGCGTTATCCGACTCACACTTGATCGCGTGAAGTCGAGATGTGTATCCGGTGTCGCGCAGTTCGCGTCATCCGACTCACACTTGATCGCGTGAGGTCGAGCTGCGAGCCCGATCACGCGCAGCCGACTGGCGGCTTGGTGGAGGGCGCCGTGGCACGATTGCCCGTTGGCGCCCGTTTGGGGCCAGCTCTTCGATCTGTGGGGCACGGAGGTTGCGATGATGAGTCACTGGTTCGAGCCCATTGCCGAACATCTCGGATCGGCGTACCTGAGGTACTCGTTCACGAAGGGGACGACGCAGGAGATCGACTTCGTGGTCGGCGCGCTCGACCTGAAGCCGGGCCAGCGTGTGCTCGACATCGGCTGCGGCCCGGGCCGGCACGCTCACGAGTTGGCGCGGAGAGGGATGGTCGTGCACGGCGTCGACATCAGCAAGCGGTTCATCGATCTGGCGATCGAGACAGCACCGCCCGGCGCCACCTTCGAGCGCCTCGACGCCCGGGCGATGGGCTTCGACAAGGAGTTCGATGCCGCCATCTGCCTGTGCCAAGGAGCGTTCGGGCTGATGACAGCCCCTGGCGACAACATTTCGGTGCTGGCCGGCATTGCGGAAGCGCTGAGGCCGGGCGGCGCACTGGCCTTGTCGGCGTTCAGCAGCTACTTCGCCGTGAAGTACCACGAATCGGCGACGTTCGACGCGGCCACCGGCGTCAGCCACGAGCGCACCGAGGTGCGCAACGAGCAGGGCTCAGCCACATGGGTCGACCTGTGGACAACATGCTTTACCCCCCGGGAGCTGCGGTTGATGTGTGATCAGGTCGGCTTCGACGTCGCCGACCTGTACAGCGTCGAGCCGGGGGCCTACGAAGCGACCCCGCCGTCGACCGAGACGGCGGAATTCTTGGTGCTCGCACGTCGTCGCTGATGGAGGCCGCAATCGGTCCTGGTATCCTCACTCGGTCCGGAATTCGCCGGGCCATTCTTGTAGTGCGATACGAAAGCGATTGTCCTTTGTCCGATACCACGACCTTCTCCGTAGCCAGCGGTGCCATGGGCACCTTCGACGAAGAAGGGAATTACCAGCCCCGCCAAGTCACCGAAGACGACTTGGGCATGTCCTTTGCCGATGCCATCGAAGGCACCATGGTCGAAGTCGAAGACGGTCAGCTGGTCTTCGGTTCGGTCGTCAAGATCGACAAGGACGAAGTGCTCCTCGACATCGGGTACAAGAGCGAAGGTGTCATCCTCGCTCGCGAGTTGAGCATCCGCAACGATGTCAATCCGCACGAGATCGTCAAGCTCGGCGAGAAGATCGAAGCCCTGGTCCTCCAGAAGGAAGACAAGGAAGGGCGTCTGCTTCTGTCGAAGAAGCGTGCGCAGTACGAGCGGGCGTGGGGCACGATCGAAAAGATCAAGGAAGCCGACGGCATGGTCGAGGGTCCGGTGATCGAGGTCGTCAAGGGTGGCCTGATCGTCGACATCGGTCTGCGTGGCTTCTTGCCTGCATCGCTGGTCGAACTGCGTCGTGTTCGTGATCTCGCGCCGTACATCGGCAAGACCGTGCAAGCCAAGATCATCGAGCTCGACAAGAACCGCAACAACGTCGTGCTCAGCCGTCGGGCGTTCCTGGAAGAGACGCAGAAGGAATCCCGCGACAGCTTCCTGACCAACCTCAAGCCCGGCGAGATCCGCGAGGGCGTCGTGTCCAGCGTGGTCAGCTTCGGAGCATTCGTCGACCTCGGCGGCATGGACGGCCTCATCCACGTCAGCGAGCTGTCGTGGAAACACGTCGATCATCCCGGCGCCGTCGTGGCTGTCGGCGATGCGGTCACCGTGCAGGTACTTGACGTCGACTTCGAGCGTGAGCGCATCAGCTTGTCGCTGAAGGCCACCCAGCAGGACCCGTGGCAGGAGTTCGCCAGCACCCACGAAGTGGGCCAACTGGTGTATGGCCGTGTCACCAAGCTCGTCCCGTTCGGTGGGTTCGTGCAGGTCGGCGACGGCATCGAGGGTCTGGTGCACATCTCGGAGATGAGCACGCACCACGTCGAAGCGCCCGAGCAGGTCGTGACACCCGGCGAGGAGCTATGGGTCAAGATCATCGACCTCGATCTCGCCCGTCGGCGTATCAGCCTGTCGATCAAGCAGGCCGCCGAGGGTGGAGAGTTGGCCGAGGAGTACCGCCAGCACTTCGAGATCGACGAGCACGGCAACTGGACCGCAGGTGGCGACGACGCCGAGCGCGAGGCCGCCTGGGCCGAGTACTACGAGAACAACCCCGACGCGACGCCGGGCGAGGCCGAGGCTGCAGTTGAAGCCGCCGCCGCCGCCGC
>JBDTRP010000139.1:0-20107 GCA_039931555.1 Ilumatobacteraceae bacterium | reverse complement strand
CGAGTTCCGGTGTCCAACTCCTCGACCTCTCTGGCCACCTCCTGGCGACCGTCGATGTACCGACGCACGCCGACGGATCCCAAGGACCACTCCTGCTCGGAATCGGACTGGCAAACGACCTCGCCGACGGATGACCAGCATCCAGGTCGGCTTCTCCGCGCCAGTACAGCGGGAGAATCGTGTGTTGCGCCGGGTTGCGGTCGGTGGAAGTCGATGGACCGCGCCGGACCTGGCGATGCGCAGTCGCCGCTCGTTCGAGGTGTAAGGAATCGTGAGATGGTGGACATTGATTGGTTGAGTGAGCACTTACATGAAGAGCGCGATTGAGTCGACAACGGATCACGTCCGTCGCCGCGCCGAGATGGATGCGCTGTTCACGTCGCATGCGGCAGAGGTCTATGCGTTCGCGCTGCGGCGGACCTCTCGATCGGCAGCGCAAGACGTCGTGTCGGAGACATTCCTCGTCGCATGGCGTCGATTCGATTCGGTTCCAGACGCACCCAGGCCCTGGCTGCTGGGCGTCGCCCGGCGCGTTTTGGCGAATCAGCGTCGTTCGGATGGCCGCCAGATCGCGTTGCGTACACGTGTGGGTTCCTCAGATCCGAATACCTCGGAACAAGACGCTGCGGAACTTGCCGAGCCTGAAGCGCTGCAGGGTGATAGCGCCGTGCTGGCTGCCTTGGCTGCGCTGACGCCGTCCGAGCGTGATGCGATCACCCTCATCGCCTGGGATGGCCTCGGCGCCGAGGAAGCTGCGATTGTCCTCGGTTGCTCTCGGGCGGCGTTCTATGTCCGCGTTCACCGCGCCCGCCGTCGACTGGCCGCGGCGCTCGGCACCGCCATTGATTCGTTCAACGAACAGGAGGCTGATCCGTCATGAGCACCATGGATTCGGTGTTGGAACGAGTACGTCGAGTCGACCCGATCAGGGAGATCGACCTCTACCAGTGGGGCACTTCAGCGGAGGCACGACGTGTCTTCGACTTCGTGGTCAGCTCCAGCGTCGTTGGCCGGCCGCGGCGCCACCGGGCGCGTTGGCTGGCAGGAGGCGCGGTTGTTGTCACGGGGGCATTTGCCACCGCAGCGGCAGCATCGGGTGTTCTGGGCGGGCCGGCCCCGGACCCGATACGCGCTCACCTCGCGGCACTCGACGACGGATTGCCCCAAGATCTTCGACTCAACCCGGATGTCGAGCATGCGATGGCGGTTGCGAGCACCGCAAGCGGTGTGCTCTATGCGGCGGACCTGAAAGAGGGCGGCTACTGCATCGAGATCGCCACGGAAGGTGACCGGCCGCGCGGCGCGGCGTGCGTGACCGCAGCCCGCGTCGGCGATCGCGCGATCGAAGTGACGGCGCCGATACCGTCCGGTCCGACGGCCGCGTTGCTCGTCGGCGGGCGAATCAACGACTCGCGGGTGGAGCGAGTCGTTGTTCGTTATCCGGACGGAACGAGTAACGATGTCGTGCTGGGGCTCGCGAGGTACTGGCTGGTCGAAGTACCCGACAGCGTCCGCTCGGTCGCGCTCACCGACGGTGTGCAGATCGCTGGTGTCGACGCCGGTGGGCTCGACGTGTCAACGCTCGCGGTCCCACCTCTACGCGACGAAGACCCCGATGGAACCGCGCTGGACAGGGCACAGCCGGTGTTCGTGTCGACGATCAGCACTGGCGACGATCTCACACTCGTTCTGGGTGTCGAGGGATCCGTCAACGCCGCGGGAGCAACGACACTCGAGTTGGAATACCCGGGTGGCACATCGGCTGGTATTGCCTTGGCACCGGATGGTTCATACCGATTCATGATCCCGCCCGATCGGCAGAGCGACTTCGAGTCGTCATCGGGAAAGCTCATCGCACGAGATGCCAGCGGACAGATCGTTGCCTCGGTGTCGTTCTCGTCTGTCGCCAACTCGCAACGAAATCCGTGACAGAGACCCAACGGTCGTGGTCCTGAATGACCCCAGCCATTAAGGTCGGCCGGTATCCGTGGATGTAGCCAGATTCGCGCTCCGTCGGTTTCGCGCTGTACCGACGCGGTGGTTGCTCGGTGCTCTTGGGCTGGCGGCCGCATTCGGCGGACTGTTGGTCGCGCTGGTCTCTCCCACGGTTGCCGGAGACGTCGCCTTGCGCGAGGAGCTCGCATCGCAGACGGTGGGCGATCGTCTGGTCACCGCTGTCTCGACGGACGGCCCCCGGGGCGCGGATTCCGATCTCGATATCTACGTACGTGGACTTTTCTCTGATCGCGGGATGACTGACGTTGCGCGCCTCACTTCCGTGAACCAACTGCCGACGCCGGACGGTGGAGTTTTTCGAATCGTAGGTTTGGATCACCTTCCGACGGCGGTGCGCCTGATCGACGGCAGGCTGCCGAAACCATGCAGTGGCGACGTCTGTGAGGGCGTGCTGTGGGAAAGAGACAAAGCACCCAAGAACATCGCCCTCGATCCATCGTTGAAGTTGAAGATTGTCGGCAAGGTGACCCGCACGGACGAGCGGATCCTCAGTGGCACATTCGCGCCGGAGGATCGCGATGCCGTGATCTTCCTCGATGGTGCAGATGCCCCTGCCAAGCTCGACACACTTGCCTCGATCGACCGCACGACAGGTTGGGTGGCCGCGGTCGATCCCCGACGAATGTCGCTCGTCGATGTCCCAAAGTTCCTGCGACAGTTGGCGACGATCGGTGAGAGAACCGATGTCGTCCACCTTGTCGTTACAGCACCGGATTCGACGGTGCGAGAAGTCGCCCGTCGCGCTCACATCACGATCAACAGGCTGGCACTACCGGTCGGCGAAGCAAGCGCACTTCTGGCCGGCTTCGCGATGATCACGACGTTCTCGGTTCGACCCTGGCACCGTCGAGGGCTGCAAGTGTTAAGGCTTCGCTGCTCGACCCCTGCGGAGGAATGGCGGCTTGATGTGACCGAAGCGTCATTGCTCGTCACCATGGGAGTCTTGCTGGGAGCCGTTGTCGGCGTGGTTGGAGTCTTGTGGGTGGCTGCGGCGGCGAATGTCACGCTTGGGTCAACTCTGCATGCGGTCCTGCAATGGCACGTGCTCGGACCATTTGTTGCGCTGGTTGTGGTCTCGCTCATAGCCGTTGTCGTGATTCTGCGCGGATCCGATGAGACGCCTCGATCGGGCCGACGGGTGTGGCTCAGCGACTTGTTGGCTCTCGCCGCGATCGGCGCCTGGTTGTTCGCAGCGAAACGGAGCACGGCCACGACCGACACTCTCGCAAACGGCACCGACCCACTCATGTCCACCACACCAGCGCTCGCCGGCATCGCCGCGGCGGGAATCACGATCCGGTTCCTACCGATGCTGCTGAGAGTTCTCAAGCACCTGATTCCTGCACGGTGTTGGGTAGCTCGCCTCGCCGTCGCCGGTGCCCCACAACGCCGCCACAGAACACTGGCGACGGCGGCATTCGTCACCGCCTCACTGACGATGGCGACCTTTGCGCTCGGATACCGCACCACGTTGCAGACGGGATCGGTCGACCAGGCCGCGTTCGCGGTACCGATGGACATCACGCTGCGCGAGGGACCGAAACTGGTGGCGCCGCAACATGTGCGCTCCGCAGACCGCTGGTCACAGGACATCGACGGTGTCTTCGCCTCGAACGTGTTGCGCCGCGGCTTGAGCGTTCGTCGAAGCGGCACTGCCTCCGACACGGTGGAAGTACTGGGCGTTTCCCCGAACGCGTTGGACCATCTCCGATCATGGCGTGACGACTTCGGTCCGCGTCCGCGACCGGACTCCATTGCGGTTGCTCCGGATGCACAGTCGGGAATCGCGCTCCCAGTTGCTCCGAGGTTCTTGGCGCTGGCGTCGTCACCAGTGCCATCAGACATCGAGTTGGGAATGGTGCTCGAACGTGCCGACGGCACGTGGCACGAAACGTTGGCAACCCCGGACGACAACCAGACCCATTGGACGATCGAGTTCAACCCATTCGACCAAGACGTTCGACTACAGGGTTTCCGCATCGGGGACCTCCACAGCGTCGGTCCCGGAGGCGCGAACGCCGCAGTGATCGACATCGACGTCGTGCTGCAATCCGTGTCGATCGACGGACGACTGGTCGACACCGATTTGGCCGCGCTGTGGAGCGACACCGCGACCCTCGACTCCGCTGGGGGTGTGCAAGGTGCACACGTCAAATCGACAGTCCACGGAAGTACCGATCTGGTCTTCTTGGGCAAGCCACCCGCCTCGCCTGTGCCCGCAATCGTCGATGCAACCACGGCGTCGACCGCGACGAACGGCATCGTCACCCTTGAAGTTCAGGGGCAAGGTGTGCTCCGTGTTCGGGTCGTGGAGGTTGCCAGCAGATTTCCGACCGTCGGTTCGCGCTTCGCCGTGCTCGACGAGGTAGCCATGGCGTCGACCCTCGATCGAGTACAACCCGGACTGGGCGCGGCCACCGAGATGTGGATCGCTGCCGGCAAAGCCAAGGCGCTTGATCAGCTGCACTCGGCCCTGACGAGCAGCGAGTTCGAGGATGTGGACCGAGTTGTCCGCACGGAAGTTCAATCCAAACTGTCCGGCGACACGCTTGCGAAAGCCGTGATGCTTGCCTTTCTGGTTTCGTCACCGCTCTGCGCGCTACTCAGTGCCGTCGCGATGATTTTCGTCGCGCACTCCGACCGCCTCGACGAGCTCGCCGTTTTTCGTGGGCTGCGAACCAGCGGTGCGACCGCTCGCCAACTCGCAGGGCTGCTGCGAGTTCGCTGCATCGTGTTGTTGGCTGCAGCCGCGCCGGTCGGCGTCGCAAGTGGCCTCGTCTTGCTCGACGCCGTTCGTGACCTGATCAGTGTTTCAGCGACGGGAACAGCACCAATCCCCGATCTCCGCGTGGTGACCGCGCCACTGCTGATCGCCGCCGTCGTGGTCGGCGTAGCGCTGGTTTCTCTATTGGGCACCATTTGGATCGGACGCTCGACGCGCTCGATCAGTCCACACGAGTCGTTAGCGGCCCACGAATGAACCCGATCCAGCCAGCCGTGATCATCGATCTCGACGACGTGTTCGTGCTCTATCGCGGTACGCCTCACGACATCGCCGCGCTGCGCGGACTGTCCCTCCAAGTACGCCAGGGCGAGCGCGTCGTGATCCATGGTCCGAGTGGTGCCGGAAAGTCGACGTTCGTAAAGCTGATCACTGCTGCAATCGCCCCGAACGCCGGGACGGCGCTGCTCTTTGATCGCGAGCTCTCAACCCTCGACCGCGTTGCGCGCACGGCGTTGCGCAGAGAATCGATCGGCATCATCACACAGCACAGTGGCGACGACCTCGCACCCGAACTGACGTGCGAACAGAACGTCGCACTCCAACCGAGACGATCGCGCATGACAGCGATCGAACACTGCGACTCCGTCACCGAGGCCCTGCACGCCGTTGGTGCGTCTCATCTCGCACACCGTCGTCCACGAGGACTCTCCCACGGCGAGATCCAGCGAGTCGGCATCGCCGTCGCCTTGGCTCATCGGCCCCGCCTGATCGTCGCCGACGAGCCGACGGGTCAACTCGATGTGGCCAACGCGGACACCATGCTCGAGTTGCTTGCCGCGTTCGCCGGCGAAGTTGGTGCCACATTGGTGATCGCTACTCACGATGAAACGGCCGGGCGGCTCGCCGACCGGGTCATCACGATCGCAGACGGCCGGCTCAGTGAGGAACGCCGCCGCGGCGAGACACGCTCGAGCGCTGTCGTCGACGGGCGCGGTTGGCTGCGGATACCACCGCACGCACGCGAGCATGCCCGTATCGGTGGCCGGGCGACCGTCGCCGAAGTCGATGACGGGCTCGTGATCGCCGCGCGAGCTGAGGTTTCGGGAAGCGTCGAGGTCGACCGCCCGGTGCATTCACGACGAGTCGCCTCCGCTTCGCCCGTCACCAGCCGGAGTGGTGAGCCAGCGTTCCGACGCCTCCGCGACGTGACCAAATGCCTTGCCGAGGTCGTCGTGCTCAACGGCGTATCACTGACCGCACAGCGAGGACAGATCACGGCGATCGTCGGACGATCGGGCTCCGGAAAGACGACCCTGCTGGCGATTCTCTCCGGCTACATGCCGCCCACTTCGGGAACGGTCGAAAGCCCAGGCGAAGCGGAGGACGTCGCCGTCTGCCCTGCAGTGCCGGCGTTCCCCGATGGGCTGACGGCGCGGGAATTGCTCGACCTCACCGTGCGGATTCAGCGACGGGAGCCTGACCCACTCCACCGCGACGCGCTGCTGCAACACCTCGGGATGCGAGACCTACAGGATCGCGTGACAGAAGAACTGTCGGGGGGTGAACGCCAACGACTCGCGGTCGCCAGGTGTCTCGTCGTCGACGCTTCGCTGATTCTGCTCGACGAACCAACCGCACAACTCGATCAGCGGAACGCACAACGGGTGATCAACGTGCTGGCGGATGCCGCCTGTCGAGCAATCGTGGTCTGTGCAACACACGACGCCGAACTCATACGCCAAGCCGACGCCGTCTACTCTCTCGACACCGATGCGAAAGTCGTTTAGGACGTGCGCAGAACTATGCGACCATCGCGGCGTCCACGCCACACCCGTGTCACAGAAGGATGCGCCGGCGGCCCAGTCCGTGGCAGCGATCGGCTTGTCTCGTGCGCTGGCGCGAGACCTTGCGCGCACGCGACGGAGCGGGCAAGATTCGCCAATGGCAGACATGCCTTCGTCTGTCGCCGCGAGTTTTGTCTTCGTTCGACAGCAAGCTCAGCCACTGCCGTTGGTCTGCCCTGGGAATCGCGCGGTCGGCATAGTTGAATCTCGGGCACTGATGAGGAGGTCATCGTGCCAAGGAGATACCCGGTCGAGTTACGTCGCAAGGTGCTCGATCTGATCGAGGCTGGCAAGCCGGTCGCTGAGATTGCCGAGCAGCTCGGGATCACAGGGCAGACGGTGTACAACTGGCGGAATCAGGATCAGATCGACCATGGCAAGCGTGCCGGCATGTCGACGAGCGAGTCTGCGGAACTGACGGCGGCGCGCAAGAGGATCCGCGAGCTGGAGACCGAACTCGAAGTGACGCGTCGGGCGAATGCGTTGTTGAAGGCTCGGTCGGACCCAAAAGGCGGTGGGAGGTCGTCGCTCAGGTCGTGAGCGAGGGCCTCCCGATCGAGGTGACATGTCGTGTCGTCGGCGTGTCTGTGTCGGGGTTCTACATGTGGAAGCACCGCAAGCCGTCAGCTCGTTCGGTGCGCCATGCGATGGTCGCCGACGTGATCCGCCAGGTCCACGCCGAGTCCCGGCAGACCTATGGCGCCAGGCGTGTTCACGCCGAGCTGGTTCTCGGCCGCCAGATGACCGTCGCGCGTTGCACTGTCGAGTTGGTGATGCGCCGGCTCAGCCTCGCTGGGCTACCAGGCCGGCCCAGATATCGGAAGATCCCGAACACGCCGACGGCGTCGGATCTGGTGAACCGTGACTTCGCCCGCACAGAACCGAATCGGTTATGGCTCACCGACATCACCGAGCACCGCACGCGTGAGGGCAAGGTCTACTGCGCGGTCGTGCTCGACGCGTTCTCCCGGCGGGTGGTCGGCTGGTCGATCGACTCGTCGCAGACCGCGAACCTGGTCGTCAACGCGCTCGGCATGGCGATCGAGAACCGCCAAGCCGAGGGTGTCGTGATACACAGCGACCACGGCACCCAATACACGTCCTGGGCCTTCACTCGTCGGGCGCTCGATTCCGGGCTGATGCAATCGATGGGCTCGATCGGCGATTGCTACGACAACGGTCAGATGGAGTCATTCTGGGCACGGATGCAAGTCGAGCTGTTGAACCGCAAGCGGTGGAACACCCGGCTCGAGTTGGCCAATGCGATCTTCGAGTATCTTGAAATTTTCCATAACCGGCAACGACGACACTCATCGCTCGGGATGCTCAGCCCGATCGAGTACGAGCGTCGCCACGCCGGCAATCCCGCCCGCGATCAAGCAAGCTGACCGCGCGAAACCCAGGGCACACAAGAGTCTCCGCGGATCCCAGGGCGCTTCAGTCAGAGGATTCGGAGTGAGGCGATGGTCGCGTCAAGCTCTTTGCTGAACGTTGGCCACTGGTCGGTGGGTGCATAGGCAAAAACGGTGAGCATTGATCCGTTGACCTCCGCGGCGACGATACGAATCGTCACGTGGCTATTGGCGGTAGGTGCAAGGGGATACAGGATGGGCGTTACGCATTGGCCGATGACTTCCCCTTCCACTGAGACAGCAGTCGTACCGAAAAGAGTTGTCTGTGTGGGCTGACCGAAGGCCACGGAGTTCTTCGCGCAAATCTGGGCTATTGCGTCGTCGGTTGTCGACGTCAGGGACAGCGGTTGGTCGATGATTCCGAACCCGGGCAGCGCAGTGTCATCGCGGGCCATGATGAGTGACCGCCGAGAGAGCGAGTACACGCGCCAATTGCCATACGTGGTGAGGACATATCGGTCGACCGAGTATGTCCCGGGCGGGATCTCGCCAGGCGGAAACGGCGGCGGCACATTGTCGGCCGACGCGGCGCCAGCCGGCGCTGAGACGGCTGACGGATTCCCCGACGTATCGAGGACCGATCGCGAGACATCCATGCAGTCGCTGGGCTCTCGACTACACGACAGGACAGTCTTGCCGTCGGGGTCGAGGATCTCTGTGGCGATTTGGTCTTCCGTGCCGCCGGCGACGACAACAGCCATTCCCGTTACCAACGTCCCGTCCCGCGCCTGCGACATTATCGCGGGAACATCGCCACGCCGAACGCGCGATCTGCTGATGTCGCCACTGTCGACAAGCGCGACGGGGGCGCCCGATGCGACGGACGACGGCGTCCTGCCATTGATCAGTTCGCGAATAATGGCCGGCTCGCACGGCCCGCTGTTGGCGATGCAATTGATCGCGTCGGCGCGGAGGAACAGCTGCACCGACACCCGCGCAAGCGGTGCAGCGGTGCCTGTGGTGTTTGTCAGCGTGCCCGAGATCGATGGGCTGAACAGAATGTCGCTCTGATCCACAGGGATGTTGTTCTCGTCTGACTCGATGGCCGGCGGCAGGATCACGGTCCCTTCGAAGTGGAAGCTGTATCCATCGGGCGTCTTGAAATCGGCTAGGACGTGGCTGCTGAAACCGGTCATCGTGGGTCCCGTCTTCGTCGATGGCACGATGCGATGAGATGGGGCCTTCCTGCTCACGAGCCCGACGGCGACCACCGAGACAATGGCGGCGGCGAGCAAGACGGCAGCAAGGCGACGACGACGCTGTGCATCCGGCAGGTCGCACGACGCAGTCGGTGTTCGTCTTTGGCGGGCGGTGAACACGAATCGATGATCAGTCCCCCTTGCGATGCGAGGTTCCTCAACCGGCGAAGCCTCGGACAGTTCCACAAGGACACGCCGCCGCAGTTCTGCCACGAAGTCGCCATCCGGCTCAGCGGCGATCTGATCGAACATGGTTCGGATGGGATGCTCACGCATCGTGCACCTCGCGCATTCTACGGCTGAGCGACTGGCGCGCACGGACGAGGATCGATTCGGTCGCACTCACGCTGCGCCCGATGGAGTCCGCCACCTCGTTGACCGGCAGATCGTCGAGATAACGGAGTACGAGTACGAGCCGATGGATGGGGGAGAGGCATTCGAGCAACGTGAGAGCTTCGGCTTCGTCGACCGCGAATGCCGAAGAGGATCCCTCATCGTGCACGGACTGCTCGGTCCAGGCCAGCGTGAGCTTTCGTTCCTCGCGACTCCGTCGTCGGTAGTGGTCGATCAGCTTGTGTCGGGCCACCACGATGAGCCAGTTGATTGTCATCGTCTCGACTCGTCCGGACTGGCACGAGCGCACGGCCGCCACGAATGTCTCTTGCGTGAGATCCTCCGCTAGGCGTCGGTCGCCTGCAGCAGCCTTGAAGAAGTATCGGAAGACTTCAGCGACAGACCGGTCGTAGAACGCCGCGAAAGCTGCCGGATCAGGACCCTCCGGCGATCGCGTGACGTGGTCGGTCATACCAACTCCAACGTTCGTTACACCTAGATTCCGTCGCGCAGTGAATTGGTGCCTTGTTCGCCGGCCACCATATCGCGCTGCGTTCGAAAAAGATTCCGACATCGCGACTGGTCGACGGTTGTCCAAGCGATGAAGTCGATATGAGCAGACGAAACACGATTCGGACCGCGCCGAGCACGAAGGCGCGTTTGTTGTGCAAGCTTTCGGTGGTCGTCGGGGTGTCGCTGGTCCTGGTCTCCGTACCAGCTGGCGCCGGCGCCGGATCAGACAACTCGGAGAGGGCCTTCCTGCCTGGTGCTGCGGGTGCCGGAGACCCTTACTACCCGCTCGACGGCAACGGTGGGTACGACGTTGGCCACTACGCGCTCGACATCAGCTATGACCCAGCCACCGACCTGCTTCGCGGTGTCGCGTCGATAACCGCCACGGCCACACAGAACCTCTCGTCTTTCAACCTCGACCTGCAAGGGCTCACGGTCCGTTCCATAAAGGTCAATGACTCGACAGCCAAGTTCAGTCGAGATGGCAATGAACTGACCGTCGTACCGAACCGGGGACTGCGCAAATCGTCGCCGTTCGTCGTTCTAGTTCTCTACGACGGGATCCCCGAGTTGGTCCCCGGTCCGTTCGGAACCATCACCGGTTTCATTCCCACCGATGACGGCGCACTGGTCGTCGGCCAGCCTCATGTGGCAGCCACCTGGTATCCGGTCAATGACCACCCGAGCGACGCCGCGTCGTACACCTTCGACATCCGGGTGCCCGAAGGGCTTCAAGCCGTTGCCAACGGTGTGCTTTCGGACACGCGAACGCGGCATGGATGGACGACCTGGACGTGGGTGGCGAAGGAACCAATGGCGTCGTATCTCGCGACGGCGAGCATCGGCCACTTCGATCTGAGGGCATACAAGGCCAACGGCATCAGGTTCTGGGACGCCATCGATCCGGACCTGTTCATTCCCCCCGTCACACCGCACAACGGCACGCAGGTCGCGATCTCGCAAGCGGCCGACGCTTCGTACAAGCGGCTGACGCGCACGATCACCGTGCCAGCCGTCGGCGCCTCCCTATCGTTCTGGGTTGCCCGCTCCACCGAACCCAATTGGGACTACTTCTTCGTCGAGGCGCGCACTGCCGGTGGCACCGATTGGACGACCCTGCCGGCAGCGGGCATCACGAGCACGGACACCGGCTTTTCGTGCCCGAACGGATGGGCGCATATCCATCCGTTCCTCATCAATTACCAGACCGACAATGGCGACGGCACATGCAGCCCAGTGGGCACGCCACCGAGTACTGGCAGCTGGAACGCGGTGACTGGCACCGCTCCCAAATGGGTGCAGTGGACCATCGACCTCGCGCCGTACTCGGGGAAGAGCGTGGAGATCTCGCTGGCTTACGCGAGTGACAACAACGTTCAAGGTCCGGGCGTGGCCATCGACGACATTGTCGTGTCAACGGGTGAGGGCAGCACCGGGTTCGAGAACGACGCCGATCCGCTCGACGGTTGGACGCCCGCTGGACCTCCTGAGGGAAGTCCCGGCAACGCGAACAACTGGACGGTCGGCACGCAGGCCGACCTCCCGTTGGCGGAAGGCAGCTACATCGACGGAGCGTTCGCTCGCCAGCCGGAGATCATCAGCTTCCTGTCCGGATTCTTCGGGCGCTATCCGTTCTCCGCAGGAGGTGGCATCGTCGACGACGTTCAAGGCCTGGGGTTCGCTCTCGAGAACCAGACGCGGCCGATTTACTCACGAGAGTTCTTCTCAGACCCGATCAGCGCGCAGGTCGTCGTCGTACACGAGCTGGCACACCAGTGGATCGGCGACAACGTGCGGCTTGCCCGCTGGCAAGACATCTGGCTGAACGAAGGTTTCGCAACGTACGCAGAATGGCTGTGGGGCGAACAGCAGGGCTTCGGCACGACGCAGCAGAACTTCGACTTCTACGCGGAGGTCATTCCGCCCGACGATCCGTTCTGGACAGTCACCATCGGTGACCCTGGCTCGGACAGGCAGTTTGACGGTGCAGTCTACGTGCGAGGTGCGATGACGCTGCAGGCACTGCGAGTAACCGTCGGAGACGACAACTTCTTCAAGATCCTTCGCACGTGGGCGAAGATGCAGGCCGGCAAGGCCGCGGTGACCTCCCAGTTCATCGATCTCGCTGAATCGATCTCCGGCCAGGACCTCGATGCCCTGTTCGACACATGGCTGTACACCCCGGCCAAACCGGCAATCGTGACGCCATCGGTGAATGCTCGTGTCGCGGCGTCGTCCGCTCCTACGATCCCAGCGGTGGCGCGGAGCGAGATGCAGCGTTGGGACTTAGCGAAAACACGCACCAACCCGACGGGTTGAGACTGTGCTGTCCCGGTTCTAGTGGACATGTTGGCTCCGGTTGGTGTGTTCCGGTTCGGGGGCTGGCTCCGGTAGCTGGGCGACAGTGGCTCCGGAAGCTGTGTTACCGGGGGTGGGTCCGCGTCTGGCGGTGCTGAGCCTTCTTCGATTGCCGATGAGCGTGCGTGAACTGCTGTCGACACTCGCCAGGATCGAAGAAACCGTCCTGCTCCATCAAGGTGAGCGCGGACGGCCCCGAGCCGGGCGCATGCTCACAGAGATGGACGACGCCCAGACCCGCCCCTACGACCTCTTCGGCCTGGACGCGTACGCCCCCAAGCGGCGAGCTAGGTACTACAACCGCCAGACCAAAAGATCACCGCTAACCTGGCGAAACGCCGATCTCACCCCTAATAGCCAGGAAACACCCGCTAGAGCCGAGAGTCTCGGCGACCACGTGTTGCTGAGACAGTTCATAGAGAGCGGCAGCTGCAAACTGCCGCTCTTCCGCGTCTGGGATTTCCGTCGCGCCGATGAGGGAGGCGGCAGCCCCTCCAACGAGGTGAAACATGCAACCAGGGTCTCTCCGGTCGTTAGAGTTCTTCCCGTCAAGTCTCGGATTTGCACGGGTTCGAAGCGGACTGTAGCCGTCATGGGCGGTGCTGCTGTGGGCTATGGCGCTCCGATGGGGATGGTTGCGGTTCTGTGAGCGGCTGCGCAGATCACGGTGCTGTTGGTGCGTCCGCACAGCCATGCCAACGCTTGGCGGAGGTCGTGAACGACGACGACCGCGATTGTTCCTGGGTGGTCGGCCGCGTTGCGGCCAGCTTGTTCGAATCCGCCGACGTTGAGCCACTCGCCGACCGTCACACCGGCATCGGGAGTGCGTGTGTGATGCGACTCGACGACCGTGACGTTGCCGATCAAGTCTGGTCGGCTGGTCGCGAAGATCACGTCGGAGCGAGTCAAAATGGCTGCAGCTGTCTTGGCGTCGATTCCCGATGCCGGGGTGACGACTCCGTCGCCGCCGACGCCGCCGGTGCCGGCGATGCGAAGATTGCCAACGAGCGGTCCGGCGGTCAGCAGGTCGATGTAGGCGAGCGTGAAGATCAGCCCGGCTGATGATCCAGTCTGGTTGCCGGTGCGGATACGCGCCCAGCGTGGCAGCCGAGACGACTTCGGGCTGGTGTCTCGTCCGAGTGCCTGATTGGCGAGTAGCCACGCCAGGTTCTCGCTCTGTACCGTGTCAGATTGAGGCCCTCGCGTCGTGGCCGACGAGTGTTCGAAGACCTGCAGGCGGGTTCCGCCGTCGATGTAGGCGAGCCGATACCAGGCCGACATCGTGGCGTTGCGGCCGGGGTCGTCGAGCTCGATCCGCGAGGCCTGACCTCCACGGTGCGCCCCGTTGTCGGAATCGCGGAACTGCGGGGCCGGTACATCGATGACTGGACCAACCGCTGTGCCGGCGGATTCGGCGGCGGCAATCGACACGGTGCCGACCAGGGCGTCCCCGGCGAGGAGGGTGAACAAGATGGCGAACGGGACGAGTTTCGGTGTCATGCCGGCACCGTGAGCTGGAGCGGCTCACAGCACGGCGACAACGCAGCCGCAGATGTTGCAGTTCGTCAACAACAACGCCGCACGCTGGGGTCGGATCGATGTCGGCTGTTCCGTTGTTGACGAACTGCAACGCCTGTTCGTCACCATGACCTACGATCCGCCAGGGAGTTGGAGGCTGCCATGCGCTATTTGGTGCTCGGGCCCGTCGAAGCCATCGACGACGAGCTCGCCGTCGTGGCTGTCGGAGGTCCGCAACAGCGTCGGCTGCTTGCGCTGTTGGTCTCGCGGGGTGGCCAAACGGTCTCGACGGAGCGTCTGGTGGACTGTTTGTGGCCAGACGGTCTGGCTCCGGATGGTGCCGCTCGCTCGGTGATGACGTACGTGTCACGGTTGCGCGCCGCGCTTGGCGAGTCGTCGATCTCAGCGGCGCAGGGGTATCGGCTCGAACTCGACGGTTCGGCGATCGATGCGCAGCAGTTCGAGTCGCTGCTCTCCGAGGCCGGTACCGCGGATCCCGCTCGGGCGGTGGAGCTCTACGATCGAGCGCTCGGCCTGTGGCGAGGCACGGCCTATGGCGATTTCGGCGCCGAGTGGTGGCTCTTGACTGAGGCCAACCGACTCGACGAGATGCGCGTCGTGGCGATAGAGGAACGGGCAGAGGCCATCCTGGCCCTTGGTCATCATCACCGGGCCGTCCCCGAACTCGAGCAGCTCGTTGGAGATCATCCGCTTCGTGAGCGCCCGGTTTCATTGTTGATGCGGGCCTTGTTTGCCACGGGTCGCCACGCCGACGCGTTTCGAGTGTTCCAGTCCTTCCGCACCCGGCTTGCGGACGAGACCGGGCTCGATCCGTCTGACGACCTCGTCGCCTTGGAGCGTTCGTTGGCATCCGGCCAACCCGTCGCCAATGTCGGCGGTAGGGCCAAGTTGCTGCGCGGCTACAGCGTCCACGAGGTGCTCGGCGAGGGCGCGTTCGGGAGGGTGTATGCGGCAACGCAGCCGGGCACGAATCGTGAGGTCGCTATTAAGGCCATCCGCCCAGACGTCGCCAACAGATCCGAGTTCATCCAACGGTTCGAGGCTGAAGCGCAGTTAGTGGCCAGGCTCGAACATCCACACATCGTTCCGCTGTACGACTACTGGCGCGAACCAGGCGGCGCATACCTCGTCTTCCGCCTCCTGCTCGGAGGCACCGCACTCGGGGCGATGGTCGGCGATGGTCCGTTCAGCGTTGCGCGGGTCAGTCGACTGGTCGAAGAAGTCGGCAGCGCCTTGCTCGCCGCTCACACGGCTGGTGTCGTGCATTGTGACATCAAGCCGTCGAACATTCTCTTCGACGAGACCGGCAACAGCTACCTGTCGGACTTCGGCATTGCTGTGACGTCATCAATACACGAACAGGCGGGGGACCGAACGCGTGTCTACGCCGCCCCGGAGTTGATCGACCGCAGTGGTGACACGGTTCAGTCCGACATCTTCAGTTTCGGATGCATGATGTGGGAGCTACTCGCGGGCGAATCACCGTTGGCGGTGATGCGCGCCGCGAGCTATCCGCGGTTGCCAAGTCTGGCAGGCATCCTCGACCAGCCGTGCGAAACGCTCGATGCCGTGCTCGCCAAGGCAACATCTGCCGACCCCGGCTCGAGGTTCGAGTCGATGGCGGGGGTGATCATCGCCTGGCGGGACGCCGTCGGTCGTCCTGAGGGTGTCCTGAGTCCCGTCTACGGGCGCTTCGTCAACGAACTGGATTCATCACGGCGCCGCGCGGTGAAGGAGTTGAGCATCGCCATATCTTCGGCGGTGAACCCGTACAAGGGATTGCGCGCCTTTGGCGAGGCCGACGCCGCGGATTTCTACGGACGCGATGACGTAGCGACCGCATTGCGCGACATGCTGATTGCCCAGAGCTTCGTCGCGGTGGTCGGCCCATCCGGATCGGGAAAGAGCTCGCTTGTGCACGCCGGCCTCATTCCACGTTTGCGTGGCGAAGGAGCGCGAGTAGCAGTAATGGTGCCCGGCGACTTGCCGACGAGTGCGCTGCGCGATGCACTGAGTCAGATCGCGGCTACCGACATCGGTGCCGAAGATCCCGACGAGATGGTCAAGCAAGCCGTCGCCGACGGGGTTGGGAATGTCGTGATCGTCGTCGACCAATTCGAGGAATGCTGGACGCTGACCGAGCTGGCTGAGCGCGAACGGTTCCTGGGGGCCATCATCGCTGCCGCACGTTTTGGGGTTCGCTGTGTCACGACGATCAGAGCCGATCTCTACGACCGGCCCCTGCAGCACGCGTTGATCGGCCGGCTGATCGCCGACGGAACATTCGCCGTACCGCCATTGAGCCCGCCGGCGCTCGAAGAGGCCATCGTGCGACCTGCCGAAGCCTGCGGCGTCAGTTTCGACGAGGGCGTGGTCAGCGCCATCGTCGCCGAGGCCAGCGCCCAGCCAGCGGGATTGCCCCTGCTGCAATTCGCGATGGCCGAGCTCTACGAACGCCGCGTCGGCAATCGCGTCACAGTCGCCACCCTGCAGCAGCTGGGTGGTCTCGGCGGCGCGATTGGACGCCGCGCCGAACAGATCTACGCCTCGCTCGATGACGACATGCAAGCCCGCACGAGGCAGCTCTTCGGCCGCCTCGTCGCGCCCGGACAGGGCTCAGTGGATACGCGTCGACGGGCCCGGTTCAGTGAGCTGTCCGAAGCTGACATCGTCGTCGCTGATCGGTTCGTGCAAGCCCGGCTCGTGGTCGCGGATCGCGACCACGCGACCCGAGAGCCGGTGATCGAGGTTGCCCACGAGGCGCTGCTGGCCAACTGGGTACGGCTGCGTGAATGGCTGGAGACCGATCGACGCTGGTTCGCCCAACTTCACCATCTCGCCATGGCCACCCGTACGTGGGAGGAGGCCGGGAAAGCAGATGGCGAGCTGTACCGCGGTGCGCGCCTCGAAGCCGTTACGGAGGTGCTCCCGGAACGAGAGAGTCAACTCAGCACGAGCGAGCACGAATTCGTCGCTGCCAGTCGAACGGCGCGAGACGCAGGGAAACATCGCGAGCGCCGCAACGCCCGCCGCGTGAGACGTTTGCTGATCACAACAGCGAGCTTCCTCGTACTTGCCCTGATCGTTGGTGCGATCGCCTTCTCACAGCGCCAGCAAGCCCGCAGCTCGCAGCGCGATGCGGAGATCGGCACACTGGTCGGAACGTCGTTGGCAGTCAGGGCCTCGCGACGAGACACTGCTGCACTGCTGGCGATCGAGGCGTACCGATTGGAAAACAACCCACGCACACGGTCGGCGCTGCTCTCGACGTTCACCGACGACACGGGCTACACGGGCACCGATCGACTCCCGCCGTCGGTGATCCACCCGCAGGGCATCATCCTGCCGGATGGCCAGACGGCTCTCGTCATGGGAGACGACAACCGGTTCCGCTCCTTCGACCTCGGGACGAGTGCCGTCGGCGAGGCGTGGGCGTCGCTCAGAGACTGGGATCCGCCAGGACGATCTCACTTCGTCAGCAGTGCCGACGGGCGCCTCGTCGCCCAGATCCACTGGGAGGAGCAGTTCACAAGCGTCCTGGGCGTGTTTGACACGACGACGCACCAGGTGGTCGTCGGACCGATCGACGCCCCGTTCCCTGTCGACAACGCCGTGTTCAGCCCCGACGATGCCGTGCTGTACGCCTCGGGCAGCGAGGATGGCACCGTAGTCGCCTACTCGACGGTCGATGGCAGCGAACTTGGCCGACTTCCAGGGTTGGCGCCACCCGACTCCCAGCTGCGTGTGACCACCGCAGGGCTGGCATTCGTGAAGGGCGGACTGTTGGCCGTCGGTTCCGCAGCCGGTCCGGTGCGCTTGGTTGATCCAACCACCTTCGATGTGCGCGCCACCTTCGACGCGCCACCGCATACGACCGAGCGTTTCTTGGCGATCGATGGCGGAAAGTCGTTGATCGGCTCGGGAGCAATCGGACGGGTGCGCCTCGATCTGGCTGAAGGTTCGCGCGGGCCACGGTGGACAGTTGGCTTGTCCGACAACGTCACGTACAAGTGTGAAGGTTTCGCTGTGTCAGAAAAGCTCGGTCGATTTTACTGCGCGGACGTATTCGGCCGCCTAGAGGAACGCGATGTCGCCACCGGTGCCTTCCTCCGACAGCTGAGCTCCCAGAACGGTGCCACGGGTTCGCTGTGGCTTGCGGACGATCAGAGAGAGCTGGTGAGCTTCGGTGACAGCGCGCCTCTCGTTTCACATTGGCGCCTGGACGGGTCCGGGCCGATCAGCCGTCGCATCGGTGACGGCGCGGCGCCGTATGAGTACAGCCCTGACGGCCGCCTACTCATCGCCGATCTCGGGTTGAAGAAGCAGTTCTTCGATCGCGGGGGCTGGACGATCCTCGATGCGGAGACGGGGAACAGCGTCGTCGACTCCACTGGCATCGTCACGTTTCCCGACTGGCTCACGTCCAGCACGCTCATCGGGCAAGCCGGCGGCGACACAACAGGTTTTATGACAATGGACGTCACCACCGGAGACGTGCACCGATCGAGCGTCACGATGCCGCGACCGCCCGACAGCGTGTTCGTGAGCCAACACCGGCTCTGGCTGTATTACGCGTCGAGTGATGTTCCGGGCGGCGACACAACCCCAGATCCTCATAGCTGCAAGGCACTGCAGTGTGCCAGGCCCGGCGAAGTGTGGACCATCGACCTCGATTCCGACACGCGCATCGAACCGACGATTCCCACGAACGGGGTGTTCGGCCTCTCCGGGACCGATAAAGGCGATCGAGTTGTCCTGGCGAGCTTCTTCGGTGGAACGGTCGTCGACGGCACCACCGGCAAGACTCTGTATGTCCTCAATGAGCCGTATGCGGAAGGTGGGTTCGTCATTCCCGGTAACCGCGTCGTCACGACGACCGTGAGCGGGGAACTCGTCGTCTACGACCTCGACACGTTCGAGACGCTGGCGACGTTGGGGGGCATACGCGGTGAAGTCGGCAACATCCAGGGCACGTCCGACGGCTCACTCGTCGCCGTCACGGGCAAGGATCGGCGCGTCCTCCTCTACGACGTGGCGAGTGGGAAGGCAATCGGCGACCCGATCACCATCCCCGACACCGAGGCCCCGCAGTCCGCTCTACGTCCCGATGGCAAGGAGCTGGCCGTTGGCGGAGGCAAGAACAGTCCGTTCACGATTTGGGACCTCGATCCTGGGCACTGGGTGACTGCCGCATGCAAGATCGCTGGGCGCAACCTGACCCAGCAGGAGTGGGACACCAACATCGGCGACCTCGCTCCCTACCACCTCACATGCCCCGCCTTCGCCTGAAGCACCGGTCGTACAGAACAGTCCGCCGGAAGTCGCCCTTTGGGTTGTTTCATTCTGTTGGCGACCGACCGGTGGCCCAAGAGGAAGTGGCGCAGGCTGCCGCTGTGGGCCTGGATCGCGGTCGGCGTACTGACCGTAGGTGCGATCGGAAGTGCCGCCAACCCCAAGAAGAACAATGCTCAACCTGCCACCGCCTCGGCCACGGATGCTGCGACTGCCCTGATGCCGACGACCGTTCCAGCGGCGACGTTCCAGTGACGACCGTTCCAGCGACGACCGTTCCAGCGACGACCGTTTGAACCGGCCGGTCTTTTGCATCAGGTCCGGGTGGGTGTTGGGACCTTGCTGGTGGCTCGGGTTCGAGCGTAGTAGTCGTGCTCGAACTCGGCGGGTGGGATGTCGTCGAGCTCGCTGTGCAGCCGGCGGTTGTTGAACCAGTCGACATAGGTGAGCGTGGCCAGCTCGACGTGCTCGGCGTGCCGCCAGGGGCCCTGTCGGCGGATGAGCTCGGTCTTGTAGAGGCCGTTCACCGACTCTGCCAAGGCATTGTCGTAGGAATCGCCGATGCTCCCGATCGAGGGCAGGGCGTGGATCTCGGCAAGCCGTTCGGTGTAAGCGACCGACACATATTGCGACCCGGCATCGGAGTGGGCAATCACCCCGCGCAGCAGTTGGTGCCGGCGGGAGAAGACCGCCATGTTCAACGCGTCAGTCACCAGAGCCGCGGTCATTGTCGAGCTGGTGCGCCAACCGACGATCATCCGCGAGTACACGTCCGTGATGAACGCCGTGTAGGCGAACCCGGACCATGTCGCCACGTAGGTGAAATCGCAGACCCACAGCTGGTTCGGTCGGGATGCCTGGAAGCGTCGGTTCACC
>JBDTRP010000138.1:0-29143 GCA_039931555.1 Ilumatobacteraceae bacterium | reverse complement strand
CCATCGTGCCAATATTCACATGCGGCTTCGTCCGCTCGAATTTTGCCTTGCTCATTGCTATCTCCGTCTTTCGGGGATTTGTGGGTTGTCAAAGAACGCAGGGAGTGTAGCGGCGCAAGCATCGTGCTCGCACCTGCGCCGATGCAGATTCTGCTCGCCGGGACCAAGACCGCTGACCAGCTCCGGCGTTCACCAGCCGAGGGCCTTGCGAGCACAGGGTGGAACTGGCACCATGCGGTGATGCACCGCCTCGGGCTCGGCGTGTTCGTGGGCGTCGTGGTGTGGGTTCCGGCGGCCTGCGCATCCGAGTCGGGCGGCGCGGCAATCACGCTCGGCACTGTCCCTCCGTCACTCGCTACAACACCGGCCGAGACGACAAATTCTGTCTCCGCCACGTGCATCCGATCGACCAACGCCGCACCTGTCGGCGGACTGCGATTGACAGTCGGCGCGGATGGTCACTGAGCGCCGACTGACGATCGTGGCGAATCGTCAGTGACGATACGCACCCCCGTCCCCGAGGCGCGCCGGGATCTCTGGATGAGCGACCAGACGGTCCGCGGCTCTGGAGGCTCACACAGAGCACGGCGTGTGGCATGGAGGCGCGCGTAGGCTGCGCCGGTGTTCACCCTGGGCAACCTGATCCTCGGGTCAGTCGCCGCCCTGATCGTCGGCCTGTCCAAGACGGCGTTCCCCGGCGCGGCATTGATCGCCACCCCCATCATCGCCACCATCGTCGGCGGCCGCTCAATCGCCGGAACCACGCTGCCGATCCTTCTGGCCGCCGACATCTTCGCCGTCACGTGGTACGGCCACCACACCCGCTGGGACCTGTTGCGGCCGATGATCATCGCCGTCAGCTTCGGCTTCGCCGCCGGTGCCGCGTTCTTCGTCATCGTCGGCTCGTCGACCCGACCGATCGAGCTGGTGATCGGCGGGTGCGTGCTGCTGATGGTCGTATTGCAGTCGTGGCGGATGCTGCGCCGACAAGAGCCTGTGGTGCCGACTGCTGCTGCCGCAGCGGTCTACGGCAGCTCCGGCGGCTTCACCACGTTCGTCGCCAACGCGGCAGGCCCGGTGCTGAACACCTACCTCGTACGACTCGGACTCGGCAAGGACGAGATGGTCGGCACCTCGGCGTGGTTCTACTTCGCCGTCAACCTGGCCAAGGTGCCGGTCTACATCGCTCTCGGCGCTTGGTCGAGCGGCGGACGGTTCTTCACCGGCACGACGCTGGCCTTCGACGCCGTCGTGTTCCCTGCCGTCCTGATCGGCCTGTTCAGTGGTCGGCGCATGCTGCACAAACTGCCAGAACAAGCGTTTCTGATCGGCGTGCTCGTGCTCTCGGCGGCCGGCGCGATCAAGCTGTTGGTGCCATAGCGCGGCTTCGCTATCGCACGATGTAATACACGGCCAACACCGTGCCATAGGTGACCACCGCGGCACGCAGCACCCCCGGTTTGATCCGGTTGACCAGCTTGCCACCCGCGATCCCACCGACCAGGCTGGCAGGCGCCATCACCGCCGCGAGGCTCCAGATGACGTGGCCCGACCCGGCGAAGAAGCACGCCGCGACGACGTTGATCACCAGCGCCAAGACCTGCTTGAGGGCGTTCAGTCGCGGCAGGGATTCGTCGATCACCAGGCCGAGGACGGCTAACAGGGCGATGCCCAGACCTGCACCGAAGTAGCCGCCGTAGATCGAGACGAAGAACGTCGAGGAGACCGCGATCGCACGCGGTGCGCCATGCGCTCGCGTGCCGATGCCGAGCCACTTGCGGATGTAGTTCTGGCCGCCGAGCAAGGCGCACGCGAGCAGGATCAGCCACGGCACCAACGTGGTGAACGCAGCCTCGCCCGTGGCCAGCAGCAACACCGAGCCGGCGAGCCCACCGAGGCCGGCGGCGATCGACAGTCGCACCAGTCGCGATCGCTGGCCCGGCAGCTGCGATCGTTGGGCCACCGCACCGCCGAAGTACCCGGGGCACAGCGCAACGGTGTTGGTCACGTTGGCGCTGACCCGGCCCGCACCGAGGGCGATCAGGGTGGGGAACGAGATCAGCGTTCCACCGCCGGCGATCGCGTTGACGCCGCCTGCGCCTGCAGCGGCAACGGCAGCGATCACGTGATCGGCAACGGAGAACGCCGTCACGACGATGCACCGTCGAAGAACGCCGCGGCGCGCTCGCCGATCAGCACGGCCGTCGCCGCAGGCCCGCGCGACGGTGCTGCGGGCAACACCGAAGTGTCGACCACTCGCAAGCCTTCGACACCGCGCACGCGACAGTATTGATCGACGACGGCCATGGGATCCGCATCCGGGCCCATCGGCGCACTCGAGCAGAGATGCACCGCTGTGGTGATGTGACGCGTGATCCACTCATCGAGATCCGCTGTCCGAGTCGGCGACATGCGGCGCACGCCGAGGCCACGCATCTCCGGCGAGTCGATGATCGAGATGCCGATCTCGGCAAGGGCACGGAGGTGCTGTCGATCGAGTTCGGATTCGAGCGAGTGGTAGTTGATCGACGGCTGTTGTCGGGGATCGGCCGACGACAGTGTGACCTCGACGGCGCTGACGGCTCGGTACAGCAGCACGCCGAGCACCAATTCGGTTGCCGACGCGCCCGAACCGGGCACCAGTTCGGCCATCGGGGCCAGATAGGGCATCAACCCGACAGGTGCGCCATCGACCACCGTGTCGAGCCCGACCTCGACGACCCCAGCCGCGGAGCCGCGTGGCAGTGGCGCTGTGGCCTCGAACCCGAGGAAGAGTTGCGGGTGATCGCGGCACCGAGCCCCGACGCCCGGGTGGTCGACCACGACCTCGATGCCATGGCCACGCAACTGCGCGGCCGGCCCGACGCCCGACAGCATCAGCAGGTGGGGCGACATCACCGCACCGGCACACAACACGATCTCAGAACCGTGGAACGTCTCGGTGCGACCCGACCGTTCGACCTCGATCGCGATGGCGCGGCCACCGTTGATCACCACGCGGCGCACGCTGACATCACTCCCGATCGTCAGGTTGGCCCGGTCACGGTTCGGCGTCAGGTAGGCGAGTGCGGCATTGATGCGCGCTCCGCCGACGACGTTGCGCGGCAGGCGGCCACATCCGGGCGGGCCCGGCGCGTTCTTGTCGGGCTGGTCGGGGTACCCGAGACCCGCGGTCGCCGCAGCAAAGGCCCGGCTCAGCGGGTGGAGCGCCTCGGCCGCGACCCGGGCGACCGGCATCGGTCCGGCGTCGCCGTGGTATGGACCATCGGGGAAGTCGAGGTCGTGCTCGAGCCGCTGGAGGAACGGAACGACCTTGCCAAAGGACCATTCGTCGTTACCGAGCGCAGCCCATGCATCGAAGTCGTCGACGGTGGCACGTACGAACACGCCTCCATTGACTGTGCTCGACCCACCCATCACCTTGCCGCGCGGCACCGACACGATCTTCGAGTCGGTCAACCTGGCGTCGAACGACCAGTTGGCGACGTGACCGGCGGCCGCACCGGCCATCGCCGAGGCATCGAGCAACTCTGAGGGCGCGCCGGTGGTCGCCAGATCGCTGCCGGCTTCGATGAGCAGCACTGTTCGGTTGGGGTCCTCGCTCAGTCGCGCTGCCAAGGCACACCCGGCCGAGCCGGCGCCGACGATCACGACGTCGTAGTGGTTCACGCCGGAACGTTACGAGGCCCGGCCAGCGACCCGAGCCTCGCGCTCAGATGGTGACCGCGGCGGGCGGGGTCGGTGCAGCCGGCGTCGACTTGCGCTTGCGCACTTTGATGACGGCTTCGCGGCTGGCCAGCGAAACGGCGGCGAGCAACGAGGCACCGCTGAACAGCGGCTTGATCCAGTTCGTGTTGCTCGAGAAGGTGAGCTCGATGCCCTTGATGCCCCATGCCAGGGCGAGCAGGGCGATCATGGTGCCCCAGACGTTGGGGCGACCTTTCAGCTGCGAGGCGCCGAAGAAGACCGCGGCGATCGCGGGAATCAACAGGCCTGGGCCGATCGATTGCGAGTAGGTGCCGACCTTCCACGAATAGATCGTTCCGGCGAACCCAGCGACGACGCCGGAGACGACCAATGAGCCCCAGACGAGTCGGTCGGTGCGCACGCCGGCGAGACGCGCCGCGTCCGGGTTGCCGCCGGTCGCGAACATGTATCGACCTATGGGCGTGTGTTCGAACACGTACCAGCACACGAGCGCCAGGATCACGAGGTAGTAGAAGAACAGAGGTAGCCCGAAGACCTCCTTCGACCCGACCCTCTGGTACGACTTGCTGAACGCACCGCTGATCGTCTGCTCCGAGGTGTGCAGGATGAAGGCGGTGATGACCTGGCTCATGCCAAGGGTGGCGATGAAGCTGTTGACGCGCAGCTTCACCACGAAGAAGCCGGTGATGAAACCGGCAACCGCGCATGCGACAAGCCCGAGGAGCATGCCAACGCCTTGCGGTAGCGACGAGTGCTTGGCCATGTAGTTGCTGATGACCAACGACATCGACATCATCGATCCGATCGAGAGGTCGTATGTGCCCGTGGTCAGCGGAATGAGGAAGGCGAGTGCCAGCACGCCGAAGATCGCGTTCTCGATGAGCACCGTCTTCACAGAGGTCCAGGTGAACAGGGTCTCCGGCCGGAGGGCTCCGAACACGAGCGTGAAGAAGCCGAAGAGATAGAACGCGCTGTACTTGTGGAGTCCGAGTCGCTGGATCATGAATCTCTCCGAGTTGTTTGCAGTTGGGTCTGTTCGATGCGTTCCGCGGTGATCTCGTCGCCGCGGAGGGTAGCTGCGATGCGTCCGCCGATCAGCACGATGACGCGGTGGCAGAGGCGCACCAGCTCCTCGGTGTCGGTCGAGGCAACGACCGTTGCTACTCCTTCCGCCGTGGCGTGATCGACCAAGCTGTGGATCTGCTCCTTGGCGCCGACATCGATTCCCTGTGTCGGCTCGTTGAGCAACAGCAACTTGGGACTGAGACGCAACGCCTTGCCGAACATCACCTTCTGCTGGTTGCCACCGCTGAGCGAGGTGATGAGAGATTCCGACGACTTGGTCTTGATCGACAACCGCTCGATCCAACTGCGCGTCTCGGAGATCTCGCGCTTGTGGCGCAGACGGCCACCGACGTAGTGCGGGGACAGGTCGCACAGCGTGAGATTCTCGCGGACCGTCATGTTGGAGACCGTCCCCTTGACCCCTCGGTCTGCGGGCACGAACGCCGCGCCGGCGCCCAGGGCGGAGCGCGGCTCGTAGTTGGCGACCTCGACGGTGCAGACCTCGACGTCGCCATCGAGTCGGGGCATCTGCCCGGCAATGAGCTCGAGCACGTGTTCGCGACCCGATCCGGTGATGCCGGCCAGGCCGACGATCTCGCCTTCGTAGACATCGAGATCGATTCCATGCACGTTGCCGCCGCGCAGGTCGCGCACGACGAGGACCGGCTTACCGTTGACGGTGGGCAGCGACGCGGCCGCGGCGTCGATGCGGTGGCCGACGATGAGTTCGATGAGCTTGTCGTGATCGAGCTCGGACACCGGCACCGTGGCGACGTGGTGGGCATCACGCAACACCGTGACCTCCTCAGCCAACTCGAAGACCTCATCGAGGTGGTGCGACACGTACAAGATCGACGTGCCGGCAGTTTTCAAGCGGTGGATCACCTCGAACAGGCGATGCACGTCGGCACCCGGCAGCGTCGCTGTCGGCTCGTCGAGGATGAGGAGTCCGCCATCTTTCAGGCCGACCAGAGCGCGGGCAATGGCAACCGCCGTCTTCTGCGACGGCGGCAGCGCTGAGACCGGTGCTTTGACGTCGACGTCGGCGAGGCCGAGGAACGACATGGCCTCGTGCGCCCGGTGGACCTCGGCCTTCCACATGATGCGGCGGGCCGGGCCGGTGCGGTACCCGTTGCTGAGGGCCAGGTTCTCAACGGTGTTGAGCGAGCCCACGAGTCCGAGGTCCTGGTGGACGAAGCGGATGCCGGCATTGGCAGCCGACGCGGCATCGCCGAGCGTGAGCGGTTCGCCGTTGGCCCATGCCTCAGCCCCGGGGTCGGGCTGGTGATACCCGGCCAGCACCTTGATGAGGGTCGACTTGCCCGATCCGTTCTGGCCGACCAGCGCATGGACCTCGCCGTGCTTCACCGTGAGGCCGACGTCGACCAGGGCGGCCTGACCCGGAAATGTCTTCGACAGGTGTTCGATTCGTAACGTCTCAGCCACGTGTGTTCTCCCCCCAAGCAACCGTGCGACCACTGTCGCCAGCAAGTCCGTCGGCAGATTAGCAATTTATTTGGGCTACCAAGTAAAGTTTCCAGGACCACGCGTTATACGGGTGGCTCGCTATCACCCCGGGGGGGAAAATGACCAAATTCAGATCGCTGCTTGTCGTGTTGGCATGTGGCACCATCGTTGCTACTGCCTGCGGAAGCGATAGCAAGAGCAGCAGCACCACAGCCGCCGGAGCCGCCACGGCAACGACGGCAACTGGGGCTGGTACCGCGACCACGGCAGCAGGGTCGGCCGGCACCACGCCAGCCGCCTCGGAGACCACGGCCGCGGCGGGCGGCGATTCCGGACTGGCTGCTGCCCAAGCGAACGTCGACAAGTACAGCACGTTCGACGGCACCATCGGCGTGACGATCCCACTCACCAGCAAGCCCGACAAGAAGACCTTCGCCTGGTTGGAATGCGATGTCCCGACATGCGCAGCGTATATAACGCCAGGTATCAAGAACGCCGTGGCCGCGCTCGGATGGGAGCTCAAGATCATTCCGATGAAGAGCACCGATCCAGGTCCCGCGGTGCAGCAAGCGATCGACGCCAAGGTCGACTTCATCGCCAGCACCGGCCTGGCCACTGCCCAATACCAGACACAGCTCGACGCGGCCAAGGCTGCCGGAATTCCAGTGCTCAGCTGCTTCGGCACCGACGACCCGAGCCCGGATACGGGCTTGTTCATGCAATGCGGAGACGAATCGTTCGTCGAGAAGACGGGCCCGGTGATGGCCGATTGGGGGATCGTCGACTCGAAGGGTGCGGCCCACATGCTCCTCGTCAACATCCCCGACTTCCCGGTCCTGGTCTCGGAGATGGACGCAGTCAAGGCTCAGGTGGCGAAGAACTGCGCAAAGTGCACCGTGACCGAGCTCAACGTCACGCTGCAGGACCTCATCGGTGGCACCGTCCCTGCTTCGATCGTGTCGAAGCTGCAGGCCAACCCCGACGTGAACTACGTCTACTACGCCTTTGGTGACCTGCCCGGTGGTGTCACGGCAGCGCTGCAGTCCGCCGGACTCGACAAGAAGGTCACGCAGTACGGTCAGGACTTCAGCACGATCGACCTCGACGAGATCGTCGCCGGCACGATGGGCGCATGGGCTGCCGACCCGAAGGGCTACGCCGGCTGGCTGATGGTCGACGCTGCCGCCCGCTTGAGCGTCGGCATGACGCTCGACGAGGAGCGCGCCGCAGCTGCGTTGCCGACGATCATCATCAGCGACGCTGCGGCGGCCAAGCCGCTGAGCGAGGGCGGTGGCGACTGGATGCCGCCGGGGGCCGAGGACGCCTTCAAGAAGCTGTGGGGCGTGTGAGATAGCTCCTCAACGGTGACGCTGTCACCGCACTTGTCCGCTGGCCGGCACCGGGGCAACCTGGTGCCGGCCAGCGTCGCGTCCGGGGACCGCTCGGTCGCTACCGTTCCAGATGCATCGCCGGGTGCCCGAAGAACTGGAATGCCACGAGGGTCGACGAGTTCGAGTTGCCGGTACCGAATGCGGCCCGCTCGGCGCGAACGATCTCGGCAACGGCCTCGCCTGCAAATGCCTTCGTGTAGAAGCGTTCGGCCAACGCGCTGGCCACCGCATCGTCGATCGACCACAGTGGCGCCACCACGCCAGACGCCCCAGCGAACAGGAACGACTCCGCCAGGCCGGCATAGTCACCGAGCGTCTCTTGCCCCGTGCCGACCTGGCAAGCGTTGAGGAACACCAGCGGCGCATGCGCCAATGAGCCACCCTTCACGACGAGGGGATCGATGACGTCGCCGTCGACCAGGACGAGGCCCTGCTTCGCGGAGCCGGGGTCGTACTTGCCGTGGAGCGAGAAGTGCAGCACCTCGGCCGCCGGATTTCCGAGCAAGCACCCGACGACCTTGTCGGTGGTCGCATCGACACCGATCGCGTGATAGCGCTCGACCAACGCTGCGGCTTCGGCCTCGGCGTGCTCGAGCCGGCTCCAACCTGGCTGTTCGTAGCGACCACTGATCACGATCATTCCGTCGACGTGCACCATCCTCGGCGGGGGCAGCGGCGGACGATCGGCGGCCAGCACCCATCGGCCGATGATGACCTGCGCCCCGAGGAACCCGATGACCGCAGGGTCCAGCGGCGTCGGCATGGTGGCCAGCTCCCACGGCACGTAGGCCTCTTCCGACAGCAGGAGCACCGTCGGGCGGCGCGGCGCGATAGCAGCGGTCACGATGGTGAGCGCGGACCACATCTCTTCGGGCACCTTGGCGGCGACCGTCAGCCCGATCCCATGCAAGCCGAGTGCCAGCGTGGGCCGACCCTCGTGGGCGGCGATCGTCGAGATGACCGTGCGTGCAAACGCGTCGGGGTCGTCACCGATCGAGGTGGTGCCTTGGTCGACCAAGCTGGCATGAGGTGATTCGAACGACCACAGCAGCCGGCCGATCTCGCTGCCGCGCAGGATCCGCACGGTGAGATCCGGCGCCTCATCAGCGACGGGCACGCCGAGCGAACCGGCCGCCGCAGGCAGTGGAGGGGGCAGCGCGGCGCCGCGCGTGAGGCTGTCGAGCACGCGCACGGGGCGGATTCCCAACCCCATCGTCTGGCTGTCGACGGAGTACAACACGTTGATCTCGCGCACCTGGTTGTCGGATGCGGGCGGCGCGACGAGGTGAAACACGACGAACGGATACGGCTCGGCGACGGAAACCAGCATCGTCTTGCGCCACGTCTCGTCCGGCGCAAGGTCGAAGCCGTCGGCGACCACATGAGCCGTCAACACGTAGTCGCCCACGCTCGATGGCGGACGCACCAGGGCCGGGCCGACCACGCCGCGGACTTGCGTGGCCGACAGACCGACGGTGAGATCGAATGCGGTGCCCGCCAGCAAGGTGTCGTCACACTCGATCCGCGCGAACGCCCGTCGGGGTGGGTCTGGTGGTGGCTCGGCGCCGCTCGGTTCGGCGTGCGTCGGCGGTTCCGCGTGGCTCCACCCGGCCGCACTGGACGGAGGTGACGGTGGTGCCGACGGCGACACCGACTCGGTGGGCGGCCCAGCCGGGGGCGGCGGCGGTGGTGGAACTTGGGCCGGCGGTGACGGTGGCGGAACCGGAGGCGATGGCGGCGCGCCCGGTGCGCTCGCGGTCGGGACACCACCGCCGCCGGCGCCTGCCGCGGCGGTTGCCCCACCTCCGCCGGCCGCGCCGCCGCCGACGAACAACGCCAACGCGACCGGCGTGAAGGCAACGACGGCGAACTGTTGGGCGAGGATGCACAAGGCGATTCCGACGAGGAGCCCGGCGGCGACGCCCCACCACATCGAACGCTGCCGTCTCGCGCGCCGCAGGCCCAGCAGCAGCAGCACGGCACCGGCGACCAGCAGCAGGGTCGCGCCGATGCCGATCACGGTGGTGAACGGAGAGCGGCCGTACACCCGAACCCAGAACGATCCGTGGCACGGGCCGCTGCTGACCTCGATGTGGTACCAGCCGACGCCGACGCCGCTGATGTCAGCGATCTGCAGCGACTCCGTGAATCGTTGCGACGACTGATGACGCAGTGTCTTCACCGGGATCGATGGCCCGACGGGCAGGTCGACCGCGATCCGTGTGGTCGACGTCGGCACAGACGACAGCGCGTCGATCTGAACGATGTCGCTGACGTTCAGTCGCACGGCGTTGTCGGCATCGGCGAACTCGCGGACGTCGTGCCCGTCGACGGCCAGCACGCAATCGTCGGCGCGCTGCACGAAGACCGTCGCGGCCTCGCCCGCGTCCACTGGCCCGACGAAACCGGACCACGCGGCAAGGACGACGAGCAGGATCACCGCAACCCGTCCTCCGTCGAGGCAACGATGAACAGCGAGTGCACCGGCAGTCGCTCGCTGTCGGGATCGGTCGCCGAGACGGTGAGTCGATAGTCGCCCGGCGGTGGTGGCGGCCATTCCATGCGGTACGCGCCGTCGCCGTCGGCCTCGATGCGCGACTCCAGCACGGGTCGTCCGGTGGCCACATCGTCGACGACGGCGTTCACGGCAGATGCCGAATCATCCGACGTGGCGACCGCGCTGACCGGCTCGTCGGCGGCGAACACGTCGTCGATCTTCAGACCGAACCCCGACAGACCCCCTCGGAAGTTCGAGGTCGGCCTCGCCGAGAGCAGACCGATCAGCTGGGTCAGCGGCCCGGTGCCGTTCTGCAGCGCGCCATGCTGATCGGGCGCGTAGATCTCCCGGCCCTGATCGGAGAGCTCGACCGGCGTCGCCGACGCCCGCGGCACCGTCCCGTCACCGGCGCTGTCGACGCCGGAGTACGACTGCAGCATCTCCACCGAACCGGCGCGGAGACGAGCCGATTGGTTCGTGGGCTGGAGGATGCCGACGATCGGGTGGATGGCGTAGCTGTTGGCCGGACGACTCTGCACCGCAGCGTCGATGTCGAGATGGAACTGCATCGCGGCTGCCGCGCGCACCTGGTCGACGCCGGGCAGGGCAGGCGTCTCCGACACCCTGGTCAGCGCACCACCGCCGGAGTCGATCACGGGGTATCGGGGCAACAGTTGATAGACGGAGGTCAGCGAACGGAGCAATGTGGTGAGGTCGAGGCCGAGCGGACCGATCTTCTTCTTGAAGCCGTTGCACAAGAAGTCGAGTGCGTTCAGCGACCCGCGATACGGCGTGCCGAACGTGACGAGCAAGCGTGTGTCACGCCAGCCGTCGAACACCTCCAGGTAGTGCCGGGCGACGAGACCGCCCATCGAGTGCGCGACCAGCACCAGCTTGGCATCGTTGTTGCCGGAGTGTTGACGCCACGCCCGCAACCATCCCGGCGCCCGCTCGGCCAGATGCCGTGCAGCCACCCGGTTGTCGCGACGCCAGTCATAGGGGAAGTCGAACCAGTTCTTGCCGTCGACCACATCGAAGTGGGCGAAGATCGAGGCCCGGATGTGCGAGTAGCCGTCGATGCTCCACAACCCCGGGATCAGGTGGAGATCGGGCTGCAGGCGTGGCGCGGTGACTCCGTCGCCGAGATCGTCGACCGACGGGTCGTCGTCGTGCAACTGCAGATCGTTGACGCTGTGGCCGAGGGAGACGATCGCGCGCCATGCCGCACCGGGCGACATCGCCCAGACCTCGTGCCCATGGCGCTCCAGCACGCTGCCGAGAATGCCCGGCAACAGCACAATGACATCACCCATCGGTTGCTTGGACGGCATCGCGTCCTCCTCTCGACGAGGATCAGCTTGTCACTGATTCGCGGCGGAATGCCGCACCTCTTCGAGAGTCGTTCACCCGTGGCGTGGATACGCCGCGTTGAGGGTGATTCAGGATTGAACGGTGACGTTGCAGTTGATGAACGCCAGCCCGAGGGCCTGCTGCAACTCGCTACTCGCCTGGCCGGCAATCGCCTGGTTCAGATCGGCGCCGGTTACCTTGTCGACCAGATTGGAGACGATGCACGAACGCTCGTCGGCGGTCAGCGTCGAGCTGGTGCCGAGCTCGTAGAAGTCGAGGAACTTGTTGATCGCCGCTTCGCCTTCACCGAGGTCAACGATGGTGTCGACCGACGTGTCGCCCGAGACCGTGGTGTCGAGTGGCGTCGTGTCGGACGGAGTCGTGTCGGATGGGGCGATGCCGCACTTGTCGCTGAGGTACTTGTCGAAGTCGTCGCCGGCCTTCTTGGCCGAGTCATCGGCGAGCAGTTTCTTCCCCTCGGCAGAGGACGACATCTTGACGACGTCGTAGTCGTTCTTCTTCAGCAACGACTCGAGCTCCACTTCCTTCGACAGCAGCGTCTTGGCCGTGACGACGATGTCTTTCGGAGCCTTGGCGACCGCCGTGGTCAAGGAATCGATTGCCCCGCCGAGCTCGAGCTTGATCTTGGTCGTATCGGTTCCGTCAATTGCGTTGAGTGCGTCGTTGTCGACCTTCGCCGTCTCGGCCGACTTGCAGAAGGCATCACCCTTCGCAGCGGTTGCGGCGACGCTGTCGCTGCTGCCACACGCGGTGAAGCCGAGGCCCAGCACGGACACGAGTACGAGGTGCTTGATCATCGGGCTCCCTATTCGCCGCGAACGCGCTTGACGATGTCGCTGGCGATGTTCGGCGGCACTTCCATGTACTGGGCGAACTGCATGGTGTAGGTAGCTCGGCCCTGGGTACGCGACCGCAGATCGGTCGAGTAGCCGAACATCTCCGACAGTGGCACCTGGGCCTTGATCACCTGGGTGTTGCCGCGGGCTTCCATGCCTTCGATCCGGCCACGCCGACTCGACAGGTCGCCCATCACGTCGCCCATGTAGTCCTCGGGCGTGACCACCTCGATGCCCATGATCGGTTCGAGCAGCACCGGCTTGGCCATCTCGGCGGCCTTCTTGAACGCCATCTGGCCGGCGATCTTGAACGCCATCTCCGACGAGTCGACGTCGTGGTACTGACCGTCGACCAGCGTGGCCTTGACGTCGACCGTGGGGTAGCCGGCCAGCACACCCGAATCGAGTGCCTGCTGCATGCCCTGGTTCGTCGGGTTGATGTACTCGCGCGGGATCTTGCCACCGCTGATCTTGTCGACGAACTCGTAGCCCTTGCCCGGATTCGGCTCCAGCGTGATCTTGACGACCGCGAACTGGCCGGAACCTCCCGACTGCTTGATGTGCCGGTACTCGACCGACTCGACCATCTTGGTGATCGTCTCGCGGTAGGCCACCTGCGGCTTGCCGACGGTTGCCACCACGCCGAACTCGCGCTGCATGCGATCGACGAGGATCTCGAGGTGCAGCTCGCCCATGCCGGAGATCACGGTCTGGCCGGTCTCTTCGTCGGTGCGAACACGGAAGGTCGGGTCCTCGTCGCTGAGCGACTTGAGGGCCTTGCCCAGCTTGTCCTGGTCGTCTTTGGTCTTCGGCTCGATGGCCACATGGATGACCGGCTCGGGGAAGATCATCCGCTCGAGGATGATCGCGTTGCTGCGGTCGCACAGCGTGTCGCCGGTCGTCGTGTCCTTGAAGCCGAGGCCGGCAACGATGTCGCCCGCCATCGCCACGTCGAGGTCTTCGCGCTGATTGGCGTGCATGAGCAGGATCCGGCCGAGGCGCTCGCGGCGTTCCTTGGTCGAGTTGTAGACCTCGTCGCCCTTGTTGATCTGGCCGGAGTACACGCGGAAGTAGGTCAGCTTGCCGAACGGGTCGGCGACGATCTTGAACGCCAGCGCGGCGAACGGCTCGTCGATCGACGGCTTGCGGTAGAGGATCTCTTCTTCGTGGTTCGGCTTGGTGCCCTGCGTCGGCGGGATGTCGAGAGGGCTCGGGAGGAAGTCGATGACAGCGTCGAGCATCGGCTGGACGCCTTTGTTCTTGAATGCCGAACCACACAAGATCGGCACGAAGTCGAACGCCAGCGTGCCGGCGCGCAAGGCGACCTTGATCTCTTGTTCGGTCACGTCTTCGCCGGCGAGGTACTTCTCCATCAGATGGTCGTCGCTGGTTGCGATGGTCTCGAGCAACAGTTCGCGGTACTCGGCGGCCTGCTCGGCCATGTCTGCCGGGATCTCGACTTCGTCCCACTTGGCGCCGAGCTCTTCGTCGTGCCAGATCAGCGCCTTCATCTTGACGAGGTCGATCAGGCCGACGAACGGCTTGTTGGACTCAGGACCACCGGCGCCAACCGGCAGGTGGATGACCGCAGGTGTGGCCTGCAGACGATCCTTGACCATCGCCACGGTGCGGTAGAAGTCGGCGCCGATGCGATCCATCTTGTTGACGAAGCACATGCGCGGCACTTTGTACTTGTTGGCCTGGCGCCACACCGTCTCGGTCTGCGGCTCGACGCCGGCGACGGAGTCGAACACCGTGACCGCGCCGTCGAGCACGCGCAGCGACCGCTCGACCTCGATCGTGAAGTCGACGTGGCCGGGAGTGTCGATGATGTTGATGCGGTGGTTGTTCCAGATGCAGGTTGTCGCCGCCGAGGTGATCGTGATGCCGCGCTCTTGCTCCTGCGCCATGTGGTCCATGGTCGCCGCGCCGTCGTGGACCTCGCCGATCTTGTAGCTCTTGCCGGTGTAGTAGAGGATGCGCTCGGTCGTGGTGGTCTTGCCCGCGTCGATGTGGGCCATGATGCCGATGTTGCGGGTGCGCTCGAGTGGGAATTCGCGCTGAGCCATCTCTCTACTTCTCTCTCTGGGTCTTGCAGTCAGGTTGCGTCATTGCGTGTGGGGGTACGCAGGGCCGATCGGCCGTAGGCACGGTGTTCAATGATATCGGCGCTGTGCTTGCGATTGCGCGGACCGTGACCGGGTTACGGTGGCCGGAATGCGCCACGACGAGTACCGCGGATTCGACGCCCTCGGCCTCGCTGAGCTGGTGAGGTCGAAGCAGGTCCATGCCGAGGAGTTGCTCGACCTGGCACTGAACCGGGTGGGGGCCACCGACCACCAGATTGCCGCCGTGGTCTTCATGCAGGCCGAACGAGCCCGCCGGGCGATCGCCGCCGGCTTGCCGAACGGCCCGTTCACCGGCGTTCCGTTCCTGATCAAGGACCTCGGCTGCGACGCCGTCGACTTCCCCACCAGCATGGGCTCGCGGATCTACCGGGGCTACCGGTATTCGGTCGACAGCGAGCTGTTCACCCGCATCGAGCGTGCCGGGTTGGTCACGTTCGCCCGCACCACCAGCCCTGAATTCGGTATCGGGCCGACCGCGGAAGGGGCCGCCTACGGCCGACCCACCCGCAATCCCTGGAACCTGCACCACGTCGCGGGTGGGTCGTCGGCCGGATCAGCGGCCGCGGTGGCGGCCGGTGTCGTGCCGATCGCCCACGGCAGCGACGGGGGCGGGTCGGTTCGCATCCCGGCCTCGTCGTGCGGGCTGTTCGGCCTCAAGCCGACCCGGGCCCGCCTGCCTGACGGTCCGTCCTCTGGCGAGGGTTGGGCAGGCATGGCCATCGACGGGTTCCTGACCCGTACGGTGCGCGACACCGCGGCGTTGATCGACGCGACGCACGGCACTGACATCGGCGCGCCGTACTACGCCCCGCCACTGGAGGCAACGTTGCTCGACGCGATCCGCGCTGCTCCGAGGCCGCTGCGAATCGCCTGCTCGCACGTGTCGTTCACCGGTGATCCAGTTCACCCCGATTGCCGCGCGGCGATCGACCATACGGCGGCGCTGTGCGCACAACTCGGCCACGAGATGGTCGAGGCCGACCCGGCCGTCGACATCCATCGGTTCATGCGCGCCTGGACCGACATCGTCGCCTGCGGCACCGAGCTCACTGTCCGCTCTCGTGCGGCCGAGCTGGGCCGTGCAATCCGTCGCGACGAACTCGACGGTGTCACGCGCGGTGCTGTCGCCCTCGGCCGGACGATCTCCGGTGGCGACTACCTCGATGCCGTCAACACCGTGCACGAGATCGGCCGCCACATGGCCCGGTTCCTGGCCGACGAGCGTGGGTTCGACATGCTCTTGACACCGACGCTCGCCGAGCCGCCGGCCGAGATCGGTCGGTTCCAGCCCGACAACGACGACTTCGTCGACTACCGCATGGGCCCGAACGGCGTGCTCGCCTACTCGCCGTTCACCGCTCTCGCCAACGGCACCGGTCAGCCGGCGATGTCCATCCCGCTGCATTGGAACGCCGGCGGCCTGCCGATCGGCGCCCACTTCATGGCCCGTGCGGGCGACGAGGCACTGCTGCTGCAACTCGCCGCGCAGCTCGAGCAAGCCCACCCGTGGTTCGACCGGGTCGCGCCGCTGTAGGCGTGTGCGCTGGAGGTCAGCTGACCGTTGCGGCTTTGGCCAACGTGATCCGGCGGAGGGGTGGCAGGGTCGGCGGTGGCTGCTTACGTGGGGGCAGTTCACGAAGCAGCTGCGTCGAGGCTTGGGTGATCGTGAGGACTGCTCGTTCGAACGCGGCCTCCGTGGCCGTCGACGTCTTCTGCACGCCGCTGATCTTTCGCACATATTGACGAGCGGCAGCTTCGATCTCTTGTGGCGTGGCCAGCGGCTCCAGTCCACGCAGCGTGGTGATGTTGCGGCACATGGCCGTCATCGTAGAGCGACGAACCGCCTGTGTAGGCAACCTGTTCAGGCAACACGGCGCGCACAGAGCGGGGCACCATGCATGACGCGTGCTCGGTGTTCAGCCCTCCGCGCATCAATCCCCATGTGGAAGGAGACAAGATGAGCAACGTGCCAGAAGGAGCGCAGCTATCCGAAGATGGCCAGTACTGGTGGGACGGTGAGAACTGGCAACTCGTCGAAGGCGCCAATGACAACGCCAACGCCGGGGGCAACGACAACACGGGCGGCGAGGTCTCGGCAGAGGAGCTGACGCCGGTGAACGACAGCGGTGTCGAACCTGGCGACGAGTCACTCATCGACGAGCGACTGAAGCCGTACTTCGAGCCGAACTACGACGCGGTGGAGGACGACTACTCGTACGCCGAGCAGGACGAGGTCCTGGACGACTCGCAAGCGACGGGTGGCGGCACCGACAACAACAACAACAACAACAACAACGACAACCAGAACCAGGAAGGCACCTGACGTGGGCGACATAGGAGATGTCTGGAACGCAGTCAAAGACGTTGCCACGTTGTTCGGCAACGGCCAGAGCCAGGCGATGGGCACGCGGGCATTCGCCTGTCCCCAAGGCGCTCAGCCCGGCCAACTGGACTGGACCAACGCCCAGGAGGGCACCCTGACCCTCGGGGTCAACATGACCAACAACGCCAGGGAGTGGCTCGGCGCGTCGTCGGGGTGCAGCCTGCGACTCGGCGTGATCTGGCAGTTCGGCGGCACATCGACCGAGCACCCCGGTCTGTACCTGCACGATGCCTATTTGTGGGCTGTGCTCGACTACTCGAGCGCCGGAACGAACTTCACCGTCACCGGAAACTTCGGCGACGCCGTGCCGGTCGGGAACTCAGCCGAGCTCTCGGGCCAGATCAACATGGAGATGACCTTCATGGGGATGCACTGGGAGCAGCGGCAGTACGACATCCGCATCCGCGGCAACGGCTATGGTCGAATGCGTCAGATCTAACCGCGTTGGTGTGCGCGTCGGCGCAGAATTGGCACGATTGAGCACTCACGCGACGCGACCACCGCGCCGATACTGACGTATGACAGTGGTGCCGACAACATCACCATGGCCGGCCCCGAGCCTTGCCGACCTGGTCGTCGCCGGTACGAACCGGACCGAAACGGCACACGGAGCAGCGAGGCCACGACGCTCGGCCGCCGCGCTGTTGAGCACCGCCAAACGCCTCAGCAGTCGCAGCGAACGAGCCGAGCACGCTGCTGCCAAGGAAGAGCAACGGATTGGTCACGAGCTCGACGACCTGCCGGCCGGGTGGTTCGTCCTGCACGCCGTCGGCGTCGGGGAGTTCGGTCTCAACGACCGCCCGATCGACCATGTCGTGATCGGGCCGGGCGGGGTCTACGCGATCTACCTCGAACATCAGCCGGGGGCGAAGGTCTGGGTCAGCGAACACACCGTGACCATCAATGGTCGAGACAGCGAGCGCCTGCGCGAGACACGCTTCGAGGCACGGCGCTCCAGTCGTGTGCTGACCGAGATGTGCGGGTTCGACGTGACGGTGCAATCGATGCTGGTGCTGATCGGTGCGGCGACGATGCAGACACTGAGCCGCCCTGCCGAGGTGCACGTACGCACCCAACACGACCTTCGCGACTGGCTGTGCAAGCAGCCGACCCGGCTCGACGCGGTCAAGCCGAGGGTGGTGCACGAGCAGGTTCGACGTGCCGAGACCACGCCGGACGACTCGCTTGCGGGCCTGCTTGAATAGGGCGGTGACCCGACGCCCGCCGAGATCAGCCGGACGGTGGATCGTTGCAGCGCTGGTCGTCTCGGCGTCCACCGGATGTGCGGACGCGACGTCGGACTCATCCGGCTCGATCCCGTCAGGAACGAACTCGAGCCAGTCGACATCGACGACGGCGGCACCCGCAGCGGGCCCGGCCCCGCCGCCCACTGTTGTCGGGCAGACGACCGTCGCATCCACGATCCCGGCCCCGCTCGACCCGGCGGCCGAGCAGGCGATCAAGCAGGGCATCCAGGATTTCTTCACCGCCTACATGGCGTGCGGCCAAGCGCCGGCGACGTGCCACGCTGCCGACTTCCACAGCTCGCGCGGCACGGCGGTCGGGCAGGGCACGGTCTACTTCCAAGGTCTTGCAGCGCGCGGCGAGTACTTGGCCACCGACCTGCGCGGCTCCTACATCGTCACCCAATCAGTCGCCCTCGAGGACCCGACGAGCGCCATCACCTTCTCGTGCTGGTACGACGCGTCGATCCTGCTCGGCCCGGTCGACAGCAGCGGCAACCCAACGGTGCTCAACGACAAGATCATCAGCGTGCGCGAGAAGCAGGCGATGTACTTCGACGGCACGGATTGGAAGGTCGGCGAAGCCGCGACCGTGCAAGACCTCGGCGACGGCAACCAGTGCCCGCCGCCCGACGCAGCCGGCTAGCGGCGCGGTTCGAGCACGACGACCGGTATCTGGCGTTGCGTCTTGCGCTGGTATCCGGCGTAGTTGGCGTGCTTGGCGGTCAACGCCTCCCACAGCCGTGTGCGCTCGTCGCCGTCGGTCACCCGGGCGAGCATCTGACGGTGCGAGCCGCTCATGACGATCTCGACATCGGGGTTGGCAACGAGGTTCGAGAACCAGGCCGGGTCGCGGTCGTCGCCCCCGTACGAGGCCACCAGCGTGACGTTGTCGCCCTCGACCAGCGGACTGGTCAACATCGTCGTGCGCCGCTGACCCGACTTGCACCCGACCGTGGTGAGCTTCACCACGGGCATGCCGCTGGCCTTACCCGTGATCTTGCCGTTGGTCACGTCGAAGACGATGCGATGAAATCGCGTGACGATCTTGAAAATGGCAGCTTTCGGAACCATGACAGCCTCCTCCGTGCCCGTTCGCCAGCGTACCGGCCGCTCGACTACCAGCGATAGTGAGCGAAGGCCTTGTTGCTCTCGGCCATCTTCTGCATGTCGTCTCGACGCTTGATCGATGCGCCCAAGCCGTTACCGGCATCGAGCAGCTCGCCGGCCAGGCACTCGGCCATGGTCTTCTCGCGACGCGCCCGGCTGAAATCGACCAGCCAGCGGATGGCCAGTGTCGAGGCCCGGCGTGGGCGAACTTCCATCGGCACCTGGTACGTCGCGCCACCGACACGGCGGCTCTTCACTTCCAACGGGGGCTTGATGTTGTCGAGCGCCCGCTTCAGTGTGGCAATCGGCTCGGCGCCCGACTTCTCTTCGACGATCTTCAGCGCGTCGTAGACGATCTTTTCGGCGACCGAACGCTTGCCGTGCAACATCACCTTGTTGACGATCTGGGCGACGAGCAGTGAACGATAGATGGGGTCGGGAGTCAATTCGCGACGCTGTGCAGGTCCTTTACGAGGCATGGGTCAACAATCCTTACTTCTGGAGCTTTGCGCCATACCGGCTGCGGGCTTGCTTGCGGTTCTTCACGCCGGCGGCGTCGAGCGCGCCACGAATGATCTTGTAACGCACACCGGGAAGGTCGCGGACACGGCCGCCACGGACCAGCACGATCGAGTGTTCCTGCAGGTTGTGACCCTCACCTGGAATGTACGCCGTGACCTCTACACCGCTGGTCAGACGCACGCGAGCGACCTTGCGCATGGCCGAGTTCGGCTTCTTTGGCGTGTTGGTGTACACACGGGTGCAGACACCACGACGCTGCGGCGACCCTTTCAGGGCGGGCGTCTTCGTCTTGGAAAATTTGGTGCTGCGACCTTGCCGGACGAGCTGCTGAATGGTGGGCACGCGTCTACCTTTGCGAACGTATTGTCAACTAGCGCGCCGGGTGATCCAACGCAGGACCCTGCAATGTTAGAGGCGGCGGGTGAAAGGGGCAACACGCGCCTCCCCGTCGGATCAACTTTCCTGGTTATGACACACTTTTGATCGGAAATTACCCACCCGGGCACCTTCAGGAAACTGTCAAGAATGCCGATGAAATCGACATGCCATTGGCAGTCATCGGCGGGTACATCGTGTGCCTCGCGCTTCTGGCGCGTTGGGGGCGCGAATCGCTCGCGCACCGCCGGCGGATCAACAAGCTCGATTTCCGCATCCACGTCAACGGAATCCGTGGCAAATCGACGGTCTCGCGCATCATCGCCGGGCTGTTGCGCGAGGGCGGAATCGTCACCGTGGCGAAGTCGACAGGCACTGCCGCCGCCGTCATCAACCGCGATGGCGTCGACGAACCGATCGAGCGCAAGGCGGCGCCGACGATCCTCGAACAGATCGAGGTGACCAAGAAGTACGTCCACGGGGACGTGCGCGCCCTGGTCATCGAGTGCATGGCACTGAAGCCGCAATACCAGGCCGTCAGCGAGAAGATGATCGTGCGCTCGAACATCGGCGTGATCACGAACGTCCGCGAGGATCACCAGGACGTGATGGGTGAGACGCTGCCGGAGATCGCCCGGTCGCTGCTCAACACGTGCCCGTACAACGGTGTGTTGATCACGTCCGAGCGCAACCCGCTGATCGTGCCGATCATGGAGGAGGTTGCCGCCAAGCGCGGCAGTCGCCTGATCGTCGCCGACCCCGAGTGGGTGACCGACGAGGAGTTGGAGAAGTTCGACTACATCGCCTTCAAGGAGAACGTCGCCATTGCATTGGCCGTCGCCGAGCTCGCCGGCGTCCCTCGCGATGTTGCCTTCCGTGGCATGTGGGCCGCCGACCCGGATCCGGGCGTGTTGCGGATGAAGGAGTTGACGATCCTCGGCAAACGGGTAACGTGGGCCAACCTGTTCGCCGTCAACGATCGCGAGTCGATGACCGTGGCGATGGAGAAGCTCGTCCCGTACATGACCCCCGAGACCACGACGGTCGGGATCCTCAACAACCGAACCGATCGTGAACGCCGCGCCGTCCAATTCGCCGAGGTCGCCGTGCAAGACCTCGACTTCATGCGCCTCGTCACGTTCGGAGCCTTCGAGGGTCTGGTCACCGATCTGCTCGTGCAGAACGGCTATCCGCTCGATCACATCATCAACCTCGGCGACACCCATAGCCCACCGGTCGAGACGATCGTCGATCGGATGATCGGTCAGATGCCGACCCCACACGTGCTCGTCGTCGGCTTCGTCAACATCCACACACATCAAGCGGAGATGATGCTCGACTACTTCGAGAACATCGCCGAGCCGTGGGTCGACGAGTCAGCGTCGACCGAGGCCGACTAGTGCACGACTATCTCTTCTCGTCGGAGATCGTGCGGTTCGCGTTCGTTCTCGGGATCTGCGTGTCGATGATGCTCTACGAGCGCCTGCACCTGACAACCGGGTCGATCGTGGTGCCCGGCTACATCGCGGTGTTCCTGGTGTACCCCATGGTGATCGTCGCCACCTTCGTGAACGCACTGCTGTCGTACGCGATCATGAACCACTTCCTACGGAAGCACTTCATGCTCTACGGCCGCACCAAGTTCACCCTGATGGCGTTGATCTCGATCTCGATCCAGACCGCGATGCTCAAACTCACCCCGTCCGGCCCATGGTTGTGGGAGAGCAACATCCCCCTCTTCGTCGGTGCCGGCTACGTGGTGCCCGCGCTCATCGCTCACGACATGGGTCGCCAAGGGATCAAGCGCACGACCAAGGCCGTGCTGTTGGCCGGCGTGCTCGTGTCATTGCCGATCGCGCTTGCACTTCTGCTCAAGTTGAAGGGCGTCAACGATCTGGCTCCGCTCGCGGGCTTCGGCACGATGTCGATCGCCGACCACTGGATCCCGACTGCGGTGTTGCTCTCGGCGCTCGGTTCGTTCGGCGTCGCGCACAACTACAACCTCAAAGCCGGCGGCTTCGTCGGCGCGGCGTACATCGGTATGTTCATGGGCGACCCGTATCAGGTCGCAGTTGCGTTCGCCATCGCGTTCGTGACGTTCGTGATCGTTCGCTACGTGCTGATGAACGTCTTGATCCTCTTCGGCCGACGCAAGTTCTCGGCGATGCTGTTGACGTCGTCGATGCTCTCGTGGACCTTGCTGTGGATCGGGCCCTCGTTCTTCAGTTCGCGCGTCACCAACCACCTCGACCTGGCCTCGATGGCCCTGACGCCGCTGTTCGTGCCCGGGTTGCTCGCCAACGATATGGACCGCACCAGCCCGATCCGTGTCGTGACCGGTTGCGGTCTGGCGGCTGCATTCGTCGTGTCGACGACGTGGTGGATCCAGTCGCTGGTCGAAGGCACGGCGTTGGGGTGGCCGTGGATGCTGCTGTCACTCGCCACATCCGTGACCATCTTCTGGAAGTCGGCGCGCCAGTTGTACCGCCACTACCGGCCGGCCAAGGTCGTCGAAGGCGCCGCGACCATGGACGACACCGACGACCTTGACGACGACATGCCGGAGCTCGTGGCCGCCGACGTCGCCGTGTGGACACCGCTGCCCGATCCCGAGGCGCTTCCTGTGCCCGCCACGTTCGAGGAGGAGTTCGAACCAGAGTTCGAGACCACCTTCGCCACGGTGTTCGACCGCGAGTTCGAACCCGAGTTCGAGGAGCAGTTCGACGAACAGCTCGAGGAGCAACTCCACGACCATTTCCTCGAGCAATTCCAAGAGGAGGTCGTGGAAGCGGTCGAAGAAGCGGTCGAAGAAGCGGTCGAGGAAGCTGTCGAAGTGGAGGCTCCTGCTCCCGCTGCGGTCGAGGAAGCCCCCACGTGGCCGGAGGTCGAACGGCGCCGAGGTGGTCGCCCGTGGAGCGACCGCCCAGCCGTCAATGTGCCCGACGACCTGTCGAGCCTCGACTGGAAGGAGCTGGTGCCGAACGTCTACTCGATCGGCTCGACGGGCTGGAGCGCGAAGGGCAACAAGCGTTGGCAAGACGCCCACCCCGACGCCTGGGAAGACGCCGACCGCTGGCTCGCCGAAGCCCTCACCCCAAGCGAACGCAACTCCCGAGTCGCCTGAGCCCAAGCGCGCCACCCACGCGACATCCGACTCACACGCGCATTGATCCCCCAAAAACCAATCGGGCGGCGTTCTTACGCCTCTACTGGTTCACCTGGCACTGCGTCGGTGGAGTAGGTGCCGTGGATGTTGCTCAACCATGCCGCCGGGTCCTCATCGACATCGCTGGAGAAGTAGGCCATCGGCTGATACTCCGGGGCCTTCACGTCGAACTCGCGGTAGCGCATCATGCCCGAACCGGCTGGGATCAGCTTGCCGATGATGATGTTCTCCTTGAGGCCGATCAGGTTGTCGCCCTTGCCGTCGATGGCGGCTTCGGTCAACACGCGGGTGGTCTCTTGGAACGACGCCGCCGACAACCACGACTCGGTCGCCAACGAGGCCTTGGTGATGCCCATGAGCTCGGGACGACCCTCGGCCGGCTTCTTGCCGTCTTCGACCATTCGGCGGTTGGTGTCGCGGAAGACCTTGGCATCGGCACGCTCGCCGGGCAGGAACGACGTGTCGCCGGGCTCCTGCACGCCGATGCGGCGGGTCATCTGGCGCACGATCAGCTCGATGTGCTTGTCGCTGATCGACACACCCTGGTCGCGGTACACCTTCTGGACCTCTTCGACGAGGTACGTCTGGGTCTCGCGGATGCCCTTGATCTCCATGATCTCCTTCGGGTCGAAAGGACCGTCGGTGATCGGCTCGCCGGCCTTGATGTCCTGGCCATCGGTGACGATTGCCCGGCTACCGGTCGGGAGGATCACGAGGTGCTCTTCGCCTTGATCGTCGATGACGGTGACAGGGATTCCCTTGCCCTCGTCGTCGCCGATGCGCACCACGCCGGTGGCGCGAGCCAGGCGGGCCGAGCCACGAGGCGTGCGAGCCTCGAACAGCTCGACGACGCGGGGCAGACCGCCGGCGATGTCCTTACCAGCAACACCACCGGTGTGGAACGTACGCATGGTCAGCTGCGTGCCGGGCTCACCGATCGACTGGGCGGCGATGACGCCGACAGCCTCACCGAGCTCGATCGACTTGCCGGTGGCCAGCGAACGGCCGTAGCACAGCGCGCACACGCCCAGCTCGGCGTCACACGTCAGCACCGAACGGATGCGAACGCGGTTGACCTTGGGATCGTCACGCAGTGCAGCCATGTCGATGTCGCCGATGATGGTGTTCCGGGGGATCAACCGTCCGTCGGTGAGCGTGACGTCTTGCGACAACGCACGACCGAACAGCTTGGTCTCCAGGTAGGCACGCTTGTTGGCCGTGTCAGGAGCAACATGCTCGAGCCACAGACCGAGGCTGCTGCCGCAGTCGGGCTCGCGCACGATCAGTTCCTGGGCAACGTCGACCAGACGACGGGTGAGGTACCCGGAGTCTGCGGTACGAAGCGCCGTGTCGACCAAGCCCTTACGGGCGCCAGGCGTTGCAATGAAGTACTCGAGGGTTTCGAGGCCCTCACGGAAGTTCTTCTTGATCGGGCGCGGGATCATGTCGCCACGAGGGTTGGCCACGAGGCCACGCATACCGGCGATCTGACGCATCTGGGTCATGTTGCCGCGGGCACCCGAGCCGACCATCATGTCGATCGGGTTGAACCGCTGCGCCTTGAACTCCAACTCCATCGCCTTCTGCACCTCGGCGGTGGCGTCGGTCCAGATGCGGACTTCTTGCTGACGGCGCTCGCCGTCGGTGATGATGCCGCGGCGGAACTGGTTCTCGACCTTGTCGGCGCGAGCCTCGTACTCGTCGAGCAGCGCCTTCTTGGCCTTCGGGGTCTTGACGTCGTCGATCGACACGGTCAGACCGCTCTGCGACGCGTAGCGATAGCACACGTTCTTGAGCGCGTCGAGGGCTGCGGCAACCGCGGACTTGGGGTAGTGATCGCTGAGTCGCTCGACGATCACACCCATCTCCTTCTTCTTCACCAGATGGTCGATGTGACCGAAGCGCAGTGTGTAGTCGGCCGGCAAGGCTTCTTCGAACAGCAGACGACCAGCGGTCGTTTCGAAGGTGTCGGCCGGACGGCCGCCGATCGCCGGACGACGCAGCGTGATGAGCGAGTGCAGGTTGAGCGTGCCCTCGTCGACGGCGCGCAACACCTCCCAGGTGTGGCGGAACACTCGACCGGTGCCCTTGGAGTCGTCCATGATCTCGCTGAGGTAGTAGCCACCGATGATGAGGTCCTGCGAAGGCGTCACGATCGGGCGGCCCGATGCCGGCGACAAGATGTTGTTGGCGCTGAGCATGAGCACGCGGGCCTCGGCCTGAGCCTCGGCCGACAGCGGCACGTGGATGGCCATCTGGTCACCGTCGAAGTCGGCGTTGAAGGCGGTGCAGACCAACGGGTGGATCTGCAGGGCCTTGCCCTCGACCAGCACCGGCTCGAACGCCTGGATGCCGAGACGGTGCAGGGTCGGTGCACGGTTCAACAGAACGGGGTGCTCCTTGATGACATCTTCGAGCACGTCCCACACCTGCGGACGACGACGCTCGACCATGCGCTTGGCCGACTTGATGTTCTGCGACAGCTCGAGGTCGACGAGGCGCTTCATGACGAACGGCTTGAACAGCTCGAGCGCCATCAGCTTCGGCAGGCCGCACTGGTGCAGCTTGAGCGTCGGGCCGACCACGATGACCGAACGGCCGGAGTAGTCGACGCGCTTGCCGAGCAGGTTCTGACGGAAGCGACCCTGCTTGCCCTTCAACATGTCGGACAGCGACTTCAGTGGGCGGTTGCCCGGCCCGGTCACGGGACGTCCACGACGACCGTTGTCGAACAACGCGTCGACGGCCTCTTGCAGCATGCGCTTCTCGTTGTTGACGATGATCTCGGGTGCACCGAGATCGAGCAGGCGCTTCAGTCGGTTGTTGCGGTTGATCACGCGGCGGTACAGGTCGTTGAGGTCGCTGGTGGCGAAACGGCCACCGTCGAGCTGCACCATCGGGCGCAGTTCCGGCGGGATCACCGGCACGACGTCGAGGATCATGGCCTTCGGGTCGTTGAGGCGACGACCGTGGTCGTCGCGCTGGTTGAACGAGGCGACGATCTTCAGGCGCTTGATGGCCTTTTGGCGACGCTGAGCCGACAGCGGCTTACGGCCGCTGGCGGTGTGATCGATGGCAGCGCGCAGCTTGACCTCTTCGACGTCGAAGTCGATGCGATCGATCAAGGACTTGATCGAGTCGGCGCCGGTGCCGCCTTCGAAGTAGTCGCCGTAGCGGTCGCGCAGCTCACGCCACAGCAGTTCGTCGTCGATGATCAGACGGCTGTGCAGGCTCTTGAACTCGTCCCACGTGCGGGCCAGGAGATCGAGTTCCATCTCGTAGCGCTCGCGGATGCTGGTGAGCTCCTTGTCGAGGGCGTTGCGCGCCTTGCGGGCGTCGGCGCCTTCGGACTCGGCCTTCTCGGCCTCGGTCTCGGCATCCTTGATGCGACGATCGATGGCGAGATCGAGCTCCTTGCGGATGGCCTCGCGCTCTTCGATGTACTCGGCCTCGAGGTTGCCGAGGTTCTCGTGACGGGCATCCTCGTCGACCCAGGTGACCAGGTTGGCGGCGAAGTAGATGACCTTCTCGAGCTGCTTGGCCTTCAGCTCTTCCTTCGGCTCGATGCCGGCCAGCAGGTACGCCAACCAGCTACGCGTACCGCGGAGGTACCAGATGTGCACGACGGGGGCGCTGAGCTCGATGTGGCCCATGCGCTCGCGGCGGACCTTCGAGCGGGTGACCTCGACGCCACAACGCTCGCAGATGATGCCCTTGAAACGCACGCGCTTGTACTTGCCGCAGTAGCACTCCCAGTCGCGGGTCGGCCCGAAGATCTTCTCGCAGAACAGGCCGTCCTTCTCGGGACGCAGTGTGCGGTAGTTGATCGTCTCGGGCTTCTTCACTTCACCGTGGGACCACAGGCGGATCTGGTCGGCCGTGGCCAACCCGATCTTCAGCTGGTCGAACATGTTCACATCAAGCATGGTTCTCTCGGTTCTTCGTCTCGTGCGTTTTCAGTATCAGTAGCTGGCGTTGCGGGCGGCACGTCGTGCCTCGCGCTCGCGGTCGTCTTCGTCGGTGCCGCGCTCGTTGCGGCTGATGTCGATGCCCAGTTCCTCGGCGGTGCGGAAGACGTCTTCGTCCATCTCGCGCATCTCGATCTCGGAACCGTCGTCGGCGAGTACCTCGACGTTGAGGCACAGTGCCTGCATCTCCTTCATGAGCACCTTGAAGCTCTCGGGGATGCCGGGCTCGGGGATGTTCTCGCCCTTGACGATCGCCTCGTACACCTTGACTCGACCGAGCACGTCGTCGGACTTGATGGTCAACAGCTCCTGCAAGCAGTACGCCGCGCCGTAGGCCTCGAGGGCCCACACTTCCATCTCACCGAAGCGCTGGCCACCGAACTGCGCCTTACCACCCAACGGCTGCTGGGTGATCATGCTGTACGGGCCGGTGGAGCGGGCGTGGATCTTGTCGTCGACCAGGTGGGCCAGCTTCAAGATGTACATGTAGCCGACGGTGACCGGGTTGTCGTACAACTCGCCCGTTCGGCCGTTGCGCAACGGTGTCTTGCCGTCGAGCTGGATCATGCGCACACCGTCGACGCCCTCGGGGTTGAGGTTCTCGAAGATCGACTGGATCGTCGGGTGCTTGCCGGCTGCCTCTTCCTCGTCCCAGTGCGCGCCGTCGAACACCGGTGTGGCGATGAAGGTGCTCGGCTTGGTGTTGGGCCGGGTCTTCGACTCGGTGCCGCGGATCGGCGCATCACCGATGACCTTGCCGTTCTTGGCGTCGGTCCAACCCCAACGGGCTGCGTAGCCGAGGTGCGCTTCCAGCACCTGGCCGACGTTCATGCGGCTCGGCACGCCGAGCGGGTTGAGGATGATGTCGACGGCGGTGCCATCGGCCATGTACGGCATGTCTTCGATCGGGAGGATCTTGGAGATGACGCCCTTGTTGCCGTGACGGCCGGCCAACTTGTCGCCGACCGAGATCTTGCGCTTCTGGGCGACATAGACCCGGACGAGCTCGTTGACGCCGGGCGGCAGTTCATGGCCGTCTTCACGGGTGAAGACCTTGACGTCGATGACCTTGCCGCTCTCGCCGTGAGGGACCTTCAGCGATGTGTCGCGCACTTCGCGCGCCTTCTCACCGAAGATCGCCCGCAGCAGACGCTCTTCCGGCGTCAGCTCGGTCTCACCTTTCGGGGTGACCTTGCCGACCAGCACGTCGCCAGGGCCGACTTCGGCGCCGACGCGGATGATGCCGCGGTCGTCGAGATCGCGCAAGATGTCGTCGCTGAGGTTGGGGATGTCTCGCGAGATCTCCTCCGGGCCCAGCTTGGTGTCGCGGGCATCGACTTCATGCTCGTGGATGTGGATCGAGGTCAGCACGTCGTCTTTCACCAGACGCTCGCTGAGGATGATCGCGTCCTCGAAGTTGTAGCCCTCCCACGGCATCAAGGCGACGAGCAGGTTCTTGCCGAGCGCCAACTCGCCGTGGTCGGTCGAAGGACCGTCGGCGATGATCGTGCCCTTGACGACCTTGTCGCCTTCCTTCACCAGAGCACGGTGGTTGATGCACGTGTCCTGGTTGCTGCGGCGGAACTTGCTGAGCGGGTAGACCCGCTTGCCGCTGGCCTGGCCTTCGGCTGGTGCCTTGTACATCACCGTGATCGACGAACCGCTGACCTCGATGACCTCACCGTCGCCGGTGGCCTGAATCAGGTCGGCAGCATCACGCGCTGCACGGTCCTCGATACCGGTACCGATGTACGGCGCCTCGGCGCGCACCAGCGGAACTGCCTGGCGCTGCATGTTGGCGCCCATCAGGGCGCGGTTGGCGTCGTCGTGCTCGAGGAACGGGATCAGTGCCGTGGCGACCGAGACGATCTGCTTCGGGCTGACGTCCATCAACTGCACTTCGATCGGCGG
>JBDTRP010000137.1:0-8914 GCA_039931555.1 Ilumatobacteraceae bacterium | reverse complement strand
ATCTGGAACGAGCGGGCGATGCTCTCGCTCGCAGTCGTCGAGCCCGAGTACGCCACGCCGGGGACACGCGTCTCGGTTCTGTGGGGCGAACCGGACGGTGGCGCCAAGAGCCCCTGGCTGGAGCCCCATCGCCAGATGGAGATCCGCGCCACGGTCGCCCCGACTCCGATCGGGAAGAAGTAGCGCCAGAACCTACTGGGCTGCCCCACTTCGGTGTCGGTACCGGAACTTTGTCGCTGGGAGGTCGCTGAGCGACCTGTGAGCGACAAAGGTCGAGTTGGCCACGCCGAATTCCGTACTCAGGATCGGCCGACTTCGACGAGGGCGCCCCGCACCGAGTCAGCGAACCGCTCGACGATCTGGTCGAGGTCGGCGGCCGAGGCGGCGAAAGCCTCTGTTCCGCTCTCCGATGGGACCACCGTCACGGTCCGGATCGCCATCAACGGTGCCGGTGCTACCACGGTGCAGGAAGGGACTGTCACCGCAGCCGTTGCTGAGTGCCCAAGCGGTTCCGCAGAGATGTCATACCGATTCTCCAGTCGCAACGCCGTTGCGACCGGCCAGGTGGTAGCACACGGGAACGTCGAGACCGCGACCTCAGCAGTCGCTGCGCCGCAGCTCTTCCAGGAGACCGACGAAGGTAGCTGCACGGCCTGACCGATCCGCGTCCGCTTACGGTCGGCCGAGGAAGCCACCTGACGACGGCGGCCGCTCACGCCAGCTACGGTACAGCGTCGATACGCCTACTTGATCTGGGCGCGCCGGACGTCGGCTTCACCACGGAGTTCGGTGCCGCGCGTTGGCGATCGGTTTGACTTCGAGCGTGCCGGCGCGTGCCGTGTAATGGGCCTGCGCTGTTAGCGCAGTCGTCGGCGCTGTGTCGTCGCGAGCATCAGGCCGCCGGCAATGACTGCGAGCAGTGCGAGGATGCCTGTGGCGGTGACGAGACGCGGCCCGGTGCCCGGCAATGTCGTGGCGCCAGCGCCCGTGGCCCCAGTTGTCGGTTGCCCAGTTGTCGGTTGCCCGGTGGGTGCAGTCGCTGAGGTGCCGCTTGTGCAGCTCGGCCGATTGATCTTGTTGTTGTCGAGGGTGACCGCGCCATTACGAGCGAGCAGCCGTCCGTACAACACCGCCCCGGTGGTGGCGGTGATCGAGGTCAACGCCAAGACGGTACCGATGAAGACCGAGTTCGTGCCGAGCGTGGCGGAACTGGTGACTTGCCAGAACACTCTGCACGCGTTACCACCATTGACCATCACAACGTTGCTTGACGATGCTGTGATCAGCGTGCTCGCGCTTTGAAAGACGAACACAGCGTCAGGGTCGCCCTGGGCGTCGAGAGTGAGTGTCCCGGTCAGGCCGAGGGTCCCACCGGTGTACACGCCGGGCAGGAGTCTCTGTCCGCCGAGGTCGGCGCTGATGGCAGCCGAGGTTGACCGACTGGCGGCATCGTTGTACGCGGTGGTGAGGTCGGCTTCAGCTTGGAGCGCGACGGCGTCGGCGGCGTGGATGGTTCCGTTGACTGTGCCCGGCGGGAAGCCGGTGATGGCGCTCCCGGGGCTCAACCCGATACCGCCGGTGATCACCGATGGGCCGGTGTTCGTGACGGTTTGTCCGCCGAGAACAGAGAAACTGGCCGCCGTGCCGAGACCCACCGGTGCCTGTGCAGCACTGGCTTGGATACCACCGACCCCGCTGACGGCCACTCCAAGGGTGAGCGCTAAGCACGTAACAGAGATTCGTCGGACAACAGCCATGGTGCTTCGATACCCACAATCGCTGCCCTCTAGACGAAACCCGCCGCCGAGAACGGGATCAAGTCGGCCCGGTGGTGGTTGGCGAGGCTTGGTCGGGGCACTACGCGGTCAGGTCGTCGACGGTCGCGCCGGCGGCGCTCGCTACGTCGACTACAACCGAATCAGTAGTCGAGGTGACCGACGATCCATCAATCGGAACAACCTGACAAGTTCGGCGTCGTCGAAGGACATGTGCGGTGTCACACACGTGCTCGTTCGATGAACAACTCACGGCCTGAGGCCGGTTCAGTGGGCCGAGCGGCCACTGTGCCTCACCGGGAATGCCGAGCGGGCGTTGACTCGTCGCGAAGCAGCGAACGCGTGGCGCTCTCTCGAGCAGCTCACCGACCATCGCGGCGAACTCGTCGTCGAGGTGTTCGCAGTTGTCGAGAACGAGAACGAGATCGGAATCGAGGAGTCGGTCTGCCAGCGACCGCCTGGCGTCGGCCCCGACAACCTCCAGCACTGTCGACACTGCGTCGAGGACCGGGTCAGTTGAAGTCACCGTCTCGAGCGGCACGAACCAGATCCCGTCGGCGGGAACGTGCAGACTCCGGCCCGCCTCGATCGGCAATCGCGTCTTACCGACCCCGCCGGGCCCAGTGATGGTCACCAACCGTCGCCTGGCGAGCAGCCGAGCCACTGCCGCGAGGTCGTCGACGCTCGGGACGAACGACGACACGGGGTGCAGAAGGCGTACCCTCCCACCGCTGAAGCCGATGGACTGGGATCAATGCCCAAGGCGACGACAAGCCGAGTCCGAAGGTCACGGTAGGCGGCAAGCGCCTCGACCTGCCGGCATTCGGCGGCAAGCGCCCGCATCAACACCTCCACGAGCAGTTCGCGAAGTGGATACTCGGCTACTGCGGTCTCGAGCTCCGCAATCAGCGGACGCGTCCGGCCAGCGGACAACTCCAAACGCGCTCGCTCCTCGAACGCCGCCCGCCGAGCTCGTCTCACCGCATGCCCATACTCGCAGCAAACGGAGCGCCGGTCACGCTTGCGAGCGCAGCGCCACCCCACAACAGGAGCGCCTCGGCGTAACCGGCCGACGCTGCGGTCGGATCGGACATTGAGTCGCGTCGCGCCTGCAAGATCAACGCCTCAGCGGCGAACGCGTCGACCGCTCACGGCGGCACATCGAGGAAGTAGCCCTGCAGGTCAAGGTCTCGGGGTCATGCGTCCACGGATCGCCACCGGTGATTCGTCCCGCTCAACCTCCAGCGGTCCGAGGATGCGGATCGACAGCACAACGCCAAAGTAACCGTCAGCCCAACGGTGATGGCACTCCACCTGCCACCATCCAGTTCGCGTGGCAGCTTCGATGCCACCGCCGCTGATCGAGAGCGTCCTGCCCGACCACGCGCTCCGGATCTCCTGCCGCAGAACAATCATCGGCAGCCGTGCAGAACGTGCGAACCCATGTCGGTCAGCGAGCGAGGAACCGGCGTTCGAGGAGCGATGCCAGTGATTGTCAGGCGTCGATGATTTCGAGCCGAACGCGTTTGTTGCCTTTGCCTTTGCTCTCGGTCTTCACGATTCGGATTCGCCCAACTTCGGCCGTACTGCGCACATGTGTGCCGCCGTCGGCCTGTTTGTCGAGGCCGACGATGTCGACCACGCGGATCTCCGGTACGGACTCGGGGATCATCGACACCTTGGTGCGGATCAGATCCTCGTCCATCACGGCGGTCGAGCGAGGCAGGAACGAGACCTCGATCGGTCGGTCCGCGGCGAGTTCGTCGTTGACCAGTTGTTCGACTCGCGTACCGAAGCCTGGGGGTAGCGGATCGAACTCGAAGTCCATCCGAGCACTCAAGGGTTCCATGTTGCCGCCGGTCACCGGCACCCGCCACTCGTTCCAGATCACGCCACACAACACGTGCAGGGCGCTGTGCGTTCGCATCAGCTGATGCCGCCGAGGCCAATCGACGACGCCGTGAACCGTGTCGCCGACGGAAGGGAGCAGTCCCTCCGCTACGGAATGCCACACGTGGTCGCCGTCCTTGCGCACGTCGATGACGGCCAGGCCGGCCAGCAGTCCCGTGTCGTGCGGTTGACCTCCTCCGGTTGGGTAGAACGCAGTGCGGTCGAGCGCCACCGCCCCATCGCGAACGTCGACCACCACCGCGTCGAACTCGGTGAGGTAGGCGTCGCGGAGATACACCAGTTCCGTGGTCACGATCGAGCATCTCCCTTGGGTTGGCGGCGAGCAAGGTCGACGATGTAGTCCCACTGCACGTCACTCACCGGCATGACGCTGAGTCGGTTGGCTTTCTGCAGCAGATGGAACGGGCCGAGACGTTCCGCATGCTCCCGCAAGGCGGCGAGCGCCAGCACAGCTGGAAAGCGTTCGACGAAACGCACGTCGCGGGCGACCCACCGAGGCTTGGCCGCCGGCGAGTCAGAGTCGTAGTAGTGACTGTCGACGTCGAACTGGGTGGGATCCGGGTACGCATCGCCGACGATCTCGGCGATGCCGGCGATGCCGGGCACCTTGCAACTGCTGTGGGCGAAGAAGAACTGTTCGCCGGGCTGCATCTGCGCCATCCAGTTCCGGGCCCGGTAGTTGCGCACACCATCCCACTGGAATCGCTTGCGCTTGGCGCGCGCCAGGTCGTCGATCGACAGTTCTTCGGGTTCCGACTTCATCAGCCAATGCGACACGCATCCATCTTGCTCCGACCAGCCGCCGGGGCCGATGTCGTGGTGACCGCGGATCGAGGTTTCGGCTCGATCTGCTCCCGAAGCCAGTCACGAGATATCCGGATGCACCGCAGATTCGGTGCCCTGCTCAGTCGCTCGGGCCGGCCCCATAGGGATTGGGCGGGTTCGGCGTCGAGTTCTCGGTGACGACCCTCGGCGTGCCATCGGCCAAGATGAGATGCCAGGTGAAGTGCTGGCTGCCGAAATCGTCGCCCACACCATCCCCGGTGATGCTGCCCGGCGAGTCGTGCGAGAAGGTGTAGAGAGGTCGACCCGCGGCCGTCACCTGCTTGGAGCCGTCAGGACGATCGACCACCCCGATCGCCGGCGCCCCGACGCCTCCGGTCGGGGCCGCCGAGCCCGCGGCCAACGGGGCCCAGAACGACGTGCACTTGTCGACGCACAGCACCGTGCCGTCGGCCTCTTCGTCGGTGCTGTACAGCGCCCGGCCCTTGGGGTCGACGAGGATGTTGCCGTATCCGGGGACGGCGGCCACCGAGACGGTGGCAAACCCACCAGCCGCTGTTGGTGCGGCCTTGGTCGTCGGCGCGTTGCCGCCGTAGTCACCCGACCCACACGCAGCGAGCACGACGGCGCCCGAGGCGACGACGGTGGACATCAGGAATCGTCTCATGGTGAAACCTCCTGTGGGGCGAATGGTGTGCCGGAGATCAGACGGCGTTGAGCGCCGCCCACACACGCTCGGGCGTGCACGGCATGTCGATGTGCACCACACCGAGATGTGACAGGGCGTCGACAACAGCGTTGTGAATCGCCGGCGTCGAACCGATCGTCCCCGATTCGCCGATCCCCTTGGCGCCGAGCGGGTTCCGCGGGCTGTCGGTCTGGGTGTTCGACGTCTCGTAGCTCGGAAGCTCGGCTGCCGACGGAACCGTGTAGTCGAGGAGGGTGGCGGTGACCGGGTTGCCGTCCTCGTCGTACCGGACCCATTCGTAGAGCGCCTGGGCGGCGCCTTGGGCGATCCCGCCGTGCTGCTGGCCCGAGACCAGGAGCGGGTTCAGGATCCGCCCGCAGTCGTCGACCGCGATGTGACGGAGCATCACGACCTTGCCGGTCTCGGTGTCGACTTCGACCACCGAGACGTGGGCCCCGAACGGGAACGTCGAGTTCGTACCATCGAAGTCGAGTTCGTGGCGAAGCACCTCGGGGTCGAGCCCTTCGGGAAGCTTCGACGCATCGCGTGATGCGATGGCGAGCTCGGCCCAGGAGATCGACTTCGACGGGGTACCGGCAACGTGCAGCGAACCGGCCTCGGCGACGATGTCTTCTGCAGCCGCCTCGAGCAAGTGTGCGGCGATGCGCTGGCCGCGGTTCAACACTTCGGTGGAAGCGAGGAAGATTGCCGAGCCGGCGGTCTGCAGCGACCGCGATCCCAACGTGCCCGAGCCTCGCGGCACGCGGTCGGTGTCGGAGTTGACCAGCTTGATCTGATCCATGGGGATGCCGAGCACCTCGGACGCCAGCATCGCGAACGCCGTGTGGTGACCCTGACCGTGCACGCTCGTGCCGGCGAAGACACTGGCGGTGCCGTCGTCGTGGATCTCGGTGGCGCCGAACTCGATGTGCAGCCCGACCGGGGCCGTCACCTCGACATACGTCGACACGCCGATGCCGAGCGCGACCGGATCATTGGCGGCTCGACGGCGAGCTTGCTCTTCGCGCAGCTCCTTGTAGCCCGACGCGGCCAGGACGGCGTCGAGCGCTTTCTCGTACTCGCCAGAGTCGTACGCAGCCCCGGTGTTCGTGGTCATCGGGAAGGCGTCGGGCTGGATGAAGTTGCGCCGGCGCAGCTCGGCCGGGTCCATCCCGATCTTCTGGGCGGCCACGTCGACGACTCGTTCGATCAACTGCGTGGCCTCCGGGCGACCGGCGCCTCGGTATGCGCCGACCGTCGTGGTGTTGGTCACGACCGACCGCGTGGCGAACTTGACCTTGTCGATGTCGTACACGCCGACGGACATCATCTGCGTCAGCATCGGCAGGATCGCGCCGAGGGCCGGGTAGGAGCCGGCGTTGGCGGTGACGTCGCCCTCGAGACCGGTGAACTTGCCGTCTTTGGTGACGCCGAGCTTGGCGGTCATCACGTAGTCGCGACCGTGCACCAGCGACACCATGTCTTCCGAGCGCGTCTCGGCCCACTTGACCGGCGCTCCAAGGGCACGGCACGCGGCGGCGGTGATGAGGTACTCGGGATATACGGCGGCCTTGGGGCCGAACCCGCCGCCGACCCACGGGCACACGACGCGCAGGTCACCCGGCTCCATTCCGAGCATTCCCGCGATCGCGCCGTGCGCGGCGTGGGGAGCCTGGTGCGAGATCCAGCACGTCAGCGTGCCGGGCCGATCACCGGGCTCGGCAAGGATGCCGTTGTTCTCCATCGGCGCACCCGCCAACCGCTGGCTGACCATGGTGACCTCGGCGATCTCGTCGGCGCCCTCGAAGGGGTCGACGTCGGCACCGTGTTCGGTGCCGAAGCACACGTTCGACCCGTGCTCGGGGAACAGGATCGGCGCGTCGGCCGCCAGGCCCTGCGCAGCGGTGACGATCGGCTCCAAGCGCTCGTAGTCGACGACCACCGAGTCGACGGCATCGACTGCCGCGGCCTTCGACGTGGCGACGATGGCGACGAGGATGTCACCGACGAACCGGACGACATCGTTGGCGAAGACAGGGCGGTTCACTGTCGGCGGCATCATCGGGAAACCTTGGAACGACGGGATGCCGAGATCGTTGCCGCGAGCGTGGTACACGGCCTTCACCCCGGGCATCGACTCGGCGGCGGAGACGTCGACACCGAGCACCTTGGCGTACGCCTGGTTGGAACGGGCGAACGCAACGTGGAGCGTTCCCGTCGGCGCCATGTCGTCGAGGTACTTCCCCGCACCCGTCAACAGTGTGGGGTCCTCCAACCGCTGAACCGCATTTCCCAGAATCGATCCTGCAGCTGCCATGGTGAGCCTTTCGACGACGTGAGGTTTGAACCGTTGACGCAACGACTGCGTACGCGTGACGCACGTTACGTCGAACCGGTGCTCAGCATTTCACCGAACGTCATCACGGGGTCGCCAGGCGATCAAGCTCGTCGTCGGCGTGGTCGCGTCGCGACGACCATCAACTGACGACCCGCTTCTCGAAGCCCGTCACCCCGACCCAGGTGAACAGCGAGCCGAACGCGACGAGCGCGCCGTAGATCGCAGGCAGGGGCATGTGTGGGATGCCGCCGACCAGTGCGGCCCGGAACCCCTCCGTCATGTACACCACCGGGTTGGCCAGCACCGCCCACTTCAGCCACGCCACGTTGGCGAGGTCCTGCCACGGGAAGTAGGTGCAACCCAGGAACGTCAGCGGCAGCACGATCAGCGAGAACAGCAAGGGCACTTGGAACGGCTTCACCTTGGTGCCGAGCATCAGACCGAGCGCCCCGGCCACCCACCCGGCGAGGGGCGCCAGGGTCAGCAGCACAGCCCAACGGATGTGCAAGTGCACGGCTGTGGCCGGCACCAACGCCGCGATCGGGAACACCAGGCATGCGGCCAGCAGGCCTTGCAAGAGGCCGGTGACGATCTTCTGCAATCCCACCATCCACGTCGGCAATGGCGCAAGCACCCGATCCTCGATCTCGCGCGACACGCCGAACTCCTGCACCAACGGGAGAGCCACCGCTTGGATGCCCTGGAACACGATCGCCAGCCCCATCACCCCAGCGACGAGTTGTGTGGAGAATCGTGACGCTCCCGACGAACCTCCGACGCTCTGGCCGGTCTTGGGGAACACGTAGGTGAACACGAACACCAGCAGAAGCGGTTGGATCAGCGTGCGTAGCAGGAAGATCTTGAGGTCTTTGCGCAGGAGGTACAGATCACGCCCCAACAACCCGGCGAACGCGGCGCGGTACGCCTTGCCTGCCGGGCGAAGCTCGCGAAGACGGTGGGCATCGGCGATGGTGCTCATTCGCGAAGGTCCTTTCCGGTGAGGTTGATGAACACGGATTCGAGCGTTGGCTCGGTCACCGACAGATCGTTGACCGATGATCCCGCTGCCTCGGCCACATCGATGATGCGCGGTAGCAGACCCGACGATGCATCGACGCTGAGGTGGATGCGACCTTCGGCGATGCGGGCCTCGTGTGCACCTTCGACGCCGGCGACCAGGGCATCGGCGAGCGGAGCGAGATCGCCTGCGGCAGACACGATCACGATCCGGCCGGCGCCGATCGACGCCTTCAGCTCGGCGGGCGTGTCGAGGGCCAGGATGTGGCCATGGTCCATGATGGCCACACGATCGCAGAACTCATCGGCCTCCTCCATGTAGTGCGTGGTCAGAAGGATCGTCTGGCCGTCGTCGTGGAGGTCGCCGAGGATCTCCCACAAGGCGATGCGGCTCTGCGGATC
>JBDTRP010000136.1:0-2495 GCA_039931555.1 Ilumatobacteraceae bacterium | reverse complement strand
CCACCGCCCGGAGGGTTCAACATCTGCTGCTTCCTGATCTGGTGGTGGGGCATCTCACACCTGGTCGCGGGAACGTTGCTGTACTTCGGGTTCTGGTGGGCCGGTCTCATCTCGGCGATCATCGCCACCATCGTGCTGGTCATCTGGATTGCAGTGTGCTGTTGGCCCTGTGCGATGACGTTCTGGAAGTGCTGCACGTTGCTGAAATGGGTCGTGATGTTCAACGACGCACTGGTCGTCATCCTCTTCGCTGCATATGCGCTCGCCTCGTCGGGCAACGCCGTGGTGCTCCTCGTGTTCGGACTGGTCAGCACGCTGGTGCGGATCATCATGTCGGCATCGAAGTGCGGAGGCATCCCCAACATCTTCGACCCGACGACATGGCCGCCTTGCAAGTGCCCGTAACGGCAAGTCGTTAGCAGGACGCAGCGGTGGACAAGACCGGGATCCTGATTGCCCACTGGAACGGTCGATTCGGCAACCGCATGCATCAGTACGCCTACGCAGCCCAATACGCCGAGAGGTTCGGGATCGACTGCGTGCTGCCGTCGGAGTGGGAGGGCACACACCTCTTCGAACGACAGAGCCACAAGATCGTTGGCGACAACGAGCTCCGGTTGCTGCTCAACCAGAGCCAGCCCTTCTACGACACTCTCGACGCGAGAACGTGCGCAATCGACGCGTTCAATGCCAGGACCGGGTCGCACTACGAGCTGATCGATCCCCACGACCCACGGGTGAACTGGGCGGGCAAGTGTTCAGTGTTCATCGACAGCATCTGCTCGTATCACCGCACGATCTTCGAACAGATGTCGAGAGATTGCCTCAAGAACGTACTGTTCGTGTTGAGCGACGAAGTTCGCGGGACGCGGGCGTACCAGGAGTACCGCGACCGGCAAGGCACTTACGACGTGGCGCACCTACGTCGCGACGACGTTGCCAATGCTGTGAACAATCGATACGGCGTGCAGGGATACTCGGTGCTGTCGCGGGACTCGTACTTCAGGGCATTCGAGAAGTACGGGTACGACCCCGCATCGATCGAATGGGTGTCGGATGACTACTCGGGGAAATGGCATGTCGACCGACCCGAAGAAGTTCGCGGAGGATGGAACTATCCCGTCGGCTCGCAGTACCTCGGGCCCGAACTCATCTTCGACTGGCTCGCCGATTTCCTTAAGCTCTACTTCGCCCGCACGATCTTTCGCGCCAACTCGTCGTTCAGCTGGTGGGCGAGCTTCCTCAGCCCGTCGGCAACGACCTTCAGTCCGGTCCTCCACCGACAGGTCATCTATGGCAGAGACTCACTCGAAGAGGTCGACTACGAATTCGTCGAAGGCAACCATCCGCACTGGATGTACGGATGCGACGACATCCACTTCAGCGAAGGGATCGGGCCAACGCGATCACGATGGAGGCGGCGGTAGGGCGGGCCGAAGTGACCGGCACAGCGACCGGTCTGGCGTTGTGTCCCTGGCAATCGATGGACAAGTCCGGTGAGATCGGACCGGGATAATCGCTGACCGGTCCGATGAGCGCATCGAGATCGAGCGTCTCGCCCAACGGCTCGAGCCCGAGGCCGACGGTCCAACCTCACCGCTGCTCGAGCTGAACCGAATCTGCACCTTGTCGCATGTACGTGACGGTGGCGCCTTGGCGACCACTGTGAACGTGGCGACGGTCAAGGGTGTCAGGGGTGTCGTTGAATTCGGCAGTTGCGGGTCGGAGTACAACGTGACGACGCCGTCGACCGCGTTCGTCGACCGACCATCGAACGCCCACGGCAGCGAAGCGCCTGCGGCGTCGGCCGGAGCGCCGTACAGGGGTCGTTGGACCGGGGGCCAACGCACCTCGCGGCGGCCGCCGCAGGCATCGTGGGTCACCGGAACCGACGCGGCAGATTCACTCGACGCACTCGATGTGGCGCTCCCAACCATGACCAGCAGCGTCGCGGTCATCAGCCCTCGCACCCGAGTGCCAGAAGTCTGGGCCATGTCGGCACCTCCTCAGACCGACACGCTGGGTTCGGTTGGGATGAAGACCGCAATTGGTCCACAGCAAGTCACCGAACATCCGGTTGCACCGGAGATTTCGTGACTTGACTCGGAACCCGGTCTCGCCCTGGCGGAACGGGAGGGATTTGAACCCCCGGGGCTTTGACACCCTTCCGCTTTCAAGGCGGATGCATTTGGCCGCTCTGCCACCGTTCCGGGTTCGAGGTTAGCGATCCTCGGCGGCGGCCGCGGCGTGCTGACCGGCGAGGAAGCCGAACACCATGCCGGGCGCCAGCGTGCCGCCTCCGCCGCCGTAGGTCATGCCCATCGCCGAAGACATCACATTGCCGGCGGCGTACAGCCCACCGATCGGGGCGCCGTCGACGTCGATCACTTGCGCCCGCCTGGGTGCCCCGAGACACTCCACCAGGCTCGTTGCCGACTAGCGGATCTGGCGGCGCAAGGACTGAACCCAGTCGTCGGCTTCGCGCCAGCGGGCGT
>JBDTRP010000135.1:0-9326 GCA_039931555.1 Ilumatobacteraceae bacterium | reverse complement strand
TGCGCTCGTACCGGCGGGTCCGCCGGTAGCGGCCGGCGCTGCCGTCTTGTCGTCGCCACACGCAGCCAGGATTCCGGCACCGGCGATGCCGACTGCGCCGGCGAGCACGGTGCGACGCGAGACGATCTTGAATCCGGCGTCACGTGGATGGGGTGAGAATTCGTAGCCTTCTGACACTGTTCCCCCTGAGGATGTGTGGTCGAGTGCGTTCCTGCCCGCGGAATCGGACGAACACTGTGAACATGTCATGAACAAACAACCCTTGTCAAGCCTTGTGTGCGGATTTCGCACAGAAACTGTTGACAATTTCGCCGGATCATCACATTTGCACACTCAGTGGCCCATTTCCTGTTCGATGCTGTTGACTTTCTAAACATCAGCAGGCAGGCTACCGACATGGTGAAGGGGTCCATCGATACGGCTGCGGCGCGCGTGCTCGCACGTCAACGACATGAAGTCATCGTTGCCGAAGTGCGCCGTCGAGGTGTCGTTCGCGTCAGCGATTTGGCGACACTGCTCGGCGTCAGCGACATGACGGTTCGCCGCGATCTCGACCTGCTCGACGTAGCCGGGCTCCTGCTCAAGGTCCATGGTGGCGCAACGTTGCGGGTCGAGCGCACGACCGACGAGCCGGGGTTCGAAGCCAAGTCGCTGCGCAACATGGCAGAAAAGCACGCCATCGCCATGGCCGCGGCGTCGACCGTGCGACCCGGCGGTGCAGTTGGCATCTCTGCCGGCACCACGACCTGGCAACTGGCCTACCACATCGTCGACATCGCCGACCTCACGGTCGTCACCAACTCGGTCCGCGTTGCAGACGTGTTGCATCAGTCGCAGCGACCCGATCGAACCGTGGTGCTGACCGGCGGCATCCGGACACCGTCGGACGCCCTTGTCGGCCCGGTCGCCACAGCTACGTTGCGTTCGCTGCACCTCGATGCGGTGTACATGGGCGTGCACGGCATCAGCGAGCGAGCCGGATTCAGCACCCCGAACCTCATGGAAGCAGAAACCAACCGCGCATTCATCGCTGCCACCGACCGACTGATCGTGCTCGCCGATCACACCAAGTGGAACGTCACCGGTCTCAGCAGCATCGCCTCACTTGCGCAGGCCGAGACCCTGATCACCGATACCGGCATCCCTCCGGCCGCGAGATCGACACTCAGCGAACACATCGGTCACGTTCTGGCCGCCGATCCAATGTTCAACGACAATGATGTGACCATGACCGAATTGAGGAGGAGGGCGTAGTGGCCACCGTGACGTTCACCAAGGCGACCAGGATCTACCCTGGCATGGGCCATCCGGCCGTCGACTCGCTCGATCTGGATATCGCCGACGGCGAATTCCTGGTACTGGTCGGTCCATCCGGCTGCGGCAAGTCGACAACGTTGCGGATGCTCGCCGGCCTCGAGCCGATCGACGAGGGCGAGGTGCACATCGGTGACGTCGACGTGACGATGTTGCCGCCGCGCGAGCGCGACATCGCCATGGTCTTCCAGAGCTATGCCTTGTACCCACACATGACCGTCGCCGAGAACATCGGCTTCCATTTGAAGATCAAGCGACTCCCGAAGGCGGAGATCGCCGAACGCGTCCGTGAGGCAGCGCGACTGCTCGATCTCGACGACTACCTCGACCGCAAGCCCGCGAAGCTCTCCGGCGGGCAACGCCAACGCGTGGCCATGGGACGTGCCATCGTCCGCCAGCCCCAGGTGTTCTTGATGGACGAACCGCTGTCCAACCTCGACGCCAAGCTGCGAGTGCAGACCCGAACTCAAATCGCCGCGCTGCAACGCCGACTCGGCGTCACGACCGTGTACGTCACTCACGACCAGGTCGAAGCGATGACAATGGGCGATCGAGTCGCCGTGTTGAAGGACGGGGTGCTGCACCAGTGCGCGTCGCCCCGGGAGCTGTTCACTCGGCCGATCAACACGTTCGTTGCCGGCTTCATCGGTTCTCCGGCGATGAACATGCTGCAATGCACGGCGACCGCGCAGGGTTTGGCATACGGCGACATGGCGCTGCCGCTCGAGGCGTCCCAGCGAAGCGCCTTGACGTCGGACCAGGCGACGGTGGGTGTACGGCCGGAATCACTTCGGATCGCCGATGAAGGCCTCGCAGCAACGATCGTGGCTATCGAAGAACTCGGTTCCGACTCGTTCGTGTATTGCACGCCCGTCGGTCAGCCCGACGTATCACTCGTCGCCCGCACGGACGGCCTCAACGCCTCCCGACCGGGAAGCACGGTTCTGCTCATGCCCGATGTATCGGCGATGCACGTCTTCGACACCGCGAGCGGTGCTCGGCTCCAGGCCTGAATCGATGACCCTGCCCGCCGACCAACGGATCGACCCGTACCTGGGCACCGTCGTCCACGTCGTCGGCGCGCGCCAGGCTCGTCCGAACCTGCCGTCGACCGGGTGTCCATTCTGCGTCGGCGGGTTGGAGGCACCAGATCCGTACGAGGTCCACTGGTTCCCCAACCGGTGGCCGGCGATGCAGGGCAACCGGTGCGAGGTCGTGCTGTACACCCCCGATCACGACGCCACGCTGTGGTCGCTCGGCGTCAGTGGGGTGCGCAAGGTCATCGACCTGTGGGCAGAGCGCACGACCGCCCTCGGCCGCCGCGACGATGTCGACTTCGTGCTGGTGTTCGAGAACCGTGGGCCGCACGTGGGCGCCACCATCGCCCACCCGCATGGCCAGATCTACGCCTACGACCACGTACCTCAGCGCCCGGCATCGCTGTTGACGGCCGGATGGAAGCCAGAGGCCGATTGCGGCGATCGATTCGTCGCCAGCTCGTCGGGTGATGCTGCCGCGTGGACGGCTTGCGTTCCCGAGGCGTCGACCTTCCCGATTGCATTGACACTGTCGCCCAACGAACAGATCCCTGACCTGCCGTCGCTCGACGGTGCCGGCCGCAACGAACTCGCGTCGCTGCTGGTCGACATCCACGACCGCCTCGATCGCCTCTACGACCAGCCGCTGCCGTACATGATGTGGCTGAACCAACGCCCCACCGATGGCCAGGAATGGCCGCAGTCGTGGTTCAACATCGAAATCGTTTCGCCGTGGCGCAGTGCCGGGGTCGCTCGATTCATCGCTGCCGCAGAAGTCGCCTGCGGCGAGTTCTTCAATCCAGTGATTCCCGAAGATCTGGCTCGTCAACTTCGAGGTCTGGCTCCTCCGGCGCCAGTTCCGGCTCATGCTCTGCCTCATCCATCTCCGGCTCCAGATCCGGCGTCTCCACGACACCGCGATGACGCCACCAGTCGATGACGAGATAGAGCACCGCAGCGAGCCCGACGATCAGCGCCACCCACTGGTTGAGGCGCAACCCGCCCGCCTTGTGGGCGGGATCGATGCGCAGGCCTTCGACCCAGAACCGACCGATTGCGTAACCCACGACATAGATCGCGAACAGCCGCCCCGGGCGGAGCTTGAACACGCGGTCGATCCGCAACAGCACGACGCACAGCGCGAGGTTCCACAGAGCCTCGTACAGGAACGTCGGGTGGAAGGTCGTGCCCGGCGCGTACCCGACAGGAATCTTGTCAGCGTCGATCCGCAGCGCCCACGGCAGGGTGGTCGGTCTGCCGAACAGCTCTTGGTTGAACCAGTTCCCGATGCGACCGATCGCTTGAGCAAGAGGCAAGGCCGGCGCTGCGGCGGACAGCCCGACAGCCGGTGAGATACCACGCCGCTTGAACGCCCACATCGCGACCAGCGCACCGAACAGGATCCCACCGGGGATGCCCAGGCCGCCTCGCCAGATCTGCGGGATCCTGCCGAGGTCGTGCTTGAACAATTCCCAGTCGGTGACGACGTGATAGAGCCGGGCACCGATCACGCCGGCCGATACCGCCCAGACCGCCATCGAACTGGCGTCCTCACGCGTGCCTTCTCCGCTGGCCTCCAGCCTGCGGCCGAGCAGCCACACCGCGGCGATCACCCCAAGGGCGATCATCAGCCCATAGGCGTGGATCGACAACGGACCGATCGTCAGCGCGCCACTGGACGGGCTCGGGATGCTGGCGATCGAGGCGACCATCACCGGGCGATCACCCGCGTGGCGAACTCGACGGTCGATGTGTCGATCAGTTCCTTGTCATAGTCCTGCGTGGCCACGTGATAGCTGCGCTCGAGTGTGACCCGCTCGATCGGACCGCCGTACCGTTCGACGAGATACTCGGACTGGGCCGGCTCGACGACGTGGTCCTGTGGTGAGTTCATCAAGAGCAGGGGCATGCGCATGCCGGCAAATTCGTGACTGTTCGGCTCGGCGCCGTCGAGCAGCATCGACAGCAGAGGTTCGAGCGGGGTTCCGTCGTAGGCGTTCTCGTGCGAGTCGGGGTCGGCGATGTCGCTGCCGATGCCGGGGATGACCGGCGTTCCACCGGCAACCATCGCCTGCAGCATCTCGATGACCTCGGGTTGCTGGGGTTGGGCCACCGGGTTGATGCAGACGAGGCCGGCGATCTCCGGATGGTCGGCGCCGAGGCGCAGTGTGAGCGCGCCACCCATGCTGAGCCCGACCACCACGATGTGCGACGCGCGTTGGCTCAGTCGCTGGTAGGCGGCCTCGGCTTCACCGATCCAATCGGCCCACCGGGTCGGCAACATGTCGTCCAGCGACGTGCCATGGCCGGGTAGCAACGGCAACTCGACGTGGAATCCGGCATCGGCCAGCGCAGTCGCGACCCCACGCATCGAGCCCGGGTTGCCGGTGAAGCCGTGCAGCACGACGGCACCCTCGTGGCCGGTGCCCATGTGCGACCAGGGCTCGGCCCCGGCAATGATCGGATTGGTCATGGCGTCGATTATGGCAGGAGGACGCCGATTCAGACATACGGGTCGTTGGATGTCATCGGCTCGTCCCACCAGTCGTCGGGTACCGGCGATGTCTCCCAGTCGGGGAACGGGTAGATGCAGTTCACTGGGCAAGCCGGAAGGCACTTGTCGCAGCCACTGCACAACTCGGGGATGATGATGACGTCGGGCCCATGGTTGAAGATCGCCCCGAACTGCCGAGGGCAGGCCCGCAGGCATGCGTCGCAGTTGATGCACTCCAGCATCTCGATGCGCAACGGAACGTTCTGCCACTTGGGGCTTCTCGACCGCGTCGTGACGCGATCCGCACGAGCCCCCGACATGGCGGCGATTGTAGGTCTAGTTGTCGGTCGGCGGGGTCTCGACCGCGTCGGCTGCGACCCGCCGAGCGATGACCTCGATCAGGGCATCCACGATGCGCGCCTCGAACTGTGTGCCCCGGCCGGCGACCATGTGGGTGACGGCGTCGCTCGACGACCATGCGTGCTTGTAGCTGTGTGCCGTGATCAGGGCGTCGTACACGTCTGCGACGGCCACCAAGCGGCCGCTGAGCGGGATCGCCTCAGCGGCCAAGCCCGACGGGTACCCGCTGCCGTCCCACCGCTCGTGGTGCGAGATGGCGATCTCGGCCGCGAGCTGCAGCAATGTCGACCGGCTGCCGATGAAGACCCTCGCGCCGACGGTCGTGTGCGTCTTCATGATCGCGAACTCTGCATCGGTCAGTGCGCCGGGCTTCTGCAAGATGGCATCGGGCACGCCGACCTTGCCCACGTCGTGCAACCGTCCGGCCAACCGCAGGTCCTCGGCCCATCGGCGATCCGCACCCAACTGCAGTGCGAGCTCCGCGGCCAACTCGCCCACCCGTGTCGAGTGCTCGCTCGAGTCGGGGTCGCGGTACTCGGCGATCGCCGCCAACCGCTCGAACGCTTCGTAGTGCTGCTCTTCGAGGTCCTGTGTCCTGGCGGTGACCAGCTCTTCCAACTCGGTCGTGCGCACCCGCAGCAGTTCGGCCTGATCGCGGGCCGCGAGGGTGTCGTGTGAGATCTGCAGCGTCTTGATCCGCAGGTCGGTATCGCGGTTGAAGATCTGCTCGTGGAGGCGATTGCACGCCTCGCGGTGCAACAACGCCTCCTCGAATCGGCCGAGCGACTTGAGCACCTCGGCCAGCAGTCCGTGGGCAACGAGCTCGACATCGGAGAAGTCGTTCTGTTGGGCAAGGGCGACGGCCCTCTCGAGCACCGAAATGGCGCCACTCGTGTCGCCGATCGCGATGCGAACCCGACCTCGAGCGATCTGCACGGCCACCAACGCCATCGGCGATGTGCGCGAGAGCTGGCCGGCGATGCGGCTCAGTGACTCGTCGGCCTCATCGAGGCATGCGTCGGCCTGCGGCAGGAGTTGGAGGTCGGCGTAGGCCTCGGCGAGGTTGGCAAGGATCTCCGCCACGTGCTCGGGGAGGTGCTCGCGTGCGATCTCCAGCGCGGCCTCACCCAAGCTGACGGCGAGCAGGTTCTCCTGCCGCTCGGCGCGCACTTTGGCCATGTTGGCCAACGTGATCGCGTCGAAGCCGCGGCGCGGGCTCTTGCGGTTGGCCTCGAGCGCTGCCTCGTAGGTGACCAGCGCCCGGTCCGTGTCGCGCAGGCTGTGGTGCACCGCAGCGATCGTGTTGAGCAGGTTGCCGAGATCAGAGAGATCGGCGGTCGGGCGATAGATCTCCAGCGCCTGCAGCAGGCTCTCGAGCGCTTGCGAGTAGTTGCCGGCCTGATGATGCACGATGCCGACGAGGTTGAGCGCCCAGACCTCGACCACCGGTGCGGCGCACCGCCGCGCGAGGTCGCGTGCCTCGAGGGCCAACCCGAAGGCTTCGTCAAGCTGTCCGAGCTGGTAGGTGACGCTGGCCAGCCGGTACAACGCCTCGGCCTCACCCGGTTGGTCACCGTTCGAGCGCGCCAACACGCGGGCCTGTTGCACCAGCGATCGAGAGCGGATGAGATCGTCGGTCTCCGCAGCGCGCGCCTCATCGAGAAGGTCCCGGACGGACTTACCGCCACCTACCCCTTCTTTCAGAGATGTCGCGGACATCGCCAACATCGACCAACCCTTCGGTCCTCCTCGGACCCCGTGAGAACGACATGTGTACGCCACCGTCGACGTGCACAGGTGGATATCGGCAGACTGTGATCAAAGCTTGACTGATGCGTACAGTGAGCGTTGACCACTCGTAGTGTATGTACGGCCACACCGGTAGTCGCCGTATCGTGTTCGAGATGCGGGACGAGCTGCGGTGACCAGCACACGGCGCCGGATCGACAGTTCGGCGGTGTCGGCGTTCCTGCCTGTCGTTGCTGTCATCCCGCTGTGGCTCCTGGCGCTCGCGGTCGTCTGGCTGCCACTGCGCGTGGTCTGGCATATCTCTTTCGTGGCGCTCGCACTCGGGTACCTGGCCGCCGTCCTGCTGCTGTTCCTCCGACCGGTACAAGTCGTCATCCTGGCGCCGCTGCTCGGTGCACGCCGTCCCACCCGGCACGAACGAGCCGCGCTCGACATTGCCTGGCGATCGGTGCTGCAAGCCAACCAACTGCCGCGGCGGCGGTTCGTGATCGCCGTGCTCCCCGTCGACGAACTGAACGCGTACGCCTGCGGTGGGCACCTGGTCGTGGTCACCTCGTACGCCATCGACATGTTGCCACGCGACGAGCTCAGCGGCGTGTTGGCCCACGAGCTCAGCCACCACCTCGGCTCGCACACCATCGCCTTGACCATCGGTCACTGGTTGAGCCTGCCCGTGTTCGTGCTCGCCCGGATCGGCTTCTTCCTGCAGAACGTGGCGACCGCGGCGACACGCACGTTCGCCCGAGGGTCGTCGTCGTTGACGGTGATCGGTCAACTCGCCAGCGCGCTGTTGATGGCCGCGTCGTGGGTGTTTCTCAGCGGGTTGCTGCTGAGCAACGCGATCTCCAACGTGGTCGGTCGCAATGCCGAGCTCCAAGCCGATCGTCGTGCCGTCTCCATGGGCTTCGGCCGCCCGCTGGCCAGCGCCTTGCGCCGCGTCATCGGCGAGCGACGGGGCGAGCGTCCGACCACCTTGCGCGAGCGGCTCGCCGCCACCCACCCACCGGCGCGCACTCGCGTCGCCCAGATCGAGGCACTGTTGCGCGCCCGTCGGAGTGCCGAGACCCGTTAGCTTCGACGTGTGAGCGCAGCCCTGCAGACGCGACGTCTCGGCCGCCGTTTCGGCGGCACAATGGCCGTCGATGGCATCGACCTCGAGGTTGCGCCGGGCGAGATCTACGGCTTCCTCGGGCCCAACGGCGCCGGCAAGAGCACGACGGTTCGCATGCTCACGACGTTGCTGCTCCCCTCCTCCGGGACCGCGACGGTGGCCGGGTTCGACGTGCGCGATCAGGCCGACATGGTTCGACTCCGCATCGGCGTCGCGTTGCAGGAGGCAGCGCTCGACCCGAAGCAGACGGGCCGCGAGCTCCTCGATCTGCAGGGTCGCCTCTATGGGCTCAGCGCCGGCGAGCGTCAGCAACGGATCACCGATCTGCTGTTGCTCGTCGACATCGGCGATGCCATCGATCAGCGGATCGGCACTTACTCGGGCGGGATGAAGCGGCGCCTCGACGTCGCCGCCGCACTGGTGCACGAGCCCGAGGTGCTGTTCCTCGACGAACCGACGACCGGGCTCGACCCGACGAGTCGGGTGGCGGTGTGGGACGAGGTCCGGCGTCTCAACGACGTGCGCGGCATGACCGTCTTCCTCACCACGCAGTACCTCGAGGAAGCAGACGCATTGGCCGACCGGGTCGGGATCATCGCCGCCGGGCGGATCGTCGCCGAGGGCACTCCCGCCGACCTGAAACGGTCCGTCGGGTCCGACGTGATCATCGTCAAGGGGCTGCCGGGTGAGGCCGGCCGCATCACGCAGACCCTCGCCGCGGTGGCCGGCCTCGAATCGGTGGAGTCGGCCGGCGACGAGATCCTGATCTCGGTGACCGACGGCGCCAAGGCGATCAGCCCGGTCGCGGTGGCGCTGTCGGAGGCCGGCCATGCTGTCGAGGGCCTCACGTTGCGGACCCCTACGCTCGACGACGTCTTCCTCCACGTCACCGGCGAGCGCATGGGTCACGAGCGCGACGAACGCGACCGGCGCGACGCCTCGTGATCGGCCAATCGACCCGCGCCCGCGTCGCACCGCGCAGCGCCGGGTTTCTCGAAGATCTGCGCAGCGTGTCGTTGCGCGCCATCAGGCTGACGTGGCGCGACCCGGAGGCGTTCCTTCCCGCACTCGTCATCCCGGTGTTCTTCTTCGTCGTCAACGTCGGGGCGTTGCAGAAGTTCGTCGAAGGCAGCTTCCCGGCGAACTTCGATTACAAGGCCTTCCAACTCCCCGTGGCGGTCGTCTTCGCCGTCACCGGTGTCAGCCGCGCCAACTCGCTGGTGCTCGACATCCAGAACGGCTACTTCGATCGACTGCTGCT
>JBDTRP010000134.1:0-10659 GCA_039931555.1 Ilumatobacteraceae bacterium | reverse complement strand
TCGAAGTCGGCGAACTCGCCGTGGTACTCGAACAGGTCGTTCGTCCAGATGCCCTGCATGATCTCGATCGTTTCGCGCACGTGCTTGTGTCGCTTGGGGTAGATGTGTGAGGCGCTCGCAGCCGCGAACTCCTCGGGCATCCAGCCGGACCCCAGGCCTACGTTGACCCTGCCGTTCGACAGGTGGTCCACGGTGGCGATCTCCGCAGCGAGCACGGCGGGTGCGCGGTAAGGCGTGTCGGTGATGCTCATGCCGATCCGCACCTTCGTCGTCTTCGCTGCGAGCCAGGGGATCAGCGGCCACCCTTGGAGAAACTCGCCGCGGGACGACACCGGCAATGCCTTGGGGAACCCCTCGATCATGCCGAACGAGTACTGGAGTTCTTGGCGATCGGAGGCTTCCGGGACGACGATCCGGTCAAGGGTCCACACGGAGTCGAAGTCGAGTTCCTCGGCGAGGCTGGTGAGATCTTCGAGCTCCTTGACAGTCACCTTGTCGCGGAAGTTCGGCAAGTACAACGCGAGCTTCATGAGAGACGGCCTCCTCATCGTTCGTCAATTGGTCGCAAGGGCCGACGGCGAGGCCGAGCGGCACGCTTCCGGGCTCCCAGACCCTGCCTGCACGCGGCAACCTAACAGGCTCCCTCCTCCGCTTCGACACGGAGCCGGTCGCGCAGTTCCCGCTTGAGGACCTTGCCATAGTTGTTGGTCGGCAGGGCGTCGACGAACCGGTAGTCCTTCGGCCGCTTGAACCGGGCGATGTGGTCGAGGCACATCCGGTCGAGGTCGTCGACCGGAGGCGGGGCGGCGCCATCGGCGGCGACCACGAAGGCCACCACCGCCTCGCCCCACTCGCCGTCGGCTCGGCCGACGACGGCCGCGGCCGCCACGCCGGGGTGGCGGAGCAGCGCCTCTTCGACCTCGCGCGGATAGATGTTCATCCCGCCGCTGATGATCAGGTCCTTGGATCTGTCGCGCAGCGTCAGGTACCCGTCGGCGTCAAAGGTGCCGACGTCGCCGGTGTGCAGCCAGCCTCCCCGCACCGCCTCAGCGGTGGCATCGGGTTGGTTCCAATAGCCGGCCATGACCACGTCGCCTCGGACCACCACCTCGCCGACCTCGCCGGCGGGAAGTACACCACCGTCTTCGTCGACGACGCGGACCTCGACGTCGGTGCGGGCGACGCCGACGCTCTGCATGCGGTCGCGCCACCGGGGATGGTTCCGGTCGGCGTGGTCTGCCTTCGACAGGGCCGTGATCGTCATCGGCGTTTCACCCTGCCCGTAGATCTGAGCCAGGCGGGGGCCGAACACGGTGAGCGCGTCGTCGAGATCGGCCAGGTACATCGGTGCGCCGCCGTAGATGATCGTCTTCAGGTGGGGGAGGTTCCCGGCGGCGATGGCCCGGTCGCCGGCCAGCCGCTTGACCATCGTCGGAGCGGCGAAGAACGACATGCCCGGCCAGTGCCGCAGGAGGGCGGCGATCTCGTCGCCATCGACGCCGCCCGACTGGGGCACGACGCTCACGGCGCCCCGGGCCATGTGGGGCAGCCCGTAGAGCCCCGAACCGTGTGACAGCGGTGCGGCATGAAGGATGCTGTCCTGAGGCATCACCGGATCGATGTCGGCGAAGTAGCTGAGCGACATCATGAGCAGGTTGCGGTTCGTGAGCGTGGCGCCCTTGGGCCGTCCGGTGGTTCCGCTCGTGTAGAACAGCCATGCCGGGTCTTCTGGCTGCCGGCCGACGAGCGGGGCGGGCGACGACGCCGTGAGCCGCCCCCACTGCTCACCGGCCACCACCGCCTGCAGCGAGGCGACGGTGCCGACCAGTGACTCGACGTCGCCGGCATGGTCGTCGTCGGTCACGACGACGACCGACCCGCTGTGTTCGAGGATGTAGGCGAACTCGTCGCGGTGCAGGCGAGCGTTGACCGGAACGGCGACGAGACCGGCGTGCCAGATGGCGAACAGCGCCTCGAGGTACTCGGGCCGGTTGCGCATCACGATGGCGACTCGGTCACCGGGCGAGAGGCCGAAGTCATCGCGCAGGGTCGCGGCCGCGCCGGCCGTTCGGGCGGCGAAGACGCGCCAGGTGGCGTGGACGCGCTCGCCGTCGGCAAGTGCCGGATCATCGGGCCGCCCGCGGCCGTGACGCTCTACCCAGACGGCCGGGTTCAACGAACCGTCCCGGCCTCGAAGGTGAAGATCACGCCGTGGACACGCGGTTGCTCAACCACGGCGGGAGCGTAACGCCAGACTTGCGACGGCCTACCATCACACGATGAGGCTTGCCGAGAACGAGGCGCAGGCCCGGCTGGCGGCATTCGACCACGGGATCCTGTGCACGGTGCACGCCGAGCGGGGCGTCGACGCCGTGCCCGTCACGTATGCGGTGGATGAGGACGGCTACGTGGGCGTGCCCGTCGACCGGGTGAAGCCGAAGGCCTCGTCGCGGCTGCAACGCGAGCGGAACCTGGAGGCGGATCCGCGGGCCACGCTGCTGGTCGAGCACTGGGACGGCGACGACTGGGCACGACTCTGGTGGGTGCGCGCCGAGTTGCGCTTTGAGGACGACGGAGCCGCGGACCGGGCGCCGGCCCTGGCCGCCCTGCTGGCCGGGCGCTACCCGCAGTACCGGGACCAGCCGTTCGACCGGGTTCTGGTGCTGCGCATCGTCGGTGTGTACGGCTGGGCTGCCGGCACCGGTTGACGCCGGGCGATCCGGCATCGGCAGGCTCGATCCCCTCCGTCGCCTCCGAGAAATTCACCCATCATCACCAGGGCTCAAGTCCAAAGGTGATTGGTCGTAAAACCTGTCGTCGGCCTGAGTCGTGTCATCCAGGTCAGATCGAACAAGCGCAGTACGCCCGACTCCGCGTTCGGAAACCTCGTCACCAGCTGTGACGGCCCTTCCGGTGGTGTCTGATCCCGATGGCTCGCTGAAGCGCGAAGCTCACGTTGCCGGTACAGCGCGTACGCGTTGATGTTCGGCACGGTGGTGTGGGGCATGTTGACAACGTCAGGAACGGTGAGGCGGTCGGTTCGACGTCAGACGATCTACGGCACGCACATGGTGCTGTCCATCATGGCCCTGAGCTTCTCGGCGCTGCATGCGATGTCGCACCTGTTCAAGAAGTCGAATCCAATGTCGCCGTTGCGGGAATTGGTGCCGTTCATGAGCGAGTTCCACGTCACGCTGGGGTCGTCGCGTTCGAGTTGATGATCCTCGCCGCGGTCAGCGTGTGGATTCAGCGGCGCTTGTCGTATCACCGCTGGCACGTGCTCCACCGCGTCGCTTACCCGGCCTACATCCTGGTGATCGCCCATGTCCTCCTGCCCGCGCACCACTTGTCTGATGGCGTCGTGGTCACCACGATGGCCGTCACTGCAGCATGTGTGGCCGCGTTCGCAGTGATCTGCCTGCATCCGTCGCACCGTCTGCCGGCGGGTGACGCAGCATGATCGATCCATTCGAGAACCCACCGACTGCCTCCGCTCGCGTCACGGAGCTGAGGCACCCGCCGATGCCCGAGGTGACTGTCAGCGTGACGGTCGGGGTCGACAACCACTGCCACCTCTACGCGATCTGCCAGCACGAAGCGCCTGCGGTCTTCGAGCTCCGCCGCAATCGCCGGTTGGTCGTCGCTGCCCACCCGACCGCCGCTGTCCAAGCAGGTCCTGGCCGGCACGTTGCGGACGAAGGATCTGCGGCTCCACGCGATGACCGAGCTCGATGTCGTCTGGCGGTTGGGCACGCGGGCCGTGTCGCTCGATCCTCAACGCCGTGTTGTCAGGCTGCCCGGGCGGGAGGAACTGCATAAGACGGTCTGGTCATCGGGCCCGACATCGCGGTCGTCGACGGGCTCTTGGACACGCGTCGACGGGCGATCGTCACGTTCAGCGACAACGGCCGACTCATGGGCGCTGTGGCGATCAACGATCCGGTGGAGCTGATCGAGTACTCGAGGATCCTCGAGGCGCAACCCCGGTCGTACACCCCCAGCTCTCCGTCGTGGGTCGAGCTGTCGACTCCGAACGGTCACGGCTGCAAGCCTCCTGAACGGCCTGGCAGACAACTGCCTGGTCGACTCGCTTCGGCTCCGGCCATCACCTGCTGTACGGCGACGCGAGGCATGGCTCGAGCGACGCATCGACAGCGTCCACCTCGACAGCTGAGGAGCGCCACTTCACCGACCTCGCGAAGCAGCTCTCCGCCGAGGTGCGCGACCACCTCGACGAGGAAGAACACGGGACATTTCAACTCGCCGGCAAGCTCCTCACCAAGACCCGGCAACGGCAACTCGCTGCGGAGTACCGAGCGGGGTACACCAGGCGCGGCGGCCCCTTCGCCGCGTAGCGCGGGCCCCGACTACCGTCTGTTCGTGGAGATGCCCGGCCCGGAACGAGGTTTCGACTTCTGGGTGGGTGAATGGGATGTCCATCGCAGCGACACGGACGAACTGGTGGGTCGAAATTCGATCATCCAGCTGCACGGTGGCCGCGTCCTGGCAGAGAGCTACACAACCTCGAGCGGCGGATTCAGCGGTTCGAGTCTCAATGGCTTCGACAGTGAACGTGGTCGCTGGCACCAATGTTGGATGGACAGCTCGGGCCTCGTCCTCGACCTCTACGGAGGCTCGGTCGACGGGGAGATGGTGATGTCTGGCGAGAGCGAGAATGGGCGAAGCGAACGAATTTCGTGGACTCTGCTCGCCGACGGAAGTGTTCGACACCATTGGCAGCAGTCCGATGATCAGGGCGTGACGTGGCTGACGGTGTTCGACGGCACCTACAGGCGACGGTCTCCTGCCTGAACGGCGTCGATTCGCATCGTCGTGACCCGATGCAATCCATTGCACACTGACCACTGTCTCGGCTCTGGATGGTCAGGGTCGCAACAACCGGCTCCGAAAGTGCGACGCCATCGTCGAAGCCACCGTCGCGGGTGTGGATCCCGACGACCAGGACCCCACCTCCTGGGAAGTCGAGCACCCGATAGCGCGTCTTGAACCCCGGATCCAGTTTGAAATCTCCGGCGGGACCGAAGAACAGTGGCGTCTTCGGTTGCAGCGTGGCGAGCTCGAACTGCCGACCGGTGCGACCTCCGAGCTCGATCGGTGCGAGCCCGCCCATCCTAAGCTATCTCGACGCGCCGCCGCTCGGGACTACTACGTCAGCACGACATGGCTGACGTCGATGACGACACCGTCGTGCAACCGCAGGACGGCGGCGGTGTGATGGGGTGACGAGCGTCGCTGCATGGCTGAACCCGGGTTGACGTGGTGCTGCACGTGGCCGTCGGAGGGGCGGACGTTGATCTGGTGCCATGGGACGTGCGAGTGGCCGAAGACGACGACATCGGCCTGCGGGAACCAGCGGCGGAGGCGAGCAGTCCGACCCTCGGCCGGGCCGCTGTCGTGGACGGCTGCGACAGCACAGCCGCCGAGTTCGACAACGAGACGCTCGGGCAGGATCATGCCTCGGTCGTTGTTCCCGAGAACTGCGCTGACGGGCGCGAACCCCTCCAAGGCCGTCAGCACCGACGGGTCGGTGATGTCGCCCGCATGGATGATCGCGTCGGCGGCGTCGAGATGGCCGGCCAGCGTGTCGACGAGTCGGCCGTGCTGGCCTTCGCGCAGATGGGTGTCGGCGAGGAGCAGCACGTTCATCTCACTCACTTTGTCACGACGCATCGACCTTTGTGGATCGAGGCCGCGTTGCCATGATCGGCACCGCAATGCTGACGCTGAACCGTCGTTCGGGCAATCTGTATGGGGCATCGATCGGAGGGAGTGGGCGTGGAGCAACTCGATGTCCACCTCGGTGGCAGCCGGCCCGCTGGCTACCGCTACTGGCCGCTGCCGGAAGACGACCCCGGTGTCGACGTTCGCCGTGAGTCGATTCGACTCGTTGCCCCTGATGGAGGGCTCACGCGAGGATTGCTGTGGACTCCACCGACCGGTCGTTGGAAGACCGCGGTCATCCTGTCTCATCCGCGAGCGGATTTCAGCGTGCACTATGCCTGCCCGTTGCTAGCTGCGGCAGGGTACGCGGTGTGCGGCTTCGGAACGCGGTACATCAACAACGACACGGACTGCCTCCACGAGAAGGCTGCGCTCGACGTGAAGTGTGTTGCCGACGAGATGATCCGCCGCGGCGCCGAGGCGGTGATCATGCTCGGCAACAGCGGTGGTGGATCGCTGACCGCGCTCGCCCACGCTGAGTTCGGCGTCGGAGATGGGTGGGTCGGCATTGCCGCGCACCCGGGTGAAGGCGTCTTCATGGGCCACAGCATCGATCCGTCCGTCGACGACGAAACCGATCCGTTCTCGGTCGTGCCCGAGCTCGACATGTACAACCCGGAGAACGGGTGGCGACCGTGGCCGGAGCCGAGCACCTACGACCGTGCGTGGTTGGAGACGTACCGCGTCGCCCAGTTGGCGAGGGTGGCCAGGCTCGATGCCATCGCACGCGAGTCCATCGAGTTCGCCGGTGCGGCGCGCGCGATGAGTCGCTCGATCGACAAGGCTGCGGCCCCGTCCACCTGGCAGTACTGGCAGGCCCGCGCGGTCTGGACGAAGTACATGGTGATCTACCGCACGCTCGCCAACCCTGCGTACCTCGATCTCAGCATCGATCCTGACGATCGCGAGATGGGCAGCCTCTTCGCCAACCCCGACCCGATGGAAGCCAACTACCAGCGCAACGGATTGGCCCGCACGATGACCGCACGCGGCTGGCTCTCCACGTGGTCGGCGTTGTCGAGCAAGGCCAGGATGGCTGAGACGATGCCGAGCATCCGCGTCCCGACTCTGCTCATTCACCCGACCGCGGACATCGAGATCCGGCGCCGGGAGGCGCAAGCGATCTTCGACAGCTGTGGCGCTGATGACAAAATATTCCTGGAGATCGCCGGGGCGCCGCACTACCTCGAGGGTCACCGTCGCCAGGCGTTCGACATCGTCATCGACTGGTTGCGGAAGCGGTTCCCGTAGGAGGGTCGATCAGTGAACGATCTCGACCGACGCTCCCTTGGGCAATTCGTCGCGGATGCTCGAGACCGCGCGGGTCACGTCGTCGTGCGTGCCTTGCACGGAGACGCCGAGCTCCACCGAGTTCTCGTCGACGATCGATGGCTGCTCTGACGAGGTCAGCTCGACGCCGTCGGCGTCTGCGAGGTCTGTGGCGAGACGAACAACGAGCGCTGCCGGTCCCGTGAATCTGATTCGGTAGACGGTCACGGCTCCAGCGTTTCACACAACCGGGGCAACCCCGGCGTTCATGCGTCTGCCGGAGACCAGTCGGGTGCGATTCCGGTACGACGGATACTCACAGCGCGCCCGACTGGTCTCAACGGGTTCGATTTCGGTATGGGAGGTACCGAAATCGAACCCAACGAGTGTGACGTCGTCAGCCGCCGCACTGGAGCGGGTCGATTCCCGAGGGCTCACGACTACGCCGCGTTCCTGATCACGCGAGACGACACCGCGCTGTCCACATCGAACTTCGCCGACCATCGACTGAGCTGAGAGCACGTTCGCGATGAACCTGTGAAAGGCTCAGATCGATGAGGAAGTACGTGATCATGGGCATCCAGGGCAGTGGGAAAGGAACCCAGGCCAAGCTGCTCGCCGCCGACTTCGATCTGGTCCACATCTCGGTCGGCGACATCTTCCGGTGGAACGTCGACCAGCACACCAAGCTCGGCGCCCAAGTGCGGCGAATCATGGCCGTCGGCGAGCTCGTCGACGACGAGCTGGTGGAGTCGATCGTGCGTGAGCGAATGAACGAGCACGACTGGAACTACGGCTTCATCATCGACGGCTTCCCCCGCAACGCCCGGCAAGCCGAGTTCTTCCTCGAGAGCTACGACATCGACGGGGTGATCCTGCTCGAGATGCCGGACGATCAGGTTGCCGGCCGCGTGCTGGCCCGTCGTCTGTGCTCGTCGTGTGGACTCGACTACAACATGCTCGGCCGCCGGCCGGAGCAACCCGATGTCTGTGACCAGTGCGGTGGACGATTGGTTTCGCGTGAGGACGACAACCCCGCTGCGCTCGACGCTCGGCTGCGCGACTACCACGAAAAGACCAAGCCGATCATCGAGCTGTTCGAGCGCAAGGAATTCGTCGCCCGGGTCGATGCAACGAATGCGATCGCGGTCGTTCAATCCGAGATCCGCAGCAAGTTGGGCCTCGACGCGTGACCGAGAATGCGCTGCTGATCGACCGACAGGCGGCTGGTGAACGCGTCGCTCTGGCGCAATCCTCATGGGTCGAGGTGATCCCCGGCTTCGTCCGCGAGGCGTCGGCAGTGTTCACCGAACTGCACGACACGTTGCAATGGAGACAGACCGAAGTGCTGCGCTACGACCGGTATGTACCCGAGCGACGCCTCAGCGCCGGCGTGCACAACGACGCCCATCCGATGTTGCGGCAGACCGATCTCCACCTGCGTTCGCGATTTCGCGTTCCCTTCACCGGTGTTGCCGCGATCCTCTACCGCGACGGCAACGACTTCCAGGGTCTGCACAGCGACCGTGAAATGCGTTGGCTCGACGACACGGTCATCGCGATCGTGGTGGTCGGAGCCCGCAGGCCGTTCGTTCTGCGGCAGTGGGTAGCAGGCGGTGTGCCGGTCGAGCGCGTACCTACCGGCACGGCACCCGACGATCTCGTGCTGACGCCGGGGGAGGGTGACCTGCTCATCATGGGTGGGGCGTGCCAACGCGACTGGTTGCACGGAGTACCGAAGGCGCCGACGGATCGGGCGCGCATCTCCCTGACGTGGCGATGGACGAGTCGCCGCGGTCGACCGGACACCAATCCGACCTTCTACGACGGCCGCCAGTTCAGCGATGGAACCCGCAAACCGGGCTCGCGAAGTCGACCGGTCTGACTTCCGCGACGACGTGACATCGGCTGACGCCGGAGCGGATGCTTGACACCTATCGGGGCCGGTTCTAGATTCGACGTATCCGTCACCGGTGGCCCGGACCCTGCCACTTTCAGCTCTGGGGGTCCGCGCAATGTCCACAGTATCGACGGGTGTGCTGGCCGAGTGGATGCCGCGTCTGGCGGCTGTTCAAGCTGACTTGGAGACGTTCCTTGGCGATGCCGTGCCGTTGCTCGCCGCTCGAAAGAGTGCCGTCGAACTGCTGGGCGCGTCGGAAGGCGCCACGATCGTGAGCGCGGACGCCGAGGCCGAACACCTGGCCTTCCTCGAGACGCTCCTCGATATCGAGGGCCTCGTGCGCGACATCCATCGCATGCTCAACACCTGGTGAGCGGAGACGCACCGGGCGAGCGCGCCGACGATTGGAATTGGTCCTTGCCTGTCGCCGGAGTCGTCATTGCACCCATCGGTGCCGCTGACGAGTGTGCCGGCAGCACCGGACTCGACAAACGGTAGGTCATTGACGAAATGGTCGCCGAGGTCAGAAGCCGCCAGAGCCGGATGGCAGCGACGCAGGCGCCGTGAACGATCCACTGACCGTCACCGTGAACGTTTCGCCAACCTGCGACGAGATCGTAACGGTGACGCCGTCGATGACGGTGGTGGTACCGACTGCGAGGAGGTGGTCGTACGAATGGGGAACCCCGATCGCGGGCGCCTGGCGTCGGTCTGTACTGATGCACGCCCCGAACTGCTGGCCGAGACCGGAGCATTCGTTCGGTCGCTGATCGACGATGAACGCGGCGACACCACCGTGCGGGAAGTCGACGTCGGCTCCGGAGTCCGGTCTGGCCTCGAGCGTCAGCATCACGCGTGAATTGGCAGGGTCGGGGGCAGCGAGCATCTGGAGACCTCCGGTCCCGGCCGGCTCGAGCACGAGGCTCTCGCCTCCGCCGTCGTGCACACGCACCTGGGTGTCGTCGATCCATCCTGCGGCGAATCGATTGAAAGCGAGCGTGTTGTTCGGCAGGCAGGGGTGGTCGACGCCCGGCTCGATGAAGCCGCAGAGCGAGTCGATCGGCAGTTCGCTCATCATGTCGGTGGGGTTGTCGTATTCGTCGCCAGGGCCGAAGAACGAATGCGGCCAGTGGATGGTGTGGCCGATCTCGTGAGCGACGACATGTGCGTCGCGAACCTGGCCACCCGTTGAGCCGCCGCCGACCCAGGCATAGCGGCCAGTTCTCGACGGCGGGTCGTGGAGGATGTCGCGGTTGAACTGATCCGACGTGAAGATGGTGCCGGGCGATGCCTGACCGCCGCCGTACACGAACGTGTCGGTGGCCAGCACGTTGGTGAACGGCGGGGGTGTCAGCGCTTGCGCCTTGTCGACGCAATCCGAAGGACCGTCGGTGTCGGTCAACGGGATGTGACCGAGCCCGACGAAGATCGGCTCGTACCGCCCGGCGGAGATGTGGTCGAAGTACGTGCCGACCGTCCGCTGCGCCCACGAGGCAACCTTCAGCGGGTCGTTCACGAGCGACGTCGACGCCGGGTCGTGGTAGAAGCCATACACGAAATTGGTCGTGGTCGGCGGGATGTCGCAGACCCACACGGCGATCCGGTCGGTGCCGGCAACCTGGTGCAGGGCCGGCCGCACGACGAGCCGGGACCGGGTCGCGCCGATCGCAAAGGGCGGGAGCGGGTCGGGGATGCGGGTGTCGACGAGTCGGGCGGGGGTGAGTCCGGTGTAGGCGCCGCCGGTGGGG
>JBDTRP010000133.1:0-36808 GCA_039931555.1 Ilumatobacteraceae bacterium | reverse complement strand
GCTCGAGGATGGCCATCTGCATGATCTCGTTGCGCTTCTTCTCGCCGCCGCTGAAGCCTTCGTTGAGGTACCGGTCGACGAACGACGAGTCCATGCCCAGCCGCTTCATCCACTCCATGGTCGCCAGGCGCAGCTCCAGCACGCTGAGGTCGATCCCCTTGCGTGCCGACAGGGCTTGGCGCAAGAAGTTGATGACCGAGACCCCCGGAATCTCCTGTGGATACTGGAATGCCAGGAACATCCCGGCCTTGGCGCGTACGTCGGGCGGCCAGTCGGTGATGTCGTCACCCTGGAAGAAGATCCGGCCCGAGGTCACGACGTACTCCGGCGACGCCAGCAACGTGCTGGCCAACGTGCTCTTCCCCGAGCCATTCGGGCCCATGATCGCATGTGCCTCGCCGGCGTTGACCGTCAGTGAGAGGCCCCGCAGGATCTCGTCGCCCGCCGCCAGGGTGGGCGTGCCGTCAGCGGCGCGGGCAGCCTCGTGAGCTGCGTATTCATTGGCCGCTGACTCGGTGAGTGCTGGTTTGGCGTGAAGATCGTCGATACGGAACAGCTCGTGGGCGGCTGTGGTCATGGCGATCAGTGTATTTCCCCTATGGCGGTAGTGGAAACCCCCGGGGACCACGGATGCGGTGTTTCCCGCCACTCTCCAGGCGACTCAGGACCGCAATGCTCGCCAGATCGCCGGGTACGAGGGGTATTCGAACGAACTGTCGACGTAGCCTGCGTCGCCGAGTGCCTGGTGGAATCGGGGCAGGTTGCGGAAGGGCACGCCCGAATCGACGTGGTGGGCCAGGTGCCAGCCGATGTGGTACGGCACCAGGATGAACCTGGCGAGCGGGTGTTGCCGGACGGAATGGGTGGTCTGGCGGCGATCCTTCGACCGCTGCATTCCGCCGTGTTCCGCAATCGAACGCAGACGGTTGATGACTCGCCAGACGGTGAGGTACGGCGCCAGCCAAAGGACGGGGTAGAGCCACCAGTGACCGGAAACGATCGCGGCCCCCAGCAGCACCGCTTGCACGGCCAGGATCTTCCACACCGTGCGTCGCGAGCGCTTCTCGTGCGAACGGACGTTACCGAGCAACTGTCGCATCAGCTTGAAGCCGGTCTGGCCGGTCGCATCACGGATGAGCTTGCGCCGGAAGCTGGCCGGCCCGATCGGGTAGTCCGCGTACAGCGCCATGTCGGGCTCGTCGGGCCCGAATTCGTCGCGGTGATGCGCCATGTGAACGCGGCGATAGGCGTCGGTCGAGGTGAACGCAGGAAAGCCGAGCACCCACCTGCCGACCCAATCGTTGGTCCCCTTGTCGGCGAACAGCAGGCGGTGGGCCGCCTCGTGCATCAGCGACGCGAACTGGGCGAAAGCCCTGCCCATCAACAAGAACGTCAGCGGCAGCGTCCACACGTAGCGCACGCTCAGCCAGACCAGCACTCCCGTCTGGAGGTAGAGGCCGATCACTGAACCGGCGTTGCGCCACGAGGCGATGCGGCGCAGCTCTTCACGCAGCGCCGGTGTCGGTCGGCCGTCGCCGCGGACATCGGCAGTCTCGTGGGCGACGGGGAGCGCCGTCGGAACCATGGTCACCATCGGTCTCAATGCTACGACCGGCGGCGTCACCTGCCCAGCAGATCTTCCTTCCAGGCGCGGAACCTGGTGTGCCGCACACCGCTCGGCCCGGTGCCATCACCGGTGTTGTCGGGGAACAGGCGGAACGTGTGCTGCACGCCGAGATCGTCGTCGCGGCACGCCCAGTAACGAGCGTCGCCTCCGGCCGCAGGGCCGGCACGCCACAGCAACCACGGACCGATCCTTCGCTTGTACTCGGCTTCGGGATGATCCGGCAGGTCGGCGCCGAGGATCAGCAGTTCGTCGGGCGCCTCGACCCACGCTGACGCGACGATGTTGCGGTCGCGGGTCGGTGTGGCCGGGAGTGCGGCGGTGTGGATCGGGGTGTGGTCGGCTGGGCGTTGGTCGTAGCGCAGCGCCGGTGGTTGTTCCGCGTCGTCGGTCATCGTCGATGGGCCCAAGCCATCGAAGGCCGCTCGATCGCGAACCAGCTGGCCGCAGCACACGTCGACGCCAGCGCGGTCGAGACGACGATGAAGGTGGCCGGCCGCGACGTCCAGTGATACAGCGCGACCAGTTGTTGCATCGGCCAGGCGTACAGATACAGGCCGTACGACAGGTCCACGCCACGCAACACCCGCGCCGCCGGCGCCACCAATGCGGCGATCGGCGGCAGGACCAACGCCATCGAGGCCTGCGTCACGTGCTCGCTCAGGAAGGCCGAGCTGCGACCGGCGACGATGGCCAACACCAGCGCGGCCACAGGAACCCAACCGAACAGACGGATCTTGTGCGCCCATGCGGCAACGAGCGTGCCGGTGAGAAACACGAACAAGAAGGCGGCGAGCTGTCGATCCGCGTATGGGCTGACGAGGAAGCTGGTGAGATCGACGCGCTTGGCGTACCCGATGGCGAGGGCCAGTGAGAGCAGCCAGGCGATGGTGATCGTGCGACGGCTGCCGTACCGGCGGGCGACGACGGCGACGAGGCCGACGACCAGATAGCAGCGGACCTCGTACGGCAACGTCCACAACGAGCCATTGATGAAGCTGCCGCCGCTCGTCACTCCGAAGGGGGTGTCGGTCACGAACACGTCGGCGATGCCGTGCGAGAACGACACCGGCAAGGTCGCGGCGCGGCCGACGTAGGCAAACGGCCCGTCGGGCCGCAGCGTCAAGAACCCGCTGACGGCATGGTGACGATGTACCCATCCAATCCAAGCGACGACGAACGCGCTCACCAGCATCGCCACCCACAATCCCGGCATGAGCCGGGCGAACCGGGCCTTGGCGAATGTGCCCGAGCGCCGGCGCAGCGCGCTACGTCCGACCATCAGACCACTGAGGGCGAAGAACCCACCGACCGCGAAGCCGCCGAGCGTCAGCACCTTCGGCGCAAGCGGGGAGACCGGCTCGCTGCCGAACCCACCGAGTGGCCAGGTGTGGCTCACGAGCACCAGGAACGCCAAGACCAGACGCACGACGTCGAAGCCCGCCGAGCGAGTGTCGAGGAAGTCGTCGAGCGTCAGCGATTGGCGTGACGTGGGGGCGGCAATGGTGGCGGTGTCACCAGCCACGTGCGACCCAACTGGCGAGCTGCGGCCGCTCACGGGCGATGGTCGTATCGACGCCATGGCCGGGCATGACGATCGTGTCGGCGGGGAGTGTGAAGAGTGACGTGTCGATCGAATGAATGATGGTCGTGAAGTCGCCTCCATCGAGCTTGGTGTTGCCTGGCCCGCCGGGGAACAAGGTGTCGCCGCTGAACAACACTGGTGCGCCCTGCACCTTGAAGCTGACCGAGCCGGCGGTGTGCCCCGGGTTGTGAATGGCCTCGAGCCGTAGCCGGCCGACCTCGATGATCTCGGCGTCGTCGATGAACACGTCGTACCCGACGTCTTTCAGACGGGGGGCGTCGGCGGCGGTGACCGCGACCTCGTACCCGGCCTCACGCATGGCCGGCACGGCTTGGATGTGGTCCCAGTGGCCGTGAGTCTCGAGCACCCTGCGCACGCCCAGGTTCTGGCACAGCGCGAGCAGTTGCTCGTGCTCGTTGGCGGCGTCGATCAGCACCGCCTCGCCGGTCTCGCGGCAACGCAACACGAAGACGTTGTTCTCGTACGGGCCTACCACGACACGATGGATCTCGAGGCGACTGTCGGCCCAGTGCAGAGTGGTCATGGGCCGACGATAGCGAGAACGCGTGTGGCTACGCTTCGCCGGTGGCCGCGACCGACCCAGCACTGTGGACGACAACCGAGCAGGCGGCGGCGATCCGCGCCGGCGCCCTCGGATCCGTGGAGCTGCTCGATGCCCAACTGGCCCGTATCGCCCGGCTGGATCCGCAGGTCAACGCGGTCTGCACCCTGGCGGTCGAGGGCGCGCGCGAGCAGGCGTCGGCCGCCGACGAGGCGACGGCCGACGGGCGATCATGGGGACCGCTGCACGGGCTGCCCGTCACGATCAAAGATGCCATCGCCACCGCTGGAATCCGATCGACCGGTGGATCGCCGGTGTTGCTCGAACATGTCCCGCAGCACGATGCACCCGTCGTCGCGTCGATCAAGGATGCCGGCGCGATCGTGTTCGGGAAGACCAACGTGCCGCTTTGGTCGGGTGACTTCCAGACGTTCAACGAGATGTTCGGCACCACCAACAATCCGTGGGACCTGGCGCGGGTGCCGGGTGGATCATCCGGCGGCGCGGCCGCCGCCGTGGCATGCGGCATGACCAGCTTCGAGATCGGAACCGACATCGGCGGATCAGTGCGGGTGCCGTCGGCCTTCTGTGGTGTCTTCGGCCACAAGCCCACGTTCGGCGTTGTCCCCACGCTGGGCTATCTCGACGAGCCGAACGGTGGCGTGACCGAGAGCGACGTCAACGTCTTCGGGCCCATTGCCCGCAGCGCTGCTGACCTGGCGACATTGTTCGGCGTCCTCGCCGGGCCGGCGCCAGACCGTGCCGTCGGTTGGCGGCTCGACCTACCGCGAGCCGACATCGCCGATCTGCGATCGCTGCGTGTGGCGACCTGGTTCGAGGAGCCATCCATCCCGATGGACAACGAGATGATCGCGATCCTCGACGGCGTCGCCGAGCAGTTGAGCCGCATCGGAGTTGCTGTCGATCGAGGTGCGCGCCCGCAGTTCGATTTCTCCGAGGCTTGGCACAACGGTGGGTGGCTGATCGGCGCCGCCTGCAACGTCAGCGACGGCGAACGCGATGTCAGCCACAACGAGTGGCTCCTCGCCGACCGCCAGCGAGCCCGTCGCAGGCAGGCGTGGGCCGAGTTCTTCGAGCACGTGGATGTCTTGCTGTGCCCGATCACGTTGACGCCGGCGTTCCTGCACCAACAGCAAGGAACGTGGGTCGACCGCGAGATCGTCGTCAACGGCTCGATCGTGCCGTACCTCGCGCTGGAGGCGTGGCCGGCCCTGATCGGCTCGGCCTATCTGCCCTCGACCTCGGCGCCGGTGGGCCACACGGCCGGCGGTCTGCCGGTAGGTGTCCAGGTCGTGTCGCCGTACCTGTACGACTACCGCTCGATCGCCGTCGCCGGGTTGATCAGCGAACTGGTCAGCGGCTACGCCGTCCCACCCATCGCACGCTGATGCCGGTCGGGCGCGATACCGGCACTGGTGCTACTCACACCGCGCCCGTTGATCGCCGTCGGGTGCGATGTGAGTACTGGTGATACCTCATTCGCGCCCGACGAGGGCCTGCTGAACCGCCGGGATCACCTCCGTGCCGAACGATTCGATCGAGCGCATCGCCACGTCGTGGGGCATGTCGGCCAGTCGCACGAAGCACGACAGGTGGGTCAGGCTCAACGTCTCGGCCTCGGCGATGATCCGCTCGGTGACCTCGCCAGCGGTACCGATCAGCGCGCCGGCTTCGATGTCGTCGAGCGACGGTTCGTTGTCGAGCGGTGGCCGCTCGAGATGGGCGCCCTGCATCAGCGGCTCGAGATGGCGGAGGTTGCCGGCCATCCTGCTCACGTTGCGGACTTGTTCTGCGGCGGCTCGCCGTTCGCTGCGATCGTCGCTGACGAACACGTACCGCTGCATAGCGAACGGCATCGGGTCGCCGTACACCTCGGCGTAGGCGTCGCGCATGCGGACGGCGGCCGAGAGTGGTTGTAGGCCCGGCGTGACGAATGGGGTTGCGCGGCGTTCTACGGCGGTCTTCATCACCAGCGGGTCCGAACCCACCACGAACGTCGGGATGTGATCCTGCGATGCGGTCACGGCGACGTCGAGTCGACCGCTTTCGTGCTCCATGTGCCCGTCGATCGCCTGGTCGATGAGATCCCATGCGTGGAGGCCACGCTCATATCGGTCGTCGAAGGGGACGCCGAACTTGGTGAACTCTCGCGGCTGATAGCCGAAGCCGAGACCGAGCACCAGACGCCCGGCACAGAGGGCATCAGTCAGGCACACGTCCTCGGCGAGACGCAGCGGCTCGTAGAACGGGAGCACGACCACTGCTGGGCCGAGACGGATCCGCGATGTGGCCTGTGCCATGTGCGCAACCACCAGCAGTGGGCTGGTGATGATCGAGTAGTTGGAGAAGTGGTGCTCGGCGAACCAGGCGATGTCGAAGTCGACCTGCTCGGCCAGTTGCACTTCGGCGCGGGTCTCGGCCAGCAATCGGGCGGTGTCGCCCCGTGGCGCCGACAGGGTGGTCAAGTTGAAGAGGCCGAACTGCACGCCGGCCACGGTAGCGAATCAGGCCGATGGAGGTGCGGACGCAGGTGAGATGGATGGTGTACCAATCGTGCGGATTTTGGGGCGTCGCTCGAACTTTGTCGCTCCCAGGTCGCTCAGCGACCTCGCAGCGACAAAGCTCAGGGGGCCGAACCTAGGTCGAGGTGACGTCGAAGCCCATCGACATCGCCACCGGTATCTGCGCCGCGTCGAACGTGACGAACCGGACCGGGCGTGGCAACCGGTCGGCGGCAGCGAGATGGATGGCGTCCGCGAGTCGCAGCGGCTGCTCGCGCATCAACGCGCCGGCGCGATCGAGGCACCGCTGATCGACGGGCACCACTGCGACGCGATCCCACGACAGACGCACAAGGTCTTCGAGATCGGAGCGCAGTGCCGGCTCCTCGGTGACGCGGTCGACGAGCGCCAGCGATTCCATCAGCGTCAGTCCGCTGCTGCACCAATCCGGGTCGCGGTCGAGCGCGGCGACGACGACGGCGCGGGCGGGACCCTCCAGATGCAACGCGACCAGTGCACTGGTGTCGAGGTAGACCGTCATCCCCGGATCTCGCGAAGCAGGCGATCGAGGCGGATGTTGACCCAGGTCGGCACCGTGCCCTCGGCGACGCGTCCATCCGGACGGCGGGCTGGGATCAGCGCCCCGGAGGCGACCAGCGAGGAGATGGGTGCGTCGCCGGCCGGCTCGTCGCTCATCGCCAGCGGAGTGAGGGCGGCGACGGGGGCACCGGCGATCGAGATGACGGTGGTCTCGCCACCAGCGGCCCGGCGCACGTGGGCGGCGAGGTCGGAGCGCAGCTGGCGGATGCCGATCATGTGTACATAAGTGTACACATTGCGTCTGGAACGGTCGGAGCGGCATCGGCAACACTTCGAGCATGAACTTTGCCTTCACCGAAGAACAAGACGAACTGCGTAAGACCGTTCGAGCCTTCCTCGAGGCCAAGAGCCCCGAGGCTGCGGTCCGCGAGCAGATGGAGACCGAGAACGGCTTCGATCCGGCTGTGTGGAGCCAGATGAGCGAACAGATGGGCCTGCAGGGCTTGCACATCCCCGAGGAGTACGGCGGCTCCGGGTACAGCTACATCGAACTCGGCATCGTGCTCGAGGAGATGGGCCGTGCCCTGTTGTGCGCGCCGTTCTTCTCGTCGGTGGTGTTGGCGGCCAACACGTTGCTGCACAGCGGCGACGACAACGCCAAGAAGACGCACCTCCCCGGCATCGCCAGCGGTGAGACCATCGCCACCCTGGCGTTCACCGAGCCGTCCGGCAAGTGGGACGAAGCAGGGATCACCATGCAGGCATCGGGTTCTGGTGGCGATTTCACGCTCAACGGCACGAAGATGTTCGTCCTCGACGGTCACACCGCCGGTCTGATCCTCGTCGCCGCGCGAACGGCAAAAGGCGTCAGCCTGTTTGCGGTCGACGGTTCGGCCACCGGCCTCACGCGCACGGCGCTGTCGACCATGGATCAGACACGCAAGCAGGCCAAGCTCGAGTTCGCCGACACCCCCGCCACGCTGATCGGTGTCGACGGCGACGGCTGGAAGGTGCTGTCGACCGTGCTCGACCTCGCTGCGGTGGGATTGGCCGCCGAGCAGGTCGGTGGCGCCCAGAAGGTGCTGGAGATGGCGGTCGAGTACGCCAAGGTGCGCGTGCAGTTCGGTCGCCCGATCGGCTCGTTCCAAGCGATCAAGCACAAGTGTGCCGACATGTTGCTGGAGGTCGAGTCGGCCAAGAGCGCGGCGTACTACGGCATGTGGTGCGCTGCGGAGCTCAACGACGAACTCCCCTCGGTGGCATCGCTGGCCAAGGCATATTGCAGCGAGGCCTACTTCCACGCCACCGCCGAGAACATCCAGATCCACGGTGGAATCGGGTTCACGTGGGAGCACCCGGCGCACCTGTACTTCAAGCGGGCCAAGTCGTCGGAGCTGCTGTTCGGCGATCCCACGTACCACCGCGAACTGCTCGCTCAGCGCATCGGTATCTGAGCCGAAGGGTTTAGAACCGAGCGCATATCGGGTACCCCTGTCACTTGGCGGACATCCAAGCCAACGAGAGGACATCCGATATGGAAAACAAGAAACTGTTCGCGTTAACAGCGGTAGGACTTGCCGCAGCGATCGCCGTACCAACGATCGCCTTCGGCAACGCCCGAACGAATTCAGTTGCGCAGGCGAACACGCCGCTGGTGGCCCAACTGATCGGTGCCAACGAAGTGCCCGTGACCGGTGACACCGACGCCTCCGGTGCCGCGGCCGTCACCTTCGATCTCGCCGCAACGACCCCCACGGTGTGCTGGGACTTCTCCTACAGCAACGTCGCAACCCCGATCACCGGGGCGCACATCCACCCCGGTGTTGCCGGAGTAGCCAACCCACCGGTCGTCACGTTCAATCCGGCCACCTTCGGAGCCAACTCTGCAACGGGATGTTCCAACCTGACTGCTCCGGAGATCCTGGCGGCTCCTGACATCGTCGCCAACCCGGCGAACTACTACGTCAACATCCACAACGCTGCCTTCCCGGGCGGCGCGGAACGTGGTCAGTTGGCCTCCGGACCGGCACCGGCCGGTGAAGCTCACCTGTTGGCGACCCCGCTGCGTGCATACGACTCCCGCGATGCAGCAGGCGCCAAGATCCTGCAAGGGGAAACCCGCACGATCAGCTTGGCCACCGGTCACACCTTGGCCGCACCCACCGTGCGCACCATCGCAGTGCCCCCGGGCGCGACCGCAGCCATCGTCACCTTGACCGTCACCGAGACGGGAATCGGCGTGGGTGGTAATGGTGGTTTCCTGACGATGTACAACGCATCGATCGCCCAGCCGGCTACCAGCAGCATCAACTGGGCCGGTGCCGACCAGAACATTGCGGTCAGCACACAGGTGGCAGTTGACGCTTCCGGTTCGGTGAAGATCACCGCCGGGGCGAACGCAACACACTTCGTCATTGACGTCATCGGTTACCTGTTCTGATCCGGTACTGATGTGATCTAGCGAGTGGCGACTCGGGCGTCGAGACCTCTTCGGAGGTCTCGGCGCCTTGTGTCGCGAGTAGGACATGCGTGGTTCGTCAGGCCGTGGTCGCCTAGGGTCTGGCCAGCGGCTGCGGAACTTCGACGACACGAATTCCTACAAAGGGGACTGACATGCACAAGAGAACGCTGGCTGCCATGACGGCAGTCGGGCTCGCCGCGGCGATCGCCATCCCGACCATCGCGTTCGGCAATGCCCGCGCCAACCGAGGGACGCTGAACTTCCTCCAGGCGGCCAACACGCCGTACGTGGCTCAACTGTCCGGTGCCAACGAATCACCGCTCGGCGACCCCGACGGAGCCGGCGGCGCGGCCGTCACCTTCGACATCATCCAAGGCTCGACCACCACCGCCGAGGTGTGCTGGGACCTTTCGTACAGCGGTCTCACGGGCACGCCGATCACCGCCCACATCCATAGGGGCGCGGCCGGCGTGAACGGGGCGATCTTGATCCCGTTCCTGCCCTTCACTGACCTCGGTCCCAACTCGGCCAGCGGCTGTGCTGCCGTGGATCCGGCGCTCGCCACCGAGATCATGACCACGCCGGCGAACTTCTATGTGAACGTGCACACCTCCGACTTCACTGGTGGTGCCATTCGCGGGCAGTTGTCGAAGGGCGCACCGCCGGCCGGCGAGGCGCATCTCTTGCCCGTGCCGCTGCGTGCCTACGACTCACGTGACAACGGCGGAGCGAAGCTCGCGGCCCTCGAGACACGCACCGTCAGCCTGGCCACCGGTAAAGACAACCTCAACGCCAGCGTCCTCGCCGTGCCACCGGGTGCGACTGCCGCAATCGTCACTCTGACCGTCACCGAGACGGTCGGGCCGGGCGGCTTCTTGAAGCTGTACAGCGCGGCACTTGCCGCTGCGCCGGCCACCAGCAGCATCAACTGGGCAGGCAACAACCAGAACATTGCCGTCACCACCCAGGTTGCGGTCGATGCAGCCGGCCAGGTGAAGGTGCAAGGTGGAGCCAATTCGACGCACTTCGTGATCGACGTCGTCGGCTACCTCTTCTGACGCCAACACTTCAGCGGTCGCCTCCGCCCGCTTGCTCGCTAGGGTGACGCGCGGATGCCTGCCATCACGTTCGTCCTCATCGTGCTTGCCGCGGTGTGCACCTTTGTGATCGCTGCGGTCGTCGTCGGCCGCGAAGCCCGTCGGCTCGATTCGGTTGCACCTCGGTCGGTGTACATCGTCGATGAAGCGGTCGAGTTCGTCGCCGAGTACCTGCCCGAAGAGACACAGTCGCACCTCACACCCGACGAGCTCGAGCAGTTGTTGACGTTCCACATGCGCTGGTTGCACGCCAAGGGCCTGCAACCATCGAACGTGGTCGACCGCCGGCAAGACATCTCCACGCCGGTCGTCGTCAGCGAGGACACCCTCACGGGCTTCTTGCTCGGCGAAGCCGAACGCAACGGCATCGTGATCATCGACGACGTCGATGTCGTCAACGTCGTCGACGCCCATCATGCGTACTTCGAGGCAATCGGCGCGGTCGGCTCCCCAGCCACCGACCCCGACGTGCCACGAACTGCGCTAGATCATCGTGTTGAGGCTGTCGACCACTCGCTGACCGAGGGCGACATCACCTGACACGGCGATGCGATCGGCGAGTTCCTTCGCCGTTCGGCGCCCGGTCGCCAGCACGACGAACGCTTCGGCGTCGAGCGTGATCGTGGCCAACGGTTGGGCCGTGGGTGCAGCAACCACCGCGGCCCGGCCACCGTTGACCTCGCACACGATGTGACGTTGGACGCCGCCTGTGAGGTCGATCACCACAGCCCCACCTTCGGGCGTCGCGGCGCGCTTGCCAACCACGATCGGGAGGGTACGGCACAAGCGATCGACCGTGTGCTCGGCTGCGGGACCGTCGAGATGCCCCGCGGTGCCGACCGCGCGCCGCATGTCTTGTTCGTGAACCCAACAGTCGAGCACCCGGATGTGCAAGAAGTCGGCCATCGTTCCCGGCCCGGTCGGTGTGGCCATCGGCTGGGCGAAGTATCCGTCGTCGGCAGCGCGCAATGTGGTCAGGCGCAGTTCGACGAGGGCGTTCCACTCTGCAAGCACCTGGGCGCCGGTACGACCGCGGCGCGCCTCGACCTCGGACTCGTTGAACTGCCCGATGGGATTCTTGACGTGCTCACCCACAACATCCGCCGTCGGAGCCGCAGACAGCCCCTGCATGTTCCGCTCGATGCCGATGAGGTGGGCGAGGTTGTCTTGCACCGTCCAGCCGGGCAGGTCGGTGGGCGACGTCCATTGTCGCTCGTCGAGCGTGCTGCCGAGTTCCGAGAGCGATCGCCATGTGGCTTCGAGCTTGTCGATGCTCCCGACGGGAATCGATTCGGTGGGTGTCACGACGTCCTCATGGTGCGGGGTTCTCGATGGTGGCCCACTGACGAGCTGCGAGATAGGGCTCGAACCGGTGGGCGATCATGCGCAGATCGTCGGTGGTCTTCGGGGTCTTGATCTCGAACAGCCCGCCGATCTCGGAGTACCTGCAACACAGGTCCCACAGCGCGAGCGCCGCCTCGCCGACAGGAGCGGGGACGACCACGGGGCCGAAGATGGCGCGGGCGCTGGGCATCACGATGATCGGCACACCGAACGCGCCATACGTGGCGACCGCCCGGTCGTGGTCGTTGCGCACGTCGTCGTGCGTGGTGGGATCGCCAAGGGCATCGTCCCACGCCGTCGGCGGCGCACCGATCGATGCAAGCAGGTCGAGGGCGACGTCGCGGTCGTAGAAGCGCCGACCTTCGACGTGCAGCGCGCGTCCGCATGCGTCGTACCACCGATCGCACATGTCCATGTCGAGGCGTCGCAACCAGGCGCCGACTCGCATCGGTGTCCACCCGTAGGCGAGAGGCCGTTCCCACGGGTGCCGCTTGCCCTCCGGTCGGTTGATCTCCTCCAGCGAAAAGAATCGCCAGGCGATCTCGAGGCCGATCTGGGCCCGCACGTCGCGGATCCACACCGAGGTCTGGTAGGCCCACGGACACATCGGATCGAAGTAGAACTCGATCGCTGACGGCACCCGCTCATCATCGCATCGGTGGATCGCCGCGCTAGCGTCGGACGTCATGCAGCGACCGTCTCGCTTCGAGCACACCCGGTTCCTCGGCGACAAGCGAACGCAACTGGTCTACGACCTCGACACCTGGGATGACGCCGAGGTGATCGACGACATCGTCGCATCCGAGACGGGCCTCTGCTTCGGCCCCGACACGCTGGTCGAGGCGCGCAACCGCGGGTACGCGCTGGCTACGGCGGGCAGCTTCCGCCGACATCGCAAACCGAGAGCCTGAGACGGCGGTGTGAACGGCGAATTCCGATCCGGCAACCTCGTTCTGTCGCGATACCTGACGCGTCCGGCCGGTCGTCACGGACCGCTGCCCGGCCTGATCTTGTGCCACGGGTTCCCCATCGGCCCGCTCGATGCGCGCCGGAGCGCAGGCACCTTTCCCGAGCTGATCGACCGCGTCGCCAACGAGCTCGCGTGGGTGGCGATGACGTTCACGTTCCGGGGGTGCGGTTCGAGCGAGGGCGACTTCTCGCTCCAGGGCTGGGTCGATGATCTGCGCGCCGCGATCGACCATCTGATCGACGAGGCGGCCCCCACCGGGATCTGGTTGGTCGGCACCAACACCGGCGGATCCGTTGTCACCTGTGTGGCAGCCGACGATCCACGCGTGCGTGGCGCGGCGCTGCTGAGCCCTCGCGCCGACTTCGACGACTGGGCCGCGCAGCCGCGGCGCTTCCTCGAACATGCCCGCGAGATCGGCGCCATCCGTACGCCGAGCTTCCCGCCCTCGTTCGACGAGTGGGCCAGGGAGTTGCGCCGGTTCCGGCCGGTCGACGCGGCGCGCCGGTTCGCACCCAGGCCGCTGCTGGTGATGCACGGCGACGACGACGACAGCGTCCCGACCGTCGATGCCCGACAGCTTGCCGAGGCACATGGGGCTGCCGAGCTCCGCCTCATCCCCGGGGCCGGCCACCGGCTGCGCCACGACCCGAGGGCCATCGCAGTGCTGCTCGGATGGCTGGATCGCCAACGTCAGGGCGAGGGCGAGGGCGACTCGTCGTAGCCGTCGAGGTGTGTGCTGTGCCAGTTCCACGCTGACTCGACGATGTCGTCGAGGCCGTGGAGTGGGTGCCAATCCAGCAGGCGAGCAGCACGCGCCGGATCAGCGAACACTGCGACGGGGTCGCCGGCGCGGCGCGGCGCCGCTTGCCACGGCACCGACCGCCCGGTCAAGCGCTCCGTTGCGGCGATCACTTCCATCACGCTGCTGCCGCTGCCGGTGCCGACGTTCAACGCCGTCGAGGCGCCGCCGGCGGCGAGGTGGTCGAGCGCCTTCACATGAGCGTCGGCAAGATCGTCGACGTGGATGTAGTCGCGGATGCACGTGCCGTCGGGCGTCGGATAGTCGTTGCCGAACACCTTCACCGCGGGGGCCTTGCCCAGCGTTGCCTTCATCACCAGCGGGATCAAGTTCAGCGACTGGCGCCAATCCTCGCCGATGCGGCTGTCGGCGCTGGCGCCGGCGGCGTTGAAGTAGCGCAGGCTCACCGAGCGCAGCCCGTGTGTGACGCCGTACCAGTGCAGGATGCGCTCGGTGATGGCCTTCGACTCGGCGTAGATGCTCTCCGGCTGGATCGGAGCATCTTCGGTGACCGGCACGACCGACGGCGTTCCGTACACCGAGCACGACGATGAGAAGACGATGTCCTTGACGCCCGATGTCAGCATCGCCTCGACCAGCTTGACGGTGCCGGTGACGTTGTTCAACCAGTACCGGGATGGCTGCTCCATCGACTCGCCGACGCTCTTGTACGCGGCGAAGTGCACGACCTGTGTGATGTCGCGCCGATTGCACACGTCGACGACGAGATCGAGATCGGCGATGTCGCCCTCGACCAACTCGGCTTCGATGACAGCACTTCGGTGGCCGTACTCCATCGAGTCGAGGACCACGACCTCATGACCCAGCGCCGTGAGCCGGCGAACGGTATGTGATCCGATGTACCCCGCGCCGCCGGTGACCAAGATGCTCATGCGATGCCCTCCGCGGTGCGGAACCACGTGATCATCCGACCCAAGCCTTCACGCAGGTCGATGGTCGGGGCCCAACCATAGGTCTCGTTGACCAGCGTGATGTCGGGTCGGCGTTGCGCCGGGTCACCCTCTCGTTCGGCAGGCAGCGGAACCGTGACGATCTCGCTCGACGAGGCGGTGAGCTCGATGACGATCTCGGCCAGCTCTCGGATGGTGAACTCGTTCGGGTTGCCCACGTTGATCGGCCCGGTCAGGTGGCCGTCGAGCACGGCAGTCAACCCGATGATCTCATCGGCGACGTGACAGAAGCTGCGGGTCTGTGAGCCGTCGCCGTGCAGCGTGATCGGTTCGCCGCGCAGGGCCTGCACGACGAGGGTGTTGACCACGCGGCCGTCGTCGGGTCGCATTCGTTCGCCGTAGGTGTTGAAGATGCGAGCGATGCGTACGTCGAGCCCATGCACCCGGTGGTACGCCATGGTGATCGCCTCGCTGAAGCGCTTGGCCTCGTCGTAGCAGCTCCGCGGTCCGATCGAGCTGACGTTACCCCAGTAGGTCTCCGGCTGCGGGTGCACCAACGGGTCGCCGTAGACCTCGCTGGTCGAGGCAAGGAAGAAGCGGGCACCGTGAGCCACGGCGAGATCGAGGAGGTTGCGCGTGCCGGTCGAGCCGACGGCGAGGATCTCGAGGGGCATCGTCGCGAAGTCGGCCGGTGAGGCCGGGCTGGCGAGATCCAAGATTGCGTCGAACGCAACGCCGAAGTCGGGGAGGGGCGTCGTGATGTCGTGTTCGACCAACGTGAACCCGACGTGATCCGCGAGGTGAGCGACGTTGGCTCGGCGTCCGGTGGCGAAGTTGTCGACAACCACGACCTCGTCGCCGCGTGCCAGGAACAGTTCGGTGAGGTGCGAACCGACAAAGCCCCCACCACCCGCGAGCAGGTGGCGCATCAGTGTGCTTGCATTCGGGGCGAGGATGTCATGTCAGCTTCCGGTGTCGTATGTCAGATGGGTGAAGCCGCCGACGTCGTCGATCGACCAGACCTCCGACGTGGTCGTGGATGTGAAGTACAGCACGTCGGGTTGCTCGTTGGTCTCCCAACCGCTGGTCAGCAATGCTGAAACCTTGGCCCGTGCCGTCAGGAAATCGTCGGAGAGGTCATAGCTGAGACGCGAACGGTGGGTCGGTGAATCGCCGAGGGATTGGACGCCGTATTCGTAGTTGATGCTTCTCAGTACGCCGCCCACGTTGACCGCGATGGCGTCCTGATTGAGCACGCTCGACTGCAACGTCGAGGGCAGGTCGGAGAACGTCGGCACCACCTTGGCGAACGCGTAGTCGCGGCGCTTGATGCGGATGATGCCGAGTTGGTCGGCCGCACTCGCCTCGACCGTCCACCCCGGGGGATCCCCCTGCACGGTCGTCGGCTGGGCGTCGAAGCCGTAGATGGTGGCGGTGCCCTCAGTGCGCGTCGAGGGCGTGACCGTGTAGGTCGGTGCAGGGGCGAGCGCCGCTTGGATTCCTGCGAGCGTGGCCACCGGATCGATCCGACCGGTGAGGTACGTGGCCGTCGTCGTGTTGATCCCCACGGAGCGTTCGAATCCGAGCAGCCGTACATCCGGCCCGCTCGGCACGGCCATGGGGGAGATCAGCCACGCCTGGAGCGTGGCGTTGGGGTCGCCGGTGAAGCCGTGGTACTGCGAGACCAACGCGTCGGCGTCGGCGGGGAACGCCGTGTTGCCGACAGCGATCGGGACCAGCGCGGTCGGGTCGACCGGCACCAGGGTGCTCGCCGGTGGCAACGTGGTCGTTGGTGCGGTGCTGGTGGGCGCAGGGGTGGCCGATGCGGCCGGTGTCGGCGTGATCACCACGGTGTCGGCGATCGTCGTCGACGGTGCAGTGGTGGACTGAGCGCCCGATGAGCTCGAACAGCCGACGAGCAATGCCGTCCCGGCAAGCCACAGTGATCGTGCCCTGGCCCGAGTCATGATCGCCGATTCTACGGCGTCAACGACCGATGCCCTGGTAATCGAATGCGGCCCGTCGCCAGTCGTTGCGCTCCAGCAGATTGCGGGCATCGACGATTGCCCGACCGGTCATCACGTCGGCGACTTTGGCGATGTCGAGCCAGCGGAACTCGTCCCACTCGGTCAGCACAGCCAGCACATGGGCACCGCTGCACGCCGAGTAGGCGCTGTCGCAGATCGTGATGTCGGTCGGCAATCCAGCCTTCGGTCCCTCGACCGTCGGGTCGTATGCCTGCACCGTTGCGCCGGCGGCAACCAGCCGCTTGATGATCTGGAGGGCGGGGGAGTCGCGCAGGTCGTCGGTGCGAGCCTTGAACGTGAGGCCCCAGACAGCGACTGTCGCTGCGCTGAGATCGCCGCCGGCTGCGACGCGGATCTTGTCGGCGACTCGCTCGAACTGCTCGTCGTTGATGGCGATCACACCGTCGAGCAGATCGAAGTGGTACCCCGCCTCGCGAGCGATCTTCAGCAACGCCCGCGAATCTTTTGGAAAGCAGTTGTGAGCGACGAGGCCGCCGGTGCTGACCACGGTGTGGTTGCGATCAACCTCGACGGAGAACACCTGCTGCTCGGCGTGGCGAGTGGTGACCTCGACCACGCGCACCCACGCCGTGCCTTTGCGGTCACGTCGATACCCCGTCGGCGCGATCCGTTTCGCCTGCGCGTCGAGCTGGCGTTGCACCGCATCACGTTCGTGCGGCTCGAGAAGCCACATGCACTCCTCGATCTGGTTCGCCCCGGAGATCACCAACCAGTGAGTGTCTACGGTGGAGCGCTTCGCTCGGCCGACCTTCTGGCGAGCAACGATGCCGAGCTCGCCGAGCAGTCGAAGCATGCCATCAGCCAACTCGGGGGCGACGGTTCCGTACTCGAGGGCAACCGACGGGCCACCGTTCAACAGAGACCACGAACCATCGCCTGCCCAGAGACCGCGAAGGAGTGCCTGCTTCGCCGACTCCGAAGCACTCCAGATCATGTCGGGAATTCGATGTGTGTAGCAGTTCGTGCCGACGCCCAAGACACCCTCGAACCAGGCAGCCAGCAGACGCGACGAGATCGAAACCTGCATCGATGTCGCCAGGCGGCGCACGGTGGCTTTCACTCCGAGACTCCGCCAGAAGCCGGCGACGAACTCGACCAAATGAGGCTCAGCGGTCGGATGGAACGACCAGCACACTCGTCGTCGCCGGCCATCCGTCCCGATATGACCCTCGGCGAGGTAGAGACCGAGCACCTCCCACATCTCGTCCGTGAGATCGAGCGACGCCGGAACATATGTGCCGTTGGTGGCCGACCCGAGCTGTGCGCCACTGAGCGGAAGGCGAAGCAGCGCTGCCTCAGTGAGGCGCAGAGTACGGCTCTTGCGATAATCCCAGCGGCGCTGGGGCGGGAGTGCGTTGTCAACCATCCGGGCGGATGCCATCTGTCCGTCGTTCAGGCGCACGATGATCTCACTCCACGCCAGCCCGGCAGGCTCGATGGCCTCGATCATCGAGGCGTGGTCTGGGCCCAGAGCCTCAGCCAACGGTGCTTCGAGCGATATGGGCAGCCAGTCCTCGGTAGTGAGGTCGCCGGCAGGTTTGATCAGTGTCTCGTTACTCGCCGATCGAACGATCATCGGGTGGTCGGCGGTGACGGTGAGGCGACGCCCCATCTTGGTGCGAATCCGAACCATCTCGCCGTTGTAGTGCCGTTCGGTCACGGCGAGGGCGCGTTGGAACTCGGGGATGACCTGACCGGAGGACCAACTGAGGATCTCGAGACCGTCGAGCGAAAGGTCGGGCAACGCGTCGAACCGCGTCAGCCGGGTGCCGTCGTCGTCGCGCACAATGCAGCTCTCGGCGCCGTCGAAGCAACTGCCGCCCCATCCCGGCCCGGGGCGCAGGAAGTCTTGGCCGATGCGCTTGTCGGAACCCATGCCGACGACGACATCGTTGACGTCGGCCCCGACACCTTCGCAGATCGCGGCGATGGCGTTGATGAAGCTCAGCTTGGTGGCCAAGAACGCGTTGGCGGCGTACTTGATCGTCTCGGCCGAGGCCGGGTCGGTGACGATCACCGGGGCGCTGATGCCGTCGTAGAGCGACGACACCTTCAGCGCCGCGGCCTGGTCGTCGCAGCCGACCACGATGCGATCGGGGTTCAAGAAGTCCTGCACCGCAGATCCCTCGCGGAGGAATTCGGGGTTCGACACGACCTTCACGTCAGGTCGACCCATCACCCGTTCCACGACTTTGGCGCTGCCCACCGGCACCGTCGACTTGTTGACGACGACTGCTTCGTAGGGCAGCACCGGGCCGATCTGTCGTGCCGCGGCCTCGATGTAGCTGAGATCGGCGGACCCGTCGTCGCCCTGCGGCGTTGGCACGCACAAGAACGCGATCTCGCAGTCGGCGGCGGCGTTGGCCGCCCCGAGTACGAACGTCAGTCGCCCGCCGGCGATGCCCTCTTCGACCAGTTCCTGCAGCCCGAGCTCGACGATCGGGATCACGCCTCGGCGCAGGCTTTCGACCTTGGCGGGATCGATGTCGGCGCACACGACCTGGTGACCCATGTGGGCGAAGCACGCCCCCGTGGTCAGGCCTACGTACCCGGTGCCGATGACGGCGATCTTGGCCATGGTTCGGAGAGGTTATCTGTCAGTCCACCGGGCGCTCATTCGATGTCCATCGAGTCGAACGTCAACGTCAGTTCCTCCACCACGATGTCGCTGAAGTTCGAGTCCAACGGTGTCACTCGATAGTTGACGGGGAAGGCATTGCGGAACCGCCAGATCCACACCGACTTGCGTTCCTCGTCGAGCAGGGTGACCGCGATGTTGCGGTCGACACCTGGCTGGCCCTCGCGGGCTTGCTTCCACCACTCCCACAGGTCGGTCGAACCGATCAGGCCGCGCCTCAACGTGAGGTGGTCGTACTTGGCGAGCCCCGGCTGCTTGCGGGCCTCCTGCGTCTTGTCGTTCCCGCTGCGGTAGGCGACCTCGTCGACCATGGCGTTCGGCAACTCGACACGGATGAACGTCGCCCGGATGTCGTTCGGGTCGCCGCCCCCGAGGTCGACCAGGAAGTTCGAGCCCTCGTATGGGTGATCGCGAAAGGTTGCCATGCCCTCATCATGACAGGTTGTCAACGATGCAATAACGATATATCGTGACTGCATCACTCAACGTGACTGCTCATCCGAGCCACTGCCTCCAACGAAAGGGAGCACAACGATGGATCCACGATCCAACGAACACGACCATGATCATGATCACGACCACCGAGGTCGCGGTGGACCGTTCGGCGGTCGACGCGACCGTGGCGGTCGCCGGGGACGCGGCTTCGGCCCCGATGCACCGATGGGCCGCGGCCCACGGCGAGGGCGCGGCGATGTACGCACCGCTGCGTTGCTGTTGCTGCTCGAGCGGCCGATGCACGGCTACGAGATGATCCTCGAGATCCGCGAGCGCAGCGCTGACGCCTGGAGCCCCAGTCCCGGGGCGATCTACCCGACCATCCAGTTGCTCAGCGACGAGGGTCTGATCACCACACACGACCAGGACGGCAAGAAGGTCTCCAGTCTCACCGACGCCGGCCGCCTCGCCGCCGAGGATCTGGCATCGACCAAGACAGCGCCATGGGATGAAGCGTCGACCGATGCCGGCGAGGGCGCCACGAGCCTGCGACAGGCGATCCATCACCTGCTGATGGCGACCAAACAGTTGGCAATGGCGGGCACCGACGCGCAACGACATCGCGCCACCGAGTTGCTCGACGAGACACGGCGCAAGATCTACGCGCTGCTGGCCTCCGACGAGGCGTAACGCCGAGTCGATCTCACCGGCCGCACTCGGCGCCGGGCCACCTCGCTCAGGTGCTGGGTGTCACCCCGCCCCTATGGCGCAGGCTGCGTCGTTGCCCACACTGCGTAGAGCGGGTCGCCGGGAGTGTTCGGCGGCGTGCACAAGGCTGTTTGCGGCTCGTCCCACCCGCCCGATCGGCGAAGGTACTCGGCGACGATGCTGCATCGACCTGTGTCGTCGGCGGCGAGCCAACCGTGCACGGCCTTCGTCGGAAAGCACCGATTCGAGAACGTGCACACCAGCATCCCGCCCGGCGCCAGCACCCGGCGAACGTCGGCGAAGACCTCGATCGGCCGCACGAGGTAGTCGACCGAGACGCAGCACGTCGCCGCATCGAACCGGCCGTCGTCGAACGGCAGCACGGGGTTGGCGTTGAGATCGTGGACGACGTACGCCGTGGCGGCCGAGTTCGCAGCCAGTTCACGCTCGTTCATGCCGAGCGCGACCAGTTCTCGTGGTGGCGCTTTGAAATGCGAGACCCAACTCGACATCAAGTCGAGCACGCGCCCGTCGAGGCCGAGGTGTTCGTAGAGCCGACCGACCGCGTCGATCGCTCGATCGTCGATGTGGGTGACGAAGCGGTCGAACTCGTAGAACGCGTTGTCGGCCCCTTCGTCATCGCGTTGGAAGAACTCCGGCGGGAAGGCGTTCATGAAACCACGAGGCTACGACGGCGGGGTAAGGTCGGGCCGTGCATGATGACGTCGACACCGACCTCAGTGACCTCGACATCAGCGACGACGACCTCGCCGCGCTGGCGATGGCTGCCGACTCCGACGGGTCGTTCGAAGACGATGCCGTTCCGATGCGGTCGCTCGCAGCGGACGACTCGACACTCCTGCCGGATTGGTACATGCCGGTCGTGCAACGCAGGGCCAGCAGCGACTGGCGCGCCGGCGTCGCTGTCGCAATTGCGGTCGGTCTGGTGTTGGCCAATGCGTTTGCGATCTGCGTGACGTACGGCTTCCCCACCATGCCCTGACGCGCTTCGCGTGGCTGTGTGATCTGATGGCGCGATGCCCGCCGACCGATTGGAACCGATGCCGGAGGACTGGGGCCGGGCACTCGGCATCGTCGCCCATCCCGACGACATGGAGTACGGCGCCGCCAGTGCCGTCGCCATGTGGACGGACCACGGCAAGGATGTGCGCTATCTCCTCGTGACACGCGGTGAGGCCGGCATCTCGACGATGCCACCCGCGACAGTCGGGCCTGCCCGAGAGCGCGAGCAGCGGCGCAGCGCCGAGGTGGTCGGCGTGTCGGTCGTCGAGTTCCTCGAGCACGCCGACGGTCTGGTCGAGGCCGGTCTCGGGTTGCGCCGCGACCTGGCCGCGGCCATCCGCCGGCACCAGCCGGAGATGATCCTGTCGATCAACCACCGCGACGGGTGGGGCGGCCCGAGTTGGAACCATGCCGACCATCGCGCCGTCGGCCGCTCGGTGCTCGACGCTGTGCGCGACGCTGCCAACCCGTGGCTGTTCCCCGATGCCGGGCCGGCCTGGCCGGGTGTTCGCTTTGCTGCGTTCAACTCCTCACCGCAATCCACCCATGCCGTCGATGTCACCGGCTACCTCGACCGCGGTATCGAGTCGCTGCGCTGCCACGAGTTGTACCTCTCCAACCTTGGTGGCGACCCGACCGACCCCGGCGATTCCCTTCGTTCCAGCGCCGTGGCCGCCGGCACCCGCTTCGGCGTGCACCACGCCGTCGCCTTCGAACTGTTCACCTTCTAGACATCCCACGGGCGCGGATCGCTGGAACTTTGTCGCTCCCAGGTCGCTGAGCGACCTCGCAGCGACAAAGTTCCGGGCGGTCGAACACCGAACTGCGGCTCGGCGGGATGATCGTGCGCCCATGGCGCGGCCGGGCCAGGTAGCATGACTCGACGGGGTCGGCAACCCCTCACGCGACGATGCCCCTACGGGACAGGGCATGCACGCAGACTTCGATGCCATACCGCGCTGCCGGCGCAGGACCAACATTTGACACGCGACTCACAACAACTCGAAGCGGCGATCTGGTCGATCTCCGAAGGCCGGGGATCGGATGACGCACTGGCGCTGTTGCGCGCCGACGAACAAATGTCGCTGATGCTGCTCGACCGCCTGATCATCGACGCCGAGGACGACCTCGACTCTGTGCGGAACCTGACCGGTGACGAGCGCGACCAGGTCGTCGCCGACTTCACCGACACGCTCGAGGGGCTGCGGGCCACCGCGGCCCGGTTGCGCCCACCGCCGCCACCCTCGATCGCGACCACATACATCGACGACGACCTACCGATCACGTCCGAGCCGTGGGAGCCCGGCGAAGTGCAGTTGCAGGCCTCATGGTCGGCCGGACAGGTTGTCGTCTGGGCGGCCGGCCGGGGTGCGCAGCCCGACGGCAACGACGCGCTGGCGACGCGCCTGGAGTCGATCGGTGGGCCTTCGGTCGGCTGGCAGCTCCACCCGAGCGTGCCCCTGCCGGGTGGCATGCGAGCCGAGGCCGTGGCGATCCCGCTCGAAGATGCGCTTGGTTGGCTCGTTGCGATCGCTGGTGGTCCCGAGCACGAAGGCATTGGTGGCAGCGTGCGTTGGCTGGGTCGCGCCGCGCTCGAGGGTGTACGCCTGGTGGCCAGCGGGTCGGTGCTGCCCAACCTGAAGGTCGGTGGCCGTACCGAGAACGGCGTGGTCGACGCCGCGGTCACGTGGGTGCCGGCACTGCTGGACGGCGCCATGGTCAACACCTTTGCCGCAGCGATGCCTGGCGCAGTCGTCGCCGTCGGCGGTGGCAACGGCCGATCCACGGCGATTGCCGTGATCACGGCAGCGGTCGAGGCGATCGTCGCCGAGAGCATCGAGCGCACCGAACTGCCGTCCCCGCCGCCCGCGGCGAAGTCGGCGATGGACCTCGACGACACGATGATTGCCCGGATGGACGGCACGCCGTTCCGAGCCAACGTCGGCCTCGCCTCGGCCCTGTCGCGCCGCTTGGAGCAGTGGTCGCGCAGCGTGACCGAACCGACCCGCCCGAGGCTCGTCGTGCAACTCGACGCTCCGGCGCCCGGCGGCGTGTGGCTCGCCACCGTGTCGGCGCCGGCGCCCAAGGGCGCGTTGGTCCCACTCGATGCCGCGCTACGTACGGAGGGTGGGCGACGCACGCTGACGCCGGAGTGGCAGCGGCTCGGCCGCCTGTTCCCGGCGATCGATCGTGTCGGTGTCTCGCGTCGCGGGCAGGTGGCGATGAGCCAGGACGAGGCATGGGAGTTCATGACCGTCGTCGCGCCAACGCTGTCGACCGCGGGGTTCGACGTTCGCTTGCCGGCGCTGTCGCGCCGCAAGGCCCGCCCCTCGCTTCGGCTGTTCGCCGAGACGCCCGCCAACTCCGTCGTCGGGGCACACCAGCTCAGCAACGTCGCCTGGACCGTGCTGTTCGACGATGTCGAACTGACCGCCGACGATGTCAGGCGGCTCGCCCGTCAAGCCCGTCCGCTGGTGCAATCGCGAGGCAAGTGGATCGAGGTCGATCGGTTCGACGTGCAGCAGGCCGCCGCCGCGCTCGCGTCGCGCGAGAACATCACCCAGCTCACCGGCGCGGAGATCCTGCGCCACAGCATGGGGCTCGGCGGATCCGGGTTGGCCGGCGGCGTGGTCGTGCAGGGCACGAGCTGGGCCAACGACATCGTCCGTGCTGCGGGTGAGGTCTCGATGTCTCCCGTCACCCAGCCCGACGGGTTCAAGGGAGCGCTGCGCACGTACCAGGCCGAGGCCGTTGCCTGGATCGGGTTCCTCGATGCGACCGGCCTCGGTGGTTGCCTGGCGCTCGACATGGGCCTCGGCAAAACTCCCACCGTGCTGGCGCACCTCGCCCGGTCGGCGGCGACCGGCAAGACGCTGGTGATCGCGCCGGCAGCCGTCGTCGGCAACTGGGCAGCGGAAGCGGCACGGTTCACGCCCTCGCTGCGAGTCCTGGTGCACCACGGCGCATCGCGCGCCTCGAACGGTGAGTTCGCCGCCGAGATCGCCAGTGCCGACATGGTGATCACCACCTATGCCACCGCCGTCCGCGACGTCGAGGCCCTCGCCGCCGGCACATGGCGCACGATCGTGTTGGATGAAGCGCAGGCGATCAAGAACCCGGCCAGTGACACGTCGCAGCAGTTGCGTCGCATTCAGGCCACGACGCGTCTGGCGCTCACCGGCACGCCGATCGAGAACGGGTTGGGCGATCTGTGGGCGATCCTCGACTACACCAACCCGGGCCTCGTCGGGTCGCGGCCGGCATTCATCGCTCAGATGTCGGGCGACGGTGAGGACGCACTGCGTGCCCTCAACGGGCTGCTGCTCTTCCGCAGGACCAAGACCGAGCCCGAGGTCGCTGCCGAGCTTCCCGACAAGATCGACGAGCTCGACCACTGCACGATGACGCCCGAGCAGATCGGGCTCTACCAGGCCGTGCTCGACGATCTCGTGGCCAGCGTGGCCGACTCGGCGGTGCTGGGGGAGACGAAGAAGGGCGCGATCCTGGCGGCCATCACGGCGCTGAAACAGATCTGCAACCACCCCGCTGCGTATCGTGACGATGGTCAGCCGTTGGCCGGGCGCTCTGGCAAGTTGGCCCGCCTGGAGGAGATCGTCGAGTCGGTCTTCGCGGCCGGCGAACGCATCTTGGTGTTCACGCACTTCGCCACGTGGGGCCGCCGACTGGCCGACCACCTCACCGAGGTCACCGGTCTACCGATCGCCTGTTACGACGGAAGCCTCAGCCGAGGCGTCCGCGACAAGCTGGTCACCGACTTCCAGAACGCGACGGGGCCTGGCGCAATGGTGCTGTCGTTGAAGGCGGGCGGCACCGGACTGAACCTGACGGCTGCCAATCACGTCGTGCTGTACGACCGCTGGTGGAACCCGGCAGTCGAAGACCAGGCTCGCGACCGGGCGTGGCGCATCGGGCAGAGCCGCACTGTCGTCTCGCACCGTTTGGTCTGCCCTGGCACGATCGACGAACGCGTCGAAGAGATCGTCGCCGGCAAGCGCCACATCGCCAACGTCGTGTTGCCACGGTCGAGCTCGCTCGCCGACCTGAGCAACGATCAACTGCGCCTGGCACTCGGGCTTCGACCCGACGAGTTGCTCGAAGAGGAGGATCAATGAGCCGCTCGCAACAACAACGCCGGGGGAACAACCAGGGTCGCCGGCCACCCGCGAAGAAGCCCGGGCCGATCGACATCTGGCGCGATCCCGGTGCGCTCCCCGACATCGAGGCGCTGGTCGCCGCCGGTGAGGCCGGCGCGCTGCTGCGTTCGCTGGGCGACCCGCCGATGCACGACGGCTCCACTGCCACGAAGTACTTCACGATGGTCGTGCAACGTGCCGCGGTGATTGCCGCCGCGTTGGCGCTCAGCGCCGACCTGCTCGCCACGTCCGACAGCGACTCGGGCGAGTCTCGCTAGTACGCCGACCTCGCCACCACGGGCGCCCGGCGGGCGACGGGTTGGGTCATCAGCCAGGCGACCACGCCGGCAGTGATGGCGTTGACGGCGAGCAGCAGGTAGGCGTTGATCGGTGGATGCCAGCCGCCACGCAGCAACACGCTGCCCGTTGCGCCGACCATGAACCGGCGCAACGTCTGGTAGAACGCAACGACCTCGATCAGCACCCACGCGCCGGCGCAGAATCGAGCGACCGCGTCGGCCTGCGCGGACCCCGGTGATGACCGCGTGCTCAGCAGCCCGCACAGCACCACGCCACCCATCAGCGGCAGGTTGTACCGGCCCTGCCAGACCTGCGGGGTCTTGGCCAGCACCACGTAGATCGCCGGGTAGAACACCCAGATGGCGGCGATGGCGACGAGCACGAACTTGACGCGGCGCTCGGCGCTGAACGCGACCAGCGCACCGACGAGCACGAGGCAGGCGATCCACAACCCGAAGGTCGGCGTCGGCAGAACCGTGTCGAGCCAGCCGAGCTGCCCGAAGGCTTGGTTGAACAGGTTCGTGGTTCGTCCGAGGCCGAAGCGCAACATGTCGATGGTCGAGTCGGTCACGAGGTACTTGTCGTCGGTCAGGCCGACCCCCGCGTAGCGACTCCAGGCGGCCGACAGCACCACGGCGACGGCCAGCGGCACCGAGCTGGTCAACAGCAAACGGGTCCACGCGCGCCGGTCCATCGCGAACAGCCGCCGCTCGAGCAGCACGAACGTCGCCAGGGCGATGGCCACCCAGGGGAGCGCGACCGGCCTGACCAGCACGATGACCGCGCCGATCGTCGACGCCAGCAGCAGCTCTCGCCGCCCGGCCACACGATCTGCCGTCAACAACACAGCGATGTACGCCCAGAGCAGCAGCGTGCCCGCCAGCTCCGTCGAGGCCGGGTTGGTGCTGGCAACGATGAAGATCGTCATCGGGCTGAGGGCCACCAGGGTCAGCGCGGCCGTGCGGCCGCCGGCACGGTGCATCAGCCACAACGCCAAGGTCAGCAGGGCAGCCGCGATCAGCGCCGAGATCAACCGGTAGCTGATGACCGATTGGTCGGTGCCGGTGACGCGGGCGATGCCGCCGACGACGGCGTAGTACTCCGGTGGGTACGTCGCCGCCGACGTGGCGTACTGGATGATGTGCGGATCGTCGTTGATGACGGCACACGACGCAGTGACGTCACTGTGGAACGCGAAGCAGGGATCGCCGGTGATCATCCCGGCAGGCACGTTGAAGTATCGCGTCAGCGCGCTGGCGTCGGGCACCGGGGAGCCGATCGTTTGTCCGTGCGCCGTTCCGAACGCCTTGGTCGTGTGGGCAACCTCGTCGGGTGCTCCGTAGCGAGGCACACCGAAGACCCACGTGCACACCAGCAATGTGAGCACCAACCCCAGCGTCGCCGGCCAGGCGCGGACGGCCTGATCGGAGATCGAGGAGGCGAGCCGGATCCGCCGATTGGCCATGTCGGTACGATACGCATGCTCGGGGAGGTGAAGCGGGTTCCTGTCGTCGCTATCGTCGCGGCCATGTCGGCGCCAGATCCCCACGTGCACCCCACTGCGATCGTCGAGGATGGTGCCGACATCGGCAGTGGAACCAGCATCTGGCATCACGCTCACGTTCGGACCGGTGCGCACGTCGGTAGGGATTGCGTGCTCGGCAAGAACGTCTACGTCGACACCCAGGCGGTCGTCGGCGATCGGTGCAAGGTGCAGAACAACGTCAGCGTGTACCACGGCGTGCACATCGGTGACGACGTGTTCGTCGGCCCGTCGGCCACCTTCACCAACGATCTCGTGCCTCGCGCCTTCAACGCCGATTGGCAGGTGACGGAGACACACGTGCACAACGGCGCGTCGATCGGCGCCAACGCCACGATCGTGTGTGGCGTCACGTTGGGCGAGTACTCGATGGTTGCCGCGGGTGCAACGGTCACGCACGACGTGGCAGCGCATCAGTTGGTCGCCGGAACACCGGCTCGCCATCTCGGCTGGGTGTGTCGTTGCGGCAAGGTTGTGTCGCGCGACGCCGTGCCGCCCGAGAACCCGGTCTGCGCGGACTGCGCCTGAGGCAGGCTGCGGAGAACACAGGCCCGACGACCCGAAACGCTAACGTTCTCTCTCCGTGCCGGTCGATCAACCTCCTGTTCTCCCCGCGATCCCGATCACCACGGTTCGCCTGGGCGTCGAGGTCGAAGAACTCGTGCTCTCCGTGCTGCGCTCGGGCATCATCGCCCAGGGCCCGCTGGTCAAGCGGCTCGAAGACGAGTTCGCCGAACTGATCGGCGTCGATCACGTCGTTGCCGTCAACAACGGTACGACCGCGCTGATCGCCGCTCTGCACACACTGGACCTGCAACCCGGCGACGAGGTTGTCACCAGTCCGTTCACGTTCGTCGCCACGCTGAACGCCATCATCGAATCGGGTGCGACGGCGCGGTTTGCCGACATCAGTTCAGACGACTTCAACATCGACCCTGGCGCCGTCGACTCGGTGGTCAACGATCGCACCAAGGTGTTGCTGCCGGTGCACCTCTACGGGCAGTGCGCCGACATGGCCCATCTGGTCGAGGTGGCCACGGCTGGTGGTTTGGCGATCGTCGAAGATGCGGCGCAGGCCCACGGGGCGCGCATCGGCGCACGCGCCGGTGGCAGTTGGGGGATCGGGTGCTTCTCGCTGTACGCGACCAAGAACCTCACCACTGCCGAGGGCGGGCTGATCTCGACCAACGACGCGGCGGTGGCGGATCGGCTGCGCGTGCTGCGCAACCAGGGCATGCGTCAGCGTTACGTGTACGAGATGGCCGGCAACAACTTCCGCTTGACCGACCTGCAGGCCGCGGTGTGCTTGCCGCAACTGGCCGGCTACGCCGAGCAGGTTGCCGTTCGACAGCGGAACGCTGCTCGGTTGAACGAAGGCCTTTGCGGACTGCCGGGCGTGCGAGTTCCCGAGACCTTGCCGGATCGCCATCACGTGTGGCACCAGTACACACTCCTGATCGGCGACGACGCCCGGATCGGGCGCGACGATCTGGTCGACGCATTGACCGCAGCTGGGATCGGCTGTGGCATCTATTATCCGCGAACGGTGTTCGACTACGACTGCTATCGCGATCATCCGCAGGTAGTCGTCGACGAGGTGCCGGTCGCTACCGAGGTCGCCGCCCGATGCGTCTCGTTGCCGGTGCACCCCTACCTGTCGGAGGGCGATCTCGATCGCATCGTCACGACCATGACCACATTGCTCGGAGATCACTGATGGCGCTGCGGATCGGGCTGATCGGCGCCGGGTCGATGGGGTCGTTGCACGCCCGCGTGCTGGCCGGGGCCGATGCGACGGAGTTGGCATGGGTCGCCGACCCCGATCGAGCTGCCGGCGAGCGCGTCGCCCAACGGTTCTCCACCAAATGGGTGCCCGAACCCGAGACAACCGGCATCGATGCGATCGTCATCGCCGCGCCGACCCAGTTCCACCACGCATACGCGATGGCGATCGTCGAGGCCGGCCTGCCACTGTTGGTCGAGAAACCGATCGCCGACACGTTGGCCCATGTCGAGGAGATCATCGACGGCTCACGTCGCCAGGGTTCGGTGTTGATGTGCGGATTGCTCGAGCGGTTCAACCCGGCCGTGCGAACGGCCGGGGAGATTGCCCGGCAACCGGTCCACATCGCCACGGTTCGTCACTCTCCCTACGCCGAGCGGATCCGCACGGGCGTGGCATCGGACCTGTTGATCCACGACATCGATCTGGTGGTGCGGTTGATGGGCGAAGCGCCGGCAACGTTGACCGGTCACTACGGGTACTTCGAGCCGCGCAGCACGACCAGCAGCGAAGATGTTGCTGAGGCGACGCTGCGCTTCTCGGGCGGGCAGATCGCATCGTTGTCGGTGTCGCGGATCGCCCAGCACAAGGTCCGCTCGCTGACGATCGCCGAGTTGGGTCGCCTGATCGAGGTCGACCTCCTTCGCCAGTCGATCACGATCTACCGCCACGTGCAGGAGTCGGGGTTCGACGAGGATGCCGGCTACAGCCAGCAGACGATCATCGAGATCCCCGTCGTCCGTCACCCGGGGGAGCCGTTGCAACTGCAGTTGGCCCACTTCGTCGACCTCATCCAGGGTCGTGCCGACGTCGACGCCGAGCGCGACACGTTGCTCCTGCCACACGCGCTGATCGACCAGATCGGTGCATCGGCCCGCGACGTGGACCCGCGGTGACGCACGGATGACGTCGACCGACGCCAACTACGCCCGCCGCCTGCAACGCCTCAGCGGGCGACGATGGAAGCGGTTGGTCCCCAACCCGTATCGATGGAACGTGCGACGGCTGACGGCCGGACGCGTGCTCGACGTCGGGTGCGGTATCGGCCGGTGTCTTGATTTCATCCGTCCTCGCGGGGTCGGCGTCGACCCCAACGCGACCGCAGTCGCAGCGTGCCGGGAGAAGGGCCATCAGGCCTATCGACCGGAAGAGTTCGCCACGATCTATGGCGCCGGCGAGACCGACCGACTATTCGACACGCTGCTGTGCTCGCACGTGCTCGAACACCTCGACGAGCCGGCGGGTGTCGATCTGCTCATGTCGTATCTGCCGTACCTCGCGGCTCACGGTCGGGTCGTGCTGATCACGCCGCAAGAGCGCGGTCAACGTTCGGATGCCACACATGTCAGGTTGATGGATGCCGCCGCGATCACTCGACTTGCCGAGCAATGCGGCCTGGTGATCGAGCGCATCTCGTCGTTTCCGCTGCCGCGCTCGTTCGGTCGATGGTTCATCTACAACGAGACGGTCACCGTCGCCTCGGCGAGCTCGACATGAGGATCCTCGTCGTCAACAGTTTCTTCCCGCCGCGCACCACGGGCAGCGCCCACTTCTCGCTCGACGTTGCTCGCGAGTATGTGAGGCAGGGTCACGAGGTGTGGGTTGCCACCACCGCAGTGCCGGGGTCACCGGAGCGCGAGGAGATGGACGGCATTCGTGTCGTTCGGTTGCCCGCATGGTCGGTCACGCCGGGAAGCTTGGCGTTCAACTACGCGCTGCCGTTCGTCTTCCGTCCCGGCGTGATCCGTCGCATCAAGCGGCTGTTCGACGAGGTGCGGCCCGACGTCGTGCATCAGAACGGTCAGTTCTTCGACCTGACGTTCGTGACGACGTGGGTCGCCTGGCGACGTCACGTACCCCGGGTACTCACCGTGCACACGCCCCTGATGCACACGAACCCCGTGTTGCGGGCGTTCATCTCGACGGTCGATCGCACCGCGCTCCGCCTGTTGAACTCGCTCGGCAGACCGCTGGTCGTCGGTGTCGATCGCTACGTGTGCGAGATGGCGCAACGGCGGTACCGGCCACGCCGCGGCCCGGTGCAGTTCATCCCGGCGACGCTGCGGGTCGATCAATTCGCCACCGGCGACGGCGATCGTGTGCGACAGCAGCTGGGCCTGGGCGACCGGCCGATCATCTTGTCGTTCGGTCACGTCATCCCCATTCGCAGCAGGGTGCCGCTGATCCAGGCATTGCCGCGCATCGCCGCGCAGTTCCCCGACGTATGCGTGCTGGTGGTGGGTGAGGTCTACTACGACGAGTTCCAACGACTCGCCAACGAGTTGGGCGTTGCCGACCACGTGATCGTGACCGGACGGGTGCCGCATGCCGAGGTCCCCGACTACCTCGCCGCGGCAACGGTCGAATCGCACGATCTCGACGGCCACGGCCTCGGCATCACCACGATGGAGGTGATGGCCGCGCACGTGCCGATCTTCGCGCGGGTCCGTCGCGACGTGTTCCCCGGCATCGACCTCGATGAGTGGCCGGAACTGCAGATCGTCGAGAGTGCCGAGCCGGCAGCGATCGCCGACTCGATCTGTCACCTGCTCGGCTCGGCCGAGTTTCGCGCTCAGGTCGCCGACCGTCAGTTCGAGTTCGTCAGCCGGTACTTCCGCGCCGAAGTCGTCGCCGGTCGATACCTCGAACTGTTCGACGAACTGGTGGGCTGATCTGGTGCGCTCACCGGTACTGCGCGGAACAGCGGCGTACTTCCTGGCGATGCTCGTCGTGGTCGCGACCTGGGCCATCGGAGTGCCGCGCTTTGCGTCTCCGGATGAGCCGGCCCACGTGTACAAGGCCTACGCCACGGCGCACGGACATCTGCTCGGCAAAGCGGCACCGGGCTTTCCCAACAACCTGCGCGAGTTCGATGGGCCGGCGTCGATCGGGCCGCCCAACCTGGGCTGCTACGTCGGCCAACCCGACGTTCCGGCGGGGTGCGACACCGAGATCTCGCCGCGGCTGATCTCCTCGGCGGCGCGCTACCCACCGTGGTACTACGGGTTGGTCGGGCTGCCGGTCGTGGCGACCGGACAATCGGAACGGATCGTGGCCTACCGGCTCGTCTCGGCCGTGCTCTGCGTCGGCTTGCTCGCCCTGGCGATGTTGCTGACCAAGCGGTCACGGCGTTCGGACCTGAGCGTGTTGCAGGTTGCTGCGGTCACACCAATGGCGTTGTTCCTGATGGCCTCGGTGAATCCGAACGCGATCGAGATCGCCGTGTTCGTCGCAATCTGGGCCTGCCTGGCCAGGGTGGCGACTGACAGCGACGTGCCCCACGGCGTGTTGATCCTCGGCTCGTTCCTGGCGGCGGCCGTGGTGCTGATGCGCCCGATCTCGATCGTGTGGTTGGCCGGCATGGTTGCTGTCGTGCTGATCGCGATGAGCGCGGCTCGACGCCGTCAGCTCTACACCTGGCGGACGTTGGCGTGGGTGACGGGCCCGACGGCCGGGGCTCTCGTCATCTCGTGGATCTGGGCGGTGTACGCCAAGATCGAGGTCAAAGACGACCGGCTGACGAACACGTTGAGCCTCGGCGCTGCATTGCGCCGCTCGGTCGACAACTGGCCGGGGTACTTCCGCCAGACGATCGGTGTGCTCGGCTGGCTCGACACGGTCATGCCCTCATTCGTGTACGCCATCTGGATCGTCGTACTGGTCGCCATCGCGGTCGTCCACCTGCGGGGCGCGTCGGCGCGTCGGGTGATGGCGTTCGCCGCGTTGATCGTCGTGTGGCTGGCGTTGCCGTTGCTGATCAACGGGTTCACCAATGCCCGTGCGGGCCTCACCTACCAGGGTCGCTACTCGCTCCCGATCTTCGTGGGGGTGGCCTTCCTACCGCTGTGGAACGAGCGCCCGTCGCTGCGCCGGTCGCAAGTGCTGCAGCGTGGTCTCGTGATCGCCGTCGTGGCGTTGGTGATCGTCGCCGAGGTCGGCGCGCTCTGGCAGACGTTGCGTCGATTCACCGTCGGCGCGCACGGCAAGATCGTGTTGACCGAGCCGCTGCCGTGGGAGCCCTCGATCACCCCGATGGCGCTGATCGCGATCAACGCCGTGGCGATGCTCGGGTTGTCGTGGCTAGCCCTGCGGTCGTGGGGGCAGGTCGAAGCTGCAGCCGGTGAAGGGCACGGTGAGGGCGCGGAGCATGGCACGGATTGATGCCGGCAGCGCGGCCGACGGTTGCCCACCTTGCCGGGCTTGCATCGCCACCGGTACCTCGGTGATCCGGTAGCCACGCCGCCCGGCGACGAGCAGTGCCTCGAACGTGTCGCCCAGGTAGTGGTGTGGGAAGTCGCTGGCGAACGCACTGAGCAGCGGATCGCGGATCGCCCGGAATCCCGAGGTCGGATCACTGATCGTCACCCCGCCGCGGCGTCGCAGAGTGGTCGACAACACCCTGATCGCGGCCCGTCGCATCCTCGATTGCGGCGAAGCCCCGCCTCCCGGCGCGAACCGGCTTCCCACCACCATGTCGAAGTCGCCGCCATCGAGGTGCTCGAGCAGCGTGCCGATCTGATCGATCGGGTGCTGGCCGTCGCCGTCGACCTGTACGACCGTGTCTGCGCCGTTGTCGACCGCGTAGCGAAAGCCGGCGCGCAGCGCGCCGCCGACGCCGAGGTTGATCGGGAGTCGGATCACCGTGGCGCCTGCCTCCTCGGCGATCTCCGCGGTGCGATCGACGCTGGCGTCATCGACCACGACGCAGGCATGACCCGTGGCGCGGACCACCGCGACGACGTCAGCGATGCACGCTGCTTCGTTGTACGCCGGGACAACGACGACGACCGTCTTCGTCACGCCGGCTGTTCCAGGTCGCTGACCCTCCGTGCCAGCAGGGCATGGGCCTCGGCAGTGGTCCGCAGGCGCTCCTGCAGCAGCGAGACGCTGATGGACAGTTGGATGGAGATCGCCAGCAGGATGAGCGAACTGATCATCAGCAACACCGCGGTCGGCGTGATGTTGGCGACTTTGCCGAGCTTGCTGACGAACGGCAATGTGGCCGCGGCCAACGCCACCAACGCCCCGACGCCGAGCCAGCCGAGCGTGTACCGAGTGGTCAGCAAGCGCCGACGTGTCAGCCCCAGGATGATCAGCATGATCGCGACTCCACCCAGTGCTAGAACGAGTGCTTGCTTCACGGCTGTCGACATGAGAGCGAGCGTAAACGATGACCGCAGAATCGCCGGAGGCGCTGCGAATCTGCCTGGCAGTTCCGTTCTTCTCCAACCTCGAGTTCTTGGCCGTCGCGCTCGGGTCGCTCGTGGCTCAAACCGATGTGGAGTGGACCGCGATCGTGGTCGATGACGCCAGTCCGGAACCGGGCGCGGCCGATGTCGTCGGCGCGCTGGGCGACGACCGAATTCGCTACGTCCGCAACGAACACAACCTCGGGGTCGCGGCCAACTTCAACCGCTGCCTCGATCTGGCCGAGACACAAGCGGAGATCGTCACCGTCTTCCACGCCGACGATCGCCTGGAGCCGGGGTACGTCGAGGCCATGCGACGGGCCCACCGATCGTTCCCGAATGCGGCGTGCATCGCTCCACGCGTCACCGTGATCGACCATCTCGGAGTGCCGAGCAGAACGCTCGCCGATTCGGTCAAGCACCTGCTGTGGCCGCGGCAGTTGCCGGCCACGTTGGAGGGCGAGTCGGGGCTACGCGTGTTGATGCGCGGACTGTTCTTCTACTGCCCCTCGGTGTCGTACCGCCTTGGCATGTTGCCCGACCTTCGCTTCGACGATCGGTGGCTGCAGGTGATGGACCTCGACTTCTACGCCCGGATCCTTCTCGGCGGCGGGTCGATCGTGCTGATCCCTGAGCACGCGTATTGCTATCGCCGCCACGATGCCACCATGACCGCGCAGAACTCGCGGTCGTTGGTGCGTCTCGACGAGGAGGTGGCTGTGTCGCGCGAGGTCGCCGCAGCGGCTGGTACGAAGGGCTGGAGGGGCGGCGCCCGAACCGCACGGCGACGACCGACTGTCCGCCTCAACGGCCTGCTCGAGGTGGTGCGGCTGGTGACCCACCGCCAGTTGCGCGCCGGCGTACGCGCCGCCCGCCAAGCCCTCGGTCGGTGAGCCCACGGCATCGACCCGCGTCGGCGGCGACGCCTTCCGATCTGGGCGCCATGCTCACCTCACCGTCCCAGGCCCTCTTCGTCGTCTGGCACCCAGATCGTTCCGCTGGTGTCGGCGAGGGCGATGTACGCGATGCCCTCGATCGCGCACGTCTCGAGAAGGTGGGGGTCCGACGTGACCAGATGCGAGGCTCGGTCACGCGCTGTCTCCGCGGCGACACAATCGGCGAGACTCACCGCTCGACTCCGCCGGTGATAGTGGCGGGCCCGAAGCAAGCCGGCACGAGTGGCCACGCTGCTGTCGACGATGAACGGCTCGGCGAGACCAAGCTGGGCGAGGTCGAGTACGGCGTCGTCCTCGTCGACACCGACGAGACGAATCAGGTGATCGAGGACCTCGACCACGCCGAGGGCCGTCAGCGCGGCGCCGGCATCGCTACGGATCAGTAGCTCCACTCGACTGGCAGCCGGTTCGTCCTTGAGCAACGCGAGCACGGCGAACGAGTCGAGCACCGTCATCGGCGGCGGCGCTCGCTGGCCTCGTTGTCGGCCCTCGCCTGCTTCCTGGCCTCGGCAGTGCCGGGCCCGCGTCGACGGTACTTGCCTCGAAGATCTTGGATCGGGTCGGCCGGAAGGGGTCTCAGAACCACCCGGTCGCCGAGATCGACGACGACGACCTGATCAGCCATCCACCTGGCCCTTGCCTCGGCGGGGATCGAGACTTGCCCGTTGGCGGAGACCTTCATGACGTACGTGGATGACATTTCCTGGCGCCTCCGATCCGTTGTATTCAACGATCATATCGTTGTATGGCCGCGATCAGGTGTGATAGCCGCTGAGGTCGACCACGAGGTGTGTTGCGGTTTGGGTGTAGATGCACACCTTGCCGTCGGTGGTGGTCGTGGCCACGGCGAGGTTGGCGACAGTCGTGCCGCGGCCGTAGTTGAGTGTCGAGGCGATCGGACGGGTTCCGCCGCATGGGTACACGGTGACGAAACCGGGCGCGCCCGTCTCGGTGACGGTGATGTTCAACACCGCAGCGCGAATCGACGCGGGTGTCCCGACGCGACCGCCGATCTGCAGCTCGAGCACGGAGTCGGGGGGTCGCAACCCGATGCCCTCGAAGAGGTGGTCAGCTGTTGTGAGTCCGGCTCGAGTCTCGAGCACACGCGTGGGTTGCATGAACTGGACGACCGCGGGCGCGGCGTCGAAACCGTTCACGTCGAGGATCGCGTCGGTCTCGACGTTGGAGAAAAAGCAGATGGCACCGCCGGCCCCCACCTTCACCATCGCGGCGTTCGAGACGATGGTGCCTGCCGTGAAGTTGAGCGTCGATGCCAGCGGTAGTGGCTCACCACACGGGAAGACCGTGGCGAACCCCTCGAGCGACGGGTTGATCACCGTGACGTTGACTGTGACGGCTTTGGCATCCGCCGGCACGCCGGCCCGCCCGGCGACCGTCACAGGGGTGATCGAACCGCCCGGCAGGCGACCGAGCCCGATCGACTGGGCGTCGACGGTGATGAACTCGGGCCCGACGCGCGTCTCGAGCAGTCGAGCCGGCTGGGTGGCGCTGAAGCTGGCGCCGAATGCGTAGTAGCCGGTCAGGTCGACAACGATCTGGGTTGGGGTCTGGGTGTAGACGCACACAGCGCCGTTGTTTCCGATCTGGGCCACGAC
>JBDTRP010000132.1:0-44471 GCA_039931555.1 Ilumatobacteraceae bacterium | reverse complement strand
ATGATCCGCCACCTCGGGTCGTCGCTGACCGACGTCACCTACGTGTTCGACGAGCCGACGATCGGGCTGCACCCACACGACATCGCCAGGATGAACGACCTGCTGCTTCAGCTACGCGACAAGGGCAACACGGTGCTCGTCGTCGAACACAAACCGGAGACGATCGCTATTGCCGACCACGTCGTCGACCTCGGCCCGTGCGCTGGTACTGCCGGTGGCGAGGTGGTGTTCGAGGGCACCGTCGACGGGCTGCGGGCGAGTGACACACTGACCGGGCAGCACCTCGACGACCGGGCCTCCTTGAAACCAGTGTTGCGGAGGCCGTCAGGCAAGCTGGCCGTGCGCGGCGCCAGCGCCAACAACCTTCAAGACATCGACGTCGACATCCCGCTCGGCGTGCTGGCGGTGGTCACCGGCGTGGCTGGGTCGGGCAAGAGCTCACTCATCCATGGCTCGGTGTCGGGCCGGGCTGGGACGGTGTCGATCGACCAAGCCGCGATCAAGGGCTCGCGACGAAGCAACCCGGCGACGTACACCGGACTGCTCGACACGATCCCCGCGGCATTCGCGAAGGCCAACGGTGTGAAGCCGGCACTCTTCAGTGCCAACTCGGAGGGCGCCTGCCCCGCCTGCAACGGGGCCGGCGTGATCTACACCGACCTGGCGATGATGGCCGGGGTCACCACCACCTGTGAGGAGTGCGAAGGCAAGCGGTTCCAGGCCGCGGTCCTGGAGTACCAGCTCGGCGGGAAGAACATCAGCGAGGTGCTGGCAATGCCGGTCACCGACGCCGAGGCGTTCTTCGGATCTGGCGAGGCGAAGAACCCTGCCGCGCACAAGATCCTCAACCGACTCGCCGACGTCGGGCTCGGCTATCTGACACTCGGTCAACCGCTCACGACCCTGTCCGGCGGCGAGCGGCAGCGACTCAAGCTGGCCATCCAGATGGCGGAGAAGGGCGACGTCTACGTTCTCGACGAACCGACCAGCGGGCTCCACCTCGCCGACGTCGAGCAGCTGCTGGGCCTGCTCGACCGACTCGTCGATTCCGGCAAGTCGGTCATCGTCATCGCCCACCACCAGGCGGTCATGGCGCACGCCGACTGGATCATCGACCTCGGGCCGGGCGCCGGCCACGACGGCGGCCGGATCGTCTTCGAGGGCACACCCGCCGACCTCGTCGCTGCCCGATCGACGCTCACCGGGCAACACCTCGCGGCCTACATCGGAACTTCGTCGCTGGGAGGTCGCTGAGCGACCTCGCAGCGACAAGGTTCGAGTGGAACGAGAACAGCGCTACTCACAAGCCGAAGGGGCCCGTCATCAGACGGGCCCATTCGGGTTGCCAGACTGCCCTGTGATCAGCTCAGCTTCTCGATCAGGATCCATGCACTGATCGATGGACCCGTTCCGCCGACCGAACTGGCCAAGTCCGGTTCAGTCGCCGACGACCTGTTCGCCAACGTGATGGTCTGACCGGCGGTCAAGGTGACCACCGCCGTTCCTTCCGTTGACGTGAAATCACCGAGAACGTTTCCTCCGTCGGCGCCGAACACGAGCGCACCGCCGGTCGGAGCCACGCCGTCGACCTCGAGGTTGAACTGGGCAGGCAGCTGCGAAGCCACGCCGAAGCTGACCTTGTAGGTACCGGCATTGACCGCAGTGAACGCATCATCGAGGACGTCGGTCGTGAATGCACCGGCCGTCTCACCGTTGACCTGGTCAAACGCCACGACGGCATCCACAACTACGGTCTGGGGAGAAGTGGACGTTGCGTACAGGAACGCTGACGTGCCAGCAGGCCCTGGAGGACCCTGGGTGCCGCCTCCGGCAGGGCTCGGTGCGTAGTAGCCGAGCAGGTCGATCACCACGTTGACGGTGCCCTTGAGGTTGTAGATCGTCACCGAGTGAGCGGGACGCACGACCACCGTAGCGTTGTTGGCCACCGCGCCGGCCCCCTCCCAGTTGATCGTCGACGTGACCGGGCGGGCGTCGCCCGTTGGGTACACCGTCAGGAACGAGCCTTCGGTGCCATCAACAGCCGTCACGTTGATGTCGACGCCGGTGGCGTCATCCGGCAGGCCGGGAATGACGAGGTTCAGCGAGTCACCGAGACCGAGCGGAGTGCTCCGCGTGCCGACCAGAGTGGCTGGTCGGGTGTCGAGCACTCGCACAGTCGGCACGGTGTGGAACGCCAGAGCGGTCGCCGGGTCGGACGGAGCTGCGAGAAGCACGCCTCCGCCGGCCAACGCGGAGATTCCCGCCGCTGCGGCGATTACACGCCAGCGCCGTCCGACGGGTGGGATATGGAATGTGGTCATCTTCGTCTCCTCGCAGCGAAATGGGATTCGTCGCTGAATACTCACCCTGCGCCGGCGATATCCCGCTCACCAGGGCCGAAGGTGCCGAAGGGAGTGCCGAACGGCCTCCGGGAGCGCCGTAAAGCCCACGCCGCGCCAGTGTTTCGGAAGAAGAAGTTGTCGCTCCCGCGAGCCGCAGTCAGTACTCGTCACCGAAGCAGATGCCGATGTCGCGGGCTGCCAGCACCGTGTCGCAATCCAACGGAACGGAGCGCATCGAGCCGATCGCATCGACCAGCGGCACGTAGTCCACTCGCGGCTCGTTGAGCGCCACCATCACACCGTCGAGGCCTTCGTCCAAGGCGCGCACCGCGGCAGCCCCGAACCTGGTACCCAGCAGGCGGTCTTGTGCCGTCGGTGTGCCGCCACGCAGCAGATGCCCCAACACCACGGTCCGTGCCTCTTTGCCCGTGAGGGCGGTGAGCTCGCGGGCGACCTGGTGGCCGATGCCACCCAGCCGCTCGGCCTGGTCGAACGATTGGGCGATCACGGACCGATGACCGTCCTTCGGTATCGCACCCTCGGCGACCACGATGACGGCGAAGCTGGCACCGCGACCTTCGCGTCGTGTGATCATGTCGGCCACTGACTGGAGGCGGTAGGGAACCTCTGGGATCAAGATGGCGTGAGCACCCGCGGCGACGCCGGCGTTCAGCGCGATCCACCCGGCGTACCGTCCCATGACCTCGACGACGAAGACCCGGCTGTGCGACGTCGCCGTCGTGAAGATGCGATCGATCGACTCCGTGGCGACCTCGACGGCAGTGTCGAAGCCGAAGCTGACCGTCGTCTTGTCGAGATCGTTGTCGATCGTCTTCGGCACTCCAATGACCCGCAGCCCGGCCTCGAACAGCCGCTGGCCGATGGAGAGCGAGCCATCACCGCCGATGGTGATCAATGCGTCGATGCCTGCGTCGCGGAACAGCGATACGAGGTGATCGGTGCGGTCCTCGTAGACGAACGTCCCGTCGGGCTGCTCCACAGGGAAATGGCAAGGGTTGCCGCGGTTGGTGCTGCCCAACACCGTGCCGCCGAGGTAGCCGATGCCCCGTACCGTGTCTCGTTCGAGCAGGAACGTGCCGGTCGCGCCGTGGTGATACAGCTCGGGGAACATCAAGCCGTTGAAGCCGTCACGGATGCCGATGACCTCCCAACCGCGCCGCAGGGCGCAGAGCGTCGCCGCCCGGATGACTGCATTGAGGCCCGGGGCGTCGCCGCCACCGGTGCTGAGGGCGACCCGCATGGTCGCTTTGTCTATCACGGTCAGAAAACCGACCGTGACCGCAGCAGTGCGCTGCGGTCCGGCCGGACGATTCGCCTCCGACGGCTCAGGCGCCGCTCACTGCAAACCATGCACCGGCGGCGTTGGCGACGAAGACGATCGGCGCATAGCACGGGCTGGGAAGGTCGACATGTACTCGTGCCTTGCCGTTGCCGGCCGCATCGACCGGGAACGTCTCACTCTCGACATTGACCGTGGCGGCACCCGCTGCATCGGTCGACAAGCAACTCACCCTGACCTTCATGAGAGGTGCCGGGTTGATACCGACCAAGGCGGCCGGCCCACCTGGGCCGATCACGAGGCCCTCGACCTCGACGTCGACCCTGCCGCTCGTGCGGACCCGGATCTCGGAATCAGCGATCACCCACGGCGCACCGCCGCCATTGATGCCGCGGATCGGATTTGCCGTACCCGTATAGGGCGATGTGACGCCGGCCATGACATCAGCGCGGTACAGCGTGTGATCGTTGTCGCGGGCGAGTGTGATCCCTGCGGTTCCACCGATGACTGCGAGGGCGAGCGCGGCCCCCGCGATGACTCGAACACGTGATTTCACTGGTTCCCCTTTTTTCGGCGCACGGACGAGTGCACCCCGTACCCAACGGTAAGCCTGCCTACTTGGTCGGGCAATTGCGCCGATGGTCCTAGGACGCGGAGCGCCGAGCGTCCTGATCCTCGCGCGGTGTGTCGTCGCCAGTGGTTTCGCCGTGCGCCGAATTGCCGGGCGCGGTTGCGTCGCCGCGCTCGTCGCGCAGTCCCTGCAACACGTCGGAATCCTGCACGGTCGCCATCGGGCCGAACCCGAGCACCACCGAGCCCCGGGCGTTGCAGGCCGGGCAGGTGATGGCGACAACGGCGACCATGTCATCGGGATCGGAAGCACCCTCCAAGCGACGCAGCGAGCTCATCGACACGCTCGCCGGTGGCGACACCGTGCCGCACTCGACACACTCGAGGAGGGAATCATCGGTCACGACGAACGACGAGCCGAAGCCACCCAGGGCGTAGGCCTCCAAGACGTCGACCATCGTCGACTCATCGCTACTCGTGTCGTCCACCGGCGCGTCGACGACGTGATTCACTTCGGGGGTGTTGGCCATGCCGCGGTGTACCCAGATGGCGGACAGCCGAAACTCGGCCGATGACCTACGCTCGTGCCGTGGCTACAGCGCTCCCTTCCGCGACACCGAACCCCGACGCGATGAAGTTCACGCTCGACGCTCGTCTCGCGGCGATGTTCAATGCACTGAGCGTCGCCGACGCGGCATCGATCCCCTTCGCTGCCGAAGTGTTCGCTGCAGGCGGCGTGGCTTCGGTGTTCGGTGTCAACGACTTCGTCACCGTCACGCGTCAACCGGGCGCCGAGTGGGCGCCGATCATTGCGGCGGTACAGGCGGCAGCACAAACTCACCTCTAGATCTCTGGAGGGGTTGTGCTCTGACGATCCGGAGAGAAAGGGGTACTACGGCTCTGTCGCCGTCGCACCTCGAGCCATGATGATGGAGCGGTGACCACCGTCGTGCACCACGGCGCCGTGCCCCAGATCAGTGATGTCGCCGACGCGACACCGGATCGGCCCGATCATCACTTCCCCACCCATCTCAATGCGTCGGACACGTTGATGTGGACCATCGAGCGCGATCCGTGTCTTCGCAGCACGATCGTCGCCGTGTCATTGCTGGACCGCAGCCCGAACTGGGACCGGCTCCGGGCCCGCGTCGTCAGCGCGTGCGATCTCATTCCACGGCTGCGCCAACACGTCGAGGAACTTCCGCTCCGACTCGGGCTACCCCGTTGGGAGTTCGACGAGTTCTTCGACCTCGACTACCACCTTCGGCGGACGGTGGTGCCGGCGCCCGCCGACCTCCGCTCGGTGCTGGACCTCGCCGGTCTGATGGCGATGACCGCGTTCGACAAGGATCGACCGCTCTGGGAGTTCACGCTCGTCGAGGGCTTGGACGGCGGCCGAGCCGCGTTCATCCAGAAGATTCACCACTCGGTCACCGACGGAGTCGGAGGCGTGAAGCTGGCAAAGATCCTGCTCGACGAGACGCGGCGCCCGCCGGCGGTCCATGCCATACGACCAGTTGTCGGTGCAGCACCTCGAGGCGGGTTGACCGCGGTCGCCGAATCGTTGGCCGATGACGCACGTGCACTCGTCGAGATCTCCGCCCGTGGGGCTCGTGCGCTGCCCGGCGTGACCGGCCGAGCGATCACGAACCCCGGCAGGCAGGCGATGTCGTTGTCTCGACAATTGCGTTCCATCGCCAAACTGCTCGCGCCGGTGACCAAGCCGCAATCGCCGATCATGACGCGGCGAGGCCTATCCCGGCGGTTCGACTCGTTCGACGTGCCGATCGAGGCCATGATGGCCGCCGCGCACGCGGCTGACAGCTCCCTCAACGACGCATTCCTCGCCGGCGTCGCTGGAGGCATGCGGCTGTATCACGAGCAACACGCCGATCCCGTCGACGCGCTGCGAGTCACGATGCCGATCAGCCTGCGGCGCGCGGGCGACCCACCGGGGAGCAACCGCTTCACGCCGGCACGCTTCACGCTGCCGGTCGGGACCGTCGATGCCGCTGACCGGATGCGCCAACTCGGCCTGCTCGCACGGGGTTGGCGCAAGGAGCCGTCGTTGCCCATGACCGACGTGATCGCCGGAGCGCTGATCCGCCTGCCCGCAGTGGCGGCGACATCGATCCTCGGCTCGATGCTGAAGGCAATCGACTTCGTCGCCACCAACGTGCCGGGCCATCGACATCGCACGTACCTCTCCGGTGCCGAGGTCGTACGCGAATACGCGTTCGCCCCGGCGTCCGGTGCAGCGTTCAGCATTGCCTTGATGTCGCACGTCGACCACTGCTGCATCGGCATCAACGCCGACACCTCAGCAGTGCCCGACCCCGAGACCCTGACCGCCTGCGTGGTCGAAGGGTTCGAAGAAGTTCTCGCAATCGGAAGGAAATGATGATGCACCCGATGAGTCCGGTCGATGCCCTGTTCCTGCACGCCGAGGATGGCGTCACGCACATGCACATCGGATCATGTTCGATATTCGCCGGTCCCCCTCCTGCGATCGACGAGATCACCACGTTGGTCGAGAGCAAGCTGCCGTTGCTGCCCCGATACCGCCAGAAGGTGAGGTTCGTACCGGCGGCGCTCGGGCATCCGGTGTGGGTCGACGATCCGAACTTCCACTTGAGCTATCACGTGCGCCATTCGGCGCTGCCGTCTCCGGGCGACGAGCACGACCTCGAGAACCTCATGGGCAGGCTGATGTCACAAGAGCTCGACCGCACCCGGCCGTTGTGGGAGGTGTGGGTGATCGAGGGATTACCGGCCGATCGCTGGGCCCTGATCTCCAAGGTGCACCACTGCATGGTCGATGGGGTCTCCGGCATCGATCTGATGACGGTCCTGCTCGACACCGATCGAGCGTCCACGACGCAGCCGATCCAGCCGTGGGCCCCCGCTCCGGAACCGTCGGACGCGCTCTTGGCCTTGCATGCGCTCGGTCGGCTGGCCACGAGCCCAGTGCGCCAACTGGCGACGTGGCGCTCGGCCGGGATGCACCCGCGACAGGCCTGGAACCAACTCGGCGACGTCGCCTCCGGCCTGCGTTCGTTCGCCGGCCGCGTCCTCGCACCGAACCGACCCATGTCGATCGACGGAGCCATCGGCTCGCATCGTCGATGGGCAGCCGGGCGCTGCAATTTGGACGACGTGAAAGCAGTACGCCGTGCCTTCGGTGGCTCGGTGAACGACGTTGTGCTGTCGGTGATCAGTGGCGCATTCCGCACGATGTTGATCGAGCGCGGCGATCCGGTCGGCGAGGTCGTGCTGCGGTCGCTGGTGCCCGTGTCGGTCCGTCACCCAGATGACCACTCGGCGAACAACCAGGTCTCCCTCATCGTCGCCGAGCTCCCGGTGGGGATCGAGGACCCCGTGCAACGTCTCGAGTCGATGCATCAACAGATGGCAGCGCTGAAGGCGTCGCACCAAGTAACCGCAGGCGAGGCCGTCGTCGCCGGCGCCGAGTTCGTCCCCCCGGTGCTGTTCGCAGTCGGCGCACGCGCGGCGATGGCCATGCTGCGCAACATCCCACAAAAGTTCGTGAACACCGTGACCACCAACGTGCCAGGCCCCCAGTTCCCTCTCTACGCTCTCGGCCGAGAGATGCTCGAATACCTACCGTTCGTACCGCTGAGCGAGGGTGTGCCCATCGGCGTCGCCATCTTGTCGTACAACGGGCACCTGTCGTTCGGGATCACCGGCGACTACGACGCCGTCCCTGACGTGCACGCGATGGCACAACGAATCGAGGCCGAGATGACTGAGCTGCGGAAGCGAGCCGACCGACCAGTCCTTGCGGTGTCGGCCCGCCGTCGGGAAGTGTTGGCGCCATGATCGAGTTCTGGAACAAGATGGGCCGGCTGGTCAGCAGGCGTACCGCAGCGACATTGACGGTCGTCGTGCTCGTCACGATCGGGATGGGTTTCGGCCTGCAGCGGCTGGATTTCGCAACGGGGCAGGACAGCTACATCGATCCCGCGTCGCAGGTGGCCAAGGACAACACGGACTACCAGAGCCTGTTCGGCGGCGAGAACATGGTGGTGCTGTTCACGGTCGACGAGGGCAAGTCCGTCGTCGATCTGTTCACGACGGCAAACATCAGCCAGTTCACCGACATCGAGGCGAAGATGAAGACAAGCGACGCCGTCGCTTCCGTTGTCTCGCCGGTGACGCTGCTGCAGTGGACCCACGACCTCATCACCAAGGGCGTCGCCAGCGAGGTCATCGCGCGCACGATCCAGCGTGATACCGACCCTGCCGCCCAGGCAATTCGTCAACAGGACGCAGTGATCACAACACTTCGGCTCGGAGCAGCCGGCCAACAGAGCATGGACAACCCGGATTGGGTGAAGTTCCTGGTGTTCGGCAACGACGGCTACACCATCGATGCCGACAAGCAGCTGGTAGTCCCGCCCGACGGCAGCCTGGTCGTGCGCAAGCCTTTGCAAGCGTTCATCCCCGATGCCCGCCATGCGGTGCTCGCGGCAGTGCTCGTCGGCAACGCACCCCTCGATCAGCTGGCAAAGGGATCGTCCGCGGTGCAAGACGCACTCAAGGGCCATAATTTCGCCAATGCAACCGTGACGATCACCGGGACTCCGACGTTCCTCACCGACATCAACAACTACCTCCAGGGCGGCATGTTGATCCTCGGCGGCATCGCCGTGCTCGTCATGATGGTGATCCTGCTCGTCGCGTTCAAGGTTCGTTGGCGCCTGCTGCCGCTCGTCGGCATGGTCGTTGGCATCGTGTGGGGTTTCGGGGCCTTCGGGTTCACCGGCACCAAACTCTCGCTCGTCACCATCGCCGGTCTTCCGATCCTCATCGGTCTCGGCATCGAGTTCGCCATTCAGGTCCAGAACCGCATCGAAGAGGAGCGATCCCTCGAGCTCGCCGGCAACCCATTCGAGGTCACCCTTCGCCGAATGGGCCCACCGCTGCTGGCGGCGACGATCGCGGCGGTCATCGCCTTCTTGACCGTGAAGATCTCCAAGGTCCCGATGGTGCAGGACTTCGGTGTGTTGCTGTCGATCGGCATCGTGGCCTTGCTGATCGCCGGCGTCGTGATCCCCACCACGATCATCGGCTCGCGCGAACGCCGCTCACCGACGACCAAGCAGCCCGTCGAGAGCTGGGTGGAAACAACGGTCGATCGCCTCGGCAGCCTGCCGCGACTGGCCGTGCTGCCGCTGGTGTTGGTGGCCATCGCCCTCCCCGTGCTCGGCCTGGTGCTCGAGAGCGGGTCGAAGATCGAGAGTGATCCGATCAACTGGGCGAACCAGTCGAGCACGTCGATCAAGAACGCCCGAACGCTGGAGAAAGAGACCGGCTTCGCGACGACGCTCGGGGTGTTCGTGAAGACCGACCCCGACGTGCCCAACGGCGTCTTCACCGACCAGATGGGTGCCTTCGTCTTCGATCTCGTCGGTCGGGCAACGACCGAGAACAAGGAACTGGCCGGCGCATCGAGCTTGGCGACGACGGTCGGCTGGCTCGCCGAGGTTCCGGGTACCACGTCACTCCCACCGACCGGGCTCGACATGTTGCAGGCGTACAACATCGCTCCCGATGCATTGCGCACGCTGTTGGTCGCCGATGACGGGAAGGCAACGCAGGTCCTGTTCCAGGTCGGTCCCTCCGGGCTCGAGCAGCGCGCCGTGGTGCTCGACAAGATGCGCGCAGCAATCGCCGACCCCGGCGATGAAGGCTTGCTGCCGGCCCACGCGTCAGCCACCACCGGCGGCCTGGCCGTGGTGGGTGTCGGCCTGCTCGAGAACATCACCGCCAACCGTGCGCAACTGACCATCGTGGCGCTGTTGCTGGTCGGTGCATTCGTCGTGCTTCGCTACCGCGACCTCGCTCGCGGGCTGCTGACCATGATTCCGGTGCTCGTCGCCGTTGGCACGTCGGCCGTACTGGTGCGCGTGCTCGGCATCACCCTCAGCCCGCTCTCGACCGTCGGTGGTCCACTCGTTGTGGCGACCTGTGCGGAGTTCTCCGTGTTGCTGATCGCCAGGTATGCGGAGGAACGCGACCGCGGCCTCGATCCTGAGGTGAGTACGCAGATGGCGGCGCGGAGAACAGGTCGTGCGTTCTTCACGTCGGCACTGACGACCCTGGGTGGTTTCGCGGTGCTGATGTTCTCGTCGCTGCCGTTGCTTGCCGACTTCGGCACCGTCGTGACGATCAACATCGCTGTCGCCCTGCTGTCAGCGCTGGTCGTCGTGCCGCCCTTGGTCAAGGAAGCCGACCGTCGAGGTCTGCTGCAAATGGGCACCGCTGCCGGCCACGAAGAGGCCCGTCGCAGGGAAGCAACCACGGGTTGGATCGCTGGCGCGTTGCTCGCTGTGGCCGGTCTCGTCATCATCGTCGTTTCGGTGCGCGACGACAAGCCGGCCGCTGTTCAGGCCCTCTCGTCACCGACGGCCGAGGCACCGGCGACGATCCCGCCTCCCACCACCGCTCCCCCGTCGACCACGTCACTCCCACCCGGCGACACGCTGCCCGCGGGCCCGACCGATCGCCCGACCGGGCTCGTCGCCGGCGTGTTCTACGACACCCTGATCGGCGTCGGAGTGGATCCCGGCAAAGCCCGGTGCGCCGCTGATGATCTGATCGCGACCACCTCGGAAGCCGATCTGCTGGCACTCGGCATCGCCAGCGTTCCTCGACCCGATGCCGTCAACGCCCTGCTCGACGCGTCTGCCAAGCGCTGCGGCGTCACGCAAGCACAACTCGATGCCGCAGCTGCGGCAGGAGGTTGAGGCAAAATGAAAGAACTCGTCTACCACCGCCAGTTCCTTCCGGCCCTCGAGCGTTGGCCCGACCGGGTCGCCTTTCACGACGGCGCGTACCACGCCACGTTCCAGGAGCACGGCCACCGCGTCCTGCGCCTGGCCAACAGCATGCACCACCAACTCGGGCTGCAGGCCGACGATCGATTTGCGGTCATGTCGTGCAACGGCCACCGCTATCTCGAGCTGATGCACGCTGGATTCTTGGGAGCAGGTGTCATCAACCCGCTCAACCTGCGCCTTGCTGGAAAGGAGCTGCAGTACATCTTGCGCGATTCCGGTACGACAGTCGTCTTCGTCGACGAGATCTTCGCCGACCACTTCGCCCGCAACATTGCCGAGATCCGCTCCGAACTGCCGCTGCGTCACGTCGTGCTGATGGGAGACGGCGACCTGCCGCACGACATCCGTTTCGAAGACCTGATCGATGCCGGTGAGGCGGTCGTTCCACCAGAGCCCGAAGAGACGGATCCGGTCGTGATGATGTACACGGGCGGCACCACCGGACAGGCCAAGGGCGTGCTGCTGGACCAGCGCGCCGAGATGCTGAACTTCTACCACATCGGCCTCGCCGTCGATTTCGGCGAGGAGCGGGTGTACCTGCACCAGACTCCGATGTTCCACGCCGCGTCGATGGGCGGCATCTTGGGGATACCGGCGACCGGTGGCTCCTCGGTGTTCGTACCGCTCTTCGAGCCCAAGCAGGTGATGGAGGCCATCGAGCACTACCGCGTCGACTGGACCGTGATGGTGCCGACGATGATCGCGATGGTGCTCAACCACGCCGACTTCCAGCCCGGTCGGCTCGAGTCGCTGCGCGACCTGGTCTATGGGGCATCGCCGATGCCGGCGGCGCTGCTCGACCGGGTCATGTCGACATTCCCCGGGCTCAACCTCTCGCAGGGCTACGGAATGACCGAATGCTCATCGATCCTGACGTTCCTCACCGCCGACGACCACCGTCGCGGTGGTCCGATCCTGCGTTCAGCAGGGCGACCGATGATCGGCGTCAGCATCAGCGTACGCCGCAAGGACGACACGGTCGCGGCCCCTGGCGAGAACGGCGAGATCTGCGCCCGGGGCGGCAACTTCATGCGCGAGTACTGGAAGCAACCGGAGCTGACCGAGGCCGCGTTCCGCGGCGGTTGGTATCGCACGGGCGACGCCGGTCACGTCGACGCTGCCGGGTATCTGTACCTCGTCGATCGGGTGAAGGACATGATCGTCACGGGAGGCGAGAACGTCTATTCGATCGAGGTGGAGAACGCCATCTCGACGCATCCAGCTGTCGAACAGGTGGCCGTGATTGGCATCCCGCACGCGGTGTGGGGTGAGCAGGTGCACGCCATCATCGTGCTGCGGCCTGGCCTAGCCGCCACCGACGACGAGATCAAGGAGCATGCCCGCGGATCCATCGCCGGGTACAAGGTTCCCAAGTCGGTCGAGTTCCGCACCGAACCACTGCCATTGTCAGGTGCGCTCAAGCCGTTGAAGCTCGAACTTCGCCGGCCCTACTGGGAGGGCCACGACGCGGCGGTGAACTAGGCCGTGTAGTCAGGCCACGACGCGGTTGGTTCGGCGTCGTTCGAACACCTCCAGGTACCCCTCGACCATGCGCTCCACCGAGAACCGGGCGCGCACGTGCTCACGGCAGGCGGTGCGGTCGATCTGGTCGATCGACAGCAGGCCGGTGATCAGCTCAGCGTCGCTGTCGCCAAGAAATCCGGTGAGACCGTGCTCGACGATTTCCGGTGCCGCGCCCTGCGGGCACCCGACGACGGGTGTGCCGCACGCCAGCGATTCGAGCATGGCCATGCCGAACGGTTCGCGCCAGCTGATCGGGTTGAGCAGGGCCACCGCTGAGGCCAACAGTTCGCGTTTACCGTCAGCGTCGACCTCGCCGAGGAAGATCACGTCGTCGTCGAGGTGTGGGCGCACGAACTCGTCGAAGTACGCGTGCTCGTCCGGTTCACGCATCTTGGCGGCGATCTTCAATCGCATTCCAGCGGCGCGGGCAACTGCGATGGCCCGGTGAACGCCCTTGTTGGCCACCATCCGCCCGAGCAGCGCGACGTAACCGCCGTCGCCCGCCCCGAATGGATAGTGCTCGACGTCGATGCCGTGATGCACGACGGCGTCGAGAGGCAGGTGCGTCGACGAGGCGTGGGATTCGGAGATCGCGACGAGCCCGACTCGTGGTACCACAGCGTTGTAGATGGCGTTGTACGTGCGCGTGAACGGATTGTGGTTCGTGGTCACGACCGGCAGGTTCGGGAACCGAGCCGAGTACACCGGCCCGACGAGCGTGTTGTCGTGCACGATGTCGGCGTCTTGCACGAGCTCGTACGCCCCGATGGCATGTTCGAGCTCGATGCTCATGCGGCCCATGCGAACCGCGTCTTCTGCCGGGATGACCGACACCTGGGGCACCGGGCACTGCGAGTCCGGGTGGCACACCAGCAAGACGTTGTGGCCGGCCGCTTGGAAGCCGCGGGCGAGCTCGTCGAGCACTGCTTCGGTGCCGCCGTAGGCGGGTGCGGGGACCGGCAGCCACGGCGGGGCGATCATCGCGATGTCCATGCGTTCATTGTCTCCTTCGAGTACCCGCTCTTACCGCAACTTGCGGACGACTTCCGAGCCGGCCACTGCGGCGTCGGTGCGAAGCGCGAGGTCCCCGGCGCGGACCGCGGCCGTCGACTGCAGACGGTCGAGGAAGTTGCGCGCCCAGCGGTGCACGTCGTTGTGCCGCACCGCGGCGCGCATCGTCTTGAGTCGGGCGGCACGCTCGCCGAGGGGCATGTGGATCGCCGCCACGAGGGCCCGCTTGATCGCCTCGATGTCGTATGGGTTGACGATCAACGCACCCTCGAGATCTTGGGCGGCACCGGCGAACTCACTGAGGATCAAGGTTCCATTGAGGTCTCCGCGCGCTGCGACGAACTCCTTGGCAACGAGGTTCATCCCGTCGGCGAGCGACGTGACGACCAGCGCGTCGGCGGTCCTGAACCACGTCGCCATCTGGATCTCATCGAGCGAGGAGTCCATGTACACGACGGGCAACGATCCGTCGGCGCGCTGATGCTTGCTGTTGATCAGCTCGACGAGGTGCTCGACCTCTTCACGCTCATCCTCGTAGGCCGCGACATCGGAGCGGCTCGGGACCGCGACCTGTACGAACGAGCACGTCTCTGGGTCGAGCTGCCCTTCGTCGAGCAGTTCGCCGAACGCCCGAAGGCGCTGCGAGATGCCCTTCGTGTAGTCCAGCCGGTCGATGCCGAGGAACACCGACTTCACCCCGAGCACCTCGCGTTGTCGCGAGGCCTCTGCCATGACGCAGCCGCCGAGTTCGTCCCAGTGGGCGAAGTCGATCGAGATCGGAAACGCATCGACATCGACCGTGTGGAAGCCGTCGAACACGATGTGACCGCGCACGCGGGCGTCAACGATGCGTTCGGCTGCAGCGACGAAGTTGGCGACATCGTCAGGGATCTGGAACCCCAGCACGTCGGCGCCCAGCATTCCCCGGATCACCTCTTTCCGCCACGGCAACATGGAGAACAGTTGGGCATTCGGGAATGGGATGTGCAGGAAGAAGCCGATGCGCAGGTCGGGTCGTTTGGCGCGGATGATCGCCGGGGCCAGGAGCAGGTGGTAGTCGTGCACCCACACCGTTCCACCCTGGGGTGCGATCCGCGTAACCGCTGCGGCGAAGCGCCGGTTGACAATGCGATAGGAGTGCCACCAGGCCCGGTTCAGTTCCACCTTCCGCAGGCGACCGTGGAACAACGGCCACAAGATGGCGTTGGAGAAACCCCGGTAGTACCGCACGACTTCGTCCTCGGAGAGCGCCACGGGGTGCAGCCGCAGATCGCCGTGATCGAACGGCTTTGCGCGGCCGGCCTCTGGACCGGCCCACCCGACCCACTGCGTTCCGGCCAGGGTCACCGACGACAGTGCAGAGGCCAAACCCCCTGGACTCGTGCTGAGCTGGCCACCAGGACCGAGTTCGATCGGCAGCCGATTGGCCGCTACGACGAGTCCTTTCATCACTACAGGCCTTTCAACTCATCCATCGACCCGCCCCCTCTACCCGATAGTACCCCGGCCGAAACGGGAAGCCGTCCCGGTGTGGCGATCGCCGGTACGGGGTAAGAAGTGGTGTGCAAGAAATGGTGATCGCGATCGACGTCGACGGGACCCTGTACGACGGCGTCGGGGTTGCCCCGGAGGCGGTCGCCGCCTTGACGCAGGCCACGGCCGAGGGCCACACGTTGGTCATCGTCACCGGCCGGCGATGGGAGGAGCTGGGGCATGTGATACCTGGCGTGTTGGATCTCGCTGTCCGGGCGGTCTGCGAGGAGGGGGGTGTGATGGTCGACGTCGTGACGGGCCGGTTGTCGTTGCTCGCAGACCCGGTAGAACCGGCGCTGATCGCCGAGCTGCGCAGCGCCGGCGTGCCGTCTCTCGACATCGGTCACGTCGTGGTGGGTGCGCCCACAGCCTGGCGCGATGTCGTCACCGGGGCGCGCGACCGCGTCGGCAGCGCGCGGGCCATCATCACGAACAAGGGCTCGATCGCTCTCACACCGCCAGGCTGCGACAAAGCGAGCGGGTTGCGCGCCGCGGCCGCCGACCTGGGTCTTGAACGCCTTCCGATCCTGGCCATCGGCGACGCATCCAACGACCTGGCCATGTTCGCGATCGCCACGGTCGCGGTCGCAGTCGCTAACGCTGACGACGCCGTTCGAGCATCCGGCGTACCGCTGACCACGGCGAGCGCCGGCTTGGGTGTGGCGGAGGCGCTCGGTCGGTTCCTTCCTCGGCCGTGACCGGGCTGACGGCGGCGGCTGTCGACCCGCCGCCGGATTCCCTCTCCCGATCGACGTACAACTCGCGCACGGTGGCGGTCCCTTCGTCGATGCGCACGTTGAACCGGCGATCGACAAGGCGCACGCCGACCAGCAAGAGATCATCCTCGATCGCTCCGGGGATGGGGTCGACCCGCAGCCCCGCTTCCTCGTCGGGCTCCATGCCCAACATGATGCGAAGCAGCAAGAACGGCGTCGCGGCGGCCCAAGCCTGCGGCGAACACGACGTTGGGAACGGAATCGGAGTGTCGACGTCGAGACGGTCGAGACCACTGAACAATTCGGGCAGGCGGCCCTGCCACGATTCCGACGCGGCCAGCAGACCGTTGGCGACCGTCAATGCCGCGTCATCGAATCCGTAGGCCCGCAGTCCGGCGGCGCACAGGGCTCCGTCATGCGGCCACACCGTGCCACAGTGGTAGCTCATCGGGTCGTAGGCGCGTTCGTCGGAGGCGAGGGTCCTGATCCCCCACCCGTTCCACATCTCCGGTGACATCAGCCGCTCGGCGACGAGCACAGCCCGTTCGTCGGTCACGATCCCGCTCCACAGGCAATGGCCGATGTTCGACGTCAGCGAATCCACGGGCTCCTTGTCAGGCCCGAGGGCGACGGCGTACCAACCGAGATCCTCGAGCCAGAAGTCGTGGTTGAACTTGATCTTCAGCCGCTCGGCGAGCTGGCGATAGTGTGACGCCGTTTCGGGATCCCCGAGCCTCGTCGCAATCCCGGCCCTGGCGAGATAGGCGGCGTAGGCGTAGCCCTGAGCCTCGCACAGCGCCAACGGCGCCTCGGCAACCCGACCGTCGCGGTATCGGATCCCGTCGTTCGAGTCCTTCCAGCCCTGGTTTGCCAACCCTCGGTCCGACGTCTTGAGATACTCGATGTAGCCGTCGCCGTCGTGGTCACCGTACTCGTGCATCCATGTCAGTGCCCGGTCGGCGTTCGGCAGCAATGCCCGCAGTGCCTCCTCGCCGAGCCCCCAGCGACTGAGCTCACCCAACAACACGACGAACAACGGCGTGGCGTCGACCGAGCCGTAGTACGTGTTGCCGCCGGTCAGCGTCGGTGCGTCGACGCCGAGGTACCGCGTCTCGTGCATGATTCGCCCGGGCGCTTCCTCCGACACCAGATCCACATTGCGACCCTGCAGTTCGGCGAGCGCCTCGAGCACGCCCATCGCCAGTGTCGGATCGATCGGCAGCGACATGTAGGCGCTGATCAGCGCGTCACGACCGAACAGCGTCATGTACCAGGGCGCGCCGGCGGCGATGACGGGCCGGTGCCGACCGGTCGGGTCGTGCAGACGAAGGGCGCTGATGTCTTCGATCGACCGGTCAAACGCCGCGCTGAGCTGCCTGTTGGCGGTCCGCAACTTCGGGACCGACGACAGCCACCCGCGGTTCCGATTGGCAGCGTTCGGCAGGCTCGGATGGTGATGCCGTCGCTCGATCCACGACGAACCAAGGGCGACCGTCAGGTCGAGTTGCAGCATGCACACTTCGTGCCGTTCGATGGTGACGGTCCAGACGAAGCCACGAGTGGACACCCATACGGGAGGCCCCTCGACGGTGAGCTCAGCCTGCCGGTGCACATCTCCCAGTCGCCAACCGAACAGCAGACTGCTCTCTTTGACCTCGAGCGAGTGCTCGCCCTCGCTGCTCGGTCGCCCCTCCTTGATGGCAAACACGTCGGCAAAGTCGGCGGCGACCTCGAGCTCGACGACGGTCGTCACCTCGGATGCAGTGGTGTTGCGCAGCTCGATCTGCTCGTGCCACACCGAACCGAGCTGCCGACGGCGCACGACGAGGATGCGCGGGTCGGCTTGGTGGTGTGCAACGGAGCGGCCGACGAAGGTGCAGCCGCTGGCATCGGTGAGGCTGACGGTGAGCGGCTCGACGGTGATCCCACCGACCAGCAATCGGGCTTGGCTGAGCACCCGCATGTCGGCGAAGAACACGCCGTGGGTCGGGTTAGTGCTGAAGTCGCCGGATCGCCCGCTGAGGCAGAACGTCTGGCCGTCGACCAACGTGATCAGACCGGTCGGGTCCCCCAGGCTGGTCGGTTCGCCGGCGAGTACCCAGGGACTCGGCTGCACGGTCATGGCGCCATCCTGCCCGACGGCAGCGTGTCCCTGTACTGCGGCCGCCATTTGCACGCCTCGACGGCATCCACGATCGCGGCATCGTCGAGCGGGTCCGCCAAGCCCTCGTCGACGGCCTGGCGGGCAACGGCGAGGGCGACCGCGTCGGCCACATCGACAACCTGTGCGAGTGGTGGTAGCAAGGTCGCAGGCGCGGTCGGATCGGCAGGCACGATCGACCCGATCGCGGTGGCAGCGGCGCTCAACATCGCGTCGCTGACTCGGCCGGCCCTGACCGCGATCACCCCTCGTCCGAGGCCGGGGAACAGGTACAGGTTGTTGACCTGAGTGATCGCATGCAGCTCCGATCCGATCAGCGCTGATGGGAACGGGCTGCCGGTTCCGACGAGGGCGCGACCGGCGGTCCACGCCAAGATGTCGGCCGGGATTCCCTCGGCGCGCGGTGTCGGGTTCGACATGGGCAGCACGATCGGTCGAACGACGTGGTCGGCCTGGACGCGGATCACCTCTTCCGTGAACAGGCCCGGCTGGCCGGTCACGCCGACCAGCGCATGTGGTGCGACATGGCGCACGACATCGACCAGTGGCACCCGCCCGTCGGCGTCGGCGAGGTGGGCGACCATGCCCCACGGTCGGACGAACTCGGCCTGGAAGTCGTGGAGGTCGTCGAGCCGATCGTGGAGCAGCCCATCCCGATCGACGAGCCAGCAACGGCGGCGGGCTTCCGCTTCGGGCACCCCCGCCGCCTCGAGCGCGCCCGCCGCTTGACGGGCAATCCCAATGCCGGCGGATCCGGCGCCGACGATCACGACGCGCAGCTCAGCGAGCGGCGCGCCGCTGATGCGCATGCCGCCGACGATCGCGGCGACGGCAACCGCTGCCGTGCCCTGGATGTCGTCGTTGAACGAGCAGATCCGATCGCGATGTGAGTTCAGCAGTCGGTTGGCATTGCGCTGGGCGAAGTCCTCCCATTGCAACAGCACCTCAGGGCAACGATGGCGCAACGCGGTGACGAAGGCATCGACGAGTTCGTCGTAGTCGTCGTCGCGCAGGCGACGGTGGCGCCACCCGAGGTAGAGGGGATCCGACAGCAGCGCCTCGTTCTCGGTGCCCGCATCGAGGAACACTGGCAGGGTGCGCTCCGGGTCGACGCCGCCGACCGCGGTGTAGAGAGCGAGTTTGCCGATGGGGATCCCCATGCCGCCAAGGCCGAGGTCGCCGAGGCCCAGGATGCGTTCGCCATCGGTCACGACCACGACATCGACATCCTCGGCGACCCCGTCGAGCGAGAGCGCGTTGTGGAGCAATTCCGGAATGCGATGCCGATCCGGCCACGACACGTACAGACCGTGCTCTCGGCGATAGGTCCGCGACCACTCTTGGCATGCCAAGCCGACGGTCGGGGTGTACACGATCGGCAACAGCTCCTCGAGGTGGTCGACGAGGAAGCGGTAGAACAGCACCGAGTTGTTGGCTTGCAGGGCCCGCAGAAAGATGTGTCGGGCCAGGTCGCCGTGCGCCGCATCGAACTCTGCCCAGACCCGTTGCAGTTGCGTCTCGATGTCTTCGATCACCGGAGGCAGCAGCCCGTTGAGTTGGTAATGGTCGCGCTCCTCGACCGTGAAGGCGGTGCCCTTGTTCTGATAACGGTTGGCGAGCAACTGGCGGCCAACGAGCACGGTCCGAACCTACCAGCCACGATGCCGTCACAGCTTCTGTGCACTACCTTGTCGATGGCGTGCGTCGCGCCCGACGCCGACGCAGTCAGCGAGGAGGGACCACATGCCGAGCATCACTGTGCCGGGAAGCCACGCCCGCGCCGTGCGCGTCACTGCCGGTGAAAGTGTTCAGGTGATCAACACGCACGGCACGCAAGTCGTCGACTTCTGGGCAATCCGGGCCGACCATCCCGAGATTGCAATGTCGATGCAACATTCACGCGTGCGTTGGCGCAACCTTCGACCACACCCGGGCGACGAGATGCTCGACGAAGAGCGCTCCGTCATCATGACGATGATCGCCGACACCAGTCCGGGCGTCCACGACACCGTGATCGCCGCGTGCGACCGGTTTCGGTACGAGCAACTCGGCGCTGCTCCTGGCCACCGTTCGTGCTGCTCGAACTTCGACGAGGCACTGGCCGAGCTGTCGATCCGGCGCACCTCGCCTGTTCCTGCACCGTTGAACCTGTTCATGAACATCCCGTGGGATCTCGACGGCGCCATCACGTTCGAGCCGACGGTGTCGTCACCGGGCGACAGCGTGCTGTTCCGCGCCGAGATCGACCTGGTCGCAATCGCCTCGGCATGCCCCATGGACATCGTGCCGATCAATGGGCCGGGCGGCGGCACGCCTGTCGACGTCGAGCTCGTCACCTCACACTGATCATCTCTCGAGTGTCTCGCGCCACCTGGGTGCCTTGACACACGTCGCGCGCGGTGCCGGCCCGGACGCCGTCACGTCGCGGCGATGGTTCCTTCGACGTCGATCACGACATCGGTGTCGACGTTGGTGTAGACGCAGAAGTGACTCGCTCCACTCGTCGAGACGAGCGCGCGATTGGCGACGACCGCTCCGCCAGCGACATTGAGGTTCGACACCGTGGGGATGGCCGTGCCACAGGGGTAGAGCGTCAAGAATCCCCGGCCCGACGGATCGACAGCGGTGAGATTGACGATCACTGCGGCCGGAGTGGAGTCGAGATCGATCTGCCGCGATTGGCCGGAGAGCAGACGAGTCGACAGACGGGTGTCGATGATCCGCGTCGGGTCGCCGGCGACCACCACAGTGCCGGTCGATCCGTGAGACGCCTGGAGATCGACGACGACGTCGGTTTCGGTGCTGCTGTAGACGCAGAGTTGCCCTGCGCCGAGGCCGACCGTGGCAGAGGCCGCAGCGTCGTGAGCCGTGGTGACGTTGAGGTTCGATGTCGTGGGTGGGAGGCTGACTCCTGCGCACGGTCCGGGCAGCACGCTGACGAAGCCATCGGCCCGAGGATCGACCGCCGTGATGTTGACCGTCGCGGCCGTGGCCGCCGGATCGAAGCCGGGCAACGCGCCCACGTCGACGGTCAGCAACCGGCCGGACCCCACCGGTTGTTGGGCGACGGTCAGTGCCTGGTGCAGGCCTGGCCTGGTGTCGACCAGACGCACCGGTGACACGGGGGTCGTCGCCAGCCCGGTCGGCCCGATCCAACCGCTCACATCGACGATCACGTCGGCTGGTTGCAGGGTGAAGACGCACAATGATCCCCCACCAAGTCGCACCACGGCCGAGTTGGCGACGATCGAAACAGCGTCCGCGTTGACCATCGACGCGACAGGCAGCGGGCTGCCGCAGGGGAACACGGTGAGGAAGGTGTCGGCACACGGCTCGACGGCGGTCACCGAGACGACTGCTGCGGTCGCGTCGGCCGGCGCTCCGTGAGCACCGGCGATCGGTACCGTCAGCACCCGCCCGGCACCGAGCTTGCCCGGTAGATCGCGGGTATCGACGGCGCGCACCGGTGACATCAGGTTGAACCGACCGGTCACCGGTGTCGTGACGGCCACACCTGCCGCCACGGCGGTGCCGGTCCACACTCCGGTGGTGCAACGGATGGGCACGATGTGGAGAACGTCGAGCGTGTCGCCGATCAGCGCGCCCATCGCCGCGGCGGCCTGCGGCCCGAGGTGGATCCCATCCGCGGAGAACCAACTCGACGGCATCCCTGCGCTCTGCGATGCCCAGTCGGCGATCACCAGCTCCGGATCGGTTCGGCTGCGTAGCACCGCGTTGCTCTGGCGGAACCGTTCCGCGTTGCCGACGCCTCCCGCCTCGCGGTACGTGAGCCAGATCACGTGCTTGATCCCCTGCCGTCTGGCTTCGTTGATCAGCACATCGACTGCGGCACCAACACCGAACTCTCCGCTGGACGGGTCGTCGTAGCCGGCAGCGACCACCAAGGCCCGGTCGTACTCGCCGGCGCGGGCGCGCAGCACCGTGATGGCATTGGTCGGCGCCGAGCCCGGGGGGATGCGACAGCTCGTGGTGATCAACCGGCGGCATCCTGCGCTGTCGAGGATGAACGAGTGGCGTGCCGCCAACGCAGCGCGTCCCGCTGCGCTGTACGGCTGAGCAAGGCCGTTGAGCACGGAGTCACCGATCAGCAGCGCCTCCACCGGCGCAGGCGCCGCGCCGACGATGATCGGTGGCAGCGTTACCGTTGCCGCGAACATCGCGGCGACAGCCACGACGACCGCCACGCAGCGGCACAGCCCGAACCGAACCGCAGGCGCATGCATGGTGGCGCACCCTATCTGTCCGACCGAAGATCGTGCCTGAGCTGGTCTTTCCCAGTGACCTAGCGTATGGTTGCGATCGATGAGCGAGGCCGAGATCGAGACCACCGCGGCTCGACGATCGCCATGGGCGCCACTGCGATATCCAGTGTTCCGGGCGTTGTTCATCGCCCAACTGGCATCGAACATCGGCACGCTCATGCAGAGCGTCGGGTCTGCTTGGTTGATGGGTGATCTCGGGGCCTCGCCCTTCCTGATCGCGCTCGTGCCGACGGCGAGCATGCTGCCCGTCCTCCTGGTCGGGGTGCCGGCGGGCGCCCTCGCCGACATCTTCGACCGTCGCCGCCTGCTGATCGGCGGCCAGTTGTTCATGCTTGCGTGTGCAGCGGCTTTGGCGGTGATGTCGTTCCTCGATGTCGTCTCACCAGCCAGCCTGTTGGCGCTGACCTTCGGGTTGGGAACCGGGTCGGCCCTGACCTTTCCGGCGTTCCAGGCGATCCAGCCCGACCTCGTGCCGCCTCACGAGTTCCGTCAGGCGTTCGCCCTCGGCTCGTTGACCTTCAACGTGGGTCGTGCCATCGGCCCGGCGATCGGCGGCTTCGTGGTGGCCATCGGCGGGCCGGGATGGGTGTTCATGCTGAACTCGATCTCGTTCCTCGCCATCGTCGGTGTGCTGGTGTGGTGGCGACGTCCCGTCGCCGAGTCGGATTCACCGGCCGAGACCCTCAGCGGCGCGATGCGAGCCGGGCTTCGATATGCCGTCTATTCGCCAGCCCTCCGACTGGTGCTCAATCGAACGGCCTACTTCACCATCCCGGCTGCCGCACTGCAGGCATTGCTCCCGGTCGTGGCGCGCAGTCGCCTCGGCCTGAGCAGCGGTGGTTACGGCGTGCTGCTCGGATGCTTCGGCATCGGCGCCGCCAGCGCCGCAGTGATCCGCCCGCGTCTCGACGAACGGTTCAAGCACGATCAACTCGTGCTCCTGTCGTCGGTTGCCCTGGCCGGCGCGCTCGTCACCGAGGGGATCAGCCGAACGTCGTGGGTCATCGGCCTGGCCATGTTGCTCGGTGGCCTTGCTTGGTCCACGGCCTTGACGAGCACCGGGGTGGCCGCATTCGCTGCCCTGCCCGAGTGGGTCCGCGCTCGTGGGATGGGCCTGTACATGCTCGTGTTGGCCGGCGGGATTGCGCTCGGCAGCGCGGCGTGGGGAGCGTTGGCAGCAAGGAGCCTCACGGCCGCTCATGTCATCGCCGCCGGCACGCTCATCGTTGGCCTGGCGATCACCCGACGCTGGGTGCTCGGGACCGTCACCGAAATCGATCAGCGGTTGCTGCCGAGCGACGATCCGACCGTGACCATCGTGCCACACCCGACCGACGGTCCTGTCCTGGTGACCGTGATGTACGAGGTGCCCGGCGACGATGTGCAATCGTTCGCCAACGCGATGAGACTGGTCGAGCGGCACCGGCGGCGAACCGGCGCCTACCGATGGGGTCTGTTCCGCGACCTCGCCGCGCCGCATCAGTTCATCGAGACATTCGTGGTCGAGTCGTGGGGCGAGCACCTCCGTCAGCACCGGCGGACCACGGTCAACGCCGACCGGTTCCTCGACCCGGTGCGCCGCTACCTCGGACACGACATCGTCGTCACGCACTATCTCTCGGTGTACAGCCCAGCCGGTCGCGACCAGGTCGGGCACCCCTTTCCCGAGGCGCTCTGAACCGATCAGTCGACAGCGACCGAACGCCGACGGGCGACCAGGTGATGCCTGAGGAGCGGGAGCGTCTCACACCGGTAGGCGCCGGCGAATCCAGTCGGCAAGTACCGGGTCCACCAGCGAGAGTCCGTTGGCGTGCTTCACGACGTCGCCGGCGGCCACCAGGCTGTCGCGCGCGTGCTGAGCCGTGCCGCTGGCCAACCCGATCAACTCAGCACCGGCACCGAAAAGGGAATGCTGCGATGCGACGAGCCGCAGCACCATCTTTTCCCCCGCGACGAAACTGGAGTACACCGTTTCGTTGGCGAGATCGGTGCTGCTGCGTACGGCGGTGAGCGCGTCTTCCCAGACCTTCGAGGTGTACCGAGACCCGGGCTCTGCTGAACGCCATGCCGCGTCGGCGGTCTGCATCGTGCGGTGCGGGTGACCCGATGCGTAGCTGTAGATGGCAGTCGCCAGGTTGCCCGGATCCCGCCCCGTCGACGAGAAGCCGTCGTCGACGATCTCGGCCACGGCGCCGGCGGTGAACGGTCCGACCGGCACAAGATCGGCCTGAGCGTAGAACGGCATGGCCCTGTCGGTGAACATCGCCCGCATCAGCGATGGCTGCGAGCCGGCGAACACGATCCCGATGTCTTGGAAGTGATGTTGCAGCTTGGTGCGCATCAGCCCCGCAGCACCGTCGACACGGGTGATGCCAGGAAATTCGTCGAACATGAACACTGTCGGATGGTCCACCGCCGCGGCGACCATGGTGTCGAGCAGCAGGTGCAACGTGGCCAACGCGTCGGGACGCTCGTCCTTGCGTCGAGCGAAGCCGACTTTCAACAGGCCGAGGTTGAGATCGACCGAGGCGGCGATGCTGGCCAAACGGGCACGAACCGGCCCGGTCGCACCGTTGAGAGCCGCATCGAATCGAAGGGCGATGTCGGCCACCGAGGTGACCTCGTACAGGTCGACCCACACCACCGACGTGCCGGCGCTTGCCAGATCGTCGGCAACGCGGACCAACACGCTGGTCTTGCCGTAGCGGCGGGGCCCGATCAGCGCCGAGACGCGCCGTTCGGTGACGCGTTCGATGAGGTCGGCGATCAGTTCGCCACGCCCCTTGACCTGGGACGGTTCGAGCGGACCCTGGAACGGGAACGGTGAGATCTCCACAGCGCCATGCTATCAAATAGCGAAATAACCCGCTACTCAGTGATACCTTTGCCCACTCTTCGAAAGCCAGAGAGGGGCAGCCGGACCCGACAATCCTCACGATGTACGCAGAGGCGGGAACTGGCGCGGCAGGCCCTTCGCGGCGACCTGGAACAGGGGCACGGGTTCGGGCAGACCACGCAGCTTGTGCGCGCCGAGCGCCTTGAACCGAACATCTGCAGGTGCTGATGCCTTGATTCCCTCGCGTGTGTTGGCCGAGACGACGACTTGTCCCCCGTGGCCGACCGCCGTGATCCGCGAGGCCATGTTGACATCGGTACCGATGTAGTTGTTCTCGGTCGAGGTCGGATAGCCGCTGTGGATGCCGACGCGCACGCGAACCTCGAGATCGTCGATCCACGACCGGCTCAGCAGGTCACGCTGCACGCTGATGGCAGCATCGACGGCGCACCGCGGCGACTCGAACACCGCGAAGAACTCGTCGGCACGCGCCTCGACCTCGTAGCCGCCGGCGTCGGTGACACCACGGCGCAGGATCGACCAGACCCCGTCGATCACCTCCCGATACCGGGCCCCGAGATGTTGCACCAAGGCCGTCGAGCCCTCGATGTCGGTCATCAACATCGTCACGAAACCCGACGGCAGCACGACAGGCCCAGCGCGCTCGGCAAGCGCCCGCTCGGACTGCAGTTGGCCGGCGATGAACCCGACCGGCACGATCTTGAACTTCTTGGCGGCGTTCAACAATCGCATGCGTGTGCGCTCGCGGGCCGCCTCGTGCTCAAATGTGACCTGGCCGAACCGGACGAGTGCGTTGCGCACATGGGCGGGATCGTGGATCGGCAGCCGACGCTTGCCGTGCGAGTCGATGTATGCAAACGCACGATCGGGTAGGTCAGCACGCTCCTTCGGATCGAGTCGGGGCATGCGTGCGACGATACCAAGGGGGTGCGACAGGGTTCCTGGACGCTTGGCTCCAAGGGGGTTCCGACGCTGCTGGACGAAGTGCGTACTTTCAACGCGACCTGTGTGCTTCGAAAGTACGCACTTCCCCGCGCCGTCAGCGCTAGAAGCGGAAGCTGACCGGAACCTGCGACGGCGGAACCGAGCCTGCGTGTGCGGCGCGCTCCCGTACGATCGGGGTGTCGTCGGTGAACTGGATGGGTGTCGACGGATAGTGGTGTCGGAGGAGGTCGATCGTCTCCACATCGGGATGGCCGAAGCGAGTGCCGTCGGTGCAGATCAGGATCACACCGGGGTCGATCAGATCGAGCAGCTCCGAAGTCACGTTGTTCAAACTCCCGTGGTGGGCCACCTTGAACAGATCGACCTGGAGCCGGACCTCGTTGCGCTCGTCGAGCAGGCGTTGGATCGTGCGCTGCAGATCGCCTGCATACGCGTCTCCCGTCAGCAAGAGCGACGTTCCGCCGTACTCGAAGAGCAGGGCGATGCTGGATCCATTGGGCACGCTGTGATCGCCACCGAACGACCTCGGGCCGCCTCGATCGAGGTCGTCGCCGAGTCGTTGCAGCAGATCGGCGAGCGGATCATCTGCTCCGCCGCGCTTGGCGGGTGTCCACGCCCGTTCCAGTCGGTCGAGACGCTCCACCGTCGGACCGAGCACCGTGCACCGGGCGCCGTCGGCGAGATCGAACACCGGCAACGCACCGTCGTCGGCAATGCAGATCGCCGCCCCGTTCACCGGGCGATTGCGGACCTCCGGGGGGATCAAGCTGCTGAACTCGTCGCCCTGGCGTGGCCCGCGGGTCAGCGAGCGGATCTCGTCGAGGCCGTTGAACCACACATCGGGTGCCTCCACCAATCCGGCACGGGTGGCGGCGATGGCACCGCCGACATGGTCGAGATCGATGTGCGTCACGACCTCCACGTCGACAACCAGCCGAGCTTCCGGCAGAGCAGCCGCGTACCGTCCGATGCCCTCGTCGAGCGCGCTGGCCATGCCGCCGTCGATGAGCATCCGATGATGTCCGGCCGCGCCGTCCCACTCGACCAACAGGCAATCACCGCAGCCCGCAGGGAACGCCGTCAGTGCGACGCCGCTGGCCACGGTGTGCACACGCGTCGACGTGCTCGTCGCCGCCACGGACGGCGAGTGGGTCGCCGAGTCGTTGCTGTGCTCGACGTTCGCTTCCTCCCATTGCTCGAGATCGCCGAGAGCTCGTTGCAGATGCGGCCGGCGGAGGTCGGACTCCGGGATCAGGTCGCTGAGATCGCGAAGATGCCCGATCACCGTCTGGCGCTCCGACCACGTCGACCGGCTGGCGAAGGCTCGTTCATAGACAACGATCATCTCATCGGAGGCGGCCTCTCTCGATGGTTCGTCGGTGGCCGCGACCAAGCGCGTCAGGGCGCGATCGGCTGCGTCGGAGCGCGACCAGAAGTCGCCGGGCCGGGTTCGACACTGGTCAACACGGAGCGGTTGCTCGGCTTCCGATTCGGGCGGCGGAGCCTTCCGAGCTTCATCGGCGGCGACGAGATGACGGCTGGCCCACGACGAATAGTCCCCACCGAGGATCAACGCCAACTGCACTGCGTTCTCCGCTCCGAACCGCGTCGCAATGGTCGTCGCGTCGGCGTGTTGGTACGCGTCCAATGCCTCCGTGAGTAGTTCGTCCCGACGATCCGGCTCGACTGTCGCCCACCGCTTCATCGTGCTGGCCAGGATGCCGAGACTCTCGCGGTTTGGCAGTAACGAGGCGGCCGCTCGGGCCAGGTCGGCGGCGAGGGCGAGCTCGGCCACGGCAATCTTCTTGCGATCGGCATCACCATCGACATCAGCCTGACGGGCGGCCCGTTGCCCCGCACGGGCCAGACAGTTGGCCGCTTGTTGCACATCGGCCACCGACGCCGAGTCGGTCTGCGGGCCCACCACCGACGCGCCACCGCGGTCGCCGACGACGAACTGCCGGAAGCGTGCCGCAGCGATCCGGAACTCGCCGAGGTCGCGTGCCGTGCCGGCCAGACGGCGCTGGATCGGTGCGCTCGCGACCAGTTCGGGACGCCTGTCGATCCACGCCGCCAGGTGGTTCCAGGTAGCCAGCAGGCGATCGCGTCGGTCGACCACGCCGCCCCTGCCCGGCCGACCGAGGTCGGAGACGCGTACAGCCAGACCATCGAGGCGGGCGATCAGATCGGATTCGCTGACCGGCTCGGCGACTGCCTCGCCGAGCGAGATGCGGCTGCCGCGCAGCACGAATCCGGGGTCGCCATAGCAGTGGTATGCGGCCCAGGTCTCGCGGCCGCCGACCTCGGCACAGATGTTGCGGGCCCGCGTCACGGTGTCGCCCAGTGGACGCCCGGCGATGAGCTCACGGTAGAAGGTCTCGGCGAACACCCGCGCCGCGTTGTCGTCGATCGGCCACGCCGCGGCGACCAACGCCCGCACACCGATCGCCATGAACTCCCGAGCCAGCCCGGCGGCCATGCGGTTCAAGCCCACGCGACCGAGGCTGCAGCAGTTGAGGAAGACGACATCGGGAACCGATGTGAGTTGACGAATCGTGTCGGTGGTCAACAGCGCCCCGCGAGCCAGAATGGCGCCGGTGTCCGCGGGCTGATCCTCGTGGTACACGCCGTGGCTGGCGATGTGGACCACTTGATGGTTGCCGAACAGTTCGTTCTGGAGATCGACCAGGTCGAGTTCGCTGCGTCGGTCGTCGAGCAGTGTCACGCGCCCCGGGTTGGTCTCCTCGAGCAGCCGGCCGACCAGATCGCACTCGTCGTACACAGACGGCAGTTCGTGCTCGCCGGGAACCTTTCCGGCGGCGATCACCAGCGCGCTGCCGAAATGGGCACGCTCGGGCGACAACCGACGGTTCTCGGACTCCGTGAACTGACGGATCACGCCGCCGAACGCTCCGCCTGCCGATCGGTTACCACTCGGTCGTGGTGCGCCCAGCAACTCCCACGGGTACCGGGCAGTCGTCGCGTCGACGACGAACTGGATCGCCGATGTGGTCTGGAAATCGCTGCGCAACTCGTGAGGGATCAACTGGTCGTACAGGGTTCCCGCCGTTCGCCGGTCGCCGGTGTCGGTGGCCAACCGGTCGACCAGCGCATCGACCATCACCTTGTCGAGTCGGTGGCGCACACGGTCGGCTCGGGCCTCGCGACCGAGGAGGGCGATGTCGAACGTGATGCACCGATCCTCCGCCTCGGGAGCGGTGTGGTCGGTACCGCCGCCGGCCGGTGGGGACGGAGCGACATCGGCCGCGGTGATCACGAACCGCCGCCAGCCCTGGGCGACATCGGTCAATGTCGCGCCGAGCGGCAGGCCTCCCGGTCGCTCGCTGACGGTCACCGAACGCAACGTGTCGTACGAGCTGGGCAGGTGCACGGCGGTCGACAGCGATCGCAAGGCGACGGCGGCGAGGTTGGCCTGCTCGGCAAAGCGCTCGACGAACTGCAATGCGGTGACGCGAACGCTGTTGCCGGCGGCGGCACGCGACGACTCATACAGCGCCAACGCCCGATTGGCCTGCAGCACCCCTTCGACGATGCCGGCGATCGAGTCCTCCACCCGCAAGCCCCGGTCCGAGCGCACACCCATCAGCGAACTGGAAACGCCGACCTCGATCAGCGCACTCATGGCCGCGCCCGTGTGCTGCTCCCGGTACAGCCGGGTGCAACGATCCACCAGGGCCTGGCGCACGCTGAACGTCAGCTGTTCGCGTTGTAGATCGACGACCGAGCCGAGACCGATCACATAGCAACCCGGCGGCTCGGTCTCAGCGTCAGGCGCGGGCTCGATGAACCGTGACGCGCCCACCTCGGTGGGGAACAGATCGACCTCGGACCACGACGTCAACATCCCCGCGAACTGCCGGTCGATGAAACGCTCCTGCCCACCCAACTGCTCGTCGGCGAACCCGCCGATCATCAACGGATAGTCGGCACTGGCCAGACTGGCGTGGATGATCGTGATCTCGACCAACGGCTGATCGTCACCGCTGTCGTCGAGATTGGTCGAAGCCGTCGGGTCGGCGGCAGTTTCGACGCCCGTGACCGGTCTGATGATCGACACCTCGGCTACGCCCCACCGAAACGCGCCGCGGCGCTGGCCGTGGCCGGGCCCCAGATGCCATCGACCGCCTTCGTGTACAGCCCTTTCGCGACGAACGCGGCCTGTGCAGCTCGGACCGCTGCGTCTGTGCGAGGGCCGAACTCGCCGTCGGAGATCGTGAAGTCGGCGAAGCCTGTTGCGCGAAGGAAGTCCTGGATGCGGGCGACGTCGGCGCCGGAGTCGCCTCGGCGAACAGGGCCGGTGGGCAGGTCACCTTCGAACGTCGGTGCACCAACAGCATCGTGTGCGACAGGCGATGCCGGGGCGGCGGCAGCCGCGACGCGCGTCGACAGGCCGTCGATCGGGTCGGGACTGTTCGCCGAGTCCCAGGTGCGCTCGATGTGCAGCCACTGGCTCCACGGCTGACCGAAGCCCGTTGACGGGCTGCTGTGCGCCGTTCGCCAGCCGACGTCGTTCTTCCAATACCTCGCGTTCACGTAGTCGTGGACCGCTTGTATCCCGAGGCGAGCGGACTCGGCGAGGGCGAACTCGATCACCTCGTCCGCTGCCTGCCGACCAGGACCCGGCGCAGCCCAGCGCCAGTCCCACGCCATGCCCCAGTTGTGCATGCTCGGAGTCGAGCCAGCGCGCACCGATCTCGGCGGCTGGGCGAGAATGCCGAGGTCGACGCCCGACCAGCGCGTCAGAACGTACTGACGGAGCACGCGCATGCCAGCGGGTGCGGTCGTCGGATAGGCGATGCCTCGGCGCTGCAGGCTCTCTGCGGAGTCGTGCACGGTCGTCGAGCCACCGCGATCGACGCCGTCGGACGACCCGGCAACGTCGAAGTCGTCGTCGAACGCGACACCACCGAAATCGGCCGCTGGATCGCTCACGTCGTACCTCCTGCCGCCAGGCGAGCGAAGCGAGTGCGATCGATGGCCCGAAGCTCGCCGAGGCCATGGAGCACATACATGTTCATCATCGCCAGGACATACCCGTGTTCGAGCAACGCGGCGGTGGCGTCGCGTCCGAGCGGTGCGAGCGTGGTGGGCACACCGGATGTCTTGCGAACGATCGATGCCCACTCGGCCTGGGTGTACCCCTGTCCGTCGAGGAACTCTCGCACCTCATCGGCGCGTCGAGACCGCTCATCGGCCGCCCAGCCCGAACGCGTGCCGAACTGTACTGCCACGTCGTACGGGCTCGCCGACACCTGGGCGAACGCTCCGTCGGGGGTCTTGGCGTCGTGGTCGCGGAACTGAGCCGCCAACGCCCGGCGCCGGTGCGCTGTCGACACGTCGTACTGCACGTCCTTCGATCGCAGCACACCGGCGAGTTCCAGGCGGACGCCGCGACCCTTGATCGGTTTGATCTCGTTCCAGCCGCCCGACGCGTTGGCGACGAGCAGGAGCGCCGCCGCACGAGGCTGGGCGTCGAGCACACTCGGCCACGACTTCTCGCGCGACGCGAAGCCGTACTCCCACTCGTCGGCCATGTTGTCGTAGACCCCGCCATCGACCAACACGATTCGCCCAGCACCGGTCAGACCGACCTCATCGAGCGCGAGCACGCGCGGCGCAAATGCGCCGGGCACGCACGCCGACGCCTGTACTGCCGTCGCCAGCGGGACCTCGACCGTCGCCGTGGTACCGGAGAAGCCGTAGCCGTAGACCAGTCGGTTGGAGAAGTACATCGACGTGCCGGTCTGCAGTTCGGTGGTGCACAACACGTGATGGACCGAACTGGGCGTCGTGCGCAGGTCGGCGAGCAGCACCGAACGGTTGCCGAGCAACTCACGGTCGATAGCCCGTTCGGTGTGGAGGGATCGCCGGCCGAACAGCCGCCCTGCAACAAACCCGGCAACCATGCCGACGACCAGCGCGATCGCGGCGACGACCCACCAATGTCCTACGACCGCCACGACAACGACGGCGCTGGCGACCAGCGTGACCAAGCCCGAGGCGACGAGACGGCGCATGTAGCCACGCGTCGCCGGTGCGCCGCCCAGCAGGATCCCCCTGTCCGAGATCGTCGCCAGCGCCGCGCCGATGTGACGCTCGAACTCGGGAGGCGTCACGGCGCCGAAGTCGGGACCCACCATCACGATGCCGTTGGCGATCGATCCGCCCGACACCGAACTGATCGACTCGACGCGGCGGTTGAGTTGCTGATCGACGAGCGCCAGCAGCACGCCGAGACCGAACGCGGTCGCTCGATGACCGCCACCCGACAGGGCGACTCCGATGTCGCGTTCGGTGCTCACCGCGCCTCGCCTGGCCTCGGTGCGAGCACTACCCTGCCGATGTGTTGTTGGTGCACGCAGGCAACAGAATCGATCTCGCTGATCGAACCGTCACACGGTTCCCCGCGAGTCGCGTGCCCGCAGTACGCGCAAGTGTCGGCCGAACGCTCGACGCGCTGCGACCCGGCGGCGTGGTCTCGGTCGCCGCGGCCGGCGCAGACCTGATCGTGCTCGACGAGGCAATTCGACGCGGCGTCGACACTCATGTGGTGCTGCCCATCGCGACGGTCGAGTTCGTCAGGCAGTCGGTCGTCGATGCCGGGCCCGAATGGGCGGGCCTGTTCGATGCGGTGCTGCGTCACGTGTGCGCCGACAACCGCTGCAGCGTTGCGCAAGGTCACGATGACCCCACGGCAGAGTGGTATCGGCTCGCTCACGATCAACTCATACGACGGGCCCAGGAGGTCGCCGGCGGCGAGACGATCGTGGCGCTGACCATCCGGCCACCCGAAGGCGAACACCCGCCGAGCGTCAGCGACGACTTTGCGGCGCGCGCCAGGCAACTGGGGTGGCTGGAACTGTGCATCGACCCGCGCCCCGAGTCGGGCGCAGCGGTGATCGTGAGCTGAGACGATTCGTCGCAAGGCGCTCACCCCGAGTTGCTGCCGAAGTGGAACTCACCGTTGGCGAAGATGAGCGCCGTCATGCCGATGCCGATGATCAACAGCGCCATTGCCTGCCCGCGACGAGCGGGCTTCTTGAGATTGGAAAGGCCCACGACGACACCGATCAACCCGATGCACGGGATGAAGCTGACGATGAGCAAGGTGATGAACGTGCCCGTGTCCCACTTTGCGACGGGCGCGACCGGTTGCGGCACGGTGGCGCGTTCAGCGAATGCTTGCGGCGCACTTGACTGAGTGGCAGTTGTCGGTGCGTCGAGGAACTGTTGCCCGCCCCTCGACGCGTGTTGGGTCCACGTCGTTCCATCCCAGTAACGCTGGTCGTAGCGCCGGTACGGATCCGCATACCAACCCGGCTGCGCCGCCGCCGAGACGGCGCTCGAGGTTGGCGTAGCGCGTTCGGGCGACCGCGTGGGCGTCGGTGGCACAGGCTCGGGCGTCGCCGCCACCAATGCGTCGATCTCCTTGCCGATCGACTCGGTGATGTCGCCGCGACGGCGAAGCCTGCGGACCAGTTCGAGGGCGCTGTCACGGTCGTCGTCGTCGGCCATCCGAGCCCGCAGTTCGCTGAGCAGCAGCGATTGTTGCTGGAAGGTCAGGTTCAGCTCATCGACTCGCTCGCGGTAGGTGTTCATGTACGACATCGGCACGGGTGGGGCCTCCGGCAGAGGCTGTGGCGCCGCCTCGGCCGGTCGCACCAGTGACAGCGCGGTCACCAAGCCGATCGCGGCGTCGGGCGTGCGTTCGAGATAGTCGAGGATCTGGGCGTTGGCGATCACCTGTGGCGCCATCTGCGGCGAGACCCGCCCGACCATGATGGGCAGCAGCGCCCGGTTGCAGGCCACCGCATATTGCAGCTCGGCGGCACAGGCCTTCGACGTCAGCCAATCGGGGCTGAGGGCGATCACGAACACATCGGCGCCCCGGATCGTTCCGAGGATCGTGTCCCACCACCGCTGGCCGCCCGTCAACTCCTCGTCGACCCAGACGTCGTGGCGCGCCCGTCGGATGTCTTGCAACAATGCATCCACCGTTGCTCGGTCGCGCCGGGCGTAGCTGACGAAGACCCTCACAGTCCCCCTCCGTTCGTGCAGTCGGAATGCTAGAGCGCGCGGAGCGACTTGGAAATACCACTTTCTGCGCTGCGCCCCGCACAACGCCTCGCGCTGGGAGTCAGCCCTTGCCGGCTGAGATCGCCGTCCAGACGCGCACCGGCGTGAACGGCAGGTCGAGGTGCTCGACGCCGAACTCGCGTAGGGCATCGAGCACCGCACTCTGCAGTGCCGGGGTGCCGACCACCGTGCCGGATTCTCCGACTCCCTTCACCCCGAGCGGGTTCCACGGTGACGGCGTCTCCATCTCGTGCGTCTCGAAGCTCGGCAGCTCGGCAGCCGATACCAGCGCGTAGTCGGCGAGGTTGCCGCTGAGCGGCACACCGTTGTCGCCGTACACCATCTCCTCGTAGATCGCCGCGGCGACCGCCATACCCAGGCCACCATGCACCTGTCCCTCGGCCAGTTGTGGTTGCAGCAGCGTACCGGCATCGTCGACCGCGACGAGGGAACGCACCCGCACCTCACCCGTCTCGACATCGAGCTCGATCGTTGCCGTGCATGCCCCGAACGCGAACGTGCCGGCGCCACCACTGGGCTTGAACTGGTGATCGGCGGCCAACGGGCCGAGATCGGTCCAGCCGACGTCGCGCGTCGGTGTTCCGGCGACGTGGAACCGACCGCTGGCTCGCTCGAACACGATGTCGGCGACGGCAGCCTCCAACCGTTCGGCAGCAGCGTGCTTGGCCAACTCGATCACGTCACGCGCCGCGCCGTACGCGGCCGAGCCACCCAGTTGCGCGGAGCGCGACCCGATGGTGCCGCCGCCCGTTGGCGACAGGGCCGTGTCGCTGTGCAGCACGCGGACCCGGTCGCTGGCGATGCCCAACTCGCCGGCGACAAGCGCAGCGAACGTGGTCTCGTGGCCCTGCCCGTGCGGTGACGTGCCGACCACCACCGTGACACCGCCCTGCGGATCGACGGTGACAGAAGCGTGTTCACCTTCGCCACCTCCGGTGATCTCAACGGTGCAGCTCACACCGATGCCCAGCCGAATCGCGCCACCCCGACTACGCAATTCCACCTGCTCGGCCCGCAACGCCTCGTATCCGGCGGCACGCACGCACCGATCGAGCGCCTCGGCGTAGCGGCCGCTGTCGTACGTCGAGCCCATCGCCGTCGTGTACGGAAACGCCTCGGGCGGCACGAGGTTGCGGCGCCGCACCTCGACCGGGTCGAACCCGATCCGCGCCCCGTAGCGGTCCATCGCCCGCTCGATGTCGCACGACGCCTCCGGGCGACCCGCACCGCGCAGCGCCATGGTCGATGCGGTGTTGGTGGCCACCGAGCGACCGCTGGCGCGCGCCGTAGGGATGTCGTACACGCCAGTGCCCGAGTTGCGCAGGTTCCGGGTGATGAACGTGCCCATCGCCGGGTAGGCGCCGCTGTCTTGCACCGCCGCCACTTCGTACGCCATGACGTTGCCGTCGGACGTGCCTCCGATCCGTACCCGGTGGGTCGACGCCCGCCCATGACCCATGCCCAGCATGGACTCGGACCGCGTCTCCACCCAGCGCACCGGTCGGCCCAGCCGGCGTGCCGCCCAGGCGATCACGACGTCTTCGGGCTGGCATCCGTACCCACCCTTCGATCCGAACCCGCCGCCGACATCGGGGGTGATTGCTCGGACCGTGCCGGGCGTCAGGCCGAGCGCGCACTCGATCACATACTTCGCGCCGGCAGGTCGCTGCGAACAGACCCAGACGGTGCACTGCCCGTCGTCGTCCCACACCGCCGCGGCGGCGCGAGGCTCCATCGCCCCGGCGTGCAGACGGGGGTGACGCATGGTGAACTCCTCGACCACGTCACATGTCGCGAACGGATCGGTCTCGAACGGCGCCATCGACCACTCGTACGACACGTTGGTTCCCGCGGTTTCGTGCACCAGCACATCGCCGCGCAACGCGTCATCGAGATCGATCACCGGCGGCAGTGGTTCGGTATCGACGATCACGACCTCGGCGGCATCGACCGCCTGTGCCCGTGTCTCGGCCACCACGATGGCCACCGGTTCACCCACGAAGCGCACCAGGTCCTGCGCCATCATCGGGCGCACCATCGCCTTGTTCGCCGTCGGAAGCCGGGGAGGAAGCACCCACACATCGGTCAGGTCGGCACCGGTGAGCACGGCGACGACGCCTTGCATCGACGTCGCTTTCGACGTATCGACCGACAGCAGCCGACCGTGCGGTTCGATCGCTCGAACGAACACGGCGTGCATCGCTCCGTGCAATTCCGGCAGACGCAATCCATCGATGAACGTGCCTCGACCTGCGATCAGCGGGCCGTCCTCTCGTCGGTCTGTGCGGGGCAAGTGAGTGCTCACCTCGCGAATCTCTCACACGCGCGGCCACCGCTCGATCTCGAAGGCGTCGATCATCCGGCGGCGAAGATCACGCTTCCTCGGGGTCGTTCTCACCGCTGTCGGTCGGAACCGGGGCCGGGGCCGTGCCGGGTGGGGTCATCGAGATCGTCAGACCATCGATCTCCAACACGATCTCGGGTTGTCCAGCCGAGTTGGTGATGCCCACCGGCTTCGTTGACTTGCGTTGAACGGCCATGCCAGCACCGTACCGGCGATGGGTCACGCAATCGTGTCGTCAATATGATAAGTTTGTCAGTTGATGAAACATGCGACTCACGATGACGTTGCCAACGGCGACCTGGTGAACCAACCGCTATCGGAGATCAAGGCAGAACTGTTCAAGGCGCTGGCCCATGCGGGGCGAGTACGCATCCTCGAGGTCTTACGCGATGGCGATCGAACCGTTGCGGAACTGATCCCTGTCGTCGGGCTGGAGTCGTCGCATCTGTCGCAGCAGCTGGCCGTTCTCCGACGGGCTCGGGTGGTCAACGCCGCCCGCTCGGGCTCCTCGGTCACCTACTCGATCGCCGACCCAGCGATCGTCGAGTTGCTGGCGGCTGCCCGGTCATTTCTCATCAACAGCCTCAGCGTGAGCCAAGAGCTGCTCGCCGACCTCCACCAGGGAGGGTGATGGACACGGCTGACGGTCGCCAGACCGCGACGACACCCACCCGCAAGACGGGCGCCAAACCCTCGTTCTCACCACTGCGCGACTTGGCGCCGCGGGCAGGCGACTACGCAGGTCTGCGGTTGTCCTGGAAGGGCGACGTCATCGCCGGCCTCACGGTCGGCGTGGTTGCCGTTCCGCTGGCGCTGGCCTTCGGGATCACGACCGGGCTCGGTGCGACTGCCGGTTTGATCACGGCGATCGTTGCCGGTCTGGTTGCCGCGGTGTTCGGCGGCTCCAACGTGCAGGTCTCGGGCCCGACCGGAGCGATGACAGTCGTCCTCGTCCCGATCGTCGCCCAGTACGGCCCACAGGCCGTGTTCGTCACCTCGATGATCGCCGGCGTCATGCTCGTCATCGCTGCGATCGCCGGGCTCGGCCGGTACATCGCATTCATCCCGTGGCCCGTGGTCGAGGGATTCACGGTGGGCATCGCCGTGATCATCTTCCTCCAACAGGTGCCGCCGGCGCTCGGCGTCACCAAACCGCATGGTGAGAACACAGCAGCCGTGGCCGCAAGGGCAGTTGTCAAGTCGTTCGACAGCGGCAGCATCCAAGCGATCGGAATCGTGGTGCTCGTCGCCGCGATCATGGTCTCGCTCCCCCGCATCCGCCGGTCGCTCCCGTCGTCATTGATCGCCGTGCTGGTTGCCACGATCGTTGCGCAGGTGACATCGCTCGACATCGCCCGGATCGGTTCGCTCCCGTCGTCGCTGCCGATGCCATCGTTGCCCGACACATCGTTCGGGCAGACCAAGGACTTGTTCTCCGCAGGGATCGCCGTTGCGTTGCTCGCAGCAATCGAGAGCCTGTTGTCGGCGCGAGTGGCCGACGGGATGAGCGACGGGGGCCGCCACGATCCCGACCGCGAGTTGTTCGGTCAGGGGTTGGCCAACGTCGTGTCGCCGTTGTTCGGCGGCATGCCCGCCACCGGCGCGATCGCCAGAACCGCGGTCAACGTCCGGGCCGGAGCGCGAACCCGGGTTGCTTCCATCACCCACGCGATCGTCCTGGTACTGGTCGTGTTCCTCGGTGGACCGCTCGTGTCGCACATTCCCCTCGCGGCACTGGCCGGGGTGCTGATGATCACTGCTCAGCGGATGGTCGAGATCCACAACATCCGGGCCGTACTGCGCTCGACTCGCTCCGATGCACTGGTCCTGGTGCTCACTTCAGCGGCCACGATCGCATTCGATCTCATCGTCGCGGTCGAGATCGGCGTCGCCGTCGCGGCAGTGTTGGCGCTCCGCCATGTCGCCCGCAGCAGCGGAGCCGAGATCGAACAGCTGCCGCTCGACGAGATGGTCACCGATGGCGAGGAAGCTCGCCTCCTTCACGAGCACATCGTCGTGTACCGATTGGACGGCTCGCTGTTCTTCGGGGCTTCGCAGCGATTCCTGACCGAGCTCACCGCCGTCAGCGACGTGAGGATCGTGATCCTGCGGCTGTCTCAGATCCAGGTTCTCGACGCGACCGGCGCGCAGGCCCTTGGCGAGATCGTCGCCGAGCTCGAATCGCGCGGTGTCACGGTCTTGCTCAAGGGGTTGCGGCCACGTCACCGACGAGTTCTGCTGGCGGTCGGGACGCTCGATCACCTCGCCCACGAACGGCACCTGTTCGACACCCTCGACGAGGCCCTCACGCACGCCCGGCTGCATCTCGCACGCACGTAGCGCCGGTTCACCGCCGAGTCGGCGCGACCTCCGGGACTGCACGTTGCCGATCGGCCGATTCCAGTTCCGGTTCGCGGCCGACCGAATCGTCGCGATCGGGCATCCGCCTCGAACGAGCCAGGCGGCGAACCCCGTCGTCGATCGCCAGTGCCATTCCGACCAACACGATCGCCACGATGCCATCCATCCACCAGTGGTTTCCAGTGGCCGACACGACGAACATCGTCAGCGCGAGATGCAGCAGGAACAGCCACCGCCAGCGACTGGTGCCGACGGCGACGATGCCGAACGACACCAGCGCCGCCCACCCAACGTGGATCGAGGGCATGGCCGCGAACTGATCCGACACACCAGTGCCGACGGGGCCGTACAGCGACAAGCCGTAGTGCGATGCCAGGTCGATGTAGCCGAGATCGGCCAGGAAGCGCGGTGGCGCCACGCGGATGAACCGGATGATCACGCAGAACCCGGTCGTGATCGCCAAAGCATTGCGCCAGCGCGGATAGCGCTGGCGATCGCGAACGAACAGCCAGACCAGAAAGGCGATCAGCGCCGGAACGTGCACGATCGCGTAGTAGTAGTTGGAGAACCTGGCCAGCCAGTCGTGCTGCAACACGAAGTGCTGCAACGACAACTCCGTCGGCATGTGCAGCGTGTTTTGGAACCGGACGATCTGCCGGGCCCGGTCGATGGCTCCGTCGTCTCGCGCCAGCGGCAGCACCCTCGCCAGTCGCCACACCGAGTACAGCGACGCCACCAGCGCGAGCTCCTGCGCCGACAGCATGATTGCCTCACGCAGCCGCGTCGGTCGCTGCCGCCGCAGAACGACCGCGATCAGCCCGCAAAGGACCGCCACCACGGCAGCCTGATCCCAGGTGGGCCAATCCATATCCGGACAAGACTGCCGGGAGAAACCCGTCGACGCAAACCGCCACCCCGCATCGGCAGCTCTGACATCCTCGCCGGAACTTTCTCGCTGCGAGGTCGCTCAGCGACCTGAGAGCGACAAAGGTACGAGAGAGACGCCGCGATCTGTAAAATTCGTCGCACCTTGCCGCCGAACTCAGACCAGGAAGGGGTCGGCCTCTGGCTCGGTTCCCACCAGAGTGTGGTTCCCCTCGACGTGCACGTGCGGCAGCACACGATCCAGCGTCTTGGGCAGCCACCAGTTGCGGTCGCCCAGCAGCTCCATCGTCGCCGGCACCAGCACCATGCGAACCAGTGTCGCGTCGACCAGCACGGCGGCGGCCAACCCGAGTCCGAAGACCTTCAACTCGCGGCTGTCACCCAGGACGAATGCCGAGAAGACGCAGACCATGATCAGCGCTGCAGCGGTGATGACCCTGGCCGTGACTGCGAGACCGTCGGCCACCGCTGCGGCGTTGTCGCCGGTTCGATCGAACTCCTCTTTCATGCGCGACAGCAAGAAGACCTCGTAGTCCATCGACAGCCCGAACGTGATCGCGAACAACATCATCGGGGCCCAGGCTTCTACCGGGCCCGGCCTGCCGATCTCGAAGAAGTCCTTCAACCAGCCCCATTGGAAGATCGCCACGATCACGCCGTACGAGGCGCCGACCGACAACATGTTCATGATCACGGCCTTCAGCGGAACAAGGATGCTGCGGAACACCACCAGGAGCAGAATGAAGCTGAGCACCAGCACCGCGCCGATCAACAGGGCCAGCCGTTTGCCGAGGTAGGTGGCGAAGTCGATGCTGGCTGCGGTGAAGCCGCCCACCCGTACATCGATACCGGACGCCGGTATGTCGGTGCTGCGGAGACGGTTGACCAGATCCGTCGTCGCTTCGTCCTGCGGCGAGCTGAACGGGAAGACCTGCCAGGACCACGTGCCCTGAGCCAACTCCTCGCCCTTGGTCATGAAGGCGATGTCGGTGTCGTCGATCAACTTGTCGCGAAAGGCCTTGGCCGTCTCGGTCGTCACGGTGGGATCGGTGCTGACAAGGATCAGCGGCCCGGTACCTCCCGCCCCGAAGCCTTGGGCGATCAGGTCATACGCCCGTCGTGCGGTGTTGTCCTTGGGAAGGTTCCCCGTATCGCCGAACCCGAGGCGGATCGACGTCAACGGTGCTGCAAGCAGGAGCAGCACCAACAGGCCGAGGATCAACGGTGGCCATGGGCGCCGCTGGACGAACCGGCTCCACCGATACCAGAACTGTTGTTGTCGCGGCTTCGGGTGACGGTGGGGCAGGTGAACGCGCAGCGACCTGCCGAACCGCAGCCTGCTGACGATCATGACGAGGATCGCAATCACGACTGCCCCGAGTAGAGCGAACCCGAGCGCGATCCCCGTGAAGACACCCACCAACGAAAGCAGCACGAACGTGCCCACGGCGATCGCCGCAGCCCGTGACGTTTCGTCGATCCGGTGACCGGCGAATCCGATCAAGGCCGGCAGCAGGGTGATCGACGCCAACATCATCAACAGCACGCTGATCGCCGATGCCGCGGCCAGCCCGCGCACGAACGACAACCCGATGATGAACAATCCCAACAGCGAGATGATGACGGTGATGCCGGCGAAGATGACCGCACGCCCCGATGAATCGACGGCTTGGATGACAGCGTTCTCGGGGTCGAGACCTGCGTGCAGGTGTTCGCGGTAGCGGGTGACGATGAACAGCGCGTAGTCGATGCCCACACCAAGCCCGATCATCGCTGCGATCTCCGGGCCGAACTCCGGGATGGTGAAACCGTTGGAGGCGATGGCCATCACTGCCACGCCGACGCCGAGACCGAAGAGCGCGGTGCTGATCGGTAGTCCCATTGCCAGCACCGAACCGAAGGCGATCAGCAAAATGACGATCGCCGCCAGTAGTCCGAGGATCTCGCTCTCGGGCAGATGGAACCCGGCGAACAACTGCCCGCCATACTCGATCCGCAACGAGCAAGTGACGTGCGACCGGGCCGCATCACACCTCAGGTGCCGCTCCGACTCGGGCACCAAGGTGTCACCCAGGTGCTGGATGCGCTCGGCCAGGCTGCGCGTGCCCGCCTCCGTGCGATTCGTGTAGGAGATCTGGGCAAACGATGTGCCGCCCAGGTAGCTGGTGAAGTCCTTGCCGTCCTCGGTGTACGGACTCACGACCTTGACGCCGTCGATCTTTTCGACCTCGTTGAAAAACGGTTCCATCAGTGCTCTGATGCGACCTTGCGTGCCCAAATCGGCGAAGTCACTCGAGGCGAACACGATCTGCGCGGTGTATCCCGCGTCCTCGTAGTCGCCGGTCTTGATCAGCGCATCCTTGACAAACTGTGAATCGCTGTTCGGCAGGTTGAAGTCGGTGTGGTAGTCGATCCCCATGAACCCGCTGACGGTGTTCAGCGCCAGCAGCAACGGCAGCCAGATGCCGAACACCATGATCCGGCGCTTGTGGTAGCTGAACCGCGTGAGCCGAACCAAGAGCCCGTCCGTCTCACTGCGAGCCGGCAACGAGGTTGCGGATGCCATTTTGCCCGCCTTCCCAGAAAAAGGTACGTCTTCAGTGATCGGCAAGCAATTGACCGTAGCTTGACAATTCGTCGGGCGCGAGCAGCCCCACGTGCCGGACTCGTCCCGGTCGACGAATCGTCAAGAGTTCGTCAAGTTGCTCAAGTTCGTCGTTCCGGCTGCCGATCCACCGTGGACGACTTGGTTGCCGGCTCGCCGTCTCGGCTGCGAGGAGCGGTCTCCCGTCGGCACCTGGTCAGTTGCTTTGACCCAACCTGACGGACACAGCAGCGAGCCATCACGTCGACGTTCGTGCCAGCTCAGCAGGGATTCGGTTGTTCGCCGTACTTCACGACGAACAGCGTCGCATCGAACTCACCGATCGATGTGCCGACATCCGGGCTTTGAGCCACCACTTGCCAGTTGCTGTCGATGATCTGGTTCCGATCCCGACCGGTCGCATCTTTGCTGTTCGACCCGAACACGCCCTGGTCCTGGATCTCGTTCTGCGCATCTTGCAGGTTCATGCACACGACGGAGGGCATGAGGCGGTCCTCCGGGGCATGCCCCCCAAAGGGGTTGGCCCCGGCGTCGGTCGATGGGCTCGGCGCCGGGCTGGGCGATGAGATCGTCGACGGCACGGTTGCCGCGGCCTCCGTCGTTGCCGTCGCAAGGGCTGGCGGCGAACCCGCTTCGGTCGCCGTCGCAGAGGTGACGCCGCCACCTTGGCAAGACGACAGCACGAGCGTCGCCGCGACAATCACGGTTCGCGTGGTGTTCATCAGACCACTGAGTAGATCGCAGCGCCGAGAGGAAGAGACGGGCCGAACGTCCTCACCCTCGTTGGCGTCATCAGCAGCCCGACGCGGTCGATCTCCGCAACGTCGGACCGGAGAACGGCAGTGCGCTGGGCTGGCGCGGCGTGCGACCATGGGAAGAGTCCCGGGGCCGCCGATCAGTACGGACGAACGCACTGAGCGCCAGAAGGAGAACCGGATGGAGACGATCCAGTCGAAGATCGACGAGCTGATCAGTCAGATGACACCGGCCGAGAAGGCTGGGCAGCTCACCCAGTTCTTCTACTTCCGTCTGCCGGAGGGCCCTGCGCCGGCGCTCGACTTCCGCAGCGACGAACAGCCACGGATGGTCGAGGTGGCTCTCGGAGAAGGCGGTGCAGGATCGCTGCTGTTCGTCACCGATCCGACGGAGATCAACCGTCTCCAACGGCTTGCCATCGAAGGGAACCGCCTCGGCATCCCCGTACTGTTCGGCTTCGATGTCGTCCACGGCCTCCGCACGATCCTTCCCGTGCCGATCGCGATGGCGGCTTCCTGGGATCCCGACATGATCGAACGCGGACAGACACGTGGGGGTTCGATGGTTTCGTGGTCAGCGACGCGAACGCCGTACGAAATCTCGTGACCCACCACTTTGCAACTGATCTCGGCGATGCCGGCGCTCGCGCTGTCAACGCTGGAGTCGACATGGAGATGGCGATCTCGGACCCCGCCTACGCACACCTGCCCGGGGTGCTGGAGTCAGGTGCGGCGAACCAGCAGGCAGTCGACGCCAGCGTGCGGCGCGTGCTGGAAGCAAAGATTCGGATGGACCTGTTCGAGGCGCCGTTCGTCGACGAAGATCGCGCCCGCGAGGTGCTCACCGATCCGGCGCACCGCGAGGTGGCGCGCATTGCCGCCGAACGATCGGCGGTTCTCCTGCGAAACGAGGGGAACCTGTTGCCACTCGACGCCGGCAGTCTGGGTTCGATCGCGGTCATCGGGCCGCTGGCCGACTCCAAGCGCGACACCATCGGCCCGTGGGTGTTCGACTTCGATCTCGACGAGACGGTGACCGTGTTGGACGGCATCCGCGCCAGGGTGGGCGAAGGCGTGCGGGTCGATCACGCCCGCGGTGCGCAAGTCGTGCAACGGGTGTTCCCTTCGATGTTCGACATGTTCGGCGGCAACCGGCCGGAGGATCCAGAGGGGTTCGACGAGGAAGCAGATTTCCAGCACGCCATCGACCTCGCAGCCGCGGCTGAAGTCGCAGTCGTGGTCGCCGGCGAGTGGCAGAACATGATCGGCGAGGCGGCGTCGCGGTCGTCGCTGGAGCT
>JBDTRP010000131.1:0-35517 GCA_039931555.1 Ilumatobacteraceae bacterium | reverse complement strand
CTTCGACGCCGGCCAACGGGCGCAGCGGATGGGGGCCGAGCAGCGGTGCGCTCGCCGGGTCGGCGCCGAAGAACAGCGGCGTCGACCCGCTGAGCACACCGTCGATGATCGTGAAGTTCAACGACACGTGATGCCCGCCGAGACGCCAACTCCATGTACCGCTCGACGACGGAGCGCCGAAGAGCCGCACGAAGTACATCAGGGGGTCGCGGCCGCGTGGTCGGTCGAACGTCGCGGTGAACCCCTCGAAATGGTCGAGCACGTTCTCGAGGCCGATGATCGTCGACGCCGTCACGTACCCGGCGGTCGACAGGCCGCTGGCCACCAGGCGGAACAGCAACCGGTGCTGTGATTGAGTCATCGTTGCCAGCGTCAGCCCACCGTGATCGGTCGGTGTGTAGAACCACTGACGGCGCTCCTCATCGCCGGGGAACGGCCACAGCGCCACCTTCCGCTGAGCATCGTCGAGCGAGTCGATCAGGCGCTCGGCCTCCTCGGCCATCTTCGCGGCAATGCGAACCCGCGCTGGTGTCGACGTCTCATCCATTCGGGGTCATTCTGACAAGGAAGTCATCGTCCCGGGGCATGCAGGCCGAAGATCAGCTCGGGGTCGCCCGGCCGCCAGTTCCCTTCGACCTGCGACCTGCGCCCGATCGCGCGAGTGCGGGCCTGCAGCTTGCGCCCGAGGTCGAGTTGGCCCGGCTCCCACGCAGCGAGGGCGGCGACCGGGTCGTCGGGGTGAGCGGCGAGCGCATCGCGCAGCATCCAGGCATCCTCCGCAGCCTTCGCCGTGCCTGCCGCAGCATGCGGCCGCGCCACGAATGCTGCGTCACCGAGCAGGCAGGCTCGCCCGAACACCATTCGTGGTACGTCGAGGTCGAACACGACTTGCACGAACAGATCGTCGATGGCCTGGACCGTCTCGGCGATCGGGCCCGGCAGGCGCGCCGCCGCGACTGTGCGCGCCTCGGCGACGTGCTGGGCGCGCAACGCGCCCGGTGGCACCGACACCTCGCGACGCGTTCCGCGCGCATCGAGCAGCAGATCGGCGAGATCGTCGCCAGCAAGGTAGTTGCGATACCACACCACGTTGATCAGGCGCTCGCCGGGCGCGACGGATCCGTCGCGACCGGGAATGGGGTAGACGAGGATGTGGCTGTTGGCGTACACGTAGTACGTGATCGCATCGTCGAGTGCGGCTCGTGTCGCATCGCTCAGTTCCGTCTCGGCCACCACACCGCGCCAGGCGACGTAGCCGGCGTACTGCGGGCGGGCATCGGGCAGCAGCGCAGCGCGCGCCGTTGATCCCACCCCGTCGGCGAACACCGCGAGGTCAGGGTGCACGACCTGCCCGTTGGCGAACCCGAGCGACAGTGGCTGCAACTCGATGTCGACCAGTTCGTGCGCCAACAGGTACGCAGAGCGATCGAAGCAGACGAGCATCTGCCGGTAGACGGTGTTCCACGAGCTGAACAGGTACCGGTGCGCTTCGTCATGTATCACCGAGCCGTCGCGACCGAGGTAGCGGATGTGGCCGGTCGGCACCGCAACGGCATCGAGGGAGACACCACCGTGCTCGACGAGGTAGCGATACGTGGCCGGCAGGAAGCCGATCCCCGCTCCGCGCTCTTCCAGCTCGACCGGCGAGCGCTCGTAGACCGTCACATGGTGACCGGCGTCGGCGAGCAAGCACGCCGCGGTCAACCCACCGAGCGATCCCCCGACGACGGCAACGTCCACCCGATGTTCAGGGCTGGCCGAAGATGGCGATCTGGTCGACGGTGCACTCGAACAGCACGCGTCGCTCGTCGATCGACGGATCGCGCAGGCCGTACGGGCCGGGTTGCTGCGTGTACTTCGTCCAGATCTTGTCGACGTGTGCGGTGACGCGCGGCCCTTCGGTCGGATCGTCTTCGGAGATCTCGCGGGTGACCGTGTGCTTGATGCTCATCCAGTGGTACGGGTTCGCCGGGTTCACCAACAAGCTGGTGAGGCGCGGGCTCTTGCGGATCCACCCCGTCTTCGTCCGGTGAGCCGCGCAGTTGACCAAGATCAGCTCGCCCTCGTAGTCGAACCACATCGGGGTGAGATTGGCCCGACCTCCAGGCCCGACGATTCCGAGCACTTGCGTGACCGGGTCGTCCATCAACTTCTTGAAGGCCGGCTCGAGGTCGTCGAACGAGGCGATCGTGGTGCGCTCACCCACTGCGAACTGTCCGGCTTGCGTGCCGGCAGACACATCACGAAACGTGGCCAGCTTCATGGTCAACTCGATACCCCCGGTGCTCGATCCCCCGAATGTCGAGTCTAAACCCACCGCGTTTCATCGATCGACGTCGGACCGGACCGAGCGCGACGGCGGTCTCACCGGTCGGGATCTCGGCGGCCGCGACGGCCGAAGCGCTCGCCGCCCAGTACGAGGCATCGCCGGTCGGCACGAACCGGACGGCGTTCATCGCCAGCCCCACGCCCCCAACCACCATCGGGCGCGATTCCGGTAGTGCCGTTACTCACAGCGCGCCCGACCTGGCCCAACGGGTTCGATTTCGGTACTGGCGGTACCGGAATCGCGCCCGACCAGGCTCGACGGGGTCAGCCTCGGGTAGCGGCGATCAGGGCTGCGTAGGAGGAGGGGTCGATGCGCGCGTCGATGAGGCGCGGCCGATCCCAGCCGCCGGCCAGTAGCGCGGACACTTCGGCCGCGGTCGTTGCGACCGCGGAATCGAGGCCCATCGCCGACGCCACCTGGGCGTAGTCGACCGGCGCGAACCGTACGGCCGAGCTGCCACCTTGACCCGGCTTCTGCTTGACCTCGATCAGGCTCAGTGCGGCGTCGTCGAACACGACCACCGTGACCGGCAGCCGCAGGCGGGCCAACGTTTCCAGTTCGGCGAGCGTCATCGCCAGGCCACCGTCACCGACCATGCACACGACCGCTTGATCGGGTCGCGCCAGGGCAGCCGCAATGGCCGCGGGGAGGGCGAAGCCCATCGTTGCCAGTCCATTGGATATCAAGAGTTGCAACGGCGCGGTGACGGGCCAGAACGGCATGATCGCCAAGAAGTGCGCGCCGGCGTCGACCGTAGCGATCGCGTTGCCGGGCGCAGCTGCAGCGACCGCAGCAGCCAGTTCGAGCGGGCCGAAGTTGCCCACCGAGGTGCCGGCCAGAGCGTTGCGAGCAGCAGTCAGCGTCGTTGCGCCTGAACCCGCCGTCCAGCCGGTGCACGCTGTCGTGACGACCCGGCCGAGCGTGGTCTGCAGCGAACCCAGCACCTCGACATCGATGGGAACAAGCGAGGCACACGCTGGGGATTCCGACACCGAGATCACGGGCACGTCGTAGCGCCACGCGGTCGGCATCGGCTCGACCTGATCGAACCCGATGGCGAGGATGAGGTCGGCATCGAACAGCAACGGCGCCTCGATGACGCCGCTGGTGAACAGCCCGGCGAGTTGCGGGTGCCCTTCGGGAATGACGCCCAGCGCCTGGTATGTCAGCAGCACCGGGCAGCCGAGCCGCTCGATCGCCGCACGGACCGCCGACGCCGACGTGACCGCCTCCACCCCGACGATCGCCACCGGGCGCTCGGCGGCGCGGACCAGCGTCGCCGCCGATTCGATGACATCGTCACTCGACTGCTCGGGCCTCGATGCCGCGGGCGCGAACATCTCGTGGCCAGTGGGGTCGTAGTCGAGGTGCACCGCGCCGGCAGGTCGCGATCCGGCCAGGTCGAGCGCGGCGCGTACGGCCTCGGCAGCCCGCGGCGATTCGGCCAGCCGACCACTCCACTTGGTCACGGCACCCATCAACTGTTGCTGGTCGAACCGTTGATGGGCGAAGCGCTCGCGCTGGGCGCTCGGCACGCAGTCCGTCACGACGAGCAGCGGGAAGCGATCGAGCGTTGCCTGAGCCGCGCCGTTGGCCGCGCAGGCGACTCCCGGCCCACGGGTGGCGATGGCGAGTCCCGGCCGACCGGTCAGCACGCCGTACGTCGCAGCCATGATGCAGGCCGCCGTCTCGCCGTGGGCCAACACGAATCGGAGCCCGTAGGCGACCGCTGCGCCGACCACCTCGAGATTCGGCCCACCGCCTGGGAACCCGAACACGATGTCGGCCCCACGGTCGCCAACACCCTCCGCCAAGATCTTCGCCAACCCGTCGCTCATGCGGATCGGACGTTATTCGACCGACTGGCCGCGCGACGACCATCAACGAACAACACCTCATAGGCTGCCAATGCGGTCGCGACCGTACAGCTGCCGACGTGGTCGACATGCTCCGACGAAAGCGGGTGTCGATGAGTGATGTGATCGTCGAGGTCGAAGGCGTGTCGAAAACCTTCGGTGAGGTGAACGCGGTCGAGGACTTCTCGTTCAGCGTCGAGCGAGGCCAGGTGTATGGATTGCTGGGGCCGAACGGGGCCGGGAAGTCGACCACCCTGCGGATGATCACCGGGCTCGAGCGGCCCACCAAGGGAGTCAGCCGCCTGTTCGGCACAACAGTCACACCGGGGTGTGCAGAACTCAGCCGCGTCGGGGCGATCGTCGAGCAGGCTGCGTTCGTGCCGCACCTGTCGGGAATGCGCAACCTCCAGTTGTGGTGGAACGCCGGCGGCGCAGACATGGGCGATGCCGACCTCGAGGGTGCGCTGGCGATTGCCGACCTCGGCGAAGCGATTCATCGAAAGGTCAAGACGTACTCGCAGGGCATGAAGCAGCGCCTCGGCTTCGCTCGGTTGCTGCTCGGCCGTCCCGAACTGCTGATCCTCGACGAACCGACGAATGGGTTGGACCCGGGCGAGATCCGCGAGATTCGCGAATTGATCGGCCGGCTCACCGAACAGGGCGCCACCGTTCTGTTGTCGAGCCATCACCTCAGCGAGGTCGAACAGGTGTGCAGTCACGCGCTGGTGATGAACCATGGCCGGCTGGTGACCACCGGAACCGTCAGCGACCTCGTCGGCACCACCCGTTCGCTCTACGTGGAGGTCGACGACACGGCCGCCGCCAACGCCGTGCTGTCACGCCTCTCGGGGGTGACCAACGTGCAGCTCCAAGGCGATGGTCTGGTCATGGTGTTGCAGGAGGGTCGGCGATCTGATGTCGCTGCGGCGCTGTTCGGCGCCGGCCTGCGACTGGAAACGTTGATGCCGACGCAGCGACTGGAAGATGCGTTCCTCGACCTGCTCGCCGCGGGCGACGCCGAGACCACCGTTGCGGTGCCGTCATGATCGCCTTGATCCGCACCGAGTTCACCAAGGCCGCGATCAGGACACGCTCGCTCGTCATCGGCCTGCTGCTGATCGGGCTCCCAACGTTGATCGTGGTCGCCATCAACGCCCGCAGCGACCGTCCGCGTCGAGGCGATGGTGACGGCTTGTTCCGCCTCGCCTCACAGAGCGGGTTGCTCGTGCCTGCGGCCGTGCTCAGTGCCACGAGCGGCCTGCTGTTGATCATCATTGCCGGCACCTTTGCGGGCGACTCGGTGGCCAGCGATGCCAGCTGGGGGAACCTGCGCTACCTGCTGATGCGACCCGTGTCGCGCGTGCGCCTACTGCTTGCCAAGGCCTTCGTGGCGGGCGCGCTGATCTGGGCCGCCACGATCCTCGTCACGTTGGCTGCGCTCGTCGCCGGAGTCGTGCTGTTCGGCGCTCATCCCGTCACCGTTCCCGGCCTCGGCGGCTTCGATCTCAGCGCCGGCGCGCTAGCGCTGCGAGTCGTGATCGCCGCCGGGTACGTCGCCTTCGGCTTCACCGCGCTGCTGGCGATCGGCACGCTGTTCTCGACGCTCACCGACACGGCGGCCAGCGCAATCGGAGCCACGGTCGGCGTGTACATCGTCTCGGAGATCCTCGACAGCATCAGCCAACTCGGCCAGGTGCGGTACGCCTTCCCGACGCACTACTTCGGCGCATGGGAAGCCATGTTCACGCAGAACACCTACTCGCGCGAGATGCTCGTCGGCATCATCGTGCAGGTTGCCTACCTGGTCGTCGTCGGCGCCGTCGCGGTGGTGTGGTTCGACCACAAGGACATCCGCTCCTGACTCAGGCGCGATGACCTTCGACGAGCTACGGAGGTGATCCGAGCACTCCAATCACCGCGTCACCAATAGTGGGCGCGGCCGCCAATTTTGCGACCGGTGCGACCGAGCACCATCAGCACCAGACCAACGAGCACGAGGATGACACCGAGGGTCCAGAGGATGCCGGTTCCGGTGGCGAGACCGAGGAGCAGAAGGACGAGTCCGAGAACAATCATGATCAGCGACTACCCGCCCGTGCCACGCCTCAAACCCCCAAGGCGCGGCCGGACTGAAGGGAGCTTCAGCTTCCTTCAGGGTGCTGTCAACCCGATAGGCCCACCATGAACGTGTCCAACTTCGGAAAGGAAGACCAGACATGTTCCCCGAACACGATCCCAGTGTCGGCGACGAGCAACTGTCGTGGCCCGCTCCGGCCGGCTCACCGACCACCATTCTCGGCGCTGACCGCGCCCCGCGGTCCCGCCGGCGGCGGCTGGCACTGACCGCGCTCGCGGTCGTTGCGATCGCCGGAGGCACCGCAGGCGGCGCGATCGCCGGTCGCCAATTGCGGCCGGCGGCGGCCCAGCAGACATCGCCCGGCACCTTCAACACCGCAGCGGTCGGCACCGCGACGTCGGGAGCCTCCGCGCCCGACAAGCAGGATGTCTCGGCGTTGATCAGCGCGGCATTGCCGGGCATCGTCAGCATCAGCGTCGAACTGACCGGTGGACAAGCGGCTGGGACCGGCTTCATCATCAGCACCGATGGTCAGATCGCCACCAACGCCCATGTGGTAGCCGATGCGACCAAGATCACCGTGAAGTTCGCTGATGGGTCGACGGCACCCGCCGCGGTGCTCGGCGTCGACCGCACCGACGACCTCGCGGTGGTGAAGGTCGACAAGGCCGGCCTCACCGCCTTGCCCCTCGGCAAGTCGTCGAACCTCCGCATCGGCGAGCCGGTCGTCGCCATCGGCAATGCGCTGGACCTGACCGGTGGGCCGACCGCCACCGAGGGCATCGTCTCGGCGCTCGACCGCACCATCGACACCAACGACGGCGAACACCTGACCCACCTGCTGCAGACCGACGCGGCGATCAACCCAGGAAACTCCGGAGGTCCACTGCTGACACTCGATGGTGAGGTGGTCGGCATCAACTCCGCCGGCTCGCAGGACGCCCAGAACATCGGGTTCGCGATCGCCATCGACACGGCCCAGCCGATCATCACCCAGCTGCAACAGGGCAAGACCATCACCAAGGCGTACCTCGGCGTGACCACGACGCCTGTCGACCCGACCGTCGCAGCGCGCAGTGGGCTCGACATCGATCACGGGCTGCTGATCATCGATGTCGCCGGACAGTCCGCGGCCTCGAGCGCCGGCTTGCAGCCCGGTGACGTGATCGTGTCGATCAACGGCACCGCAACCGATGACAGCTCCACATTGGGCGACGTGATCCGCACCACCGGTGCGGGCCATGTCGTTCACCTCAAGATCGACCGCAAGAGCAAGACGATCGACGTCGACGCGACCCTATCGACACACGCAGCTTGACGGCTACTCGGGTGCGACGGGCGCACTCGCATCGGTGAGTGAGCCCGTGTGACCGAGCATGGCACCACCGGCCGCACAGGCTCCCAGCGTGACCAACAGCGCCATCATCACCGCCGCGCCCTGCGCGGCGGTGAGCTGTTCGGTGGAAAGCCCGATCGAGACCACGGCCGCCGGAACGCCGAGTTGCGCTGAACCGACCAATCCCATGGCGACCGGTAGTCGCCACACGATTGCGGCGATGAGGTGGATCACGATCGCGGCACCGGCGATCGCCGCCACCAGCTCCAGCGACCGCGACGAGTGCAACAGGGCGCGGAGATCGATCTGCGCACCGAGGTGGACAAAGAACAGCGGGATAGCGAACCCCTCGCCGAGCCCGACCAACTGCTGGGCGACCCGCCGCGGCTCACCCAGCAGCGCAACAACCGTGCCGACGGCAAACCCGGCGATGAGGACCGACGCGCCGAACCGGGTCGCCAGCCACGCACATGTGAACAGGGCGAGCAGCGAGACCCGAAGATCGAGACCCCACCCGCGCTGGGCCGACAGCAGTCGCATTCGCCTGACCGCTGGGCGATCACGGGCGAACCGGGCCAACAACAGCATGGTCACGCCGGCCAACACGACGAGGGCGCCGCCGCCGACCACGCGCTCCATACGCCCGGTTGCCAACACCACCGGCAGGGCCAGCACCGTGACCACATCGGCGACTGCCACCCACGCCATCGCGACCACGACGGCGCGATCCGACCGATCGAGGCCCTGCAGCACTGGAAGTGCGACGGCGCCGGAACTGGTGGCGATCAGCACGGCGAGGATGGCCGGACGATCGAGGCCGACGTTCGGCGCCAGGAACACTGCGGCGATCACGGCCAACGCAACGACCGTGGAGGCCATTGCCACCCCGGTGCCGAGTGCCGTGCGCAAGTGTCGATCGCGCACCGGCAGATGCGTGCCGACGACGAACATCAACAACGCAAACCCGATCGCGGCCAAGCCCGTCAGCAGCTGGTCGCTCGGATCCACCCATGCGAGACCGCTGCGCCCGATCACCACGCCAGCAGCGATCTCGCCGACGATCATCGGCAGTCCGAAGCGGTGCAGCGAGGCCAGGAGCGGACCGATCAGTCCGGCGGCCAGGACGATGGCCAGGGGACCAAAGCTCATGCGTCGGTTGTCAGCCGGGGGAACCAGGCGCGGAACTCCGCACCCGTGTCGACGGGAGCGGCGATGATCGAACCACCGAGCGCGTTCATGATCGACCGAACGATCGCCAGCCCCAGACCGCTCCCTCCGATGTCGAGCGAGCGCGCTTCGTCCAGCCTCATGAACGGCTCGAAGATTCGTTCGAGGTCGCCTGACGGGACGGCCGGCCCGTCATTGGCAACGGTCAGGGCCACCCCGTCCGTCTCCTGCGTCACGATGACGCCGATGGTCGCCGCGGCATGCCGCTCGGCGTTGTCGAACAAGTTGCGCACCACGCGTACGACCGCGTCGGGATCGGCCGCGATCTCGGCCGACATCAGGTGGGTCCGATACGCGACGCCCCGATCGGGACGCCGCAACGCGACCTCCGCGGCCACGAGTCCGGGCAGATCGATCGGCACCGCTGCAGACGCATGCATCGAGCGCGAGCGGGTCAGCATCCGCAGGTCGCGGGTGAGCTCTTCCAGCCGAGCGACCTCGATCAGCGAGTCCTCGGCCACCCTCGACCACTCGGCCCGATCCGGGTAGGCCAGCCCGACTTCGAGCTCGGTGCGGATGGTCGACAGCGGACTACGCAACTCGTGCGATGCTGCAGCGGCAAAGAGCCGTTGCCGTCTTGCCGCCTCTTCGAGCCGATCGAGCATGCGATTCAACGTCAGGCCCAACTTGGCGATCTCATCGTCACTCGAACTGGCGTGGACCCGGCCGGAGAGATCGGCTGCCTCGATGCGATCGACCTCGGCGCGCATCGAGTCGACCGGCGCCAGTGCCCTGGCGACGACGCGTGAGATCAACCACGCCGCCAGCGCAACCTGCAGCGGCAGGCCGATGAACAGCGCGTTGCGCAGGTAGCGCTCCGCTCGGTGGGCGGCATCCAGTGAGGTGACCGCGTAGATGGTCAACTGCCCGTCCCCCGAGTCGACCGTGCGGGCCACGACCCGGTACTCCTGGCCGGGCACTCCGCCGATCGCGTTCCCGTCGACCGTCGCCGTCGAGTCGTGACCGACGGCCGGTGCCGAGATCACGTCGAGCCGGGTCGTGGCTGCCAGGCCGATGGTCACCGCGACCACCTCGCCGGCGGCGTCGACCACCTGGACCTGGCCGACCTCGCGGCCCGTCGCCGGAAGCACGCGCGTCAGCAAGCCGTCGGCGATCTGGGTCTGCACCTCATCGACCCGATCGACCAGGAGCGATTGCGCGTCCGAACTCAAGGCGCGACGCAGCAATCCGGCAGCGGCTAACGCGCCGACCACCAGCGCGACCGCCAGAACCAGGGATGCACCGATCGTGGCGCGGGATCGGACCGACGAACGCCACTTAGCGCGCACGCGCGCCCATCCGGTAGCCGGCGCCGCGCACCGTCTCGATCGCCGAGGAGCCCAGCTTCCTGCGCAGCGCGGAGACGTGCACCTCGACCACGTTGTCGCCACCATCGAAGGCGAAGTCCCACACATGCTCGAGGATCTCCGACTTGGGCACGACCTCCCCCTGGCGACGCATCAGGTACTCGACCACGGAGAACTCACGCGGTGTCAGTTCGACCGGCTCACCATCGACTGCGCATGTCCTGGCCGCCACATCCAGATCCAGCCCACCGACGCGCAGCACCGGTGGTCGCGTCGTCGCTCCCCGACGGAGCAGGGCCCGTAGGCGGGCCACCAAGACCACGTACGAGAACGGCTTCGACAAGAAGTCGTCGGCGCCGGTGTCGAGCGCCTCCGCCTCGTCGAGCTCGCCGTCCTTCGCCGTCAGCATCAGCACCGGCGTCCAGATCTGTTTGGCTCGAAGCTCGGCGCAGACCTTGTAACCGTTCAGCCCCGGCAGCATCACATCGAGCACGATGGCGTCGTACGGCTGCTCGGTGGCCAGCCACAGTCCATCGGTCCCACTGCTGGCGACATCGACGGCAAACCCCTCGGCTTCGAGGCCGCGCTTGAGCGCGGCGGCTTGACGCACCTCGTCTTCGACCACGAGCACACGCATGTGATCAGTCTCACACGTGCGAGCTGAAGGCGCCTTCAGCCGTCTTCAGCAATCACCAAGCTGCCCCTGCGCACACTGACGACGGTTCACCAGCCGACCGCAGAAAAGGAAGTCAACGATGATCACCACCAGTCTCCTCCCAAACGGTGACGTCCTGGTCACGTTCATGATCGACGATGGACGGCCCGTTTCCGTCGTCGGTGACTTCAACGGCTGGGATCCGAGTTGCGACCCCTTCGTCGAAGAACTCGACGGGCGCCGCTATGTCACCGTGTCTGTGCCCGCAGACACGGTGACATGCTTTCGATATCTCGCCGATAATGGCGAGTTCTTTGACGATCCCGCAGCGGATCGCCTCGAACCCAACGGCTTCGGGCAGACCCACAGCGTGCTGGACTCCTCGCTGCGCGCCGATGCCGAACGGGCCGACCCAGACCGGCCGGTGACCAACCGCCGGGCGCAGGAGGTCGGCGCCTGACGTCGCCGGCACCCCCTACCGACGGCCGCGATCAGGGCCGGGCGATGCTGGCCTCGAAGCCCGCCAACAGGCGTGCCAGGTTGCGATCGAAACGGCCGGCGTCGCGCCTGTGGTCGTGGATCTTCGACCACAGGCGGGGCAGACCCATCTCGGCGACCATTTCAGCGAGAGCCGGATACTCGGCTTGGTCATCGATCAGCAGCGCCCCGATGTAGTCGACCATCTCGGCGTCTTTGGGATTGTCCTTGAGGTTGTTGCGCTCGTGCAGGCAGTAGCCGAACACATACTCGTCGACCACGGTGATGAGGTCGAGCTTGTCTTCGAAGCTGGCATCGAGCGACGCCAACGCCTGCCACGACTGATCGAAGTGGCGCATCGCATTGGGCCCGATGCTGGGATCGTCGGTGATGTCGAGGATCCATGGGTGACGGCGCAATGCGTCGCGGCTGCGCCTGGCGATCAGCGTGATCGCGGCGCGCCACTCGCGAGGTAGCCGTTGGCCAGGCGGAAGCGCAACTTCGCCCATCAGGGCATCGAACACCAGCGTCAACAGCTCATCCTTGGTGCGCACGTAGTGGTAGAGCGTCATGGTCCCCGCGTCGAGCTCGGCAGCCAGGCGTCGCATCGACACTGCGTCGAAGCCTTCTTCATCGGCGATGCGGATGGCCGCAGCGGCGATGTCGTCGCGGTTGAAGCGGGGCTTGCGCATGCTCCGGTCGGCGCGGGTCCACACGTCGATGGTCTCGAGGTGTGTTGCCAATCGATCGAGTGTCTCGGCATGCTTGGCGGTCTTGATCGCCACCTTCGTCGCCTGCTTGTCGATCTTGGCGTTGATCTTGGCGTGGATCTTCTCGGTGGTCTTGTCGATCACGAACTGGCGCAGCGCCTCGCTGACCTCAGCGCCCGGCGCGGCCGGCGCGCTGCGGGCCTCCGGCCGCTTCTTCCGATAATCGCTTGCCACGACGTACAGTGTACTGCTAATCTTCTTCGTACTATGTACGATAATTCGGTACGCCATACGAAATCATTGGAACCGCCCCCATCGCAGCGCGCGTCACGCAGCGGTGGCATCACCGCCACGGGACTCGGCAAGCAGTTCGGCGACCTGTGGGCATTGCGCAACCTCGACCTGCACGTGGCCCCAGGAACCGTGCTGGGCCTCCTCGGCCACAACGGGGCTGGCAAGACCACGGCGATCCGCATTCTCACCACGCTGAGCCAGCCCACCGAGGGCAGTGCGACGGTCGCCGGGCTCGATGTCGTGCACCAGAGCGCAGCCGTCCGTGACCGCATCGGCGTCGCCTCGCAACAGTCCACCGTCGACGGTCTGATGACCGCTCGACTGAACCTGCAGACCATCGGCCGGCTCCGCGGCATGTCGAAGGCGGCAGCGCGGCAACGAGGCGACGAACTGCTCGAGCAACTCGATCTCACGGGCTTCGCCACGGCTCTGGTCAAGACGTACTCCGGTGGCATGCGCCGCCGTCTCGACGTGGCCGCCAGTCTGATGGGCAACCCCGACGTCCTCTTCCTCGACGAGCCAACAACTGGGCTGGATCCACGAAGTCGCGGCGACCTCTGGCAGTTGCTCGCCGATCTGGTACGGGAAGGAACGACCATCATCCTCACCACGCAGTACCTCGAAGAAGCCGACCGCATGGCCGACGACATCGTCGTGCTCGACCACGGTGAGACCGTGGCCCACGGTACGCCCGACGGTCTGAAGGCGCGCATCGGCGACGATCGATTCGACGTCAAGGTCGCCGCGGCCAGCGAACTGGTCGCCGCGGCCAGCGCGCTCTCGGCCTTTGCCGAGAACGACCCCACACTCGACAGCGAGTTGCTCGTCGTGACCGCACCGATCAAGGCGGGCGTGCGGGTGATCGACATCGTGCGAGCGCTCGACGAGGCGGGCATCGAGGCCGTCGACATCACCAGACGCGAGGCCACCCTCGACGAGGTCTTCCTCGCTCTCACCAGCGACCGCCGCAGCCACCAGGAGATCCCGGCATGAGCAACACCTTGATGACCGACGCGACCATCTTCGCCCGTCGCAACCTCGAGCACATTCGCCAGGTGCCCGAGAAGCTGACCAACGTCACCGTGCAGCCGTTGATGTTCGTGCTGCTGTTCGCCTACGTCTTCGGTGGAGCCATCAAGGTCGACGGCGCAGGGTACAAGGAGTATTTGATCGGCGGCATCCTCATCCAAACCTTGGCCTTCGCGATGATGGGCCCGGCGATGTCGATCGCCACCGACTTGCAAGAAGGCGTGATCGACCGCTTCCGCTCGCTGCCATCGCGACGATCCGCCTATCTGTTGGGTCACTACTTCGCAGAGATGCTCGGATCGATCCTGACCGTCGTCATCCTCTTGGGTACCGGGCTCATCGTCGGTTGGCGCACCCATGCCCCGTTCCTCCACGTGCTCGAGGCGGTGGCACTCCTGCTCGTGTTCGCAACGGCGATCATCTGGCTCGGCCTGTGGCTGGGCATCTTGGTTCGGTCCCCCGACGCGGTGATGGGCATCGGTTTCGTGATCATCTTCCCGATCACGTTCATCTCCAACGCCTTCGTCCCCATCGAGTCGATGCCCAACGTGCTGCAGTGGGTGGCTTCTGTCAACCCGGTCAGCGTGTTGATCGCTGCGGTGCGCACGCTGTTCGGCAACCCTGTCTCGCCGGTGACCAAGCACGTGTGGCCGATCGATCACCCGGTCGTCGCGGCTTGGCTGTACAGCGTGGCCCTGGTGGTGCTCGGATGGGTGATCGCCCAGCGTCGCTACCGGGCCCGCACCACCGACTGAGCCACAGCCCAGACCCGGTCGGGCGCGATTCCGGTAACCGAGCTACCGGAGTCGCGCCCACGCCGCAAGGTCGGGCGCGCTGCGAGTAGCAGCTGTACGGGACTCGCGCCCGACGAGGGTGGGAGTCACGGCATCCAGGCACCTGGGCTAACAGGTACTGCGTCATTGTGGTTTCTCCTTGTCTCATGACCCGGCGATCACCGGATTCGTTACCACCAACACGAACGACCCCGACCAGAATTGACGCAGGCCGCAAATTTTCGATTATCGGTTAGCGTCAGCTTTGATGACAGCACCAGAGCAAATACGGGATCGCTCGATTCCGGGAGTGTTCTCGCTGCAGGTCGGGCACACCGCCGACTTGACGGCAGCCGTCCTCGCTCGAGCCAGAGACCTGCTCGACGTCGTCTTCTCCGGTGATTTGACCGACCACGACTGGGAACACTCGCTCGGTGGAATGCACTCGATCGTGTGGCACAACTCGTCGGTGGTCGGTCATGCGTCGGTCATCCAACGTCGTCTCGTGCATGGGGATCAGGTGCTGCGAGCCGGGTACGTCGAAGGCGTCGGCGTACATCCCGAATGGCAGCGCCATGGCATCGGCGGGCAGATGATGGCAGCACTCGAACGGATCATCGATTCGGCCTACGACATCGGCGCGCTCGGCGCCACCGACGAGGCGATCAACCTGTACGAACATCGCGGTTGGGTCCGGTGGCTCGGGCCGACCTCAGCCCTGACACCGACCGGCATCGTGCGGACCCCCGACGACGACGGGTGCATCTACGTCTTCCCGGCCACTCACGGGCTCGACGTCGGCGGCGAGCTCACGTGCGACTGGCGCGACGGCGACGTCTGGTGAGGCCTGCTCGATGACGAAGCCCTCGACCACCGATCCTCTCGCCAGACATCGGCGGCGGTCACGCGCCTCGGCAACTTTGCAGCGACCGATAGTCGAGGAGCTCTTCAGTGTCGAACGGCTCGAACTGCACGCCCAGACCCTGGCCGTGGCCCAAGCGATCAATCCGACGCGGCATCGAGGAAAGCCGGTGCACCCGCGTGTCGCCGAGAACGGGCGGGTGCTGGTCGACTCGTATCGCCTCCTGGCGCGGGCGATCAAGGACGAACGCTCTATCACGCCGGCCGCGGAATGGCTGGTCGACAACTTCCCGATCGTCGACGAGCAACTCCGCGAGATCCGCGACGACCTGCCGGGGAACTACTACCACGAGCTCCCCAAGCTGCTGGCTGGGCACCTCGCCGGCTATCCCCGAGTGCTGGGGCTGGCGTGGGCATACATCGCCCACACCGACAGCCGCTTCGACCCCGACAGCCTGCGCCGGATGGTGCAGGCGTACCAATCGGTCGAGCCACTGACGATCGGTGAGTTGTGGGCGATCGCGATCACCTTGCGCATCCTCCTCGTCGAGAACCTCCGGCGATTGTCGGAGCAGATCGTCGCAAGTCGCGAGGCGCGTCAGACCGCCGACGAGCTCGCCGACAGCCTGCTCGGCCTCGGTGACGCGAGCCCGGATGTCGCGATCGCGGCGCTGCGCAAGCTGTCCCGAGCGACACTGCCGACGCCCGCGCTCGTGCAGCTCTTCCAACGCCTTCGCGATCAGGACCCGGCGGCCACCCCTGCTCTCGGTTGGCTGGAGGATCGTCTCGTCTCGCAGGGCACGACAGCCGACGAGACGGTGCGGCTCGAGCATCAGCGCCAGGCGACCATGAACGTGACGGTCCGCAACGTGATCACGAGCATGCGCCTGATCTCGTCGCTCGACTGGGCGGAGTTCGTCGAGAGCGTCGGCGTGGTCGACGCGCTGCTCCGCACGCGCAGCGCTTTCGGCGACATGGACTTCACGACGCGCGACAGCTATCGCACGGCCATCGAGGAACTGGGGCGGGGCTCGACGATGCCCGAGGTCGATATCGCCCGAACGGCGCTCGACTTGGCAGACGCCGTCCGACCGGAGATCGAGGGCGAATCCACCGAGGCCGCCCGGTATCACGATCCCGGGTACTACTTGATCTCCGATGGGCGCCTGGCCCTCGAGCGTCAGCTCGACGTGCGCGTTCCACTGGCGACGCGGTTGCGGCGCGCATACGTGCGATACCCGACAACCGGGTACCTCGCGACGGTCGTGTTCCTGACTGTGGTCACGCTTGCGATACCGCTGCTGCTGTCGCGCCACGGAGGCGTGGCCGGGCCAGGACTGATCGTGATCACGATCTTCGCGCTCGCCCCGGCCTCCGATCTCGCCGTCAACCTCGTCAACATGATGGTCACCAGAGTGCTCGGCCCGATGCGGTTGCCGCGGCTCGACCTCGACGACGGCGTGCCCACGAGCCTGCGCACACTGGTCGTGGTCCCGATGCTGCTGACCGGCGAAGACGAGGCCGAAGCGCTGGTCGGCGGCCTCGAGGTGCACTACCTCGGCAACCGCGACGGCGATCTGCGATTCGCGCTGCTATCGGACTGGCTCGACGCTCCGGCAGAGCGCATGCCTGGTGACGACGAAGTGTTGTCTGCGGCAGTCGCAGCGGTCGACCGGCTCAACGAGCGCTACGGCGAGGCGCCGGGCGGGGGCGCACGGTTCCTGCTCTTCCATCGCACCCGTCGGTGGAACGAGGCCGAGGGTTGCTGGATGGGCTGGGAGCGCAAGCGCGGCAAGCTGCAGGAACTGAATGCGTTGCTCCGGGGCTCGACGACGACGAGCTACCTCACGACGGAGCTGCCGTCAGCGAGACCGCCGACGGATGTGCGCTACATCGTCACGCTCGACGCCGACACGCTGGTGCCGCGAGGCGCAATCGGGCGATTGGTCGGCACGATCGCCCACCCGCTCAACCAGCCGCGATTCGATGCCGCGTCGGGCCGCGTGACCCGGGGGTATGGCGTGCTACAACCACGCATCACTCCGACTCTGCCGTCCGACCACGGAGGGTCGCTGTTCCAGCGGATCTTCTCCGGCTCGGCGGGGATCGATCCGTATTCCTCTGCCGTCTCCGATGTCTACCAGGACCTCTTCCAGGAGGGCAGCTTCACCGGCAAGGGGATCTACGATCTCGACGCGTTCGATGCGGCGATGAAAGATCGCGTCCCCGAGAACACGCTCTTGAGCCACGACCTGTTCGAGGGGGTTTTCGCTCGCGCCGGGCTGGTCACCGATGTCGAACTGTTCGACGAGTTCCCGTCGAACTACCTCGTGTCGACGACCCGCCAGCAGCGCTGGGCGCGGGGCGACTGGCAGCTGGTGCCGTGGATTCTCGACCAGGCCCGCGACGTCACGGGCCTTCGGCACCACAGCTCGATTCACGGCATCGCCCGTTGGAAGATGGTCGACAACCTCCGGCGCACGCTGTCGTCGCCGCTGACGCTGGCAACCTTGGTCGCGGCGTGGACGCTGAGCACCGACCAGGCCCTGGGGTGGACGGCCTTCGTCATGATCACGGCGACCATTCCGTCCGCGCTGCCCGTGCTGACGCGGTTGCTACCGCGGCGGCAAGGCATCTCCAAGCGCAGTCACATCAGAGCCGTTGGCGAAGACATCAGCCTGGCCCTCGCGCACGTCCTGCTCGGGGTCACGTTCCTGGCCCACCAGGCGTGGTTGATGGGCGAGGCGATCGTGCGCAGCTTGGTGCGGGTGTACATCACCCGGCGGCACCTCCTCGAATGGATGACGGCGGCGCAGGCCAAGGCCAGCCGCGACCTGCGCTTGTCGGGCTTCTACCGGCGCATGGCCGGTGGCAGCGCCGTCACCCTCGCAGCAACAGCGCTCGTCGTCACGCTCCGACCGGAGAACGCCTGGCTGGCTCTTCCGTTCCTGGTGCTCTGGGCACTCTCGCCGGTCGTCGCCCGTTGGGTCAGCCTGCCCGCGTTGGAGTCGGCCTCGGCCGACCTCTCCGATGACGACGTCACCGCGCTGCGCACCACCGCACGCCGCACGTGGCTGTTCTTCGAGACCTTCGTCGGACCGGAGGACCACGCGCTGCCGCCCGACAACTTCCAGGACGATCCGACCCCCGTGGTCGAACATCGCACGTCACCCACCAACATTGGGATGTACCTGCTGGCCACGGTCACGGCTCGAGACTTCGGTTGGATCGGCACGACGGAGATGGTCGATCGCCTCGAGGCGACGATGAAGACGATCGGCGAGCTCGAGCACTTCCGCGGGCACCTCTACAACTGGTACGACACCCGCGACCTGCGCCGGCTGGAACCCGCGTACGTGTCGTCGGTCGACAGCGGCAACCTGGCCGGGCACCTGCTGGCGTTGTCGAACGCCTGCCGGGAGATGGTCGATCAGCCCCTGCCCGTCGAGGCCGCGCTCAAAGGGATCAACGACGCGCTCAGCCTCACCCGTGCGGCAGCCGAGGTGGTCGGCGACGACCGACGGAGCCAGACGGTCACGCGTCGCCACCTCGACGACGCGCTCGACTGGCCGGCGTTCGACGGGGTCATGAACTCGGGTGCATGGACGACTCGTCTCGAGGAGTACTCCACACTCGCCCGCACCCTGTCGGATGTCGCCGCGGCGTTGACCGCCGAACACGACGACGCTCAGGACAGTGAGCTCGTCACCTGGGCAGAAGCGACGCGCCTGGCGGTCGGCAGCCACTCCCGAGATCTCGTGATTGCCCAACACGCCGCGCCGGACGGTGCGCTGCCGACCATTGCCGAGCTCTCCGACCCGCCGGCAGGGCCGCCGACCGAAGGGTCCGCCGCAGCGGCGACGCTCGTGCGACGGTTGCAGGCGATCGCCGAGTTGGCCGATCGGTACTTCAACGAGATGGACTTCGGGTTCCTCTTCGACCCGTCGCGCAAGCTCTTCTCGATCGGGTACCGCGTGCTGGAAGGCGCGTTGGACCCGAGCTACTACGACCTGCTCGCCTCCGAGGCCCGCCTGGCCAGTTTCATCGCGATCGCCAAGGGAGACGTACCGCCGGACCACTGGTTCCGGTTGGGTCGATCGCTCACCCCCGTCGTCCGCGGCTCGGCACTGATCTCCTGGTCTGGGTCGATGTTCGAGTTCCTCATGCCGATGCTGGTGATGCGGGCCCCGGCCAACAGCCTGCTCGAGCAGACCCACCGGCTCGTTGTCGCCAGGCAGATGCAATACGCCTCGGAGCAGGGCGTGCCGTGGGGCATCTCCGAGTCGGGCTTCAACGCCCGTGACCTGGCCCAGACCTACCAGTACTCGAGCTTCGGCGTGCCAGGCCTCGGCCTGAAGCGCGGGTTGAGCGACGACCTGGTGATCGCCCCGTACGCCACCGGCCTGGCGGCGATGGTCGATCCGCAGGCCGCCGTCCGCAACTTCGCCCGCTTGGCCAAGGCCGGCGGCAGCGGCCGCTACGGCTTCCGGGAGGCACTCGACTACACGTCGCGACGCCTGCCAGCAGGCGCCACGGTGGCGGTCGTGAAGAGCTACATGGCGCATCACCAAGGGATGACGTTGGTGTCACTCGGCAACGTGTTGCACCACCGGGTCATGGTCGAACGCTTCCACGCCGACCCGATCGTCGAGGCGACCGAACTGCTGCTGCAGGAACGCATGCCGCGCAACGTCCTGGTGGCCCGGCCACGTGCCGAAGAGGTCAAGGGCGCCGACGTGCGCGACCTCGTGCCACCGCTGCCTCGACGCTTCAGCTCGCCACACGACGCCATCCCACGAACGCATCTGCTGTCGAATGGGCGCTACGCGGTGATGGTCACTGCCGCGGGCTCCGGGTACAGCCGCTGGCGCGATCAGGCCGTGACGCGTTGGCGCGAGGACGTGACCCGCGACTCGTGGGGCAGCTACCTGTTCCTGCGCGACGTGGACAGCGGCGTCGTCTGGTCGGCGGGTCACCAGCCGAGCGGCAAAGAAGCCGACCGCTACGAGGTGATCTACACGGAGGACAAAGCAGAGTTCTCGCGTCGCGATGGGTCGATCGCCACGCACCTGACCGTCGTCGTGTCGGCGGAACACGATGCCGAGACCCGCCGCCTGACCTTGACCAACCTCGGCACACAGCATCGCCACATCGAGATCACCTCGTACGCCGAGATCGCACTGGCCCCGCAGGCCGCCGACGTTGCGCACCCAGCGTTCCAGAACCTCTTCGTCCAGACCGAGTTCGTCCCCGGCATCGGGGCCCTGCTGGCGACGAGGCGGCCACGGTCGAGCCTCGAGCACCCGATCTGGGCTGCGCATGTCGCCGCAGTCGACGCCGAGACCAGCGGGATGGTCCAGTACGAGACGGATCGCGCCCGGTTCCTCGGCAGGGACCACTCCGTCCGATCCGCCGTCTCGATCATCGACGGGCGCCCACTGTCCAACACCGTCGGTGCCGTGCTGGACCCGATCTTCAGTCTGCGATATCGGGTCAGCTTGGCGCCCGGCGCCGCGGTCCACGCGACGTTCTCGACCGGCGTCGCCGCATCGCGTGCGGAAGTCCTTGACCTCGCCGACAAGTACCGCGAGCTCGCCGTCTACGAGCGCGCCGCGATCCTGTCGTGGACGCAGGCGCAGGTCCAGCTGCACCACCTCGGCATCGACTCCGACGAGGCACACCTGTTCCAGCGACTGGCGAACCGGATCCTCTACTCGGACCCCTCGCTGCGGCCATCGTCCACCTTGCTGGAACGCAATGACCGCGGGGCACCGGGGCTGTGGGCGCACGGCATCTCCGGCGACCTGCCCATCGTGCTCGTGCGGATCGACGAAGCGGAAGACCTCGACATCGTCCGACAGTTGCTGCGCGCCCACGAGTACTGGCGCATGAAGTTGCTCGATGTCGATCTGGTGATCCTCAACGAGCACGGGGCGACGTATGCCCAACACCTGCACGACTCGCTGGAGACGCTGGTGCGAGCGAGTCAGTCGAACCCCGTGCACGACGGCCACCACGGTGTCGGTGGCGTGTTCATCCTGCGCGGCGAGCAACTGACCGATGCAGACCGCACGCTGTTGCAAACCGCGGCGCGGGCGGTGTTGCTGAGTCGCCGCGGCACGCTTGCCGATCAGGTGATCCGTCTCGAGCGGACCGAGGCGATCGTTCCTCGTCCGGCGCCACCGACGGTGAAGCCGCCCCGGAACGTGCCCGCCGAACTTCGCCAGAAGTTGGAGTTCTTCAACGGTCTCGGTGGGTTCGCCGACGGCGGACGGGAGTACGTCACCACCCTCGGCCCTGGCCAATCGACCCCTGCACCGTGGCTGAACGTGATCGCCAACCCGTCGTTCGGATTCCAGGTCTCCGAGTCGGGTGCCGGCTACACGTGGTCGGGCAACAGCCGCGAGAACCAACTGACGCCATGGTCGAACGATCCGGTCACCGACCCGATCAGCGAGGCGATCTACCTCCGCGACGACGACACCGGCGAGCTGTGGTGTGCGACCGCGCAGCCCATCCGCTTGGAGAGCTCGACCTACGTTGCACACCACGCGGCCGGGTACAGCCGGTTCGAGCATCTGCACGACGGCATCCAACTCACCTTGGTGCAGTACGTCATGCCCGACGATCCCGTGAAGGTCTCGGTGTTGACCATCGAGAACCGATCGGGGAAGTCGCGGCGACTGTCTGTCACCGCCTACGCGGAATGGGTGCTCGGCACGTCGCGCGGCGCGAGCGCGCCGCGGATCGTCACAGCACTCGACGCCGAGACGGGCGCACTCCTCGTACGCAACCCGTGGAACACCGATTTCGCCGGGCATGTCGCCTTCTTCGATCTCGGCGGTCGCCAGGCGGGATGGACCGCAGATCGCACCGAGTTCCTCGGTCGCAATGGCGACCTGAGGCGACCCGCCGGTCTCGATCGTGGACACCACCTCCGGCAAGCCAGTGGCGCCGGCCTCGACCCGTGCACCGCGCTGCAGACCTCGTTGGAAGTCGCGAACGGCGCGTCCACCGAGGTGATCGTGCTACTCGGTGAAGCGACAGACGCTGCTGCCGTCGCCGATCTCGTGCGCCGGGGACGAGCCGCGGATCACGAGACGACGTTGCGCGATGTCACGAGCTACTGGGACGACGTGCAGGGCACGATCCAGGTTCGCACGCCGGATCGGTCACTCGACATCATGGTGAACCATTGGCTGATCTACCAGACGCTGGCGTGCCGGTTCTGGGCCCGGTCGGCGTTCTATCAGGCAGGCGGAGCGTACGGGTTCCGCGATCAGTTGCAAGACGTGCTCGCCCTGGTGACCGCCAAGCGCGACTTGACCCGCGAGCACCTGCTGCGCGCCGCTGCCCGGCAGTTCACCGAAGGCGACGTGCAGCACTGGTGGCACCCGCCGTCGGGGCGTGGCGTGCGGACCCGAATCTCCGACGACCGCATCTGGCTGCCGTACGCGGTCGACCGCTATCTCGCGGTCACCGGCGACGATGCGGTGCTCGACGAGATGGTGCCGTACCTCGAGGGACCCACGTTGCGGCTTGACCAGACCGACAACTTCTTCCAACCCGAGACGACGCCGCACTCGGCCTCGCTGTTCGAGCACTGTGCCGCAGCGCTCGATCGAAGCCTTGCCGTTGGACTCCACGGCCTGCCACTGATGGGATCGGGCGATTGGAACGACGGAATGGACCGCGTCGGTCACGAGGGCCGGGGCGAGAGCGTCTGGCTGGGCTGGTTCTTGCACATGGCCCTCGCCGCGTTCGTACCGATCGCTGAGAGCCGCGGCGAGCAGGCGCGCGCCGATCGTTGGAAGGCGCACATGAGCGGGCTCGAGCGGGCGCTCGAAGCCGATGGCTGGGATGGCGATTGGTACCGGCGGGCGTTCTTCGACGACGGCACCCCACTCGGCTCGGCGATGAACGCCGAGTGCCGCATCGATTCGATCGCCCAGTCGTGGGCGGTGCTCTCGGGCGTGGCCAACCCCGTCCGGGCGGAGCGGGCGATGGCCGCCGTCAACGAGTTCCTCATCCGCCTCGGCGACGGGCTGGTGCTGCTCTTCACGCCGCCGTTCGACCACTCGGATGTCGACCCCGGCTACATCAAGGGCTACCTGCCAGGCATTCGCGAGAACGGCGGCCAGTACACCCACGGCGCCATCTGGTCGGTGCTGGCCTTCGCCGCGTTGGGCGACGGCGACAAGGCCGGCGAGTTGTTCTCCGTGCTGAACCCCATCAACCATGCCAGCACCCGAGCAGGCGTGCACCGATACAAGGTCGAGCCGTACGTGATGGCCGCCGACGTCTACACCGAGCCGCCGCACGTCGGCCGTGGCGGATGGACGTGGTACACGGGTTCGGCGGGGTGGATGTACCAAGCCGGCACGGAGTGGATCCTCGGGTTCCGGCTCCGCGGCGCGACGTTGGTGGTCGACCCATGCATCCCCCGAGCCTGGCCCGGTTACGAGATCGACTTCCGCTACCACAGCGCCAGGTACGAAATCGTGGTGCAGAACCCCGATGGTGTCAGCCGGGGCGTTGCCTCGATCGAGCTCGACGGCACATCACTTGATCCTGCAAGCCCGATTCCGCTCGCCGCCGACGGGATCACCCACCACGTTCGGATCGTGCTCGGACAACCACCGAGCTGAGGCGGCGCGTCTTCACGATTGGCGACTTGATCCCCCACTGGCGTGTGCCGATACCGTCTGGGCGGGCAATGGTTCGAGAGGGAGCTCCGTGGGTACCACCGCAACAATGTCCAAACCACATCGGTCGTGGTTGCTGTGCCTCGCTGCGGTGACCGTGACCATCGCAGGTCTGCCCGTGGTGGGCTCGAGCTCGAGGGTCGCCGCAGCGACACCGCCCGCCGATGCACCACCGGTGTCCCTGATCGGCGACTCGACGTTGGCCGGCATGGCGTGGAACTCGACCACCGGCGATGACTCGCGAAACATCGTCGGAAACTCGTACCGACTGACGTTCGACGCCGAGAGCTGCCGGCGCCTGGTGGTCGGCAGCTGCCGTGGGCGCTTCGGCTACGTGCCAGTGAGCGTGCTGCCGCTGATGCGGACCACGCTGAACGGGCGGCTCGGCCAGGCGATGGTGGTGATGGCCGGTTACGACGACGCATCGATCACCAACGCAGTCGACCAGGTGACGGCCGAGGCCGAGGCGCAAGGTGTGACCCGTGTGTTCTGGCTGACCTACCGCACGAACACGGCCTACGTCTTGCCCGGCGGCCTCCCGGCACAGTTCCTGTACAGCAGCCACAACAACGAGTTGGCCTCCGCAGCGCTGCGGCATCCCTCGCTTCGGATCCTCGATTGGGACGGCTTCACCGCCAATAGAGGCAACTGGTTCGCCGTCGACGGCATCCACCTGAACATCGACGGCGCGATCGGCCTGGCAACGTTCATCAAGGCCGCCCTCGACGCAGAGCCGGCGATCGGCCGATGCCGCAACACCAACGCCCTCACCGGCGCGACCGACACGGGCTCGGTGCCGGCGACCGCGCCGACAGAGCCATCGGGCTTCGTCGCCCAAGCCCCGCGACGCGTGCTCGACACGCGCGACGCGGCGCAAGGCGGCGCGTCGGGAATGCTCGGAGCGGGACGAACCGTGACGATCGATCTCAGCCAGATCGTGGCCACCACGGCCGATGCCGCGGTGCTCAGCGTGACCGCCACCGGCAGCTGCGTTTCCGGCTTCCTCACCGTGTTCGCCTGCGGTGCACGCCCGCCGACATCGAACCTCAACTACGAAGTCCGTCGCACCACCGCGGGTCTGGCGATCACTCCGTTGGCCAACGGCCGGGTCTGCATCTTCGCGTCGAACGCGACCGACGTGATCGTCGATGTGATGGGCGCGTTCACACCCGATGGTGATCGCTTCCACCCGATGACACCGACCCGCTGGATCGACACTCGTGGAGCCACGGTGCAGTTGGGTGAGATCACCGGCGTCCGCGCCGCGCCGGCACAGACGCAACTGATGATGCGCGGCCAGGGCGGTATTCCTACGGAGGCCACAGCTGTGTGGTTGAACCTGACCGTCGCCGACCCCACGTCGGCGACGGTCTTGACCGCCTATCCCGGCCCGTGCGGCACGCCGCCACTCTCGTCGAACGTCAACGCCCGGTCGCAGCGATCAACCGCTTCGTCAGTGCTCGTCGGCATCGGCACCGACGGTTCGATCTGCATGCTCACGTACATCGGGAGCTCGCACATCGTGGTCGACGTCGCCGGATGGTTCGGGGCCGGCCCCGGTGGCCTCGCATACCGGGCCGGTCAGCCGGTGCGATTGCTCGATACCCGCCTGAACGGCGGATTGCCGACAAACGCGGAGTTTCCGGTACACGTCGATGCGGTCTCTGCACTGAACGTCGTCGCCGTCGACAGCACCGCACTGGGCTACGTGACGGTGCGTCCGTGCGGTTCGGCGCTCGTCAGCTCGCTGATCAACACGACCCCGAACGAAGACACTGCCAACCTGATTGCCGTCGGCGGCGATGCCAACGGCAACGTCTGCGTGCGGTCGAACATCAGGTCTCACCTCGTGGTGGACCAGGTGGCCACATTCGCTCCCTAGTCTTCCGGCATGCCGAAGTCAGCCGGCTCACCGGCCTATCCCACAGATGCTCGCGTCCTGCTGCTCCAGCCACCGGACGACTACGTCGGTGAGCGGACCCGTCTCGTCAAGTTGGCGCGAGCCGACGGCCAGCGGGCACGCGCCACCTTCCTCCAGTCGCTCAAGCGGCCCAACCTGGCGCTGTGGGCGGTGCTGGCCGCCGGTGAGGATGGCGAGGCTGTTCAGGCGCTGATGGCGGCGACCACCGAGCTCGCGGAAGTCCAGGCGGGCGGAGCTCGGGCAACGGCGTTGTCGACGGCGACGCGGTATCGGCGGGTAGCGCTGGAGGCACTGGTCGACCGGGCGGTGGCCGCATTGGCCCGATCGGTACCCAGCGCAGCGGCTCGACGCGGGGAGATACGCGACATCATCGATCAGCTCTCGCGCCACCCCGAGCTCGCCGACACCTGGATCGACGGCACGCTCCGCGACCTGCCAGAAGAGGAGTTCGGCTTCGGAGCGTTCACCATCGTGCCCCTCACGACCGAGCACGATGCCGGCACTCCCGCTCCCGCTCGTCGAACTCCGGCGTCTCGGTTGCCGGGGCCCCGAGCGCCCGGCCCGGCGACTCGGGCGTCGACCGACGACGTCGAGGACCGCGCCGCGCGAATCGCGCGGACCCAGCGCGCCACTCAGGCGCGGAAAGACGTCGCTGCAGCCGTCAGGGAGATCGCCGCTGCCGAGCGGCGAATCGCTGTCGCCCGTACGGCCTTCGAAGCAGCCGCGACCGAGCTGCGCCAGGCCGAGCAGAAGCTCGCCGGCGCCGAAGAACGCCATCGCGACGCCACGGCGCGGCTCGAAGCCAACACCTGACGTCGGCGTGCGCCGCCACCCTGTGGAGTATCTCGGCGCACCCACCCAGGCGCCAAACACTCCACACGGTCCCTGTGGAGTATCTCGGCGCACCCACCCGGGCGTCAAACACTCCACACGGTCTGTGTCGCCGCCCGCGATCAGTGCTCGGCGAGGACCTCGGGTGAATCCCGGGTCAGCGTTGCCGCGCCGGTGGCGTGCGGGTTGCCGGCGGGCAACTTGCGATACACGATCGCGGCGGCCAACAAGGCAACACAGCCGGCGATGATCGCAGCGAGGTGCATACCGGAGACGAACGCCTCGCGGGCGATGCCGGCGACTTGCGCGCCGGCTGGTCCGCCGACATCGGCCGCCGTGTGCAGGGCACCAGCGAGACTCTCACCGGCCTGGGCATGCAGTGATGCGGGCAACAGATCGAGCGCCGGTGACAACCGGGCGTCGTAGCGCGAGGCGACAAGGCTGCCGAGCACGGCGACGCCCAGCGCGCCGCCCAACTCTCGCGTGGTGTCGTTCATCGCCGAGCCGACACCGGCCTTGCCCAGCGGAACCGCCGACATGATCGAGCCGGTCATCGTCGGGATGCACATCGCCATGCCGGCCGCCATCACCATCACGACCAGAACGATCTGGATGTACGGCGTGTTGGTGTGGGCGATCGTGAACAGGAACATGGCCAACGACACTCCGATGAGCCCGACCGCGACGGCGATGTTGGCGCCGAGGCGTGCCGCGAACTTGGGCGAATTGGGAGCGACGACCATCATCACCGCGGCAAACGGAAGCTGCTTCACGCCCGCCTCCAGGGTGCCGTAGCCAAGCACCAGTTGGAAGTACTGCGTGAGCAGGAAGAAGAACCCGAACATCGCGAAGAAGACCAGCGTGATCACGCCGGCAGCCACACCGAAGCGCGGATCGAGGAAGTACCGCAGGTTCAACATCGGCGCGGTGTTGCGTAACTCCCACGTGAGGAAGGCGACGATCAGCACGGCGGCGATCCCGAACCAGAGCAGGCTGGTACCGCTGCCCCAGCCACGGGCGGGTGCTTCGATGATCGCATAGACGAGCGAACCGAGCCCGGCGATCGACAGCAGCGCGCCAAAGGGATCGAGTGCCTCCGGGTGTGGGTCACGCGACTTCGGCAGCAAGACGTAGCCGGCCGCAAGGGCGAACGCGATGATCGGAACGTTGACCAGAAAGACCGAGCCCCACGAGAAGTGCTCGAGCAGGAAGCCGCTGGCGACCGGGCCGACGGCTGCGCCACCGCCGGAGATACCGGCCCAGATCGCGATTGCCTTGCCCCGCTCGTGCGGGGGGAAGACATTGGTGAGGATCGACAACGTGGCAGGCATGACGAAGGCGGCGCCGAGACCCATCACGGCACGCCCGACGATGATGGCCGAAGCGCTGTGGCTGAAGGCAGCGAACAGCGAGCCCGACAAGAAGACAGTGAGGCCCGCCTGCAGGGTGCCCTTGCGCCCGAACCGGTCACCGATGGTGCCGGCAGTCAGCAGGAGGCCGGCGAAGACGAGGCCGTAGGCATCGACCATCCACTGCTGGGCCGAGATCGAGGCGTTGAGCTCTCGGGCCAGCGTGGGCAGCGCGACGTTGAGCGCCGTGTTGCCGACGATGACGACCATCAAGCTGGTGCACAGCACCGCCAAGATCTTCCAGCGACGCTCGAACACCTCTGGATCGATCTCGACCTTGGCGGTGTCAGAGCCGGGTGGTTGGGTTGTGCTCATGCATCCTCCTCAACAGAACGCTACGAGACCGTATCGTCGATACTTTCGACGCGCAACCGCATTTGCTGCGGTGGACATGTGTCACAGCGGCGTGTCGCACTGCTCGATGGGCACGACGCTACGATCTGGTAGCGATGGTTGAGACGACACCCACGAGAAGCGAGCGGGCCCGCCAAGCGGTCCTCGACGCTACCGCGGATCTCGTTGCGGAGGTCGGCGTCGAACGCACCACGATCGACGAGATCGCCAACCGATCCGGGGTCGCCAAGACCACGATCTACCGCCACTTCGCCAGCAAGGAGGTGTTGGTCGTCGAGGCGGTGCACGCGTGCACCTACATCCCGGTCGTGACCGACACCGGCTCGCTGCGCGACGACCTGATCTCCTGCTTCAGCGGCACCACGAAGGCGTCGTACGACGGGCGACTCGGCGACATGATGTTGTCGCTGATGGATGCGGCCCAACGCGATCCCGAGTTGGGTCGCCTGGTGCGCGCCCAGACCGACCAACGGCGGCGTTTCGCCACCAACGTGATCGAGCGGGCCGTTGCTCGCGGCGATCTGCCCGCGGATGTCGATGTCGATCTGCTCGTGACCCTGCTGGCCGGCCCACTGGTGTACACCAAACTCGTTCGGCGTCAGCGCGTCACCGACGAGCTCGTCGCCGCGGTGGTCGACACCGTGCTGGCCCGGTACGCGGTTCCCACGACCACGGACTGAATCCGCGTTCACAGCTCGAACAGACGGTCGAGCCGCCACGCCGGCGCCCGACGATCATGGTCATCCCTAGAATCTCCGAATGGCGTACGACGAAGATCTTGCGAATCGCATACGGGAGTTGTTGACCGAAGAGCCTGGCGTCACCGAGCAGAAGATGTTCGGTGGGCTGGCATTCCTGGTTGGTGGCAACATGGCGGTAGCGGCGAGTGGTCAGGGCGGGTTGATGGTCCGGGTCGATCCGGCGAAGTCCGACGCGCTGGTCGCCACGACGGCGGCGCATCCCATGGAGATGCGTGGCCGAGCAATGCAGGGCTGGCTCCGTGTCGACGAAGGTGACGTACGCACGAAGCGCCAGCTCGTCAAGTGGGCCGGAATGGGAGTGACCTACGCGCGCACGCTTCCGGCCAAACCGAACCGCTTGTGATGATCAGAGATCGCCCGAGCGCTGCATCATCACGAGCGCACCCCAGCCCGGGAGCAACGGGATCCAGAAGGTGGCGAGGCGGAACAGGATGACGGCCGCGATCGCCGTGGTGCTCGTCATCCCGGCCGAGGTCAGCCCGGCGATCAGGGTCGCCTCGACGGCACCGATCCCGCCCGGTGTCGGGGCGACGGACGACACCATGGAGCCAACGAGGTAGACGAGCGCGACAGAGGTGAACGCTGGGCCGGCGCCGAACGCCGCGACCGACACCGCCAGGGCGAGGATGTAGCCCATCGTGATGACCAGGCAGCCGCCGAACAGTTCGATCATCTTGCCGGGCTGCCGGGCAATCTCGCCGACGTTGGCCAGCGACCGCTTCGTGGCCGGCAGTACCCGGGTCGTCAACAATGCGCGACTCCAGGGAACGGCCACCCCGATTGCAGCGACCAGGGCGACCCCTGCGGCAATCAGCCCGATGGTGCCCCACGATGGCAGGTCGAACGTCCGCAACCCTGACGAACCGGCGAGGGCGATGAACAGCCCAGTGAGCGTGAAGTGCACGATCACACCGGCGATCGTGTCGACGCCCACTGCGCCGACGGCTGTCGCGGTGTCGACGCCCCGCTTCTGGAGAAAGCGCGCCGCCAGCGCCAATCCGCCGCCAGGAGCGGCGACCCCGACGAACGAGGTGGCCACCTGCACACCGATGTTCGGGCCGAGCGGCAACCGCTCGGACAGCGACCCGTCGAGTGCCATCGCAGCGCCCACGTAGGTCAGTGCCGACAACGCGAGCGCCGCGGCAACCCACCACAGGTTGGCTCGGTGCAATTCGCCCCACAACGAGCCGACGCCGAGGAACTGAGGTATCAGCGACCACAACGCCAGCGCGGCCACTGCGATGGACACCACCGTGCCTGTCTTGATCCGTTGGAGCTCGGCGATGGGAGCATCGTCGACACCGGTCACGCGTTGGACCTCGTCGCGGAGGTCGTCGAGACACCCGGCGGCCTTAAGGGCGGCCCTCGTCCGCGGCGTCAGCGCCAATGGTTGCAGCCGCGGCAGTGCAGCTGCGACCGCGGCGGCACCGACACCCGCGACCGCGGATTCCACGGCTCGCTCGACGCCGAGGGGAGCCGCGGTTGCTGCGAGGACCTCGGCGACATCGGTCGACAGCGCGGAGCCGACGACTCCCAACGAGGCCGACGCGAATCCGACCAGCACGACGCCGCCTTCATCGTTCACCCACAGGGCCTCGTCGTTGAGGTGTCGATGCACCGTATGACTTCGTTGCAGGGCATCGACGATCCCCCACACCGACTTCAAGAGCTCAGGGGTGTGACGCGAGGGATCGAGCTCGCTCAACGACACGCGAGACTGCGCGTCGAACGCCATCATCATCGCGTTCGGCGGGAACTCGGCGACCACGGCCAGGCGGGCGGTGGGCACTCCGTCGGAGTGGGCCTTCAACGCGCACAGGGCCTCGTGCTCGGCCGCCGAACGAAGCGACCGGAACAGCCGGTCCTGACCGACGTCGCGGAATCGTGCTGCCCGGTACATCTGCACGGGGAGCAGGGCAGTCCACAGATCGCGACTGATCACCTTCACGATCAGCTGTTGACCATCCTCGACGTGCACCCGGAAGCCGGCGAAGCCGCGAAACCCACCGAATCGTTCCACCGACGACAGCGTGTAGCCGAGACGCTCGAGGATCTCGCCCACCGCCGCGGCTCGAGGACTGGTGTTCGGGGCGCCGAGGATCAGTTGAACCAACGACGACGCGGCGGCGGCCATCGCAATGGCGGTGATGATCGTCGCCGGGTCCGCCAGGGCGACGCCGAGGCGCGCGGCGATCCCCATGACCAGGACGTATCGGCCGATCCGCCGCCAACGGTCGGGCCACAGCCCACGATCGATGAACATCCATGCGGGGATCACGCCCATGTGCAACGTGGTCGGGAACGCGGCCCCGATGCCGTACCCACTCAGGCCGGTCGCCCCGAAGCCGGTAGCCGCGCCACGGTGCCGTCTCGGAATGAGTGGCAACGCCGAGGTGCCGACGAGCTTCGACATCGCGACCAGGCCGGCGGTGCAGACGACAGCGGCAATCAGCATGCGACCGACACGGGCAAATCGACGCAGGACGAGTTGGCTGATGAAGCCGAGGATCGCGACGACGAGAAAGGCGATCTGGCAGACACTGACGATGCCCGACACGAGCCAATGTGGCATCGAACCGAGCAGGTCGCCGAAGTCGGTCGCAAATTGGGCGCCGTCGGTGCCGTTCAACGCCACATACAGGAACCCGAGGACCACCAAGGCCCCAAGAAGTCGGATCGCGGTGACCGGTGATCGCACGTACGCCGGCTCAGCGGGCTCGGACACCACGAATGCCGGTCGGTGCACCGAGACATCAAGCATGTGTCATCGATGCGACCGTACTAGACCGTGTCCGCCGCCAAAACGCCGAATGGGCCCCCGGAAGGAGGGCCCATTCGGTTTGTCGAGGTCAATCGCAATCAAACTCGACCTGTCTCGGTCAGACGGTTTGGGCCGTCTTTCCGGGTGTGTCCTTCACAAACGACTCCGGAACGGTGTCCGGGATATTGAACTTGCCCTTCTTGCGGGTATCCCAGATGAAGGCTGCGCCCATCACGGTGCAGACGACGCCGAGGCCGGCGAGCAGTGCTGCGACTCCGAGCGCCAGCTGCAGGGTGCTGTGCGTTGCCGCACCGACACCGAGCTCGGCGACGAGTGCGTGAGCGGTTCCGCTCCAGGCCTGATCACGGGCCTTGGCCTCGACCGGCACGGTGCGATCGAATCCGGTCCAGTAGCGACCGTTGACCTTGAAATCGCAGGTCACGCCGTCGGCGGGGAAGGGAGTGGGAACTGCGACCTGTTCGCCGTTGCAGTCGAACGTGGTGGCAACCTTGCCATCGGTAGTCAGATCGGCTTCTTTCAGCACGACGTGCTGGGTGCCATCAAGGGTGTGTGTGGAGATCGTCGCCATCTGGTACATGTACTCAGTGGCCGTGTTGACCAGCGGGTTCTTCGGATCGAGGTCGGAAGCGACGACCGGGAACTTCCATTCATCCGTGAGCCGCTTCATGATCTCTTGGGCACCCTCGACTTTTCCGCCGTCGGTGAGTTGGCCCTGGTCGTTGTACTTGAGCTCGACATTCTGGGCCTTGCTGAAGGCCCCGAGTGAGTCGTAGCCACCCTGAACCTTGCTATAAGCGACGCCGGCGCCGACGAAATAGCCGACTCCGACTAGGACCAGGAAGATCCCAAGTAGTCCGAATGGTTTCTTGAACATGACAACCCTTTCATATGGGGTACGAAGGGTTCGTCAGGCTCTTCGGGGGTGGTAATTGCCATTGTGGACGACTCGGCGACGAGTAATAAGGGGCTTTGGTCCGCTTTCGGCGGGACCTGGCCCTCTCAGCGACGGATGGCGAGACGCGGGCCCCAAGGTTGCAGCGCAGCCTTCGGGTGATCACGTGGCGCTCCGATTGGTCGGGATGGCGACCGGGGTGATCGCATCGGCATGCCTCACCGTGGCTGCGCTCTGTCGCGAGGACCAGCCCGCCCCCAGCAACCGACGTGTGCACATCCCGCGCTCACGCGTTCGCCGCACCCTTCCGGCGGCGGCAATGCTCGGCGCTGTGGCGGCGGTCGCGCTCGACGACGGGATAGTCGGGCTGATGGCGATCACTGCGGCCGCCCTCGTTGTCATCCAGGTCCTCGGGACGCTCGAGTTCGTCGAGCGGCTGCTCGACGAACGCAGCCGGTGGGCCGCAACCGACGCGTTGACGGGGCCTTCAACCGCCGGCAACTCGACGCCGACCTGCCCGTGCTCGCGGCCCGTGCACAGCGCGCCGGCGACAGCCTCACGGTGATGCTCCTCGACATCGACCACTTCAAGACGGTCAACGATCTCCACGGGCACGTGATCGGCGATGCAGTCCTGCGGGGTGTTGCGGGTGCCGTCACCGGTGAGCTCCGCGCGGGCGACGTGTTCTTTCGCATCGGTGGGGACGAGTTCATGATCCTCATGCCGTCAACTGCTCCGACCGCGGCCCTTGCACTCGGGGACGGGATTCGTGCCGCAGCGGCCGCGACCATGGCAACACTCCTGTCGAACGAAACTGCCGTGACCGTGTCGATCGGTGTGGTCGAGGTCCCGCCCGATGAACTGAGCGCACGCATGGTGATCGAATGCGCCGATGTACCGCTGTATTCCGCCAAGAACTTGGGTGGTGACTGTGTGGTTGTGAGTGGACGACCCCAGCGACAGCAGGTCGACACCGACGCGAAACACCACTTGCCTCCGCGAGAACGGTTCGACGTCGAGGCCACGGTGGGTGATCGATCGCCCCTCGGTCGACTACCGAGCGGCGAACTGGGTCAGATGCGGTCCGCAGAACTGCTCGCCCTTTTGCACAGTGTTGCGACACCGATCGCCCTTTCTGGTTGTCGCGCGGCACGTTGCTGCGACCGCAGAGTTGGGTGAGGTCGCTACGGCGTCAGCATCACCGTCGGCGACGCCTTGTGCGAGGAGAGCGGTCGCCGCGTACCGGCATGCGCGGTGGTGGTACGTCATCTTCTTGTCAACGAGCACCGACGCGATCGGGTCACCGGCGGCGAACCGTTGTCGGCACGTGGCACACGTCCCGGCGTATTTCGCCGGGATCGTTGGCTCCTCGCCGACGGCACCGAAGTCGTCGTCTCCACCGCGTGCTCGATTCACATTCATCTTCGTCATCGCCGCAAGTCTTGCCCGAGGCAACAGGTCGCGCCGTGCGTCGGGCTACCAGCCCGCACCGGTGGCTTCGAACTCAGCCAGCCGTGCCTTGATGAGACCCTTCAGGAGGGCTACTGGGAGGTCGCGGTCGTACGGGAGCTTGATGAAGCCCTCGCCGGCCTCGTAGCCGGCGGACTCGACCGCTTCGCGCTGTTCGGCGAACTGACGGGTCGGGAACCGCAGCGAGCAATGCTGCTTGAACGACTGCAACATCAGGAGGCGCGTTCCGCCTTGCACGAACGCAGGATTGTTCCACTGCAGGGCTTCGTCGGCCTTCGGCAGTCCCGCACGACACAACGAGCGCAGCGTCGTCAGGTGTGGAATGGCGACAGCGGGGAGCTGGGCGAAGTAATCGTCGAGGTCGTCACGTTTCGGAGACGGCATGGTCGCAGTGTACGTCCGGCGTCGTTGCCGTCGGATCCCTGAGACCCGAGGCTCAGTGTTCGCCCTGGGCGAACGTCGACACCGTGGCGCAAGCCGGTGATCTCCTATCGTGCACTCGCCGCCCGAGCAGAGAGCGGAACCATGGAGACGACGTGACCACCCAGACACCGAACCGATCGCTTCAGGATGTCCTGGACTCCGTTCCCAACTTCGTCGACTACCTGTACAGCAACCGCAAGGGATCGGTCGTCAAGGACGCCGTGCTGCGTCAGCCTCCCGAGTTCGTCGCTCCGGAGTTCACGACGTGGCGTGACGAGCAACGGGCGTGGCGAGAAGGGATCGCGTTCTACGACCAGTCGTTCCACATGACGACGACCTACGTGCGCGGCCCAGACGCCCAGCGGCTCCTCTCCAGCGTCGCCGGGAACAGCTTCGAGACCTTCGGTGTCGGTCGCTCCCGTCACCTCGTCGTCTGCAGCCCCGACGGCTACCTCGTGGGCGACGGGGTCCTCTACAGCGTCGCTCCCGAGGAGTTGGTGCTGGTGGGTCGGGCGGCCGGCCACAACTGGTTGCGATTCTGCGCCGAGACGGGCGGTTGGGACGTCTCGGTCGAGGCCGACGAGATCTTCTCCAACAATCCCGCCGGCAGGCGCACCGTGTATCGGTACCAGGTGGAAGGGCCTCGCGCCCCGGCCCTCATCGAACAGCTCACCGGTGCTCCCCTGCGCGAGGCGCCGTGGTCGGAGATCTTCCCGGTCACCATCGCCGGCCATCACGTCTGGGCCCAGCGGCACACGATGGCCGGCAACCCGGGGTGCGAGTTCTTCGGGCCATGGGATGAGGGACCGGCGGTCAAGGAGGCGATCCTGAAGGCCGGAGCCGCATTCGAACTGCGCCGTGTCGGGTCGCTCGCCTACTTCACGAACGCGTTGGAGCTGGGCTGGATCCCGCGGCCGGTGCCGGCCATCTTCACCCACGACGAGCTCCGCGCCTTCCGCGAGTGGCTGCCGTCGACCAGCGAGGAGGTGACTTGGGCTCTCGGGGGCAGCTACAACGCACCCGAGATCCAGGACTACT
>JBDTRP010000130.1:0-10477 GCA_039931555.1 Ilumatobacteraceae bacterium | reverse complement strand
TACCTGCGCATCCTCAAGCTCGGGCCGCGCCAGGGCGACAACGCCCCCATGGCGCGCATCGAACTCGTCTGACGCTGAGCGTCGCCGCGACGTCGTGCACCAGCGGGCCAACTCGAACTTTGTCGCTCCCAGGTCGCTGAGCGACCTCTCAGCGACAACGCTCAGGCGAAGACGCCAGAACTGCCAGTGAGAAACCGGCGGCACCGCCTGATCGTGAAATGCAACTACGGCTGCCTGAATGGCTCGTGCGCGGTATCTCGCGGTCGTGACGATCCAGAACGAAGGGAGCGACTAGATCGCTCCCGCCGCCAACCTCCAGGTCGACGGCAGTGTGATCACCGTCCTCCCGTCTTCCTGACCGGCACCGTGCCTAGGCTGCAGAGGTGAGCAAGCACCAGATCTCGATCACCTATTGCGTCCCTTGAGACTATTCCGAGCGCGCCGTGAGCGCTGCCCACGACCTTCTGCGGGACTTCCAGTACGTCATCGCCGAGCTGCGCCTGATCACCGGTTCGAAGGGGATCTTCGACGTCATCGTCGACGGTGAGACGCTGTACTCGAAGCACAGCACCCGGCGTCACGCCGAGCCCGGCGAGGTGCTCGAGCTGTTCCGCACCCGGTATGCACAGGGCGTCGAGGTGCACGAGCGCTGACTGCGAAGTCGGGCCCGCTGCCCTTTCGGGGCAGTTGGGAACAGCGTCTAGTGTGCGCGCCGTGCGCTTCCGCTGGTACCCCGCGACAACGGGTTCTCTCCGCAGTTCGAACAGCGCGGTGCGGGCCGGTGCATCGTGGCTGGACCGTTCGTCTCGTCGTCGCAGCAGCCGGTGAGCCCCATGCTCAAGCGAGCTCGGATGACCGTGGCCTACGACGGCACGCTGTTCCACGGTTTCGCAGAGAACGACGGGGTGCGCACCGTGGTGGGCGAGCTACGCGACGCCGTGGAGAAGGTCGTGCGCCAACCCGTGGCCCTCGTGGGTGCTGGTCGCACGGATGCCGGGGTGCACGGTTGGGGCCAGGTCATCAGTTGTGATCTTCCCGATGACACCGATCTGCAGGTGTTGGTACGGCGTGTGAACCGGATGTGCAGCCCGGCGGTGGTTGCCCGGGATGCGATGTGGGCCGACTCGCCCGACTTCAGCGCCCGCTTCACCGCCAAGTGGCGGCACTACCGGTACGACATCTGGAACTCTCCCCAGCCCAACTCCTTCCTCGCGGCGACGTCGTGGCATGTGGTGCCACCGTTGTCGCTGCCGACGCTGTACCTGACGTGTGATCCCCTGATCGGCGAGCATGACTTCTCGTCGTTCTGCCGGCGCCCGAGGTCGGTCCCCGGCCAGCCGGAACCGTCGATGAAGCGCAACGTGATGCTGGCCCGGTGGTCAGAGGTGCCCACCGACTACGGCCCGGGGTTGTTGCGTTTCGAGATCCGGGCCAACGCCTTCTGCCATCAGATGGTCCGCGCGATCGTCGGCACGATGGTCGACGCCGGTGCGGGCCGGCTGCATGCGGGCGACATCCGTGGAATCCTGCTGGCCAAGGATCGCCAGGGCGCGGGCCAGGTCGCCCCGGCACACGGTTTGTGCCTGTGGGAAGTTGGCTACTAGTGCAGTGCTGGGAACAATGCCGGGAGCACGGTCGTTGACAGCGGAACGTACGTGCCGGGAGGGCTGATGTCGTCACAACGAATCCTGATCATCTCGACCCCGGTCGGTGCGTTGGGCAGCGGCGAGGGCGGAGGCGTCGAACTGACGTTGCACAGCCTGGTGCTCGGTCTGACCGGCCGCGGTCACCAGGTCGAGGTGCTGGCTCCGGCCGGATCGCTGCACGTTGGCGCCGTGGTCCATCAGATCCCGGGTGCGTTGCAGCCTTCTGCGCACACTGCCGACCGCGACACACTCGTCAGCGTCCTAGCCGACGGAGTGCTGGCGGCAATGTACGAATGGGCACGAGTGCATCAGGACGAGTTCGATGTCATCTTGAACCTGGCCTACGACTGGCTGCCTTTCTACCTGACCCCGTTCTTCGCCACGACTCCGCTGGCTCATCTGGTCAGCATGGCGACGTTGAGCGACGTGATGGATGACGTGATCCTGCGGGCGGCAACGCTGCGCCCGCGCAACGTGGCCGTGCACAGCCAGGCCCAGGCCGACACGTTCCCGACGCTCTCGGGCCTCGTCCCGGTGATCGGCAGCGGCATCGCCCTCGAGCGGTACGACATGCACATGACCGCCGACGAACCGCACTACCTCGGCTTCATCGGCCGGATCTCACCGGAGAAAGGCCTCGACGACGTCGTGGCCGTTGCCGAGGCGACCGGGCTGCCGCTGAAGGTCTGGGGCCTGATGCAGGACCAGTCGGTCTGGGATGTCGCCATCGCCGGCCATCCGGGTGCGGCCGTGTCGTACGAGGGCTTCTTGCCGACCGACGAGTTGCAAGCGGCGATCGGCGGTTGCGCCGCGATCGTGATGGCGCCGAAATGGGTCGAGGCGTTCGGGAACGTGGCCATCGAGGCCATGGCTACCGGTGTGCCGGTGATCTCGTACCGTCGCGGCGGGCCTGCCGAGATCATCGTCAATGGCGAGACCGGTTTCCTCGTCGAGCCTGACGATGTGCAGGGTCTGATCGCCGCCGTCGGGCGCATCGACGAGCTCGATCGGGTCGAATGCCGACAGCGCGTCGAGGAGGAGTACTCCATCCCTGCGCTCGCCGTGAGGGTCGAGCGATGGCTCGATGCGGTGATCGAGTGTCACCGCACCTCGTGGTACGCCAATCCGGCCTGAATTCACAGCGTGTCGTTTGCCGGTTTCGGCCAGAAGCCCGTATCATTTCACGGTTCCCTGGCGACGTACCGCTGGGCGGCGACACCTAGTTCTCAAAGGTCTGAAATGCCTACTTACAGCCCGAAAGCAAGCGAGATCACCCGCGCCTGGCACGTCATCGACGCCGATGGTCTGGTCCTCGGCCGCATGTGCACCGAGGCTGCTCGGGTGCTGCGCGGCAAGCACAAGCCGATCTTCGCCCCGCACATCGACACCGGCGACCACGTCGTGATCATCAACGCCAGCAAGATCGTCCTGACCAAAGACAAGGCTGCCAACAAGGGCGTTTACAACTACAGCGGCTATCCCGGCGGTATGAAGACAGAATCGTACGAGAGGCTGCTCGGTCGCAAGCCGGAAGAGGCCATTCGTCGCAGCATCCAGGGCATGTTGCCGAAAGGCCCTCTCGGCCGCCAGATGATCAAGAAACTCAAGGTGTACGGGGGCCCCGAGCACCCGCACGCAGCTCAGCTCCCCGTCGTCCTCGACCTCGCCGCGGCCAAGGCCCGTTGAGCGCGAAAGGAACCACTTCCATGGCAACCAAACCGCTCACCCAGACCACCGGTCGCCGCAAGGAGGCCGTCGCTCGCGCTCGCCTGCGCCCCGGCACCGGCACCCACACGATCAACGGCAAGGCGTTCGACGCCTACTTCACCACGGCGATGCAGCGCATGACGGTCACCGAGGCGTTGCGCGTCACCGAGACCGAGACGACGTACGACATCGACGCGACCATGCACGGTGGTGGCATCAGCGGCCAGGCCGGTGCGTTGCGCATGGCGATCGCCCGTTCGCTCGTCGAGCTCGACCCCGAGGCCCGTGCATCGCTGAAGAAGGCCGGCCTGCTCACCCGCGACCCGCGTCGCAAGGAGAGCAAGAAGTACGGCCTCAAGAAGGCCCGCAAGGCTCCGCAGTACACCAAGCGCTGATCGAAGCCCGGCCGTGGGCCAGCTTCGATTCGGAACCGATGGGGTACGCGGCCGGGCGTTGACCGAACTGACCACCGACTATGTCGGCAGGCTCGGGCGCGCCTCGGCCGAGGTGATGGGTCGCGGTGAATGGCTGGTCGGGCGCGACACTCGCGAGTCGGGCCCGGCGCTCGAGCAGGCGTTGGTCGACGGTCTGCGCGCCGCCGGTGCCGAGCCGCTGCGGATCGGCGTGCTGCCCACACCGGCGCTGGCGTTCCTGTCGGTCCGCGATGCTGCTCCGGCGGCGATGTTGACGGCCTCTCACAACCCCTACCGCGACAATGGGGTGAAGATCTTCGCAGCGGGTGGCCTGAAGCTGACCGGTAGCACCGAGCAGGCCATCGAGGCCGCGCTGCGACCGGTGGCCGAGACCACGAGCACCACGACCGCTCGGGCCGAGCCGCAGTCCGAACCGACTGCATCCGTGGCGGTCGCCGACTATTGCGACTACCTCGTGACGACCAACCCCCACCAATCGCTGCTGGGTCTACGAATCGTGCTCGATTGTGCCAACGGGTCGATGTACGAGGTCGCGCCGCAGGTGACCCGCCGCCTGGGCGCGGATGTGATCGTGATCAACGCCGAGCCCAACGGCCGAAACATCAACGATCGCTGTGGTGCGACGCACCCGGCCTCGCTGTCCGCGGCAGTGGTTGCTCACGGTGCCGATCTCGGGCTGGCCTTCGACGGTGACGGCGACCGGGTGATCGCCGTCGACCATCTCGGAAACGTCGTCGACGGCGACGGGATGATCGCCCTGGCCGCCTTGCAACTACGTGACGACGGACAACTCACCGCCGACACCGTGGTGGTGACCGTGATGAGCAACCTCGGCTTCCACAAGGCGATGGAAGCTGCCGGCATCGAGGTGATCACGACCGGCGTGGGCGATCGCTCGGTACTCGAAGCACTCGACGCCGGCAACTATGCGCTCGGTGGTGAGCAGAGTGGTCACATCATCTACCGGCACCTGGCGACGACCGGCGACGGTCTGCTGGCGGGTGTGCGGTTGGCAGCGTATGTGCGCACGACGGGTCGAACGCTCGCCGATCTGGCGGGCAGTGTGATGACCACATACCCGCAGGTATTGGTCAACGTCAAGGTCGCCCATCGGCACCCGCACGTCGATCTCGAACTGGCCGACGAGATCGCCCTGGCCGATGCGTCCCTGCACGGCGAGGGGCGCATCCTCATCCGCCCGAGCGGCACCGAAGCGTTGATCCGGGTGATGGTCGAGGCAGCAACGCTGTCGCTCGCCCAGAGCACGGCTGACGATCTGGCCGAAGTGGTGCTGGCCCGTTTCGGCGAGCTCGATCCGGCCTGACTACGGCAGCAAGGTGAGATGGATGGTGCATACGTCGGCACGACATCGTCAGGTCACCGGCAGTTCTGGCGTCTTCGCCCGAACTTTGTCGCTGGGAGGTCGCTGAGCGACCTGGGAGCGACAAAGGTTCGAGTGAGCCCGAGCCGCCGGCCGGCCCACTTCGGTGCCCGCGTCGGAACTGGGACCCGACCGATCTGGCGTCGCGTTGCTCGGTAGCCTGGAACCTCATGTGCGGCATCATCGGTATCGTCAGCAGGCCTTCCCAGCGACCGGTGCCCGAACCGCCCGAACTCCTGGCTCACCTCGATCGCGCGGTGGCCGCCGAGCGCCTCACCGACGCTGCAGCGGCAGTGCGTCTGTGCGACGATCTCTTGAAAGGTGTGCCCGGCGCGACGGCGTTGATCGGTCGGTACGAGCTGGCTGCAGCCATCACCTCCCGGCTCGACCAACTCGAAGCGCGTGTGGAGGAGACCGAAGCGGGAATCGAGGCCGATGAAGCACTGGAGCCCGAGGAGCAGGAACGGATCGCCACCGAGTTGATCGAGTTGCGCGACGCCACCTGGTCGGTTCGCCACGATCGTTTGCGCACGGCTCGCGAGGTCGAGGCGTTGGTCGGGCGAGACAGCAGCACGGCCGCGGTCGCTGGCTATCTCGCGGTGCAACAATCGCTTTCGGCGCTCGATCGTCTCGAAGTGCGGGGCCGCGATTCGGCTGGCCTGCACCTGTTCGTCTGGAACCACGGCCTGTCGATGTCGGATCCAACCGTGCAGCGGATGCTCAGCGAGCGCCAGACCGACCCCCTCTTCCAGAACGGCTCGGTTCGGGTGGCAGGCCAGTGCTTCGGGTTCGTGTACAAGGCTGCCGCAGAGATCGGCGAGCTCGGTGACAACACGCAGGCGTTGCGGGCTGCGATCAGCGCCGACGGGTTGCTGCGACTGGCCCTGTCGCAACCGGATGCCAGGCTCACCGTGCTCGGGCACACGCGCTGGGCCAGCGTCGGCATCATCAGCGAAGCCAATTGCCACCCCCTGAACAGCGAGGAGCTCGAACAGACCGGCGGCGCGCCGTACATGGTGGCCGTACTGAACGGCGACGTCGACAACCACGCCGACATCAAGGTTCGCCACGGCCTGCGCATCGCCGGACCGATCACCACCGATGCCAAGGTCATCCCCGCCGTCATGGCCCGGCACGTGGCCAACGGTGTCGTCGATTTCGGTGAGGCCTTCCGTCGCACCGTTGCCGAGTTCGAGGGCAGCGTGGCGATCGGCGCCGCGGCCGCCGACCACCCCAACCACCTGTACCTTGCGCTGCGTGGCAGCGGGCAGGCGCTGTACGTCGGGTTGGGCGACGACTGCTACATCGTCGCCAGCGAGCCATATGGCGTCGTCGAGGAGACCACCCGCTTCGTGCGCATGGACGGCGAGACACCGTCCCCGTCCGGCAGCCGCGGGCAGGTGTTCGTGCTCGACGGTGCTCGCGCCGGTGATCTCGACGGCGTGCACCGGATTGCCTACGACGGTTCAGTGATGCCCGTGGTCGACAGCGACGTCGTGACTGCGCAGGTCACCACCCGCGACATCGACCGCGGCGACGCACCGCACTATCTGCTGAAAGAGATCAGCGAGGCACCGGCCAGCTTCCGCAAGACCGTGCGGGGCAAGATCATCGAGGTCGACGGGTTGCGCCGTGCATCCGTCGGGGCACGTGCCCTGCCGGCCGACATCCGCGCCCGCCTCGCCGATGGCAGCATCACCAAGGTCAAGGTGATCGGGCAAGGGACCGCCGCGGTGGCCGGCCAGAGCATGGCCGCGGTGCTCGACGCGCTGTCCGACGGCCAGCTCGACATCGACCCGATCACGGCGACGGAGTTGAGTGGTTTCGGGATGCGCCTCGATATGAGTGACACCCTGGTCGTTGCGGTCAGCCAGAGCGGCACGACCACCGACACCAATCGCACCGTCGACCTGGTACGTGGTCGTGGCGCCGCGGTGCTGGGGATCGTCAACCGGCGCAACAGCGACCTCACCGACAAGGCCGACGGGGTGATGTACACCAGCGATGGTCGCGATGTCGAGATGAGCGTTGCCTCGACCAAGGCGTTCTACGCGCAGGTCGCCGCCGGCGTGTTGCTGGCGTGTGCGATCACCGAGTCGGCCAACGTCGGCTCGGCACAGCGCCGGCATGATCTGCTGACGTCGCTGCGGCAGATGCCCGATGCCTTGCTGGATGTGCTGTCGCGCCGTGACGTGATCGGCGACGCCGCTCGCCGGTTCGCGCCGCCGAAGCGATACTGGGCGATCGTGGGCAGTGGCCCCAACACCGTCGCCGCCGAAGAGGTTCGCATCAAGCTCAGCGAGCTCTGCTACAAGTCCATCGCCTGCGATGTGACCGAGGACAAGAAGCACATCGATCTGTCCAGCGAGCCGTTGATCCTGGTCTGCGCCGCCGGACTCGTTGGAGGCACCGCCGACGATGTCGCCAAGGAAGTGGCGATCTACAAGGCCCACAAGGCCACGCCGATCGTGGTGGCGACCGAGGGTGACGAGCGGTTTGCCGCGGCTGCCGCGGTCCTCACCGTCCCCAAGGTCGATTCGGCTCTGGCCTTCGTGCTGTCGGCGATGGTCGGACACCTGTTCGGATACGAGGCGGCGTTGGCGATCGATGCGTCGGCGCGCCCACTTCGCGAGGCGCGCGAGGTGATCGAGTTGGCGCTGATGACTTCCGACAACGGTGACGACGTGTTGCGGACGGTGTGCGGCGGCATCGGCCAGTACGCCGAGCGTTTCGGTGAGGGGCTGCGATCCGGCCTGTACGACGGCCACCTCGAGGCGTCGACGGCCGTGCGGTTGTCGGCCATGTTGGCCGACATGCGCGACGATCTCCCGCTCGAGGCGTATCAGCGGGCCACCGGCAAGGTGGCGACGCCCGGCGTGATGATCGATGATCTCACCGCCTCGTTGACCCGGGCGATCGAGGAGCTCACCCGACCCGTCGATGCAATCAAGCATCAGGCCAAGACGGTCACGGTCGGGATCAGCCGCAGTGACGAGGGCGTGCTGGACCGGGCGCTGGTGCAAGCGACGCTGGGCGCCGGCGCCGGTCGCGATGCCCTCAGCTACCACACGCTGAAGGTGCTGGCCGACCTCGATCCCGCCGTGCAGGCGGTCGTGGGATTCACCCGCTACCGCATCGACGGCACACCAACGGTCGATGCCCAGATCTCCATCGTCGATCGAGGTGGGTTGTCGAGCGAGGTCACCAGTCGGGTCGAGCGCAACCCGCAACTGCTGGGCACCAAGCGACGAGTCGCCGTCGAGCGGCAAGTGCTGGTCGCGCGCGGTCGCAGCGACAATCGAACGGTCATCTTCGTGCCAGAGGTCAAATCCGGGGTGTGCATCGGTATCACCCTGTTGCACGTCCAGTTCCACGATCGACTGCCGGCGTCGGTCATGCGTGGGGTGTTGCAGGGGTACGACGATCGCTACGACCGGTTGGTCGACTGGGTGTCGGAGACCGAGGGCGTGTTCCGTGACGATCTGCTCGGCGAGCTCGCCGTCGCAGATCTCCTGATCGCGCCGATCTCCGATGCCGCCGATCAATGGCGCACATGATCCTCGGGATCGGCGTCGACGCGGTGGACATCGAACGGTTCCGTCGATCGCTGGAACGTACGCCATCGATGCAACGCCGGCTGTTCACCGACGGCGAGCTTGCGTACGTCGCGCCCAAGGTCGACCCGGTGCCGTCGCTCGCCGCGCGCTTCGCATCGCGAGAAGCAGTGATGAAAGCAATGGGTCTCGGTCTCGGTGCATTCGGCTTTCATGACGTGTGGGTCGACCGCCGCGACAGCGGCGAGCCGCATCTCAACGTCACCGGTCGCGCCGCCGAACTGGCGAGCGAGCGGGGTATCGCCACGTGGCACCTGTCGATCACCCACACCGACCAGGTGGCCATCGCCTACGTCGTTGCCTCGTGACGACGTAGCCTCATCGGCATGCTGCCGATCGTCACCCCGGAGGAAATGGCTGCGATCGACGCGGCGTCCCGGCTGCCGGCGGAGGTGCTGATCGAGCGGGCTGGTGGTGCCGTGGCCTGGGCAGCGCTGCGGATGCTCGGCGGTGCCTACGGTCGCACCGTCAACGTGCTGTGCGGCAACGGCAACAATGGCGCCGATGGGCGAGTTGCCGCCCGTCATCTCGCTGCCCGGGGGGTGCGTGTGAGGGTGTTCGACGTGCCGTCGTACCCGGCGGTGCTGCCGGCGGCGGACCTGGTGATCGACGCCGCGTACGGCACCGGCTTTCGCGGCACGTGGTCGCCGCCCGATGTGGGCGCCACACCCGTGCTGGCGGTCGACGTGCCGAGCGGCGTCGACGCGCTGACCGGTGACTACGCGGGCGATGTGCTGGCGGCCGAGCGGACGGTGACGTTCGCGGCGCTGAAGCCCGGCTTGTTGATGCCGCCCGGAAGCGCGCTGGCGGGGGAGTTGGAGCTGGCCGACATCGGGCTCGACATCGGATGGGCCCGAGCCAACCTCGTGCAGGGAGCCGACATCGTCGAGTGGTGGCCGCAGCGCGACGCGTACTCCCACAAGTGGCAGAACGCCGTGCGGGTCATCGCCGGCAGCTCGACCATGACGGGGGCACCGCGCCTGGTGGCGCATGCGGCGATGCGCACCGGCGCGGGCATGGTGCACCTCTCGGTGCCGGGCATGACCTTGGATGACGCACCGATCGAGATCGTGCAGCGACCGTTGCCCAGCGTCGCGTGGGCCGAGGCCGCGCTGGGGTCGCTCGATCGCTTTCATTCGATCGTGGTCGGGCCCGGGCTCGGCCGGACCGACGACACGGGGGCCAGCGTGCGTCGGCTCGTGATCGAGGCGCCGCTGCCGATGGTGATCGACGGCGACGGGCTGTTCGCGCTGGGATGGAGCTCGGAAGGTGCCACGACGCTGTTGCGCCGCCGTTCGACACCGACGGTGCTGACACCGCACGACGGCGAGTATGCGTTGCTGTCGGGCAGCCAGCCCGGCGCCGACCGAATGGTCGCGGCGCGGCGCTTGGCCGCCGACAGCGGCTGCACGGTGTTGCTGAAGGGTGCCGCCACGATCGTGGCCGACCCCGACGGAACCGCGCTGGTCGTGACGGCTGGTGATGCTCGCCTCGCTACAGCGGGCACGGGCGACGTGTTGAGCGGGATCATCGGGGCGTTGCTGGCCGCCGGCATGCGTCCGCTGCACGCGGCCGCCGCAGCCGCGTGGGTGCACGGTCAGGCCGGGCGTCGCGGCCAACGGCACGGCTTGGTCGCCAGCGACCTGCCCGATCTGATTCCGGCGGTGCTGGAAGAGCTGTTGTGAGCCGCTGGGC
>JBDTRP010000129.1:0-17265 GCA_039931555.1 Ilumatobacteraceae bacterium | reverse complement strand
TGCGCGACATCCACAGCGCCGACATGAACAGCACGAACGCACCGATGTACAACGAAGCGCCGTTGGGCAACATGTTGAACTGGTGCAGGAAGATGACGGGGATCACGATGCACGTCACGAAGTCGACGATCAGGTCGAGGGTGTAACCATCGATGCGCGGCACGTGATCGCACACCTTCCACGCCCGAGCCGCCGGACCATCGACTCCGTCGAGCACCATCGCCACAGCCAGCCACAGGATGGCTTCACGCGGTTGCTTGTCGGACACCGCGATGATGCCGAGCATCCCGCAGATCGCGCCGCTGGCGGTGACGCCGTGGACGAACCATCCCTTGGCAATCGGGTGACGAAGCGCGGCTACGGTCGCATCGCCTACGTTTGACATCGAGAGCACTCCTCATCGCCGTCAGGCGATCGTACGCCGCCTCGGCTAGGGCGGTCATGCTAACCGCTTTTGGATTGCGGCCGGGCAGATAGCGTGCGCTGCGATGCGTGACCGGCTGCGCGGCGCAACCTACGAGTTCTTCGGCGCGGCGGTCCGGGCCGCGTGGAAGCGCGTCACGTGGTGGGGCGCGATCGGGCCGAACAGCACGGCCGGGCGGCGGTTCGGCAGGTTCGGTCACAACAGCATCATCTGTTTCCCTGCCAACACGATCCTGAACGAGCGGTACATTCGCATCGGCGAAGGCACCATGATCGGCCCGCAGGTGACGTTGTCGGCGGGCATGATGCCCGGCCAACACTGCCTCACGGAGTCCGTGGTGCGCATCGGCGATCGGTGCTTGATCGGCAAGGGCAGCGGCATCGTCGGGCACCTGTCGATCGACATCGGCGACGACGTGTGGACCGGTCACAACGTGTACATCACGGACCAGAACCATGGCTACGACGACGTCACCCGCCCGATCTCGCAGCAGACGATGCCCGAGCAGCCGGTCGTGATCGGTGATGGGTCGTGGCTGGGGTTCGGCACCGTGGTGCTGCCGGGCGCGCGGATCGGCCGGCACGTCACCGTCGGGGCCAACTCGGTGGTGACCGGCGAGCTACCGGACTACTGCGTCGCGGCCGGTGTGCCCGCCGTGATCATTCGTCGCTACGTCGACGGCCAGGGCTGGGTGCGGCCGTCTCGGTAGATCCAGATCAGATGTCGCCGCCGAGTTCGCCGGGGGGCATGCAATGGGTGATGGCGTTGCCGGTGGTGAAGTCGATCACCGTGTTGGAGACCGGCCCGCCGTTGAGCAACGACTCGCGGTACGGCTCGAGCTCGAAGGCGCGCAGCCGGGCGGTGTAGGCCCTGCGGTCACCGATGATCTCGCGGTAGTACTTCACGAAGATCGAGACGCGCGCGCCGTCCTTGCCGGCCTGGTCGCCGGTGCTCGCCAGCGGGAGGGCCTCGAGGTCGTCGACCATGCCATCGAGCAGGTTGGTCGCACGGTCGACGATGTCGGCGCGCTGGATCATCTGCTCGTGAGTGGGATTGGAGATGTAGCCGCCCGAGGTGTCCACCAACGCCAACCGTTGCTGCTCGACGCCGGCACAGAGCCGGTCGGCTGATGTGCGCCAGGCCTTGTCGGTCACGAAGTACACCCCACTCTTGGGGGCGAAGGCGAACGCGTAGACCCACATCGCCGCGAGCAACGCGCAGATCAGCACGAGCAGGGCGCGGACCCATCGCCGGCCCCGCGGTGGCGGTGGCAGTTCGAGTTCGGCTGCGACGGGGGATTCGATCATGTGTCCTTCCGGCGGTAGCAGATGGCCAGTTGTGTCATCGCGCCACCGACACCGGCGACGGCAGCGATCACCGCGCCGGTCCAGCCATGCCACGTGATACCGACCGCGTGGTCCAGCGACCAGCGCCCCGGGCCGACCATAGCGATGACGAACGCGGTGGTTGCGATCGAGGCGCAGTACTCCCACCCTTGATTCGGTTTGAAGATGAAGAAGCCCACCTTCCAGTGCTCGACGACGATCGCCACGACCATCACGCCGATCATTCCTGCACCGGCCAGCGGCGTCAGCAAGCCGGCCGCCATCAGCACACCACTGCCGACCTCGGTCGTAGCGGCCAAACGAGCCTGCCAGCGGGGCCAGCGCATGCCGATCCCCTCGAACCAGCGGGCCGTCCCCTCGAGCCCGCCCGGACCGAAGAACTTGTTGTACCCGTGATAGGCGAGGAACAGCCCAAAGACCACACGCAGGACCAGCAGACCGGCGTTGAACTGATTCACGGCCCCCAACGCTACGGCACGTCTCGATCGGATGGCATATTTCGGGCAAACCACCCGGCGGCTCTGCTAGAACCACTGCACGTGAGTGCAGCCCAGGAACGTGCCAATGTCTGGTGACGGCACAATCGTTCCCGCCGATGCCGGGCGCGCGAAGCAGGCGTTCCGGCTGATCCGCGGGCTGTTACGGCACCACAAGCGGCTGTTTTTCACCGCCGTCGGGTTCGCTGCGGTGTTCGCAGCGTGCACGGTGTTCTCCTCGGTCGTCGTGCGGCTGATCATCGACAACGTCATCGTCCCCCGGTTCGAAGACGGCACAGTGGCCGCTCACCGAGTCGTCGCGATTCTTGGCCTGCTGATCGGTGTCGGAGTTGTGCGTGCGATTGGCGTCGTCGGTCGACGCACGTTTGCGGGTCGCACGTCGTGGCGGGTCACCGAGTCGTTGACGGCCGAGGTCGTCGACCGAGTCGTGACCCAGCCCGTGCCCTGGCACCGCAAGCAGCGCACCGGCGACATCATCACTCGCGCCGGCGTGGATGCCGAGGCGGCAACGCACATCTTGAACCCGCTGCCGTTTGCGTCGAGCGTGGTGCTGATGCTGATCCTCTCGGCCGTCTGGCTGCTGGTCACCGATGTGTGGCTCGGCTTGGCCGCTGTTGCGGTGTTCCCGCTGCTGATCGGCCTCAACCTGACGTATCAGCGGCGCGTCGACCGCTTCTACGACGAGGCGCAGCTCGAGCTCGGCAGGCTCAGTGAGGCGGTGCACGAGAGCTTCGACGGCGTGACAGTGGTGAAGTCCTTCGGGGCAGAGCGCCGCGAGACCGAACGCCTGTCGGTGATCGCCTCCCGGCTGCGCAATGCGCGCTTCGGGGCGATCCGTTTGCGCAGCACATTCGAGGCGCTGCTCGACGGCGTTCCCACCATCGTCAACATCGTCCTGCTGGTGGCCGGGGCCTACCGCGTTCGGAGTGGTGACATGACGATCGGTGAACTGACGAGCTTCATCTACCTGTTCACGCTGCTGGTGTTCCCGCTGCGCCTGATCGGTTTCGCGTTGTCGGAGCTGCCGTATTCGATCGCCGGCTGGAACCGCATTCGCGAACTGCTCGATCAGCCAGTGGTCAGCGACCCGGCACTGACCCTGCTGCGCCACGCCGACAACAGCATCGAACTGGCCGGCGTCACCTTCAACCACGACGGCACCCGCGACGTGCTGCGCAGTGTCGACGCCGTGATTCCGGCAGGCCGCACCGTCGCTGTCGTGGGCTCGACGGGTGCCGGCAAGACCACGTTGCTACACCTCATTGCCGGTCTCATCCCGGCCGACCATGGCTCGATCACGGTGCCGCAACAGGGGTGCGCGCTGGTGTTCCAGGAGCCCTTCCTGCTGGCAGGCTCGGTTCGTGACAACGTCGCCATGGGCCGAACCCTCGACGACCACGCAATCTGGACGGCGCTGGAATCGGCTGAGGCGAGCTTCGTTCACGAGTTCTCCGAGGGCCTCGACACGATTGTCGGCGAACGCGGTGTCGGGCTCAGTGGCGGTCAGCGACAGCGAATCGCCCTCGCTCGAGCGCTCGTGGGTCACCCGGTAGCGCTGTTGCTCGACGACACCACGTCGTCGCTCGACCCGGCCACCGAGGCGCGGGTCCTGTCGAACCTGCGCGAAACACTCGGCGGCACCACCGTGGTGGCCGTGGCCTCGCGCCCATCGACGATCGCCTTGGCCGACGACGTCTTGTACCTCGCCGACGGTCAGGTCGTCGCCCACGGCCGCCACGACCAACTCCTGACCACCGTGCCCGAGTACCGGAGGTTGATGGAAGCCTTCGAGCACGACCGGGCCGAGCACGCAGCCGAGGTGCAGTTGTGACCGAGCCGATCAGCCGCTGGTCTGCCGTACAGATGATCGGCAAGGGCGTGGAGGCCGCGCCGGCGCTGCGCCGCGGCATCGGTGCGACGTTCGGTTTGGCGATGCTCGGATCCGGCGGGCGAGTCGTGGTGCCCATCCTCGTGCAGCAGGCGATCGATCGCGGCTTGAAGAAGGACCACGTCGATGTCGGCGCGATCACGGTGCTGGGCCTGATCGGGTTCTGCGTCATCATCGTCGCCACCTTCGCTCAGCGAACCGCCGTCGCCCGTCTCGGCCAGCGTAGCGAAGAGGCCCTGTACGGGATCCGGGTGCGCCTCTTCGAGCACATCCACCGCCTCAGCCTCGCCGATCACAGCGAGGAGCGAAAGGGCGCGCTGGTGGCTCGGGTGACCAGTGATGTGGAGACGCTGTCGCAGTTCTTCTCGTGGGGTGCGTTGGCGTGGCTGCTCGACGGCACGTTGATGGTGATGGTCGCAGGTGTGATGTTGGCCTACGATTGGGTGCTGGCACTCGTCGCCTTCGCGACCGCGGCACCGCTGGCAATCGTGCTGCGCAGCGTTCAGCGCCACCTGGTCGCTGCATACGACAAAGCGAGGTCGCGCAATGCGGAGGTACTGACCGCGGTCAGCGAGGTGGTCTCCGGTTCCGAGACGCTGCATGCCTACGGCGCAGGGGCGCACTACGCCGCGTTGACGAAGCAGTCCAGCCACGAGCGGTCGAACGCGTTCATCCGCGCCAACACCATCGGCGCGTTCCTGTTCCCCTCGGGCGAGGTGTTCAGCGTGTTGACCGTGGCCGCAGTGGTCAGCGTCGGACTGATCCGTGGGCCCGGCGCCGGGCTCACTTCCGGGGCCCTGGTGGGGTTCATCTTCTTGACGTACCGGTTCCTGGAACCGATTGCCGAGTTCACCGAAGTGCTCGATCAGACGCAGACGGCCGTGGCCGGGCTGCGCCGCGTGCTCGGTGTGCTCGACAACCCGATCGGTCCACCCGAGTCCCAGCATCCAGTCACGCTGCCGAAGGGTGTCCTCGGCGTCAGCATCGAGAACGTCACGTTCGCCTATCGCAGCAGGGGCGACGACGAGGAGCCACCGGTGCTCATCGATGTCAACGCGCACATCCCTGCCGGGCAACAGGTTGCCGTGGTCGGTGAGACGGGTTCGGGCAAGACCACCCTCGGTCGCCTGATCGCCCGATTCGCCGACCCCACCATCGGCACCGTGCGTCTCGGTGGCGTGCCGTTGACGGCAGTGGCCAACGACGAGTTGCGCACCCGGCTGGTCGTCGTGCCGCAAGAGCCGTTCCTGTTCGACGGCACCATCGCCGCCAACCTCGGCTTTGCCCGACCGATGCTGAGCGTGCCCGACCTCGAGCAAGCCATCCGCGGGCTCGACCTCAGCGAGTGGTTGGAGACACTGCCCGACGGGCTGTTCACCCAGGTCGGTCAGCGCGGTGACCAGCTCTCTGCGGGAGAACGACAGCTCGTGGCGTTGGTCAGGGCCTCGCTGGTCGGTCCCGACGTGTTGGTGCTCGACGAGGCGACCTCATCAGTCGACGCCCTCACCGAGGTTCGCATCGGACGAGCGCTCGACAAGTTGGCGGCCGGGCGCACGACCATCGCCATCGCCCACCGACTGTCGACTGCGGCACGTGCGGACCGGGTGTTGGTGCTCGAGCACGGGCGCTTGGTCGAAGATGGCTCGCACGCGGAGTTGCTCGGCGCCGGTGGGGCGTACTCGCGGATGTACGAGGCCTGGATCGCGGCCACCGCCTCAACGCAATGAGTCGAGTGCTTCGCGCCCGGCAGGGTGTCTTGAACAACTCCACAGGCGTGGACGGCGGTCAGTTCTGCACGTCGATGTCGAACGGCAGCGGCCCGTAGACCTTGCTGACCTTGCAAGTGATCGATGTGCCGCTGATGTCGACCGTCGACGTCCATGGCGCGGTCGCACCCGCCGCAACGCCGAGGACGGGCACGGTGTCGATCTGCGTGTCGTCGCCGCTGTCGAAGCCGACCTCGATGCGGTAATCGCGTGGGTGGTCGTCGAGGTTGCGGATGGTGCCGTGCAGCGTCGCCGTGCCGTGGTCGATCGTGCACGGCTGTTGTACGAACAACTCGCGCGGCCCTGGTTCGATGTAGTCGCGAACCTCGCGAAGCACCACCGTGGTGAAGAAGAAGCCGCCGACACACACAAGGAGCGCGACGGGCGCCAGGGTCAATCCGGCGACAGCGAACCCGTGCCCGTACCCGTTGTTGAGACGCGCCGATTTCAACCCCAGAACTCCGAAGACGATCGCCCCGACCGCCGCCGCAGCGGCAAGCGCGAACACGAACGGGACCCAGCCGAGCGCGACGGCGGAGATTCCCATGATCATCGAGGCGATCGCCTTGCCGCGGTGCCTCGGCGGTGTAGGGGCCGGCAGGATCGGCTGCGCCATCGGGGTGTCGACGTACCGCTGGCCGTTGACCGAGACGTCCGACGTCCATTGCACGCCGTTGAAGTATCGGTACTCGTAGCGCCGCATCGGGTCGATGTACCAGCCGGGCTCCACTGGATTGCACCCTAGCGACGTCTACGATCGCCGCCGGTGAAAGGAACGAGATGGAACTAGTGCTGATCCGACACGGTGAACCGGAATGGGTGCGCGACGGGCTGAACGTCGTCGACCCACCGCTCACCGAGCGCGGTCACCGTCAAGCCAAACGGGTTGCCGAGGCGTTGGCCGGTGAGGAGTTCGACGAGATCGTCATGTCGCCGCTGCGGCGACCGCGCCTGACAGCTGCACCGTCGCTGGTGCGGCGCGGTGCTGATGAGGTGGTCGAAGCGTGGTTGGAGGAGATCCGCGAGCCCAACTGGCATGGCACGCCTGTGGAACTTGCCCACAAGGCCTACGAGGAGGAGCGGTCGCGTCCCGCTTCGGCGCGTTGGGAAGGTTTGGTCGGCGGCGAGCCATCGCGTGATTTCGTCGAGCGCGTGCGGTCCGGCGCGACTGACTTCCTTAGCGAGCGCGGCATCTACCGCAGCAAGCAGACATTGCCGGTGTGGCACATGGACGAGTCGGAGCGTCGAATCGCAATCTTCGCCCACGCCGGCACGAACGGAGTGATCCTCTGCCACCTCCTCGGCCTCGATCCAGTTCCGTGGGAGTGGGATCGCTTCGTCACTGGCCACGCATCGATCACACGCCTGGTGACGATGAAGATGGGTGATGGGCACACCTTCAGCCTGACGAAGTTGTCCGACGTCGAGCATCTGCAGCCCGACGATCGCACAGGGTAGGCGACCCCGCCTATCGCCAGGTGCAGCGCATGCGTTTGATGCCGTTGATGAACGCGCTCTGGAGGTAATCGGGCTCGGAGGTGATCTGCAGGTTTGGCAGGCGTGTTCGGATCTCGTCGAAGATCACGGCGATCTCACGACGAGCCAGGTTGGCGCCGAGACAGAAGTGCGGTCCACCTGCGCCGAACCCGACTTGTTGGGGTTGCAGCGGGCGGGCGATGTCGAAGTCGTCGGCGTTGGGGAACACGGTCTCATCGCGGTTTGCCGAGTTGTACCACAGCACCACTTTCTGACCGGCTTCGACCTTGGTGTTGCGGATCACCGTGTCTTCGGTGACAGTCCGGCGGAAGTGGATGACGGGTGTCGAGCAGCGCACGATCTCGTCGACAGCGGTCTTGACGTGCCCCTCGTAGTCGGAGAACCACGATCGCCGTTGATCCGGGTTGTCGGTCAGCAGCTTCATCCCATGCGCGATCGCGTTGCGTGTGGTCTCGTTGCCGGCCACGACGAGCAGGATGAAGAACGACCCGAACTCCTGCGGGGTCAGCCGCTCACCGTCGACCTCGGCGTGCATCAGCACCGAGGCGATGTCGTCGCCCGGGTCTGTCCGACGGTTCTCGCCGAGTTGCTGGGCATACATGAACATCTGCATCAACACGCCCATCAACTGTTCGAACGAACCGACGTACTCGGGGTCGCCGACCCCGAGGATCACGTTGGTCCATTGAAAGATCTGGGCCTCGTCCTCAGGCGGGATGCCCATCATCTCGCAGATGATCTGGAGGGGGAGTGGTGCGGCGACCTGCTCGACGAAGTCGCACTCGCCATCGGGGAACTCCTCGATCAGTCGATCGATGATCGTGGTCGCCTTGGTGCGCACGTACCCCTCGACCTGGGTGATCTGCTTCGGTGTGAAGCCCTTGGCGACGATGCTGCGCAAGCGGAAGTGGCGAGGATCGTCCATGGCGATCATCGACCCGATGAACTCGTTCATCTCTTGGGGGATGTCGCCGATGTTGACGCCGCGGCCGCTGATGAACACCTGTGGGGCGCGGCTGGCGGCCCACACATCCTCGTAGCGGGTCACTGCCCAGTAGCCCGGGCCTTTCGGCAGTGGGCTGCCCTCGTACAGCCACTCGTCGAAGAAGACGAGTTCGTCGGCGTGCCGCAACGCGCGAAACGCGTCGTGCCGGTAGTTGCGCGGCGCGATCCAGAACTCCGGGTTGCTGAGATCGAATGTGCCGAGTGCAACATCGCTGGCCATGCGGGCGAGCGTACCGATGCGGCACCTGCCGCGTAGGCTCGTAGGTGTGTTGACCTTCCCGGAGATCGAGCGAGTCCTGGTGATCACGGCCCATCCCGACGATGTCGATTTCGGTGCGGCAGGAACTGTCGCAACGCTGACCGAAGCCGGCGTGCACGTGACGTACTGCCTGGTCACTGACGGCGACGCGGGTGGCAGCGACCGGTCGATCCCACGCCACGACATGGCCATGCTGCGACGCAAGGAGCAGACCGCTGCCGCCGCGCAGGTCGGTGTCACCGATCTGTTCTTCCTTGGTCACGGCGATGGGCGAGTACAGGCGACGCTGCAGTTGCGCGCCGACATCAGCGCGGTCATCCGCCGCGTGCGACCGCGTGTCGTCATCACGCAATCGCCCGAGCGCAACCTCGACCGCATCTACGCCAGCCACCCCGACCATCTCGCTGCCGGCGAGGCTGCGCTGTGCGCGGTGTATCCCGACGCCCGCAACCCGTTTGCATTCCCGGAGCTGTTCGAGGAAGACCTCGAGCCGTGGGCGGTCGACGAGGTGTGGGTCATGGGGGGCTCCAGCGGCACGCATCCGATCGAGGTCACCGCGGCGGTCGATCGCAAGATCGCCGCCCTCATGTGCCACGTCAGCCAACACCCCGATCCGCAGCGAACGGCAACGATGGTGCGGGAGTGGATGGCCAACACCGCCAAGCAGTTCGGACTACCCGACGGGGCGTCGGCAGAGACGTTTCGCGTCGTCGATACTCGTTAGCTACCATCCGGTAACAAGACTCATCGAGGGGAATCACCATGCCTGAAGCCGTCATCGTCGCCACCGCCCGCAGCCCCATCGGCCGGGCCAACAAGGGTTCGCTGACCACGCTGCGACCCGACGACATGTCGACCCAGATCATCGAGGCGCTGATGAAGAAGGTGCCGCAGGTCCAGGGCTCCGACATCGACGACCTGATGATGGGCATCGGTCAGCCAGCAGGCGAGGGCGGTTTCAACATCGCTCGCGTCGTGGCCGTGCTCGCCGGGCTCGACGACGTCCCCGGCGTCACGGTGAACCGCTACTGCTCATCGAGCCTGCAGACCATCCGCATGGCCTTCCACGCGATCAAGGCCGGGGAGGGCGACTGCTTCATCGCCGCCGGTGTCGAGACGGTCAGCCGATACGCGTCGGGTGCCAGCGACATCGCACCGAACGCGATCTTCAAGCCGTCAGGCGAGCGCACCAAGCTGCGTGCGCAGGGCGGCCAAGGCAATTGGACGCCCCAGTCGGGGCTGCCCGACATGTACATCGCCATGGGCCAGACCGCAGAGAACGTGGTCGAGGTCGAAGGCGTGACCCGCGAGGAGATGGATCGATTCGGTGTCCGTTCGCAGAACCTGGCGTGCGCGCACGTCGAGAACGGCTTTTTCGACAACGAGATCATCCCGCTGGTGCTCGAAGATGGCACGATCGTCAGCAAGGACGACGGCCCGCGGCCCGGCACCAACTACGAGACCGTCAGCCAGCTGAAGCCGGTCTTCCGGCCCGATGGCACGATCACCGCGGGCAACGCCTGCCCGCTCAACGACGGTGCCGCAGCCGTGATGGTCATGAGCGACGCCAAGGCCAAGCAGCTGGGCATCACGCCGCTGGCGCGAATCGTCGCCTCTGGCGTGTCGGGGTTGAACCCCGAGATCATGGGCCTCGGTCCCATCGAGGCGTGTCGTCAGGCACTCGCCCGAGCCGGCATGACGATGGACCAGATCGACCTGGTCGAGATCAACGAGGCCTTCGCAGCCCAGGTCATCCCCTCGGCGAAGCACCTCGACATCCCAATGGAGAAGCTCAACGTGCACGGCGGCGCCATCGCCCTCGGTCACCCGTTCGGTATGACCGGCGCCCGGATCATGACCACCCTGATCAACGGCTTGCAGTACGAGGACAAGACGTTCGGGTTGGAGTCGATGTGCGTCGGCGGTGGCCAGGGAATGGCCATGATCGTCGAGCGACTGAGCTGAACTGAAGCGGCGGGCTCAGCGGCTCTCGGCGCGGACCCGGATGATCTCGGGCTCGTTGGGGAGTTGGATCGCCCGCACCACGTAGTGTTGATCGGCGGTCATCAGCTCTGCCAACGCCCAACACGCGTCGGACTCGCGTTGCCCGTCGCCGATGGGGTGCAACTCGTCGACGTCGAGACCGGCAGAGTCGGCCTCTGCATGCCAGAGCGCCACCAGACCGCGGCGCAGTTCCGGGTCGTCGATCAAGTCGGCGCCGCGCAGGCACAGCTCGACGCTGGTGATGGTGACCGGTTGTAACTCGGCGCGGTTGACGACGTCGCCGCTGAGCTCGCCGTCGAGCATCACCACCACGGGTCCGCCGTTGCCGGCGACGCCGCCCACGAAGCCGTACCGAATCAAGGGCCAGCCGTCGTCTCCGGTCGTTTCGAACCGAACTCGATCACCTGGCCGGTACATCATGCCGTGGCCTCGGCCAGCACGGCGTCGCTGAAGCTCGGCCACATGCGCAAGGCCTCGTCGGCCCAGTCATCGAACGCTCGATCAGTTAGGGCGAGGCAGGCCACCCCCACGGCAGGATCCACCCACAAGAAGGTACCGGCGCCACCGAAATGTCCAAACGTCGTCGGTGAGTTCGTTGTGCCGGTCCAATGCGGTTGCTTGGCGCCGCGAACTTCGAAACCGAGGCCCCACGGACATGGCGCGAAGCGGCCCACCCCAGGGATGACCCCGTTCAGGTTGGGAAACTGTGGCGTCACTGCGTCCCGTGCCGTTGCTGCGGAGATGAGCGTCGGTGTGCGAGCCTCGACTGCAAAGCGGGCGAGGTCGGCCGCGTTGCTCCACATCCGGTGCGCGGGCGAACCGTTCAACGTGGTCGAGGTCATGCCGAGCGGATGCAGCACGGCCTCGGCGAGGTAGCTGTCGAAGCTGATGCCTGCAGCGGCGGCGACCGTTGCCGCGGCCATCTCGATCCCGGTGTTCGAGTAGATCCGGTTGCGCTCCGGGCGGGCGATCGGCTCCGTGCCGTCGAAGCCGTAACCGCCGGCATGACACAGCAGATGTCGCAGCGTGCATCCCGCCTGACCGACGGGCAGATCGAGGGCGACGATTCCCTCTTCGACGGCAACGAGGCATGCCCAGGTCGTGATCGTCTTGGCGACCGAGGCGATCCGCAAGACGCGCTGCTGGTCGCCCTCGGTGTCGATCGAGCCATCGGGGCGGATTGCGGCCGCAGCGACGAATTCGACCGGCCACTCGTGGATCAGCCCGAGCGCCTGCACTGGGGTCAGGCGAGACCGGTGGAGCGCAGCATCTCGGCGACCTGGAAGGCTAGATCGAGGCTCTGCCGGGCGTTCAGCCGCGGGTCGCACACCGTCTGGTATCGATCGTCGAGCTGGCTGTCGAGGATCTTGTCAGCGCCACCGACACACTCGGTCACGTTGTCGCCGGTGAGCTCGACGTGGATCCCGCCGGGCCACGTTCCCTCGGCATGGTGGGCCTGCACGAAGCCCTTGATCTCATCGACGATGTGATCGAAGTCGCGTGTCTTGCGGCCCGACACCGAGGTGAACGTGTTGGCATGCATCGGGTCGCATGCCCACACGACCGGATGCCCGGCTTCGCGCGTTGCCCGCAGCAGCGGGCGCAGATCGTCCTCGATGTTCTGGGCACCCATTCGGCTGATCAGCGTCAGGCGCCCGGGGATGCGCGCCGGGTTGAGCTTGTCGCACAGTTCCAGCACGAAGTCGGCCGTGGTGCCTGGCCCGATCTTGCAACCGACTGGATTGCCCACGCCGCGGAGGAACTCGATGTGGGCGCCGTCGAGTTGGCGGGTGCGCTCACCGATCCACAGCATGTGGGCCGAGCAGTCGTACCATCCGCCACTCAGTGAGTCTTGGCGGGTCAACGCTTCCTCGTACCCCAGCAGGAGCGCCTCGTGACTGGTGTAGAAATCGACCTCGTGCAGGTTGTGGTTGTTCTCCGTATCGACGCCGCAGGCGCGCATGAACCGCAGCGCTCGATCGATCTCGGCGGCGATCTGGTCGTAGGCGCGACCCTCCGGGCTCGACGCGACGAACTCCTGTGTCCAGGCATGCACGCGACCGAGATCGGCGAACCCACCCTTGGTGAAGGCTCGCAGCAGGTTCAGGGTCGAGGCCGACTGGTGATAGGCCTGCACCAACCGGTCGGCCGATGGCACCCGTGCTGCTTCGGTGGGATTGGGGTCGTTGACGATGTGCCCACGGAACGTCGGCAGGTCCATCTCGCCCACCCGTTCGAAGGCTGCGGACCGAGGTTTGGCGAACTGCCCGGCGATTCGCCCGACCTTCACCACCGGCACGCCGAGTGAATAGGTCAAGACAACCGCCATCTGCAAGATGACGCGCAACTTCTCGCGAATGTTGACTGCCGAGAACTCTTCGAAGCTCTCGGCGCAATCACCGGCCTGCAAAAGGAAGGCATTGCCGGCGGCGACGTGCCCCAAGGTGGTCTGCAACGACCTCGCCTCGCCGGCGAACACCAGCGGGGGATAGGAGGCGATCTGCTTCAGTGCCCGATCGAGGTCGCCCTGATCAGGCCACGCCGGTTGCTGCTCGGCAGGGAACGTCTGCCAAGACGAAGGTGTCCACGCCTTTGCCACGTCGCAATTCTAATTGCGCCAAAGGCAATCTCCGCGGTGAATAGGAAGCGAAAGGCCAGGCACGGAATCTCCGGTTGAACCGGAACATCCGTACCCTGGCCTCAGTGCCGGGTCTTGGAAATCTCAGGCTGCGAGAATGCGCACTGCGTCTTCGCGCAACCCGGCGACTGCCCGGCTGACGAGACGACGTGCGGCTTCGGCGGTGACGCCAAGGTTCTCGCCGACTTCGCGGAAGCTCTTGCGCTCGCCGTCGAGCAGCCCGAACCGGGCTTCGATGGCGTACCGGGCACGCTTGTCGAGCGTGCCGAGCAGCTCGTCGAGCAGCTCGCTGTCGACCATGGCCATCACGGCATCCTCAGGGGTGCCGTCGCCGTTGGCCATCAGGTCGCCGAGAGTGGCATCGCCATCGTCGCCGATGGTCTTGTCGAGCGAGACCGGGGTGGTGAGCCGGTGCAACTCGGCATTGCCGAGGTCCAATGTCTCGCCGTCGCCCGAGGCCTGGCGCAGAGCTGCACGAAGGCTGGCCGAGCGGTCGCCCGGGATGCGGATGAGGCTGGCCTTCTGATCGAGAGCCCGCCCGATTGCCTGGCGGATCCAGAAGGTTGCGTAGGTGGAGAACTTGAAGCCCCGGCGCCAGTCGAACTTGTCGACAGCGTGCTCGAGCCCGAGGTTGCCCTCTTGGATGAGGTCGAGCAGATCCATCCCTTGCGGGAGCGGATAGCGGCGGGCGATGGAGACGACGAGGCGAAGGTTGGATCGGATGAAGCGATCCTTGGCGTCGGCGGCGGCGGCAACGGCCGCCTTGAGGGCGGCACCCTTCTCGCCCTTGTTGAGACGCTCGGCAGCATCGCGGCCGGCCTCGATGACGCGAGACAGCTGACGCTCTTCTTCAGCGTTCAGCAGCGACACTTTTCCGATGTCATTCAGGTAGAGACCGATAGAGTCATTCATGGCAATTGTTCTCAACTTCTTTGTGGGATTGCGTATTCCGGGGGCATACTGTGCCGGTTGACACGTGCCTGGGGCACGCCGGGGGATCGGCACTTCGTGGATCTTCCGGTGTGAGGTACGCGGCTCGCTGTCTGGGGCCGGTTAGCTCAATGTCGGTGAAATGGGGGGTCAGAATTGGGGGGAACGGGCAACAGTACTACATCGGCGCGAATTTGTCAGGTCAATACAGCGTTTCTCGTCAAGAAATCCGCAGGTCAGGGGTGCCTGCGTGGTAAAGCTTCCCCGCCCTAGACTGGGCCACCGTGCCCATGCGAATCGGACTCTTCGGCGGCACGTTCGATCCGCCCCATGTCGGCCATCTGGTCACAGCGGTCAACGTGCGTCACGCCTTGGACCTTGATGCCGTGGTGCTGATGGTCGCCAATTCGCCGTGGCAGAAGCACGGGACCAGGGCAATTTCTCCCGCTGCGGACCGGCTGGCCATGGTGGAGGCCGCCGTCGCTGACGTGAAAGGCCTGGTCGCGGGGGATGCCGAGATCCGCCGCGGTGGGCCGAGCTTCACCGCCGACACTCTGGCCACCATGGTCGACAGCTACCCGGGTGCCGAGTTGTTCACCATCGTCGGCGATGATGCCGCTGCTGGTTTGACGACGTGGGAACGGCACGAGGAAGTGATCGCCCAGTCGCGACTGGTCGTCGTTGACAGGCCGGGCACCCCCGTCGAACTGCCGTCGGGGATCGACTGGCTGCGCGTCGAGGTGCCCCGGCTCGAGGTGTCGAGCACCGACCTGCGGGCCCGGGTTCGTGATGGCCGACCCCTCGATTACCTGGTCACCGAGCCGGTGCTCGACATCATTGCCATGCGCAGGCTCTACCGGGACGCCGCATGACGTCGCTCCCGTCACGCCGGCGGCGCAACACGCTTTTGGCCCTCGCTACCGGCGTGCTAGCAGCCATCGCGGCGCCGACCCTGTTGTACGTCGGTGCCAAAGCGATCACCAACTCCAAGGCCGGCCAGAACGTGCAGGCCGACCTGCCTCCTGAGCAGACGTTTCCGCAGACTCCGACCGCGATGCTGGCGACCGTCAGCGCCACCAACGAGCTGACCAGCGTCACGGTGCTGGTACTGGCACCCGATGCCGACGTCAGCCCGGCCGGCTACGACCAGCGCGGCGGCAGCATGGTGTCGGTACCGATCAACGCCGATACCGGATCCGGCGACCAGGTTCTTTCACTGCACGACTCGTACGCGAGCGGCGGCGAGGACCAGCTCCGCAGCGACCTTGAATCGGCCATCAACTTGACTGTCGACTTCAGCACAGTGATGACCGCCGAGCAGTTTGCCTTGTTCCTCACCGGGTTGCCGGCGGTGCAGACCACCTTCGCTCGCGATGTGCTCGGCACCGACGATGCGCCGCTGTTTCCGAAGGGCCCGACTGGGCTCACAGCCGCGCAGGTCGCGCAGGTCCTCACCACCAAGTCGCCGACCGAGCGTGAGCACGCTCGCCAGACGAATCTCGATGCGTTGTGGACCGGCATTGCCGCAGCGGTGGGAACCGGTCGTCAGGGCCAGACCCTCAGCCCCCAGTCACCGACGACGTTCGACGAGATGGCCGCCAGGCTGTTGGCCGGACCAGTGGCGTCTCGAGGATTGGTCGAGCGTCCGGTGGGGGCCGATCGCAATCCGGATGGCCTCGATGTCGAGGAGCTCGATCGATCCGACACGATCCTGGTCTTTGCCAGCATCGCTCCTGCGGAGATGACACGTCCCGCCGGCGGCCTGTCGTATCGCTTGGAGGCCCCGCCTGGTTACGACCAGCAGGTGCGCAAGACGATCGGAATCCTGTTGTCGTTCGGCGGCAACGTCGTCTCGGTCGATCTCAGCGCCGAGCCGGTCGCCGAGACCACATACCTCATCTATGACCAGACGTTGGCGGCCGCAGAGCCGACCGAGAACGCGCTCTTCGGGACCATCAAGATCGAGACGCCCGATGTGCGCCTCGGTGGCGTGGACGAGACGATCGCACTGGGCACCACCTACCTCGACGGGGTCGATCTTTCGGCACCCGATGCGACGTCATCGACGTCGACGTCGGTCGAGCCGCCAACGGAGACCACCGCATGAGTCAAGCGTCCGCAGCGGCCCTCGCCGTGACCGCAGCACGCACCGCTGACGACAAGAAGGCCGAACGCACGCTGGTCTTGTTCGTCGGCGATGTGCTGACGATCACCGACTACTTCGTGATCACCAGCGCGTCGAACCGGCGACTCGTGCGCATGGTCGTCGACGAGATCGAACAGGCGGTGCGCGAGCAGCATGGCCGTTCGCCACTGCGGATCGAGGGGGTCGCCGAGCAGCAGTGGGTGTTGATCGACTACGGCGACGCTGTCGTGCATGTCTTCAGCGACGAGATCCGCGCTTACTACGAGATCGAGCGCCTGTACCGAGACGTGCCGAAGGTCGATTGGCAACTCGACCAGGACTGACGTCCACTCTGCGGTGCCGCGCAGATCGCTATTGTTCAGGTGCCATGTCTCTACCACTGTCCGGTCCCTTCGACACCGGTCAACTGCCCCGGCTGGCCCCGCATCCGGTGACGGTCACCGTGGCGCGCACGATCGCCCCGGGCTGGGAGGCCGAGTTCCTGCGCTGGGCGGACGAACTGGTCACGGCAGTCCGTGAGTTCCCCGGTTGCCTCGGCGCAGCGGTGCTGCACCCCGGTGCCGACGGTGGGGAGTACCAGATCATCGTCCGCTTCTCCGACGGGTTGATGTTGCGCGTGTGGGAGCGCTCGGGGATCCGCAACGAGTTGATGGATCGCGCCGATCAGTTCGTCACCGGTACGCGGATGCAACGCACGGTGGGAGTCGAGGAGTGGTTCGACGCCGCCGGCCTCGCCGCGCCGAAACGCCCGCTGTGGAAGCAGTTGTCGTTCGAGGTCGCCTGGGTCTATCCCGCGGCGCTGATCATCTCGGTCTTCCTCGCACCGTTGCTGGTGAAGATCCCCCTCGGCATCCGTGTGCTGACG
>JBDTRP010000128.1:0-7875 GCA_039931555.1 Ilumatobacteraceae bacterium | reverse complement strand
GCGGCGCACAACTCGGGATCCTGATCAAAGGACCCGAAGTGCTCGAATCAACCCGAAAGGTCGACACCGTCGTTCTCGACAAGACCGGAACCGTCACCACCGGCAAGATGTCTCTCGTCGATGTCATCGTCACTGACGGCACCGACGAGCGCGAGGCGCTGTTCCTCGCCGGCTCATTGGAGGACGCTTCTGAGCACCCGATCGCCCAGGCCATCGCCGCCGGCGCTGCCGCCCGCGGCATAGACCTGGCCGGCGTCGAGTCGTTCGTCAACACCGAAGGTCTCGGCGTGCAGGGCGTCGTCGACGGGCATGCCGTGGTCGCCGGCCGCGAGCGGTTCCTCGCCGATTGGTCACTGCACCTCGACGACACGCTCCGCGAAGCCCGCGACGCTGCCGAGGCCGCCGGTCGCACACCGGTCTACGTCGGATGGGACGGCGCAGCTCGCGCCGTGCTCGTCGTCGCCGACACCATCAAGCCCACCTCCGCCGAGGCCGTCGCCGGCATGCGCGCCCTCGGCCTACGACCCGTGCTGCTCACCGGCGACAACACCAAAGCCGCCCACACCGTCGCCGCCCAAGTCGGCATCACCGAAGTCTTCGCCGAAGTCCTCCCCTCCGACAAAGTCGACGTCATTCGCCGCCTCCAATCCGAAGGCCGAGTCGTCGCCATGATCGGCGACGGCGTCAACGACGCCGCAGCACTCGCCCAAGCAGACCTCGGACTCGCCATGGGCACCGGCACCGACGTCGCCATCGAGGCCAGCGACCTGACGCTCGTGCGCGGCGACCTACGCGCCGCTGTCGATGCGATCCGACTTGCGAGACGCACCCTGGCCACCATCAAGGCCAACCTGTTCTGGGCCTTCGCCTACAACATCGCAGCCCTTCCGCTCGCCGCGACAGGCCTACTCAACCCGATGCTCGCCGGACTCGCCATGGCCTTCTCCAGCGTCTTCGTCGTCTCCAACAGCCTCCGCCTCCGCCGCTTCCAACCCAGCCATTCAACGAGGTGACCGTGGCGAGCGAATCTTCCGATGCCCACCCGAAGGCGACGGCAGCACAGCACGAATCCCATTCCACGGCGTCGATGCATGCTGGTCACGACAAGCATGCGGGGCATGATCCCGAAGTGTTCCGGCGTCGTTTCTGGTTGACGTTTTTGGTGTCCGTTCCGGTCGTCGCGTCGAGCGGGATGGTCATGGATTGGTTCGGCTACCACCTGAACCGGATCGGGTGGGTTGGGCCGGTGCTGGGCACGTTCGTGTACCTGTGGGGCGGTTGGCCGTTCCTGAAAGGCGCCGTGTCGGAGGTCCGTGATCGGGCTCCGGGGATGATGCTGTTGATCGCCATGGCGATCACGGTCGCCTGGTCGTCGTCGATGGCGTCGAGTCTCGGCTGGTTCGATCTCGAGTTCTGGTGGGAGCTCGCTGCGTTGGTGACGATCATGCTCCTCGGGCACTGGCAGGAGATGAAGGCGATCGGACAGGCTCGCGGCGCACTTGCCGCGCTCGCAGCGCTGCTACCCGACGAGGCCGACCTCGTCGACGGCGAGCAGATCCGCACGGTCGCTATCTCGGACCTCGAAGCAGGCCAGCTGGTGCTTGTTCGCGCCGGCGGGCGAGTGCCTGCGGACGGCCGGATCGAGGAGGGCGAAGCGGAACTCGACGAGTCGATGATCACCGGCGAGTCCAGGGCTGTCGCCAAGGGCCACGGTGACACAGTCGTAGCGGGGACCGTTTCGACGGATTCCTCGATCCGTGTCCGGGTGACGGCGGTTGGCGACAACACGGCGTTGGCGGGCATCCAACGCCTTGTCGCCGAAGCGCAAACCTCGAACAGTCGGGCCCAGGTTCTGGCCGACCGGTTCGCCAAATGGCTGTTCTACGTCGCCACCGGCTCGGCGATCGTGACGTTCGTCGCCTGGCGGTTGGCCGGCGACACGAAGCAGGCCGTGACGAGCACCGTGACCGTGCTGGTGATCGCCTGCCCGCACGCGCTCGGCCTGGCCATCCCGCTCGTGATCGCGCTGTCCACCGCGCTCGCCGCTCACAACGGGATCCTGGTCAAAGATCGTCTCGCCCTCGAGCGGATGCGCACGATCACCGCTGTGCTGTTCGACAAGACCGGCACCCTCACCGAAGGTCGACACGTCGTCACCGGCGTCGCCGCTGCCGACAGTGTCACCACCGACGAGGTGCTTCGTCTCGGCGGTGGTGTCGAGACCGACAGCGAGCACCCGCTTGCACGCGCGATCGTCACAGCCGCCCGCGAACGAGGCGACACCGCGACCGCGACAGACTTCGCGGCGATCACCGGACGCGGCGTCGAGGCCACCGTCGACGGGCACCGGCTCGCTGTCGGCGGCCCGGTGCTCCTGCGTGAACGAAATCTCGAGGCTCCTGATTCGATGCGGGCCGAGGTCGACGCCTGGACCCAGCGAGGTGCAGCGGTTTTGCACCTCATTCGCGACAACGCGATCATCGGAGCCTTCGCCCTCGAGGACAAGATCCGCCCGGAAGCCCGCCAAGCAGTCATCGACCTGCACGCCATCGGCATCGACCGTGTCGTGATGATCACCGGCGACGCCCAACAGGTCGCCGATTCCGTGGCCAAGGCACTCGGCATCGACGAAGTATTCGCCGAGGTCCTGCCCGAGGACAAACAGAGCAAGGTCGCCGAACTCCAAGCCCGCGGTTACAAGGTCGCGATGGTCGGCGACGGCGTCAACGACGCCCCAGCGCTCGCTCGCGCCGATGTCGGACTCGCCATCGGCGCCGGCACCGACGTCGCCATCGAATCCGCGGGTGTCGTGCTCGCCGGCAACGATCCCCGATCCGTCACGGCGGTCATCGACCTGTCCAAGGCCACATACCGCAAAATGCGCCAGAACCTCGCCTGGGCTGCCGGCTACAACATCATCTCCATCCCACTCGCCGCCGGGGCCTTGTCATGGGCGGGCATCACACTCGCCCCAGCAATCGGGGCAATCATGATGAGCCTTTCAACGATCGTCGTCGCCCTGAACGCACAACTCCTCCGACGCGTCGACTTGACCCCAAGCGCCGGGCGAGATTCTGTGTGAGCACAGAGACGGTCCGCCGCTGGCTTTTTCGCTCACACAGAGTCCCCGGCGTCGGGCCTTGAGGCCCTGTTACGGGGCCGTTTGGGACGTTCGGCACTGTGCACCGCGTGTTGTTTGACCCACAGTGGTAGTAGATGTACGCATGGTGGTTTGCGGTGGTGACGAAAGGTTGCCAAAGGCGTGAGAGGTGAACAGACAGCGGCGGGCCAGGTCATCGATACCGTCCCGAATTCGGAGGTCGGTGCGCAGGCTCCAATGGTGTTCATCATGGGAGTTCACGGCACCTTGGAGTACATCGACGCCCGCGGCGCCGCATTCATCGGTCTCTCACCCGCCGACATCTGTGGACGGTCCTGGTTCCACTTGGTGCACCCGGACGACGCCGATGCGGTGTGTGCGGGCTGGAGGCGGGCGCGCCACCGGCGATCGTCGTGCGAGACGGTGCTGAGAATCCGCAATGGTGCCGGCGAGTACCGCGTGATGGCCGAGCATGCGTCACCGGTGTTGGCAACCGATGGCACCCTCGACAGGTGGGTCTGCACGCTCACCGACCGGGCCTACGACCACGAAGCTCACGAGGCTCGCCGCCAACTCGACGAACAGGCGAACGAGACGCATGCCCTTCTCGACACACTCCTGTCGACCGCGCCGGTCGGGCTCCTCTTCCTCGATCGAGAGTTCCGATACGTGCGGGTCAACGAGATCGTGGCGGCGCTCGACGGCGCCGATTCGGTCGATGAGCATCTCGGGCAGACTCTCGCCAAGGTGGCTCCGGCGCTGTGGCCGCAGATCGAGCAGCACTGTCGGAAGGTGCTCGAAACGGGTCAGCCGGTTCTCAACGTGGAACTCAGCGGCCCCAGCCTCGTCGACCAGGGCAAGGTTCACTACTGGCTGGACAACATCTACCCGATCAGGGTCGACGCAGAGATCGTCGGACTCGGCATCATCTTCGTCGACGTCACCGACCGCAAGGAGAACGAGACCGCGCTCGCCGCCCTCACCGAAGCGTCGGTCGACGCCATCGCCAACGCTGCTGAGGCCCGCGACCCCTACACCGCCGGCCACCAGCGACGGGTTGCCGAGCTCTCCGTAGCCATCGCCAACGAGATCGGGCTCGCCCAAGATGAGATCGCCGGCATTCGCATCGCAGCCAGGATCCACGACATCGGAAAGCTCTCGATGCCGTCGGAGATCCTGAGCAAGCCTGGTCACCTCAAGCCCACCGAACTGGCGCTGCTCGAAGAGCATGCTCGCGCCGGCTCCGACATCGTGCGGGGCATCCAATTCCCTTGGCCGATCGCGGACATGATCCTGCAGCACCATGAGCGCATCGACGGCTCCGGGTACCCGCAGGGTTTGGTCGGCAACGAGATCCTCCTTGCGGCGCAGATCATCGCCGTCGCCGACGTCGTCGAGGCGATGTCGTCGGATCGCCCATACCGGGCGAGCAGAGGGCTCGACGCGGCGCTCGACGAGATCGAGAGCCGCCGCGGCACGCTGTTCGATGCAACCATCGTCGACGCGTGTCTGCGCCTGTTCCGGGAACGCCGCTTCGCATTCTCCGAACGGGACGTGCACTGACTCTGCCGGGATATTCTTCCGTCATGGACATCGGGCCTCCCGAACTCATCCTCATCCTGGTGGTGGTCTTGGTGCTGTTCGGCGGCGCGCAACTGCCCAAGCTGGCCAAGAACCTCGGCAAGGCCCAGCACGAGTTCAAGACCGCGCTGGAAGAGGCGCGTGGAGAGACCGGCAAGGCCGAGAACGCCGCTCCGGCCGGCAGTTCGCCTACAGAGGCCGAGCCACGCACGACGATCGACTGAGAGTTCCGCAAGAAACTCTTGCGAATCATCTGAGAAAACCTTGACGGTTTTTCGCTCAACCAGACCCCACACTCCTCCGATAGCTCAGTGAGGCATGGACTGGTCATGCCCACGTGACGCATCCCGGGCGGCGGCAATGAACCTTCGAGTAGTCAAGCGACGAGGCGACGACGACAACAACAACGTCGACGCGGGCGCGCCCGACGATGGGTTCTCGCTCGTCGAGGTCGTGATCACCATCGTGCTGATCGGCATCGTGGTGATTCCGTTGCTCATCGCATCCGCCTCGTCGATCACGGCCTCGAGCAGGACCCGCGAAGCATCTGAAACAGAAACCGTCCTGCAGAACGCTGCGGACCGCCTGAACCGGGCCCCGGCCCAATGCGACTACCAGCCGTACGTCGAGGCCGCCGTCAAGGCAAAGGGCTGGGATCCCTCGCTGGCGAGCGCCACGTACGAGTACTTCCAACCGGGCTCGACAGTGTTGGCGGCAACGCCGGGCTCATGGATAACGGGCGCCTGCCCACCGGGCGGACGTACGGCGATGATGATCCAGCGGGTCACCATCACCGTGCAGAGCCCAACGCACCTGGTCAAGCAGACCATCCGGGTGATCAAGAACGATGTGTAAGCCACGAAAGGGACGGTTACAACTCATGCAATTCCAGACGAAGTGGGCGCGACAGCATCGGGATGCGGGCATGACCCTGCCCGAACTGCTCGTCAGTGTCACCCTCACCGCGATCCTGGCGACCACGCTCGCCGTGGCAACCAACGTGATGCTCTCCAACCGGGACAACACGATGGGTCGCGCCAACAACTCACGGTCTGAACAGAACGTCGGTCTCTTCATGCCGACTGACCTGGCGTCATCGGAGTCCGAGGACACCGATCCCGCAGCCATGCCCTGTGGCCCGACCCCCGCGTGCCCGAGCAGCGCGCTGGTCGGTGGTTCCAATGCACTGCTGCTGACATGGACGAGTTCGATCGTGGTCGCCGGCAACCCGGTGACCACGATCACCAAGGTGTCGTACCGTGTGATGCTCGTCGGGAGTGAGTACCAGTTGATCCGGGTCAAGTGCGATTCGATCGGCGGCGATGCGCCGACGTGCAACACCCAGATCGTGCTGCATGATCTCACGCCGCCGCCGATCGGTGTCACGTTCGTCCCCGGAGTCACCAAGCCCGACTGGATCATCACGGTCAGCAAGGCCACAGACCCACTCGACACCAGTGGTGCCAACGCCACCCCGATTGTCGACCCGGGTCTCAAGAACAAGAACGGACAACGCGTCGTCGTGACCGTCAACGGTGGTGGCGGCGGCACCAGTGCGAGTGGTGGACAGAGCCAGATCTTCCTCAGTGCCGGCGGTACGAACCGTGAGGCGAACCTGTCGACGGAAGATCTGTCCGGCGCACCGACCTTCACCGCTGCCCGGTCACGTTGCGGCGGCAACATCGGGATGATCGTCGACACCTCGAACTCGATCACCAATACGCAGATGGCGTCGATCAAGGGCGGCATCCGCAGCTTCCTCGACGAGTTCGCCGGCACCCCCGTCAAGCTGGAGATCGTCACGTTCGCGACGACCGGCGTCATCCTCGGGTCCAGCGCGGCCGGCGAGCCAAAGTGGTACGACATGCTGGTCGACAGCGACGTGCTGGCCCTGAAGAACCTCATCGGCGACCCGGCCGTCTCCACGAGTGGCATCCGCCAGAACGGCGGCACGAACTGGGAGGACGGCTTCATGCGCATGTTGCGCAACGTCGACGGCACCATCCCCGCACAGTTGCCCGCAAAGGTGATCTTCTTCACCGACGGCGTGCCGACGTACAGCCGCATCAACGCGACATCCTCGACGGCCGCCGTGACAGTGGACCCGCTCGACGCCGGCCTGCCGGCCTCGACCGGCTCGACATACGCCCAGATCGGCTGGAACCGCGCCGAGCGCGTCATGCGTGATCGGGGCAAGGTCGATGTGATCGGCATCTTCGTTGGCACGCTGCCCACCGACACCGGAGCGCATCTTCCGACCGGTGCCTACTCGAACTGGACGACGGCGAGCGCCGGCTATCACCTTGCCTACGACCGGGGCGACACCGTCGACTACCAGAAGGGCTACCACCTCGGCTACCAGCGCGGCAACAACGTCGTCTACGAGCGTGGCTCGCACGCCGGCTATCAGGTCGGCAACAACGTCGTCTGGGAGCGCGGCTACCACCTCGGCTACCAGCGCGGCAACAACGTCGTCTGGGAGCGCGGCTACCACACCGACTATCAACGCGCCAACAACGTGATCTATCAATACGCCACCAGCGGCGTGGTGTACGAGAAGTCGAGCTCCGGCAACGCGTCTGGTAGCTGGTCAACGGAGTCGGGCTCGAACTACCTGAACAAGAACTCCACGACCGACTCGAGCGACGGCCACAGAATTCGTACCACCGGCGCAGGCACCAGCACACCTGGCGGATGGACGACCATCACGTCGACTCAATACGTCCGCAGCAATACAGTGTCTGGTGAGGCAGACGGCTTCCGCACCACCACGTCCGGCAGCAGCGTCACGCCGTGGACGTCGATCACCCTCGCCGAGTACAACCTCAGCAGCACCACGACCGACGCAACGGACGGCTTCCAGACGGCCAAGGCCTACTCATCGCCGTACGACACGTGGGAGTCGACGACGCAGGGTACGTACGACACCGCCGGGAACAACTCGACCACAGATGCCACCGATGGCTGGCGCACACGCCAGACCGCAACCAGCACCACCTGGAACACGGTGACGGCGGCGCAGTACAACGCCAGCAACACGACCGCAGACGCCACCGACGGCTGGCAGACGATCAACCTGTTCTCGTCTCCGTACGACACCTGGACATCGACGACCCAGGCCACCTACGACACTGCCGGCAACAACTCGACTGTCGACAGCAGCGATGGCTGGCGGACCCGGCAGACTGCGACCA
>JBDTRP010000127.1:0-4376 GCA_039931555.1 Ilumatobacteraceae bacterium | reverse complement strand
CGTGTTCGTCAGGTCACGCCGCGGCGACGCCGAGTGAGTCGGCGGCGAGGAACTTGGGCACGCCTGGCTCGTAGAAGACGTCGATCTCGCTGAAGGTGAACCCGGCGCCGGTCAGCAGATCGGCGATCGGTCTGGTCAGGTGGCATCCCCCGAACAGCCGCTTCTGCATCGGCTCGAGTCGGTGTTGCCAGCGTCGTACCTTGTCGTCGGGTGCCAGCCCGTGCTCGATGAAGTGAAGTGTGCCGCCCGGCTTCAACACTCGACGTATCTCACTGAGCGCAGCGGCGACGTCGGGGATCGTGCACAGCGTCCATGTCGACAGTGCCGTGTCACAACTGTCGTTGGGCAGTGGTATCGATTGCCCGTCGAGGCCGGCGCGCTCGACGGTCACGCTCGATGCCGCCAATCGCTTCTCGGCGAGCTGCCAGGCGAGTTCGGCGGGCTCGATGGCAGCGACGCCGGTGACCGCGGCGGGATAGAAGGGGATGTTGAGGCCAGAGCCGAAGCCGATCTCGACAACGTGTCCGTGAAGGCCGGCGCACGCCCGTTCTCGAAGTCGGTTCGATGACTTCATTCCGCAGCCGGCGTTGATGAGCCGGGGCAGCACTCGCTCGGCGTAGCATCCCATCGCGACCTCCTCAACGCCATCATTGGCGTCGCAGTGGGTCGATCGTAGCAACTCGATCAGACGGCGGACCGCGGACGGCGCCCGCTGGCGAAGAAGCCCCCCGACTGGGGCGCCACGGTAGGACTCACGCCCGGGGCACCGATCGTGCCATCGGTGCCATCGGTGCCGTTGTTACCTGAGCGATGCCGGTATCTCCATCAAGCAGGACAACTGTACTTTCGTCTCTGTCGTCGGCAGTGCCATTGCCGTACGCGTGGCACAGTCGCGGTCGATGCAGCTTCCTCCTTCGACGTGAAAGCTGGGCAAACCGCCACGGTACGAGCTGCTGGTGACGTCACGGTGAAGGGTGATCAGAGTGAGACGATCTTGGGCATTGGCACCACCAACATTTCCGGAGCGACTGTCAAGATCGACGTGGGACGACATGCCACCAGGCGACTCGGGTCGGCGACACGGCCATCGGTGCCGTCCCGACCGGCGGGGGCACCGTGTTGAGCGCCATCGTCACTGGTTCCAGCAGCGTCTGCATCGGCTGAGAGGCCTGCGGGCGGGGTCTACGACGTGGTGTGAGCCGGTCTGCTCCTTGTGTTCAAGCGGTCAGAACTGACTCCCACCACGTGGGCGATTAGGCCAACAGAGGTCCTGTGGCGATCTCGAACCTCCTGCCCGCCAGCCACAGTGGTGTCCCCGCCGGCACGTGGGAGTAAGTGCTCTGAACGAGTGCTCGTGTTCGGTCAGGAGAAGTTGTCCAGTGGCGGTTGTGGGCAACGGTTGCGAGATCGTCGAGGTGCGTGGCGATCCGTAGGCGCCAGCGGACGAGATGTTCGGTCGCGGCGAGATGGTCGCTCTTGGCGCCGTTGCAAGTGTCGGCAATGACGAGGTTCTCGATGGCGTCGTTGGGCCAACGTGACCAGGCGAGGAAGTGGTCCACCTCCTGTCGCGCACCAAGCTGATCTCCGCAATAGAAGCAGCGACCATCCTGCATGTCGCGGAGGTCTGCCACGAGCGGCCGGGGGAAGCTCATTCTGGCACTTCCGAAAAGGTGCGTACGAAGCGCCTCGTCTTCCATCGACAGCCCTGTCCACCGAGCCACATCCCGAGTCCAATGCAACTCGATGAGCGGTCGCAGCATCGGTCCTAGCACGACCAGGCGATCTGCGACACCGTCGAGCAATCGGACTCGGTCAGCGGCGGTGCGCCGCAACGGTCTCAACGAGGTGCCCTCCTGCCAATCGACCACGTAGAGGAATGGCACCACGCGTGCCCCCACCACCTGCATGAGCGGGATGGGATAGCGAACGAAGGTCTCCTCGACCGCATCAAGCGTTCGTTGGTAGTCGACCGGCAGAGCGGCGTGTGCGTCGTCGATGTTGCGGCAGTGACACGCCTGCGCCAACGTGCGCAAGCCCTCCACTGCCGTGAGTGCAGCCGACGATTTCATCGAGATCTGACGCGGTGTGCGAGCGCCGCCTCGAGTGTCGACATAGGCGCGGGTCTGCGGGTAGTACAGAACAAGCACGCGCTCGGCGATCAAGCGGGTCGGAATTTCGGACTCGCCGGGTGATATGGCAACCGCGTCGATGAGGCCGAGCAACAACGCCAGCTTGTAGGTCGCTGTCCTGCGACCCTCGTCGATCACCCTCAGCAACCGCTCGATGAGCAGATCATCAACTGCCACATCGTTGATCCTGACAGCGATCACTTGCGGATGCGAACGCTCACTGTGTTTCCCGGGGCGCGGCAGGGCTACGAGCGATCAACGAATTGTCCTGGGGGGCGAGCCGCTGAGCTGGTGTTTGTTCGGGCGGTTTCATTCTGCGCTTCGTTTGGGTGGGCCGGTGGTGAGGGTGGTGTGGTCGGGGAGGTTGATGGTGAGTGTTCGGTCGGCGGCGAGGGTGAGTTGCCAGTTGTCGGCGTGCAACGTGGTGTGGTGGCGGGCGCACACTGGGAGGAGATTGCACAGGTCGGTGACGCCTTGGTCGTCCCATTCGATGACGTGGTGGATCTTGCAGTTGCTGAACCGAGCCGAGCAACCTGGGACCGCGCAGGTCGAGTACAGCGCACGCAAGGCCCGGCGTTGGGCACGATTGGCAAGGCGGCTGGTGCGCCCGAGGTTGAGCTCGCCGGGTGCAGAGATCACGACGCCGTTGCGAACGATGACCGTGTGGATGTCGGCACGTTGTAACAACTCGTCGAGCACGCGGCTGGGGAGCTCGATCGGCAGCCCCCAGTCGATGATCGGGCCACCGGTGACAGGATCGGGGTCGCGGGTGTCGACCACGAAGATTGCCTCGGGGCGACCGACCCCACCCCCCTTGCCGTTGACCAGCGCAACGAAGGCGATGGCGCGGAGGTGGTCTTGCTTTTCGAGCGGGTCCGACGGGCAGGGGTCGGGGACGCCCTCGGCAAAGATTCGAGCGAGTTGACCATCGAGGGCTTGCGACAGCGTCGCCCCCGTCAAGGGATCGAAGCGCCCCGACAGGCACCACATCCCGGTTTCACGATCGGTCCAGCTACGCAATCGGGCGGCCCGGCGTTGCCGCTCGTAGCGGGTCATGCCGTCGTCGGTTTCCAAGAGGCGAGCTTCCAAGCGAAGACGTCGGCAGAACTCCTCAGGCGTCGATGCAGAGGCGACATCGACCAAGGAGTCGGCGCGGGCCAACAACTCGCTGCGCACATCGGGCTCGACCGAACGCAGCGTGCGGGTCAACGCATCGATGTGTTCGCCCGACACCGCGCCATCGAGCACCGCAGCACCCAGGAGTGGTGCGGTACCGGCGGTGGTGGCGCGGTCGAGCAACCTCGACGCGCCCGGCAAGCCGATGTGTGCCGGGCCGGCCAGGGCCTGCTCGGGAAATGCGACCACGTCGCTGATGAGGCGTGTCAGGCGAATCTGTTGACCCTGGCACCAGGCCAGCAACCGGCTGACATCGCCAACCGTGGCAGACAGCGCGTCACGGTCTCCGCAATCATCATCGACGGCAACAATCGCGTCGATCAAACAATGCACAGCGGCGACATCCATGCGCAGATCCTTCGGTCAGAAGTGGCAGTACATGGCCGGCGAACCGGCAAGGCGGGGAATGTCGCTGCACGAACACTAGTTCGACCACCCGCAGATTGCAAACCAAATCTGAAGAAATCACGTGTGTTTTGTCAGCTGGCAGTGTCGGGCAGCGATTGTGATCGCGACCGGCTCTGACCGGCTCCGTTCCGACCCATGGCCGACGACCCCTATCGTGGTCGTGATGGAGGAGCCCGCTTGACGTTCGTCGTGCACCGGGCTGAACGGGCCGATGTGCTGGCCGACGTGCTCGCCGACCTCCTTGCCGCACCGGTCGACGACCCGTTCATTCCCGAGGTTGTCGCCGTGCACTCCCGCGGCGTCGAGCGCTGGCTGGCTCATCGCCTCTCGGCCCGCCTGGGTGCGGATGCGGGTCGCGCCGACGGCGTGTGCGCCAATCTCCGATTCCCGTTCCCGGGGGCAATGGTCCAGTCGGCGCTCGCCGCGGCCACCGGTATCGACCCGGCAACCGACCCCTGGCGGCCCGAGCGGTTGGCGTGGTCGTTGCTCGATGTCGTCGAGGCCAATCTCGACGAGCGGTGGCTCTACGTGCTGGCCGGCCACCTCGGGGCTAGCGATCCCAACGATGCCAAGCGCGACCGAAGGTTCGCCGCCGTGCGCCACATCGCCAATCTCTACGACCACTACTCCGTGCATCGGCCGTCGATGATCACGGCGTGGGCC
>JBDTRP010000126.1:0-34150 GCA_039931555.1 Ilumatobacteraceae bacterium | reverse complement strand
GAACCCGCGTTCTCAGCTTGGGAAGCTGATGTTCTGCCTCTGAACTACACCCGCGTCGGTGGCACAGAGGTTAGCGTCGGCACGTGATTCTTTCCGATCGAACGTTGCGCGAACAGATCGCCGAAGGGCGAATCATCATCGAGCCCTTCGAGGATTCCTTCGTGCAGCCGTCGTCGATCGATGTGCGGATCAGCAACCTGTTCCGGGTGTTCCGCAACTATACGGCGCGGGTCATCGATGTGAAGGAAGACATGGCGACCCTCACCGAGCCGGTCGAGATCGAGCCGGACGGGGTGTTCATGCTGCACCCCGGCGAGTTCGTGCTCGGCAGCACGCTGGAACGCATCGGCGTGCCCGACGACCTGGTCGGGCGGATCGAGGGCAAGTCGAGCCTCGGTCGGCTCGGCCTGATCATCCACTCGACCGCCGGTTTCATCGACGCCGGCTTCGACGGCCACATCACGCTCGAGCTCACCAACATCGCCACGCTGCCGATCACGCTGTACCCGGGCATGAAGATCGGCCAGGTCAGCTTCATGAAGATGACCACGCCCGCCGACAAGCCCTACGGCAGCGGCGCCACCGGCTCGAAGTACCAGGGCCAGCGCGGCCCGACGCCGAGTCGCTACTTCGAGAACTTCAGCCACTGACCCGTCCGTGTGGGCGCGGAACTGGAATCGGGAGTACCGGAATCGCGCCCGACGAGGGTCTGCGGGCGCGGTCTGAGTAGTGGCAGTACCGGAATCGCGCCCGACCCGAGCCAGCCTGACCCGACCCGAGCCGAGCCAGCCTGACCCGACCCGAGCCAGCCCGAGCCGAGCCGGGTGCGGGCTAGATGAACCAGCCGGTGAGGTCGACGACGTGGAACGCAGGGGACGTGGCGAAGGTGCAGATGTCGGCGCCGCTTGCGGCGCGGGTGGGGGTGATGGCTTGGTTGGCGACGACGTCGGCGGCAACGAAGTTGAGCGTCGACGAGTGGTACGGCGTCGACCAACCGGGTTCGACGCACGGCCCGATCTCGGCCCAACCCGAGCTCCGCGGTGTGACGGCAATCATCGAGACGATCAGTGCTTGCACGCTCGCGGGCACAGCGGACGTGGCGACCGGCGCGTTGGCGGGGAGGATCCCGATCTGCGGAACGTCGAGGGCAACGCGACCGAACACCGAGCCCAGGCCGGTCCGCGTGTCGACCAGCCGGGTCGGCGCGACAGCCTGGTAGTGCAACCCGTCGGGCGCGGCATCGTACGTTCCCTGCAGGTCGATCACGATGTGCGCCGGCGCGCTGCTGTGCACGCAGATCTCTCCATCGGCGACGCCGATCTGCACCAGGTTGGCGACCACCTGCGCCGGCACGTAGTTGACGTTGGAGACCACGGGAAGCGCTGCCTGGCACGGGAACACGGTGACAAAACCGGCCGACTCAGGTTCGGTGATGGTCACGTTGATCGCCACACCCGAGGCTGCCGGTGGCACGGCGATCGGCCGCGTCTCTCCGGTGCGCCACGCCCCGCCGTCGAGCCGTGAGTCGTAGATGCGCGTCGGCGCAATGGGGTGGAAGCCCAGTGCCGAGGGCGCAGTCGAGTAGCTGCCGGTCACGTCGACCAACACATCGGTGTCGACCATCGTGAACACGCAGATCGAGCGATCGGCGGCGAGGCGGACCACGGCGTGCGTTGCCCGTGTCGTGCCGATGAGGTAGTTGAGGTTCGAGGTCGGCGGCATCGGCTCGTCGCACGAGAACGCGGTGAGGTACCCGGCAGCGCTCGGGTCGACGGCCGCGAGATCGATTACCGCGGCGCGAGCATCGTCGATCACCATGCCCGCGAGGCCGACCCGCAACACATGGCCGCCCGCCACCGGCGCGCTGTCGCGTGTGTCGATGGCCCGGATGGGAGGGCTGGTCGGCACGAAGCCGAGCGGCTCGGTCGTGGCTGCGAGCTGTGGTGCAGGCAATCCCGGCGGCGCAGCGAGCTCGAACAGCCGCGGCTGGTAGAGGGTGGGGTTGTCGAACGCCAGCGGCTCCATCTGCCATGCGTTGTTCGAGATTGCAACCACGAGGTTGCCGGTGTCGGATCGCCACGGCATCAGCTGGGCGGCGTAGGTGTTCGTCCGCCCGTCGACCGTGCGAGTCGGCACTGTCACCGTTTGCACCGTGACCCACGGCCCCTGTGGTGCAGGCGCCACGTCGACGCGAACAGCGCTGCCCTTCCAGTCACCGATCTTCACCACCGAGGTCCACTTGCCGTTGATCAGCCGCGGCTGCATCGGGTTGTCAGCGCCGTCAGGTGTGACGCTGATCGGTGCGGCGTTGCTGCGGTTGGCAACCCAGTTGTGGCCGTCCCAGTAACTCGGCTGCAGATCGAAGCGGCCCACTGGAACGCGAGCCACGAACACTTGAGACGGCGGTGGCGAGGTGAGATCGGGCAGGTTGAACTGATCGTACGACCAGCCGAACAGGTAGCTGAACGCCCCGTCGGACTCGACCGCCGATCCATAGACGACCGCAGCGGTCGAAACAGGCGCTGGCGCGAACGAGATGAGATCAAGCGTGGCCACGTCGAGCCGCGCCACCCACACCGCCACGGGATGCGCGGGTGAGGCCGCCCCGGAGCCCAACTCGTTGACCATCTCGACGTAGAAGATTGCCAGCCGACTCGCCTGGTCGAGCCCGCCGCTCATCGGCCAGAACCAGTGGCTGCACGTCGCCGTCAGGTCGCCGCCGACGTACGACGCGTCGGCGACTGCGCAGTGGGCGCCGGGCGTGATCGGCCCGTGCAGCGTCGTGAAGCACCTTCCTTGCTGCACGATCAGCGCGTTGTGGGCGAACCCGGTCGGCGGGCGCAGCGACGACGATCGCACGCCCGGTGTCGGCGAGATGAATGCGTCCTGCACGGTCCACACGTTGCGCCCATCTGGCAGGGCGATCACCCGGGTCGTGTCGAACCCGACCAGATCGCCGAGCTCGTTGGTGATGAGCCGGTTGAGACTTGCGGTGTCGGTGCCGGATGCACACTCGGTACTGATCTCGGCATGGGCGAGGTGCGGTGGCGTGGAGGCCAGGCCCGTGGCCACCACGGCAATGCTGATCAGGCAGGCGGCTCGGCCACGCATCGAGCAAGGCTAGTGAACGGCCGTGGCTCGGATGCGTCGGGCACGTGGAGCGGCCACATAGGGTTCGGACTCATGTCTGATCCCGTTCAACTCGCTCTCGTCGGTCTCGGCCGCATGGGGTCCGTGCACGCTCGCGCGCTCGCCACGCTCGAATCCATCGAGGTCGTCGCCGTCGCCGACCCCAGTGCCGACGCACGGGCCGCCGCGGCGCTGCTGTTCCCCACGGCACGGCTGCTGGCCGAGCCGGCCGATGCGTTCGAGCTCGCGGGTGTGGAAGCGTGCCTGTTGGCCACGCCCACCCCGCTGCATGCAGCGCAGGTCCGCGCCGCACTGGCCGCCGGTCTGCACGTGCTCTGTGAGAAGCCGCTGTCGCTCGACCCTGACGAATCGCTCGATATCGATCACGCGGCCACCCGTGCCGGGCGAGTGTTGCAGCTGGGGTTCTGGCGCCGGTATGCCGCGCCGTGGCGGGCGGCGAAGGACGCACTCGAGGCGGATCGCATCGGCGTGCCGCTGTACCTGCGGTTGGCCCAATGGGATGCCGACCCGCCGCCGGCGTCGTTCTGCGATCCGCGTGTCAGCGGTGGTCTGGCGATCGACTGCGGTGTGCACGAGTACGACCTCGCCGAATGGCTGAGCGGGCACCGCGTCATCCGCGTGCGGGCCTACGCCGCGCCGATCGTCGATCCGTCGTTGGCGGAGGTTGGCGATGTCGACAACCTGATCGCGGTGCTGGAACTGGAAGGTGGTGCGATTGCCACCGTCGATCTGTCGCGCAACTGCCGTTTCGGCGACGACGTGCGCACCGAGATCCTCGGCTCGCGAGGAGCGTTGTTGATCGATCTGTTGCCTGCCGGGCGCGTTCGCCTCGGCACTGCGGACGGCATGGTCGACCTCGACGGGGTTGACGTCGCCGACGTCACCGGAGCGGGCGTCGGCGCCCAGGCCGATGCGTTTGCCGCGGCGATTCGCGGCACAGGCCCGGCGGGGCCCGGCGCTGTCGCCAGTGCCCGTGCCACGCTGATCGGTCGCGCCGTGCAGACGTCGATCGAGACCGGCGAGTCCGTCGCCATCGAACCGATCGGAGTGCCGTAGCCGACGCCGACGCTCCGGCGCGCTCGATCAGGTCGAGGTGCTGAGTGGCGTGTCCTGGTTGGCCAGCTTGCGCTCCCCGGCCTCGATGGCGTCGAGCAGGTGGATGGCGATGTCGGCGACCTTCACCTCGGTCTCCTCCACGCCCGCCGCCTTCACCCCGTCGTCGAGCATGATGTAGCAGAACGGGCAGGCAGTGGCGACGCGCGACGCACCGGTGGAGATCGCTTCGCGAGCCCGCTCGTCGTTGACCTTTGTGCCGATCGTTTCTTCCATCCACATCCGGGCGCCGCCGGCGCCGCAGCACATGCCCGTCGTGCCGTTGCGCGGCATCTCGACGATCTCGATTCCCTTGATGGAGCCGACGACCTTGCGCGGCGCCAGGTACACGTCGTTGTGCCGGCCGAGGTAGCACGAATCGTGATACGTGATGCGCTCTTCCAGTGTGGCCAGCGAGACATCGAGCTTGCCGGTCTCGATCAACGACTCGAGCAGTTGGGTGTGATGGATGACCTCGTAGTTGCCACCGAGTTGCGGGTATTCGTTCTTCAGCGTGTTGAAGCAGTGCGGGCACTGGGCGATGATCTTGCGCACGCCCATGCCGTTCAGCATCTCGACGTTCGGCATGGCCAACATCTGGAAGAGGTACTCGTTGCCGCTGCGCCGCGCCGGATCGCCGGTGCACATCTCGCTCGGCCCGAGGATCGCCACGTCGATGCCCGCCCGGCGCAGCAGCTTGGCCATGGCCTGGGTGACCTTGCGGTTCTTGTCGTCGAACGAACCGGCGCAGCCGACCCAGTAGAGGTACTCGGAAGTGATCGGCTGACCCGGGTCGACGATGGTCACTCCGTCGAGGCCCTTGGCCCAGTCGCCGCGCTCGCCCTGGTTCATGCCCCACGGGTTGCCCTGGTTCTCCATCGCCCGGTAGGCGTTGCCCAGTTCGGCCGGGAAGTTGCTCTCCATCAGCGACAGGTAGCGGCGCATGTCGAGGATCTTGTCGAGGATCTCGATGTTGACCGGGCACACCTCGTCGCACGCCCGGCAACTGGTGCAGCTCCAGATCTCCTCCGCGGTGATCCGCTCGAACAACGAGTTCGATGAGATCGTGATCTCGGCGTCGGTGCCGATCGGCGGGCTGACGTGACCGTGCGCCGCGGTGGCGGCCATCACCTCGCCCGTCTTCAGCACGATCTCGCGGGGATCCAGCGGCTTGCCGGTGGCGTGCGCCGGGCAGACGCTGGTGCATCGCCCGCACATCGTGCATGCATCGGTGTCGAGCAGTTGCTTCCACGTGAAGTCTTCGACCACGGATGCGCCGAAGGTCTCCAGGGAAGTCTCGCTGAGATCGGGCATCGCCCTCATCGCGCCCTTCGGGCGCTCGCGGTCGCGCAGGTACATGTTGAGCGGCGACGTGAACATGTGGCGCAACATGGTGATCGGCAACAGGGCCAGGAACACGACGAAGCCGACGACGTGCAGCGACCACATGATCTGGTGCCACAGTGTGAGCGTGTCGGGTGCCAGCCCCTTGACGAGTTGGCTCAACGGGTAGCCGATGAAGCTCCACTTCTCGTAGCTCGGTCGTTCGATCTCGGCGATGCGGAAGGCCTCGGCGAAGAAGCCGGACGCGCCGATCAACAAGAACGTGCCGAGGATCGCGGCGTGCTCGGGCTTGGTCTTGATGCGGATGCGATACGGCCGCTGTACGTACCGGCGCACGATGGCCCAGACGATGCCGGCCAAGAACACCACGCCGGCCCCGTCACCGAACATCGCGTACGCCATGTAGGTCTTGCCGTGCAGGAACTTGGCGCTCTCGGGCATCTGGTGATCGACCTCGAGCACCGTCGTGACGCCCAACAGTGCGAGGAACCCGAAGTAGATCATCGAGTGCATCAGCCCGGCGGCCGAGTCGCGCAACAGCGTGCGCATGTACACCCCGGCTCGGAAGTCGGCAAGACGCCGCTTCACGTTCTTGGTGGTGGTGCGCCGGCGATCTGGTGCGCCGCGTTCCCAGTTGCGCACTCGATCGGCGAACACGATGGCGCCCCACACCAGCATGACCGGGATCACCGTGTAGAACGCGACCTGCAGGGCCCCGGGGACCCCGCCGAAGACCTCGCGTGACGTTGAGTTCTTGTCATGCCACCCGGTGATCTGCGGCACGATGCCCGAGACCAGCGTGAACAGGCCCATGAAGCAGCCGATGCCGATCACGAGTTGGTGCGGCTTGACCCGTTTGCGGTCAGCGCCTGAGTTGGTTGGGGAGGGCTCCGGATGTGTACTCATGGCAGGTCAGACCATACTTGGACGACGTCGAGGTTTGAGAATGGGCGCCCGGTGGTAGCTTCCAAGGGAAGACAAAGCGGTCGGACATCAATCTGCGGGCCCTAGCCCCAAGGAGGACAGATGAACGACGAAGTACAGGCATACAGCGGTCATCCAGTGATCGATCGCCATGGAACCGAAGTCGGAACCATCACAGATGTGGTGTACGACGAGATCACCGAAGAGGCGACGTGGGGTGTTGTGTCCCCCGGTCTCATGCACGCACGGCACTACATTCCACTGACACCGCCGGTCTACCTCGACACGGGTGGTGCTGTGGTGGTGCCATACGACAAGAACGACGTGTTGCGGGCCCCCAAGGTCCATCGCAACCATGTCGTCTCGCCAACCCTGCGTCGCGAACTGGAGCATCACTACTCGCTCGTCGACTGACTGTGTGGCATCGCCGTCCAACGCCCACGTGGCGGTCCACAATGGGCGGCGATGTACCGGTCGAAAGCGCTCACCCTGATCGCCGGCGCGCTGATCGTGGGTTCGGTCGTAGCGGGGTGGATTGCCATCGGTCGGCTCGCCGCGGCGACGCAACGCGGCCTGGCACGTACCGAGCAGTCGCTGTCGACGGCGCGCGATCTTGCGGCGGACTCGGCGTCATCCGCCGGGCAACTGCAGCAAGTGATCACCGTGGTGGGCGAAGGCCTCAGCAGCACCGTCGAGGCGCTGGTCGCGACCCGACAGGTCAGCGCCAGCGTGCGCAGTTTGCTTGACGTCGTGTCGGTGTTCGACCGCGTCGAGAACCTGTCGAAGAGCCTGACCGACGCGGAGGCATCGATCGCCGTCGTCGAGATCGATCTGGCCGAGGCGTCGGGATCCGTCGAGGAATCCGCGCCCGCGCTCGACAAGGCCGTGACCTCACTGACCTCGATCCCCGCCGAGCTCGACCGTTCGATCGCCGAGGTCGAGTCCAGCCGCGCCCGAATCGGTCAACAGGTCTGGCTGTGGAGGCTGGCGGTCGCTGCCGGTGGCGCAGCGTTGATGGTGATGCTGGGCCAGATCTCGCAGCTACGACGGCTCATCAACCGCCGATCAATAGTTGTCGGCGAACCTCAGCCGTAGTACTGGCGGTCGAGGTCGCGGATGCGGCCGGCAAGCGAGGCGAGCAGCTTGTGGGCCATCGACGGCACATCGTCGAGCACCGCCATGAAGTGGCGCTGGCTGAGCAACAACAGCGTGCAGTCCGATTCGCAGATCACGGTCGCCGTGCGCGGGCCGTGGTCGAGCAGCGAGAGCTCGCCGACGACGGTGCCGGGACCCAACGAGGCGACTTTCTTGCCGTTGCGCTTGACCATCACCGAGCCTTCGAGCACGACGAAGGCCTCGCGGCCGGTTTGACCCTGGTCGACGATCAGCGAGCCGGCCGGCATGACGACCTCGTCACCCGCCTTGGCGATCTTTTCGAGGTCCTTCTGCGAACACGCCGAGAACAACGAAACCTTACGAAGATGGTCGAGGTACGCCTTTTTGCTTGCCATATCGGCAGAGCATAGACATCCAGCGTGCGTGGCTCGTACCTTGCTGCACGAAGGGTCGTCAGCCGCCGGCTTGGGCGGCCACCTTTGCCGCCGCGGCAGCCACCGCGGCGGGGTCGCCGAGGTACCTGGCCGAGGTCATCCGAAGGGCGTCGTCGAAGTCGTATTGCCGTGGCGCGCCGGTCGGGATGTTGAGCTCGGCGATGTCGTCGGCCGACACGCCTTCGAGGTGCATCACCAGCGCGCGCAACGAGTTGCCGTGGGCGGTGATCAAGACGTTCTGGCCGACGAGCAACTGCGGTGCGACGACGTCGTGCCAGTACGGCAGCACGCGAGCAACGACGTCCTTCAAGCACTCGCTGGCCGGCAGCACGTCGGGCGGCAGCAGCCGATATCGCGGATCGTTCAGCGGATGCTCTGGGCTGTCGATGTCGACCGGGGGCGGCGGCACGTCGTAGCTGCGGCGCCACAGCTTGGTCTGCTCGGCGCCATGGCGTTCGGTCGTCTCTTTCTTGTCGAGCCCTTGCAGCGCGCCGTAGTGGCGCTCGTTGAGCCGCCAGTGTCGTTGCACCGGCAGCCACACCTGTTCCATCACCTCGAGGGCGAGATGGCACGTGACCACGGCTCGGGCCAGCACCGATGTATGGGCCACGTCGAAGCGCAACCCTGCGTCGGCCATCGTGTGCCCGGCCGCAGACCCCTCGGCCAGGCCCTTGGCGTTGAGGGGCACGTCGTGCCAACCCGTGAACAGGTTGAGCTGGTTCCACGTGCTTTCGCCGTGGCGGAGGATCACGAGGATGCCGGTCACTGTCCCCATGGTAGGTGGGGAACTTGCAGCACGGCTGACGAGCGAGCGCGCCGCCGGCCGCCATTCGCGGTTCGATCGTGCCGGTTTTGGCGTACGATCGACGTTCGTGGATGCGACCCCACCCCCAGCCGACCTGAATTCAGTCGTGCGTCCGTTCGCCGACTGGCCGGGCGGCCTCATGCCTGCGCTGCACGCGTTGCAGGACGAGTTCGGGTACATCGACCACGAGGCGATTCCGGTGCTGGCCGATGTGTTCAACCAATCGGTGGCCGAGGTGCACGGCGTCATCAGCTTCTACAAGGACTTCCGCACCACCGAGCCGGCGGGGCCCATCGTGCAGGTCTGCCGCGCCGAGGCCTGCCAGGCCCGCGGCGGCAACGGTCTACTCGCTGCCGCGACCGAACTGGCAACGGGTGTCGCAGTCGAAGTCGAGGAAGTGTTCTGCCTCGGCAACTGTGCGCTCGGACCATCCGTCGCAGTCGACGGGCACCTGTACGGCCGGGTCGACGAGGCACGCATCGCAACGATCATCAACCGGGCCGCACAACAGATCGCGCCGAGCCCGGCGACCGAGTCGACAGGCGACGGCACCGTGGTCTACGTCCCGCTCGATGCGGCAGCACGCTCGGCCGGCGCCGACGACGTCGCTGCGGCGTTCACCGGGCAGCCCGGCGTGCGCGTCGTGCGCAACGGCTCGCGCGGCATGTTGTGGCTGGAGCCCATGATCGAAGTGGCGACCGAGCAGGGTCGCATCGCGTACGGCCCCGTCAGTGCGGCCGACGTGCCGAGCTTGATCGCCAGTGGCGTGCAGACCGGTGGTGATCATCCGTTGCGGCTGGGCCCGACCGAGCAGATGCCGTGGATGGCCCGGCAACAGCGCATCACCTTCCAGCGTGTCGGCGTGGTCGACCCGCGCTCGACCGATGACTACGAGGCCCACGGTGGACTCGTCGGGCTGCGACGCGCCCTCGACATGCAGCCGGGCGAGGTCGTCGCCGAGGTCACCGACAGCGGCCTGCGCGGCCGTGGCGGCGCTGCGTTCCCGACGGGCATCAAGTGGCGCACCGTGCTCGACGCCGTTGGGCCGACGAAGTACATCGCGTGCAACGCCGACGAAGGCGACAGCGGCACGTTCGCCGATCGCATGCTGTTCGAAGGCGACCCATTCACGGTGCTCGAGGGCATGACGATCGCCGGATGGGCGGTCGGTGCCAACGACGGCTTCATCTACATGCGCAGCGAATACCCCGACGCCACCGAGGCGCTGCGCGCCGCGATCACCGCGGCCGAGTCGAAGGGCTGGTTGGGCGAGAACGTGTTGGGCAGCGGCTTCGCCTTCCGAGTGCACGTGCGCATCGGCGCCGGTGCGTACATCTGTGGCGAAGAGACCGCCATGTTGGAGAGCCTGGAGGGCAAGCGCGGGGTCGTGCGCGCCAAGCCGCCGCTGCCGGCGTTGGAGGGCCTGTTCGGCAAGCCCACGGTCGTCAACAATGTGATCAGCCTGGGCACGGTGCCGGCAATCCTGGCCGACGGCGCTGCCGCGTACGCCTCGTTGGGTGTCGGGCGCAGCCGCGGCACGCAGGTGTTCCAGCTGGCCGGAAACATTGCCCGAGGCGGCATCATCGAGACCGCGTTCGGCATCACGTTGGGCGAACTGGTCGAGGATCTCGGCGGTGGCACCGCGAGCGGCCGCCCGGTGCGGGCCATCCAGGTCGGTGGCCCGCTCGGCTCGTACCTGCCCATTGAGCGGCTCGACCTGCCGATGGACTACGAGGCGTTCGCCGCAGCCGATGCGCTGCTCGGCCACGGCGGCATCGTCGTGTTCGACGACACGGTCGACATGGCCGCCCAGGCGCGCTTTGCGATGGAGTTCTGCGCGATCGAATCGTGCGGCAAGTGCACACCGTGTCGCATCGGCAGCATCCGCGGCGTGGAGCTGATCGACAAGATCGTCGGCGGCGACACGGGCGACCGCGACGCCGACATCGCAACGCTCGTCGACCTGTGCGAGGTGCTGGCCGATGGATCGCTCTGTGCGATGGGCGGCCTCACACCCCTGCCGGTACGCAGCGCGCTCACCCATTTCACCGACGACTTCCACCATCCAGTAGGAGCGACCGTATGACGCTCAGCATGTCCGTGCTCACCAGGGTCTCAGACCTGGCTCTCGCCAGCGATCGTGACCTCGGTACACCCGCCCCCGACCGACGACTGCGCGAGCCCGCGCCGGCGACAGTCGACATCACCATCGATGGTCAGACGGTGCTGGTGCCCGAGGGCACTTCCATCATGCGCGCCGCGGCGCTTGCCGGCGTCGATGTGCCCAAGCTGTGCGCCACCGACAGCCTCGACGCGTTTGGTTCGTGCCGCCTGTGCCTGGTCGAGATCGATGGCCGCAAGGGCACCCCGGCCTCATGCACCACCCCCGCAGCACCGGGGATGCAGGTCACCACGCAATCACCCAAGCTCGAGCGGCTGCGTCGCGGCGTGATGGAGCTGTACATCAGCGATCACCCGCTCGACTGCCTCACATGCGCTGCCAATGGCGACTGCGAACTGCAAGACATGGCGGGCGCCGTGGGATTGCGTGAGGTGCGGTACGGTTACGCCGGCGACAACCACCTCGACCTGGAGAAAGACACCTCCAACCCGTACTTCACGTTCGACTCGTCGAAGTGCATCGTGTGCTCGCGCTGCGTGCGCGCCTGCGAGGAAGTGCAGGGAACCTTCGCGCTGGTGATCGAGGGCCGCGGCTTCGGTTCCCGAGTGGCCGCCGGCGCCAACGGCTCGTTCCTCGATTCGCCGTGCGTGTCGTGCGGTGCATGCGTGCAGGTCTGCCCGACGGCGACGCTGACGGAGAACACGGTCATCGAGCTCGGCCAACCACGCCGAACGGTTTTGACGACGTGCGCATATTGCGGCGTCGGGTGCTCGTTCAAGGCCGAGATGCAAGGCGAGCAGGTCGTGCGGATGGTGCCGTACAAGAACGGCGGCGCCAACGAAGGCCACTCGTGCGTCAAGGGCCGGTTCGCCTGGGGGTACGCCAGTCATCCCGACCGCATGCTCGAGCCGATGATCCGCGAGCACATCGATGACCCGTGGCAGATCGTGTCGTGGGACGAAGCGATCGCCTACACCGCGGCCAAGTTGCTCGACATCCAGGCCCGCCACGGCAATGCAGCAATCGGCGGCATCACGTCGTCTCGTTGCACCAACGAAGAGGTCTTCGTCGTGCAGAAGATGGTGCGGACAGCGTTCGGCAACAACAACGTCGACACGTGTGCACGCGTCTGTCACTCGCCGACGGGCTTCGGGCTCAACTCGGCGTTTGGCACGTCGGCCGGCACGCAGGACTTCAAGTCGGTCGAGCAGGCCGACACCATGTTGCTGATCGGCGCCAACCCCACCGACGCACATCCAGTCTTCGCGTCACGCATGAAGAAGCGACTCCGCGACGGCGCCAAGCTGATCGTCGTCGACCCGCGCCGCATCGACCTGGTCCGCAGCGCCCACGTCGAAGCCGAGCACTTCCTGCAGCTGCGCCCGGGCACCAACGTGGCCGTCGTCAATGCGCTCGCCCACGTGATCGTCACCGAGGATCTCGTCGACCACCAGTTCGTCACCGAGCGCTGCGACCCGGCCAACTTCGCCATGTGGGCCGCCTTCGTGGCGCTTCCCGAGAACAGTCCCGAGGCGACCGAACTGCACACCGGCGTGCCCGCCGCGGAGCTTCGCGCTGCGGCGCGGCTGTATGCCACCGGCGGCAACGCGGCGATCTACTACGGCCTCGGTGTGACCGAGCACAGCCAGGGCAGCACGATGGTGATGGGCCTGGCCAACCTCGCCATGGCCACCGGTAACCTTGGCCGTGACGGCGTCGGCGTCAATCCGCTGCGCGGCCAGAACAACGTGCAGGGATCGTGCGACATGGGCTCGTTCCCGCACGAACTGTCGGGCTACCGCCACGTCAGCGACGACGGCGTGCGGACGATGTTCGAGGAGTTGTGGGGTCACGAGATCCAGGCCGAGCCGGGCTTGCGCATCCCCAACATGTTCGATGCGGCCATCGACGGTCACTTCAAGGGCTTGTTCGTGCAGGGCGAAGACATCGCCCAGAGCGACCCCAACACCGTGCATGTCATGACCGCACTGCGCGCACTGGAGCTGTTGGTCGTGCAGGACCTGTTCGTCAACGAGACGGCCAAGGTCGCCCACGTGTTCTTGCCGGGCACGTCGTTCCTGGAGAAGGACGGCACGTTCACCAACGCCGAGCGGCGCATCAACCGGGTGCGCCCGGTCATGCGCTCGCGATGTGGGAAGCAGGAGTGGGAAGTCGCCTGCGAGCTCGCGGCCGCGCTCGGTGCGCCGATGCACTACGACGAGGCGAGCCAGATCATGGACGAGATCGCCCAGTTGACCCCGACGTTCGCCGGTGTGTCGTTCTCCAAGCTCGACGAGCTCGGCAGCGTGCAGTGGCCGTGCAACACGCAGCGCCCGCTCGGCACGCCGATCATGCACGAGGGCACCTTCGTGCGTGGTCTCGGCAAGTTCAACGCCACGCCGTACGTGCCGACCGAGGAGCGCAGCAGCCGGCGGTTCCCGCTGCTGCTCACCACCGGCCGGATCCTCAGCCAGTACAACGTCGGGGCCCAGACGCGGCGCACCGACAACGTGGTGTGGCACCCGGAGGACATCCTCGAGATCCACCCGCACGACGCCGAGGAGCGCGGCGTCCGCGACGGCGACGAGGTCACGCTGGCCAGTCGGGTCGGCGCCACCACCCTGCACGCGATGGTCTCGGATCGCATGCCGCAAGGGGTCGTGTACACCACCTTCCACCACCCGGTCAGTGGTGCCAACGTGGTGACCACCGAGTGGAGCGACTGGGCCACGAACTGCCCCGAGTACAAGGTCACCGCCGTACAGGTCACGCCGGGGCACTCGGCGGCGACGGTGGAGCTCGATCACCCCGAGCACCGCCTCAGCGCGCTGGTGCGCATGGCCAACCAGATCGCCCGTCAGTTCTCACACGAATCCGACGAGACTGCAGTCGCCGCAGTGACTGCTCACCTCGAACGCTTCTGGGAGCACGAGATGCGCGTCGACCTGGCGCGTGCGGTGGAGGGCGGAACGGTGACGGTGGACCCCTTCGTGGTGCAAGCCGTCGAGCGGCTCGCCGTCATCGTGTGATTCAGACGGTCTCGGGCACCTTGCGGCCGGCCTCGATGGCATAGTCGGGATAGCGGTGCGGGTCGCCGGGCACGCCGACAGAATCGCGGAACAGGGTGATCGCCCGCATGCAGGCGGCCTCGTGGAGACCGGCGTTCATGATGCGATTGACCGAGGGGGTCAGATCGATCGACTCGAGGCGGATCGCCCTGGCGACACCTTCGCTGGTGGTGAGGTCCTCGGCAAGGGCGGCTGCAGCAGCCTTGGCTCGCTTGGTGGCTGGACGAGGCTTTGCAGTAGGCATGACGATCCTTCGCAGTTGGAAAATGAACGCCCGTGTCGGACGTCGCTGGGGACCGGCAAGGGAGACCGCCATTCTACCGCAGAGCAGGGCCTATGGCTCGGAGAAGCCGGCTTCCTTGTGGGCGCCGTCGCACAACGGCTTGTTGCCCGACGCACCGCAGCGGCACAGCGTGACCCGGTTGCGGGCCTCGAGGTGCGTGCCGTCGCTGTTGATGATGGGCACCGCCGCGGTGACCCACAGCGGACCGTCGCTGATGACGCCGATCGCCTGGGGCATCAACGGCTCGTTGTCGACACCGTCGAGCTGGTACGTCAACGCCCCCGACGGACAGTGCTCGATCATCGAGATCGCGTGCATCAGCGCCCCGGTGTCGCCGGTCTTGGCAGCTAGCTCCCACACGTTGGTCACGGTCGTGCCGCAGAACCCGGCGTGCACGCAGATGCCCTGGTCGTACCGAACGTTGACGTCGCCACCGACCACCTCGGCGCGCTCGTCGTAGGTGCCGCTGGACCGGTCGTCGGCTTCGAACCCGACGCGCGCGTGGGTGCCGTCGCAGAACGGTTTGTTGCCGGATTGGCCGCATCGGCAGAGCGCGTAGCGGTCTTTGGTCTCCAGCGTCGATGTCGTCGCCCACGTCATCGGTTCGCCGAGCTCGCTCTGCACGTCGCGCCGCCGTCGCAGCGCCAAACCTCCCGAAACCAGGTACGGGCCATTCGCCGCAACGGTGATGGTGGGATCGCCGAGGTCGCTCATGAACGGATCCTAACGCGGATGCCGCACGCCGAATCTGGGCTCAGCCGGCGACGCCTTCGATCAGATCGGCGGCGTGCGTGGAGCCGTCGCGTGAGCGGATCACCGCCGCGTTCGCTGCCATTCGCGTCTGCAGCGAGTCGTCGGCCAACAGCTTGTCGATCGCGCCGCTCAGCTCCGAATCCTCGAAGGCATACGTGGCCAGGCGAACGCCGAAGCCGGTCTCGTGCACCCGCTGCGCGTTGTCGTACTGGTCCCAGAACAGCGGCAACAGCACCATCGGCTTGCCGAAGTGGAAGCACTCGGTCGTGGTGTTGTTGCCTCCGTGGGTGATGACGAGATCCACCTCGGGGAGCACAGTGGTCTGCGGGACCTGTTGTGCTCCCCACATGTTGGCGGGGAGCTCGAACGTGTCGTGCAGCGGGCCTTTCGACACGATGTAGCGATGCGGCGTGTGGGCCAGCACCGCGATCAGGCGTTGCATCAACTCGACATCGGCAGAGCCGAGCGAACCGAGTGAGAGGTAGATCAGTGCGCCGTCGGCACCGAGCTTGGTGGGCACCTCGAACGGCGCGTCGGTGGCCCGCACTGACGAGTCGAGGCGATGCCATGTGGGTCCGAGCGGTCGCCGATCGGTGTAGTCGATGACCTCGGGGTACGTGTAGAGGTTGAGATCGGGGCTCTCGTGGATGAACTCGAGGTCGTTCAACGGCCGGGCCCCGCACGACTGCACCCACTCGTTGTACTCCTGCCACGTCGGCCGGTGCGTGCGGTCGTACTCGGCGCGGAACGCATCCCATTCCGAGCGGTCGTCGGCCGGCAACCCGCTGTACGTGGGTGGGATGTCGAGCCCCTTCATCTCCAGCGGCTGGCAGCTGACGATGCGCACGAACGGCACGCTGGCAGTGGTCAATGCCGGGAAGCAGTTGACGTTGTCTTCGATGATCACGTCGGGTCGCTGCCGCTCGATGATCTCCTTCAACTGCGGCTCGCAGTACATCGCCCCGTCGATCAGTGCTTGCCAGGTGGGTTGCATGAACCCGGTCAGCTGTTCGAACGTCGAGGTGCGAAACACCGGCTTCGTCTCGCGGATGAAGTCGGTCCAGAACTGCCCGGCGGCCTGCTTCGGCGCATCGGCGGGCGGCGGCGGAGCCAGGTCGACGAGGTCCTCCACGAACCCCATGGGTGCCAGTCGCCCGGCCCACGATGCCTCGGCGGCGAACACCACGGTGTGACCGCGCTGGCGCAGAACGTCGCCGATCCCGATGCAGTTGTTGGTCGGCCCGTAGGCGCTCTCTGGCATGAACAAGAAGGTGGCCATGGCTACCGTTCTAGCGTGACACCGGGCGCCTCGATCGAACTGGCTGCCCGGTTGCTCGGTCGGCAGTGCTCCGTCGAGCGGCCGATCACGGTCGACCAGACCAACCTCAGCGTGGTCGTCGACGAGGCGGTCGTGGTGAAATGGCTGCGCCCGCCGATCCCTGCTCCGCACCCGGGCGTGGGGCTGATCCGCTACCTCACCGAATCAGGGTTCGACGAGATGCCGGCGTTCCTCGGTGCCGACGAGCGCGCCAACATGGTGCACGCGATCGTTACCGCGTACCTCCCGGGCGCGCTCGACGGCTGGGACTGGTACGTCGACGATGCGGAGGCGTGGCTGGCCGGCCGACTCGACCTCGCCGATCTGGTCGACTCTGCTCGGCGGATGGGTGGCATCGCGGCTCGTCTGCACAGTGCACTCGAAGATCTGGAGCCGTCGATGGTCGATGTCCGGGCCGTGGCGGCGCAGGCCATGACCGATCTGCGGCTGGCGACGGACCGGCTCGACGGTTTGGATTGGCTCGACGCCCAGATCGTCGCCGAGGTGCTGCAGCCGTTGCGCGACGCAGGGCCGGTGCACGGTCACCGAATCCATGGCGATCTGCATGCCGGGCAGTTCCTCCGCGCCGGCGAGATCCTGGTGGTCACCGACTTCGACGGCAATCCGCTGCAGGACCTCGGGGGTCGGGCTCGAGCCCAGTCGCCGCTTGGCGACGTCGCCTCACTGGTCCAATCGATCGAGCACGTCGGGGCCATTGTGGTGAAGCGTCGACGGCCCGATCGAGCCGACGAGGTGGATCGGTTCGCAACAGCGGCGACCGCGGCAGCGCTCGACGCCTACTCGGCCGTGCACACCGTCGACCACCAGTTGCTGCTCGCGTTCCGAGTCGCGCAGGAACTGCACGAATACGCATACTCGATCCATCACCTGCCGCATTGGCGATACGTCGCCGATGCCGCTCTGCCGAGGTTGCTCGGCCTGTAGGTTCGAGGACGTGGACCCGGTTGCCTTCCTCGCCGACCTCCAGGCCAAGCCCGCCACGCTGCTCGGGTTGCTCGACCATCTGCCGGTGTGGCCGCCGATCGGCGACGGCCCGATCGTGCTGACGGGTATGGGCTCGTCGTGGTTCGCCGCAGACGTGTGTGCCCGTCGCCTCCGCCGTCACGGCGTCATCGCCGTTGCCGAGTTGGCGTCGGTCGAGGCCACGCTGCCACCCGCACCCGACATCACCGCGATCGGGATCTCCGCCTCTGGCGGCAGCGCCGAGACGGTTGCGCTGCTGGCCGCGCACCACGACGTCAGCCGTACGATCGCCCTCACCAACGACGCGTCGGTGTCGCTGCCTGCAGGGCACACGGTCTTGATGCACGCAGGGGTCGAGGCCGGCGGCGTGGCGTGCCGAACCTACATCCACACGCTTGTCGCGCTGCTGGCGTTGGAGCAGCAGGTCTCCGGTATCGACCTGCGATTGGGCGAACGAGTGCGTCGCAGCGCCGCGGCGATCGCCTATCTCCTCGATCGACGTGATGGCTGGATGCCGCCGGTGCTCGAAGCGATCGAGGGCACGGAGGGCGTGTGGCTGCTGGCCCCGGCGGAGCGACTGGGCTCGGCGTTGCAAGGAGCGCTGATGGTGCGCGAGGGGCCACGTCGCGCCGCGGATGGCTGTGAAACCGGCGATTGGAACCACGTCGACGTGTACTTGACCAAGACCCTCGACTACCGGGCGCTGCTGTTCACTGGGTCGCGTTTCGACGTCGACGCATTGCGCTGGATGACCGACCGTCACAGCCACGTCGTCGCGGTGGGCGGCGAGCCGGATGGGGTGGCGGCCAACGTGCGCTACCCCGGCGACGACGACCCGGTCGTGGCACTGCTGACCGAAGTGCTCGTCGCCGAACTGTTGGCGGCGCACTGGTGGCAGGCGTCAGCCGGATGACGGAGGTAGCGAACCAGGCAAAGCGCAGGTAATGATCGAAGGGTGCTCGGCACCTACAACTACCCGACCAGCCACCGAGTTTTCGAACTCATCTCGGTCGGCACCTTCATCGGCTTTGCCGCGGCGCTGACACGGCGGGTCGTGGTCGAGATCGGTGATCGCATGTCGTTCCCCGTCATCGTGCTGTTGATCGGCCTGGTGCTGGCGGCCTACGCCGTCGCCGACCTGGCCTCGGGCATCGTGCATTTCCTCCTCGACAACTTCGGCTCTCCCGACACCCCGGTGATCGGCCAGAAGTTCGTCAAGCCGTTCCGCGACCACCACGTCGATCCGATGGCGATGACCCAGGGCGACTTCATCGCGGTCAACGCCGACAACGTCTTCGTGTGCCTCCCGGTGATCATCCCGGCGTTCTTCTTCCTCGACACCGGCGAGCATCCGTATGCAGGAGTGTTCATCGTCGGCCTCGTCGCCGGGGTGATCATGACCAACCAATTGCACAAGTGGGCGCACATGCCAACCGTGCCTCGCCTGGTGGCCGCGGCGCAGCGCAACGGGGTCGTGCTGTCGAAGGAGCATCACGCCGTGCATCACAGCGGCGCCTACGACAGCAACTACTGCATCACGTGGGGCCATCTCGACATGTTGTTGAACCGCTGCATCAAGCTGCGCAAGTAGCCCGTCGCCTCAGGCCAGGGGCAGTCGAACGCTGGCATCGAGGCCGCCGCCCTCGCGATTTGCCAACGCCACGTCGCCGCCGCTGGCCTCGGCCAACTGCCGCACGATCGCCAGGCCGAGCCCTGACCCGTCGTGCGTCGTGCTGGCGGACCGCCAGAAGCGGTCGAATGCGTGGGCGAGTTGGTCCGTCGGCATGCCGGGACCGCGGTCGGCCACGTGAATGGTCGCCCAGTCGTCGTCGCCGAGCGCCGAGACGGTGATCTCGTTGCCGGGCATGCTGGCGTTCAATGCGTTGTCGATGTAGTTGTCGACGATCTGCTCGAGCGCGCCCGGCACGGCTCGTGCGGTGAGGCTGGTGATCCTGCCCGCCGTCACGGTGACCCCGCGCTCGTCGGCCAGCGGCGCCCAGATCGCAGCCCGTTCGGTCACGATGTCGGCGACGTCGATGGGCTGGGTCTTCACCGTTCCCTGGTCGGCCCGGGCCAGCATCAACAGCCCCTCGACGAGGCGTTGCAGGCGCTCGGTCTCTTCGCTGGCCGCCTCGATGTCGCCACGGGCCGCAGTGGGATCGGTGTCGATGTTGACGGCGGCGCGTTCGAGTTGCAGGCGCAACGCCGTCAACGGCGTGCGGAGCTGGTGCGAGGCGTCGCCGGCGAACGACCGTTGCCGCTCGACCAGGGTCGAGATCCTTTCCGTCATCGAGTTGAACGAGACGGCCAGGCTGCGGATCTCGGGAGCACCTTCATCGATCACCGCGCGACTGTCGAAGCTGCCCGTAGCGACCTGTTCGGTTGCCCGCCGAAGCCTGCGCAACGGACGAACGATGGTGGCCGCCATCAGCACTGCCGCCAACGCCGAGGCACTGAGCGAGATCAACCCGACCACGAGGATCCCGCGAACCTTCGACGACACCCGATCGTCGATCGTCGTCGCCGGGTAGGTCACCCGTACGGCGCCGATCGGCCGCGCGCCGCTGAGGACCGGCACGGCGACGTAGACGATGTCGCCGCCCAATGTCTCCGATGCCCGGCGCCCCGACGTGGGGCTGCCTTTGAGGGCTGCAGCGATCTCCGGGCGAGTCGAGTAGTCGGCGCCGCGGCGGGCGACATCGCCCGACACTGCAAGGGCGATGCCCGTCTCGTCGGTGACCACGACCAGCGCGTTCGTCCTGGCCCGGTAGACGTCGACCGTGGTCTGCAACGCGGCGGTGTCCGCCAGACCCTCACCCGACAGGGCGTCTTCGGAAGTGCCTGCCAGGATGAATGCGTCGCGCTGCACCTTGGCCAGCTCGCGTTCGGTCTCGACAGTGCGCAGGTACCGCGCCAGGGGGATGTCTTGGGCTGCGAGGATGACGATGGTCACGCCGACGAACGCGGCGATCAAGCGCCATCTCACGACGGAGGCTCCAGCCGGAAGCCGACGCCGCGAACCGCTTCGATCCATCCGTGATCGCCGAGCTTCTTGCGCAGCGAGGCGACGTGGGCATCGACGGTCTTGGTCGGACCGTACCAATGGGCATCCCACACTGCTTCGAGGATCTCGGTGCGCGTGTGCACCGCCCCGACGTCGTTGGCCAGGAACGCGAGGAGATCGAACTCCTTGGCCGTCAAGGTGATCTCTTCGGTGTCGATGCGCACCCGCCTGGTGCGGCGATCCAGCTCCATTGGGCCGATTGCCTGCGTGGCGCTGGGGTCGCGTTCGTCGCCGGTGGGTGATGCGTCGACGGCGCGCCGGCTGACGGCACGGATCCTGGCGACGAGCTCGCGGAGGCTGAACGGCTTGGTCACGTAGTCGTCGGCGCCGAGTTCGAGGCCGAGCACTCGGTCGAACTCCTCACTGCGTGCCGTGAGCATGATGATCGGGGTCGTCGATCGGCGGCGGAGCTCGCGGCAGACGTCACGACCGTCCATGTCGGGCAGGCCGAGGTCGAGCAGCACCAATTCCTGGCCACGTTGCTCCAGCGCCTCGGCGCCCGTCGTGACGTGCACGACCGTGTGCCCCGCTGCCATGAGGCCTTCGACCAAGGTTTCGGCAATCGCCTTGTCATCTTCGACCAGCAGCAGGTTCACGTCGTCATTGTGACAAGCCGGCCAACTCCCGTGGGACTTCTTGGACAAATCTTGGATATTCGCGACCCGTCCCTTGGGAGGCGTGTTCGTACCGTATGGGCATGCGATCCACGTGATCGCGACGACGGAAGGGGTCTCGACATGATGAAGACGAAGATTGCCATGGTGATTTCGATCGCCGGGGTATTGGTGGCCGGTTCGGCTGCCGCGCTGGTGAACACCCAGGTGCTCGGCGGCAGCACCTCAGCAGCCTCCCCACTCGTGATCGACAACGGATCGCCGGCCCAAGACATCAGCCCGGTCACGGTGGCCACCACCGTGAACACGCCGGTCGCCGTGGTCCCCACCCCAGTGGCAGCGGCCGCCCCGGCGGCCACCCAAGCGGTGTACGCGATCGGCGAGGCCGGCACCGTGACCCTCGATACCGCGGGTGACATGCTGACGATCGTCGCAGTCACGCCGACTGATCCATGGATCGTCACCAAGTCCGAGACCCAGGATTCAACCGATGTCGAGATCCGGTTCCAGAACGGAACCACAGAGGTCGAGTTCCACGCCAACCTGCTGTTCGGTGTGGTCACCACGGCGGTCGAGTCGCACGACAGTTCGGCACCGTCGGACTCGACGAGCAACTCGGTCGACAACAGCGGCAGCGGCCGCCACAGCGGTGGCGATGACAATTCGAGCCATGGTGGAGGCGGCGACGATGATTGATCCTCTCCTGCCCCCCGGTGCCGCAGAGCGGCTCGCAGCGCTGCGGGCACCATCGGCGAAACGCAAGAAGCCGGCACACACCTCGAAGGTCCTCACCGCAGGCATTTCGACCACCGCCTTGTTCGGCATGGTTGCGGTGATGGGCTGGCAGAGCACCCACGCAGCAGCCACGGCTGCTGCGGCCCCCGAGGCCACTGTGCCGGTCGCTCCCGTCGTTGCGGTCGTCACGCCCCCAACGACGGTCTTCGTGCCGACGCCGGTCCCCTCGACGGTCGCCCCGTTGGCTCCCGCGGTCGTTGTTGCACCCGTCACCGCTGCACCCGTCACCGCTGCCCCGGTGGTCGTGCCCGTCGTCATTCCCGTCGCGGTTCCGGCTCCTGCTGCCCCGCAGAAGGCCGCCAAGGCCGTGAAGTCGAACACCGCCACCAAGTCATCGGGCTGAACCTGTCGTGAACCGCGACCGGATGACAGGCGACGTCCACGCCGGGTCGTTTCGAGCGATGGGCTGCTCTGTCGAGGTGTTGATCGTCGGCGGCTCGCCTGATCTGTTGGATCTGGCGAGGACGTCGATCGATCATCTCGAAGGGTGCTGGAGTCGCTTCCTCCCCGAGAGCGACATCAGCCGCCTCAACCACGCCGCCGGGTCGACCGTTCACATCGACCCGGCGACGGTGGTTCTCCTGCAAGCGATGCGCGACGGCTGGCGGGCGACTGCCGGCGCCTTCGACCCGACACTGCTGGCGCCGCTGGTCGGCCTCGGTTACTCGGCAAGCTGGCACGATCCCGCCACAGTCACATCGCTTCCTCACGGCGCAACGATGCGCGGTGACCTCGACCAACTCGATCTCGATGCCGAGCACTGCACGGCCCGCAGCCCGCTCGGCATGTGTCTCGATCCCGGAGGGATCGGGAAAGGTCTCGCAGCCGACATCGTCGTCGGTCGCCTGATGGAGGCCGGCGCGCTCGGTGCGTCGGTCTCCATCGGTGGCGACGTCGCCGTTCGCGGCGCGGCTCCCCAGCCGGGCGGATGGCTCGTCGGCGTGTCCGACCCGGTCAGTCTCGACATCGAGATGGAGCAATTGCGAATGCTGCAGGGTGGTGTCGCCACATCGGGCACACTGCGGCGCTGCTGGCACAGCGACACCGGCGAGGCTGTGCACCACCTCCTCGATCCGGCGACGGGCCGGCCGGCGCGCCACGCCCGCCAGATCGTCGCGGTCACCGTGGTCGCCGGCACTGCTGCGTGGGCCGAAGTGTGGACGAAGGCAGTGATGGTCCACGGTTCGGCGATGCTCGACGTGCTCGACGAGCATGGTCTTGCCGCCCAACTGATGTACGCCGACCGGTCGACGCAGGACAACCGGTCGTGGGTGTCGTTTGCCGTGTCAGGCCAAGAGCGGGGCAACCTCGCCGGCGATGAAATCGAGATGATCCAGGTCTGAGACGTCGAGCACCTGCAGGTAGATCCGTTCTGCGCCTGCGTCGATGAAGCGGCGGATCGTCGACGCGGTCTCCTCCGCCGAGCCGGCCGCACCGTCGTTGCGAAGCTCGGCCGGCGCTTGACCGATCGCCGCCGCCCGTCGAATGACCTCGGCCTCGGTGGCACCGGCACACACCACCAGGGCCATCGAGTAGCGCAGTGGATGCTGCCGACCGATCGCCGCGCATGCGGCCTCCACACGTTGCTTGCGATCAACGAACGCCTCGAGCGGATGGAAGGCGACGTTGTACTCCGTTGCATACTGCGCAGCCAGCGCCGGCGTGCGCTTTGGCCCGCCTCCACCGATGATGATCGGCAACGGATGTTGCACCGGCTTGGGCAGCCCCGGGGAGTTGCTGACGCTGTGCACGGTGCCGGTGTAGCTGAACGTCTCGCCGATCGGTGTGTTCCACAGGCCGTCGATGATGGCGAGTTGATCGGTGAGGTGGTCGAAGCGTGTCGGAGTGTCGGGGAAGTCGAAGCCGTAGGCGGTGTGTTCGGCCTCGTACCAACCGGCGCCGATGCCGAGCTCGACGCGGCCGCCGCTCATCTGATCGACCTGCGCCACGCTGATCGCCAACAGCCCAGGCGCCCGGAACGTGACTGGCGAGACCAAGGTGCCCAATCGGATCGTCGATGTCTCGCGGGCCAACCCGCCGAGGGTGACCCACGCATCGGTCGGCCCGGGCAGGCCGCTTCGCCCGCCCATCACCAGGTAGTGATCGCTGCGGAAGAAGCCGCCGAAACCGAGTACCTCGGCGCGCTGGGCCAATGTCAGCAACGTGTCGTACGTGGCGCCCTGTTGCGGCTCGGTGAAGATGAAGAGGTCGGAGCGCTGCATCACCGGGACAATATCGGGCGCCTGCGAGACGATGTCAGGCGATGATCGACTGATAGGCGAGTTGCTTGAGTTGACTGCGGATCGGGTGCGTACTGCTGGGTAGCAGTTGGGTGAAGAACTGCACGGTCAGGTCTTGTGCCGGGTCGATCCAGAACGCCGTACTGGCCGCGCCGCCCCACGCGAACTCGCCGGCGCTGCCGGGCACCCGAGCCTTGACAGGGTCGATCGTCACGCTGACACCGAGCCCGAAGCCCACCCCGTCGAACGTGGTCTCGGCGAACAGCGGGCGAGCGAAGGCGGTGAGGTCGACTCCGCCGGGCAGGTGGTTGCTGGCCATGTACTTCACCGTGCCGGGGGCGAGGATGCGCACGCCGTCGAGCTCGCCACCGCTCAGCAGCATCTGGGTGAAACGGTGGTAGTCGTGTGCGCTGCTGACCAGACCGCCGCCACCTCCGTGAGCCTTCGGTTCGCGCCCGGCGCCACGATCCATTGCCTCCATCCGCACGGCCTTGCGGGTCTGCGGGTCCGCGCCGTACAGCGTGGCGAGGCGGGGTGCGTTGGCGGGATCGACGAACCAAGTGGTCTCGTTCATGCCCAACGGCTCGAGCAGCCTCGTGCGCATGAGCTCGTCGAGGCGCTGCCCGGTGATGACCTCCAGCACGCGCCCGAGCACATCGAGACCGACCGAGTAGTTCCATTCGGTCCCCGGCTGGAACAGCAGGGGCAGTGATGCCCACCGGTCGACCACGGCCTCGAGGTCGAGGTCGCGCGGCATGCCCCACTCGAACCCCGCCTTTCGGTACAGCTCGTCGACGGGATGGGCGAACATGAACCCGTAGGTCAGCCCGCTGGTGTGGGAGAACAGGTGCCACAGGCGCATCTTCTCGACGACCGGATCGAGGATCGGCGCGGTGGAGCTGCCGGCCCGCCACACCTTCTGGTTCCTGAATGCGGGGATGTAGCGATACACCGGATCGTTGAGCTCGAAGGCACCTTCCTCCCACAACTGCAGGGCCAGCACAGCGGTGATCGGCTTGGTCATCGAAAAGATCCGCCACAGCGTGTCGGCCTCGACCGGTAGCGACGCCTCGACGTCTCGATGGCCGTACGTCGACAGGTGCACGAGCTTGCCGTGTCGGCTGACACTGATCAGCCAGCCTGGCAATCGCCCATCGTCGACGTATTTGCGGAAGTGGTGGTCGATACGAGCGAGTCGCTCGGCCGACATCCCGACATCGGAGGGGTCGCCTTCGAGCTGCAGCGTTGCCATCGGCCCGACGATACGACCAGCGGAACGCTTCGTTGGGGTCGGGCTGGTCAGTTCAAGACGAGCGACCCCGGTGCCTCTTGCAGCTCGATCGTTTGTGCAAGTCGGGCGAAGTCTCTGTCATGGTGGAGTATCGGCACATCGAGCCGCAGCGCCATCGCCGCGACGAGACAGTCCATCACGCCGCGGACGGTGACACCACGCTGGCGAGCGGTGTGGAAAAGCTCGGTCGCGGATTCGAAATCGTCGCGCGGGCAGACCAGCTCGAAGTCGACCGTCTCCAGGAGACGCCGAAGCATGCCGGCCTCGGCGCGATCGCTAGCGCCGACCAACAGCTCGGCTTTGACCGGCTCGGGGAGAATGACGAGATCGTTGGTGAACGCTTCTCGAAACGCCACATTTGCAGGACTCCCCGTCAGGCGCAGCCATTCGATCCACGCCGACGTATCAGCAATCAGCATCTGTTCGCCAGTGGTGCAATGCGTCGTCGTCGAGCACGATCGGATCGTCGAGGGGCCGGTCCTTCCAGAATCCCTCCATTGCCATTGCTTCGGCCTTGGTCATGGGGACAACCGCCAATTTCCGAAGCGCGAGGTTGATGGCCTCGCGCTTGGAGTCGAGGTTGTACATGCGCATGACCTGTGCGCAAGCATCGTCGTCGATATCCACGTTGGTGCGTGACATACACCAATCATACACCATCGAGCGCGGCGCGGTACTGGATCATGTCGATGCCGGCGTAGCGGATCTGCATGTCGGAGATCGTCTGCTCGGTCCAGTACGGGTGGCCGGGGGCGGGGATGTCGAGCAGGGTGCGGGTGTCTGCATCGACGTTGGTCACGAACTCGATCATCTCCGGACGATTCCCGAGGTACCCGAAGGCCTGCTTGCTCGTCCAGGTCGCGTCTGCGGCCCGGTAGTCGGCCAGCACGGTGAACCGCGAGGCGTTCGGGCCCGTCAGCGCCGTTCCCCGGTGAAAGACCTCGGTCGAGTACACCAGGATCGTGCCGGCCTTGCCGGTGGCCAGCACCTCGACATCGCGCAGTTCACCGGGGGCCACCAGCTGTTGACCGAGGGGGATGTGCGCGGAGTCCGGCTTCGGTACCGCTGCGGTCGCCCCGTTGTGCGCGTCGACATCGCAGAGGTAGATGAACGTGGTGACCTGCATCCAACGGCGCTCCAACGTGGGCACGACCAGCGTGTGGTTGCCGAAATCGCGATGGTGGTGCTGGTCGTAGTCGGTGTTGCCGGCGTACTTCGCCCACAGTTCACCCTTGTAGAGGCGGATGTCGTCGACGCCCAGGATCTGGCGGGCGATCGACACGATCCGCGGGTGGGCGACCAGGCGGTTGAGCTCGGGCGAGGCCCACGGGAAGTTGTTCAGGCCGGAGAACGCGTTGGCGGTGAGGTGGGCGTACGCGCCGGGATCGGCGAAGTACTGCAGTGGCGACGGGAAGGTCTGCCACACGCCCGCCTGCAGCGTGGCCACCTCCGATGCGCTCAGCACCTCGGGCACCATCACGAAACCTTGGGTGTTGAAGCAATCGAGTTGCTGCGCGGTCAGCACGCCGCATTCTCGCATCCCGGCCCCGAACCCTCGTGAATCGTCCGTGACGAAACCCGCCCTCCATCGACTGCGAGTTTCGTCACGGACGATTCGGAAGGGGCCGGGATGCGAGGGCGTGGAGGTGGGGTCGGGGGCAGCCGAGGAACGAGAAGTTGAGTGTAATCGACTCAAGTTTTCTTCAGTCAATGTTGCGCGGGTGCCTCTCCGGTCCGTAAACTTGCGTCACGTTCACTCAAGTTTGAGCCGTCCACGTCAATACACCTGAACAAGGAGCAAACCCCATGGCCAAGGCAGTCGGAATCGACCTCGGCACCACCAACTCCGTCGTCGCCGTCCTCGAAGGCGGCGACCCGGTCGTCATCCCCAACTCCGAAGGCGCTCGCACCACCCCCTCGGTGGTCGCGTTCTCCAAGGCCGGCGAAGTGCTCGTCGGCGAGGTGGCCAAGCGCCAGGCGATCACGAACTCCGACCGTACGTTCCGCAGCATCAAGCGGCACATGGGCGAGTCGTGGAAGAGCCCCGACATCGACGGCAAGCAGTACACGCCACAAGAGATCAGCGCCCGCACCCTGATGAAGCTGAAGCGCGACGCTGAGGCGTACCTCGGCGACACCGTCACGCAGGCGGTCATCACCGTTCCCGCGTACTTCGACGATGCCCAGCGCACCGCGACCAAAGAAGCCGGTGCGATTGCCGGTCTCGAAGTGCTGCGCATCATCAACGAGCCCACCGCTGCGGCGCTCGCCTATGGCCTCGACAAGGGCGCCGAGGACGAGAAGGTCCTGGTGTTCGACCTCGGCGGCGGCACCTTCGACGTGTCGGTGCTCGAGATCGGCGACGGCGTGTTCGAGGTCAAGAGCACGCACGGCGACACCCACCTCGGTGGCGACGACTGGGATCAGCGCATCATCGACTGGCTCGTCCAGCAGTTCAAGTCCGCCCACGGTGTCGACCTGGCGGCCGATCGCATGGCCGGTCAGCGCCTGAAGGAAGCGGCCGAAAAGGCCAAGATCGAGCTCAGCCAAGTGCAACAAACGCAGATCAACCTGCCCTTCATCACTGCCACGGCGGAAGGCCCGTTGCACCTCGACGAATCGCTGACCCGCGCCAAGTTCCAAGAGATGACGGCCGACCTCATCGAGCGCTGCCGAATCCCGTTCGAGCAGGCCCTGAAGGACGCCGGCATCAGCAAGGGTGAGTTGAACCACGTGATCCTGGTCGGTGGGTCCACCCGCATGCCCGCCGTCGTCGATCTCGTCGTCAGCCTCACAGGCAAGGAGCCCAACAAGAGCGTCAACCCCGATGAAGTCGTCGCGGTTGGTGCAGCGGTGCAGGCAGGCGTGCTGCGCGGCGACGTGAAAGATGTGCTGCTGCTCGACGTCACCCCATTGAGCCTCGGTATCGAGACCAAGGGCGGTGTGATGACCAAGCTCATCGAGCGCAACACCACCATCCCCACCAAGCGCACCGAGGTCTTCACGACCGCCGACGACATGCAGCCGAGCGTCGAGATCCACGTTCTGCAGGGCGAGCGCGAGATGGCCGGCTACAACAAGACGCTGGGCAAGTTCCAGCTCGTCGACCTACCGCCGGCGCCCCGAGGCGTGCCGCAGATCGAGGTCACCTTCGACATCGACGCCAACGGCATCGTCCACGTCAGCGCCAAGGATCGCGCCACGGGCAAAGAGCAGTCGATGACCATCACCGGTCAATCGACCCTCGACAAGAAAGACATCGACCAGATGATCCGCGATGCCGAGGCCCACGCCGAAGACGACCGCAAGCGTCGTGAAGAGGCCGAGATCCGCAACAACGCCGACTCGCTGGTGTACCAGATGGAGAAGGTGCTGCGCGACAACGCCGACAAGGTCGACGCCGCCGAGAAGGCCACCGTCGAGACTCCCTTGGCGGAGCTGAAGACTGCGTTGGCCGGCAACGACATGGACGCGATCCGTGCAGCACACGAGAAGCTGATGACCGCCAGTCAGGCGTTCAGCCAGAAGCTGTACGAGAACGCGGCGCGCGACGAGAACGCGGCCGGCACGTCGGCATCCGGTCAGACCGGTGGCGGCGCCGGCAACGGCAACGACGACGACATCGTCGATGCGGAGATCGTCGAAGAGGATCCCGCGCAATGAGCGACGTCTCCACGGGTCCGTCATCGGAGGGTCCGGTCACCGGAGAAGATCCGACCACTGAGCCCGTCGCCGACGCCGAAGCGGCGTCGGACGACGTGGCCGAACCCTCTGAGCTCGAGGTCGTCCTGCTCGAGCGCGACGAGTGGATGGATCGGGCTCAGCGCATTGCGGCCGATTTCGAGAACTACCGCCGAAGGTTGGCCACACAGCGCGCCGACGACATCGACCGGGCCACCGGTCGGCTGGCCGAGTCATTGCTCCCAGTGCTCGATGCCTGCGAAGCGGCGTTCGTGCAGCACCCCGCCGAGATCGAGCCGCTGTTCAACCTGATGCTCAGCGAGTTGAAGAAGCAGGGTCTCGAGTCGATGAACCTGCACGAGCAGCCATTCGACCCTCATCTGGCCGATGCGGTCCTGCACGAGCCGGGGGACGGCGAGCCGATCGTCAGCGAAGTGCTGCGCTCGGGCTACACATGGAATGGCAAGGTCCTTCGACCGGCAATGGTCAAGGTCCGCGGCTGAGGTCGGGCAGGCCCGAGCGACGACAGCCGCACGAGGCACCGAGGAGGTGATGATCTGTGGCAGCACAGCGTGAGTGGTACGAGAAGGACTATTACAAGGTGCTCGGCGTCAGCGAGGACGCCGCGCCCAAAGACATCACCAAGGCCTATCGAAAGCTGGCCCGCGGGAGCCATCCCGACACGCACCCAGGTGACGACGCTGCCGAGGAGCGGTTCAAAGAGGTCAGCGCGGCCTACGACGTGTTGGGCGACGAGGCCAAGCGCAAGGAGTACGACGAGGTTCGCAAGCTCGGTCCCGTCGGCGGGTTCCAGGGCGGCGGTCCTGGTGGCCCGTCGGGGTACAACTTCAACGTCGGCAGTGACGGTCTCGGCGACGTGCTGGCACAGATGTTCGGCCGCGGGCGACGCGGCAGTGGTCCATCGGCCTCGGCCGGTCCACAGCGTGGCGCCGATGTCGAGGCGACGCTGAGCCTCGACTTCGCGGATGCTGCTACCGGTCTCACGACGACGCTGCACCTCACCAGCGATGCGCAGTGCAGCACGTGCAACGGCAGTGGCGCCAAGCCCGGGACCCAACCGAAGGTGTGTTCGAACTGCGGCGGTCGCGGTGTGATCGACGACAATCAGGGGTTGTTCTCGTTCTCCTCACCGTGCCGCGTGTGCGGTGGTCGTGGCGTGGTCATCACCGAACCATGCCCGACGTGTCATGGCACGGGAAGCGAGCGTCGTGCTCGCGAGGTGCAGGCCCGCATCCCCGCCGGTGTTGCCGACGGCCAGAAGATCCGCCTCAAGGGCCGTGGTGCGCCAGGGCGCAACGGCGGCCCGCCCGGCGACCTGATCGTCGAGTGCCATGTCGCCCCGCATCGCCTGTTCGGCCGCGACGGCAACAACCTCACGGTCAAGGTGCCGGTCACCTTTGCCGAGGCGACGCTCGGTGGCGACATCGACGTGCCGACCCTCGACGGTCCGCGGGTGATGTTGCGCCTGCGCCCGGGCACACCCTCGGGCTCTCGGCACCGGGTCAAGGGCAAAGGCATCGTCACCAACAAGGCCGCCGGCGATCTGATCGTCACGGTCGACGTGCAGGTGCCAACCCATCTCAACGACGAACAACGCGCAGCCGTCGAGGCCCTTGCCGCGGCGACTACCGTTTCACCACGGACTCGATTGGAGTCATGACCATGCGATCTCAGAATCACGCCGTCTACGTCATCTCGGTTGCCGCCGAGTTGGCCGGCATGCACCCGCAGACACTGCGCATCTACGAGCGGCGCGGCCTGGTGCAGCCGGCGCGCACCCAAGGTGGCAACCGTCGCTACAGCGACGTTGACATCGAATGCCTGCGGCGCATCAGCGAACTGGCTGCCGAGGGCATGAACCTCGAAGGCATCCGCCGGGTGATGCAGCTGGAGACCGAGAACGAACAGCTCCGCGCCGAAAATGCCGAGCTGCGCCAAGTGGCCTCGTCGGCCCTGGCCGAAGCCGACCGTCGAGCGCCGCGTCGTGATCTCGTGCCGTTGCGCCAGGAGGTCTCGGTGTTCGGCGGGTCACGTCTCGGTCGTTCGAGCTGACGCCGGCGCCGAGTCGGTCGCGACCGGGAGATCGAGGGTGAAGATCGCTCCACCATCGGGTTGATTGGCGACGGTCACGGTGCCGCCGTGTGATGCTGCGATGGCCGCAACGATCGACAGCCCGAGACCGGCCTTCGGACCGACGCGCGATGGGGCGGCACGCCAGAACCGGTCGAAGGCGTGCTGCAGGGCTTCGCCCGACAATCCGGCCCTGTGGTCGCGCACGGTCAACATGGCTCGGTTGTCGGCGACACGAGTAGCCACCTCGATCGCGGTGCCGGCGGGCGTGTGGGTGACCGCGTTGGAGACGAGGTTGGCGATCGCTTGGCGCAGATGATCCCGCACCCCGTCGACCGGGACGGACGCTGCGGCGTCGAGGGTGATGTGCCGGTCAGGAACAGCGGCGACCGCACCGATGCACGCATCGGCCGCCAAGATGGCGAGATCGACCCGCATCGGTTCGATGTCGCGCCGCCCGTCGAGGCGGGGCCAGCAGCAGGAGGTCGTCGACCAAGACGCGCATGCGCTTCGATTCCTCCTCGATGCGCCGCATGATCACATCGGTGTCGACGTGCTCGTTGGCGACCCCGAGCCGGAACAGTTCGGCAAAGCCCTGGATCGAGGTCAGCGGTGTGCGCAGCTCGTGCGAGGCGTCCGCGAGGAACTGGCGCAGCTTGGCCTCCGACTCCGTCTGCGCGGCGGCCATCGTCTCGAGGGGACGAAGGCCGCGTCGCAGGATCAACCATGAGCCGGCGGTCACCAGCGCCAGGATGGCAGCTGCAGCGATGACCTCGATCATGCCCGCCAATCTCCGGAACCGACGGCGGCGCCGACGGTGAACGGTCGATTTTGACCACCGTGCATGCGCTGTCGGCGGGCACCGATCGCTCGACGTTCCTGCTGCGGTGGAGTGTGATCGTGGTCAGCGCAGTGATCACCGGGTTGACGTTCGTGCGGCTCGACAAGGCGGATCGTCACGATCTGCTGACCTCGCCGGATTCGAAGTCGGCGCAACAACGGAGGGTCCTCTCAGGATCCTCCCAGGGAAGTGCTCGAAGATGAGCGCATCTGCCGCCGGCGCTTCGAGCAGCGCAACGGCGACCAACGCAGTCTCGTCCAACCTGGTCGCTGCTGCCGCGGCCAAGGCAACCACGGCGACGACAGCCGCCACGACCGCCAGCACCACGGCAACCACCGTGAAGGCCGCAACCCCCGCGACGTTTGCCAACACGACCACCAAAGGCAGCTGACGCCCCGAAGAACTCACTGCTTCCCGGTCCGAACAAGGGCCTGGCCCCGACCGGGTCGAGACCGACTCGGATGGGTCACCGTACGAGGCCCATGTCACCAAGGCTGATGGCACGCACGTCGTCGTCAAGGTGGATGCCAGCTTCGCCGCCACCGGCATCGACGACATGGCGGCCGGCGGTCCTCGCGGTGGCGACCACCACGGTCCGCCGCCTACGGGCACCGTGGCACCCCCCGACACGTCGGGATCTGCTCGCGCTTTCGTCAGCCTTGGTCGGCGTCGGGGCTGAACCGGGCGAGGGCGTGCCAGGCCGAGCGGACGACCTCGGCCACGTCGGTGCGGTCGAGGTGCATCGCCGGCAGCGGCAGTGCCTCGGTGCGCACCGTGCAGCGGGGGATGTCGATGTCGTCTCCGGCGAACGCGTGCCACTCCGGGGTCTCGAACGGTGACGGTGGCGGGGCCGGGGGAACGAGTCGTAGGTGGCGGTCGGCCCGGGCCCGCGAGCCGACCTTTGGGCGGGCGCGGTCGTCGGGATCGCCGCAGCGCCATGTGGCCAAGAGCTCCGGCCGCGGCCCGAGCTCGGCGGCCAAGGCCAGTAACGCGGCCACCGCGTGCTTGCACGGATCGTCCCAATCGGGGCAGGTGCACGAGCACAGCAGTTCGTCGCCGCGTGGGATCAGCCGGGCCACGTGGGATCGCTCGAGCACCTGACCGAGGTCGTCGGGCCGGGTGACCATCTCGACCGTGATAGTCACGTGATATGGCTCCGGACGCCCACCGACAACCGTCGCCAGCAGCACACCCTCGGAGAGCTCGAGGCGCGAGACGGCGTTCTCGGCGAGGTAGCCCTTCCCACGGCGGAATCGCTGTGGGTCTGCCAGCCCGGCGACGGTGACCGAGAGCAACGACGCAGCCAAGCGACCGGCCGTCGTCGGCTCGCGCCGACGGTGCGCCGGCCCGGGGGTGATGACGATGCTCACGTGCCTCGCACCGCGTGATGATCGAGCACGATGAGGTCGCGCAACTGGTCGGTCGACAGTTCGCTGAGCCACGTCTCGCCCGTCGTACCGACGACGGCGTCGGCCAGGGCTCGCTTGTCGTTGATCATCGCGTCGACGCGCTCCTCGATCGTGCCCTGGCAGACCAACTTGTGCACGAACACCGACCGATGCTGGCCGATGCGCCATGCCCGGTCGGTGGCCTGGTCTTCGACGGCCGGGTTCCACCATCGGTCGTAGTGCACCACTCGCGACGCTGCGGTGAGGTTCAGCCCGGTGCCACCGGCGCGCAACGACACGAGCAGGAGTGGCGATGCCGACCCGGCCTGGAACTCGTCGACCATGCGGTCGCGACCCTTCCTCGGAACACCGCCGTGCAAGAACGGGGTCGGCAAGGCGAAGCGCTCCTGCAGGTGTCGCTGCAACAGCAGACCCATCTCGCGGAACTGGGTGAAGACCAGGGCCTGCTCGCCGGCATCGAGCAGGTCGGCGATCAGCTCGTCGAAACGGGTCAGCTTGCCCGACCTGCCACCCAGCCGTGACCCGTCGCCCAACGCTTGCGCCGGATGGTTGCAGATCTGCTTCAGGCGCGTCAGCGCCGCCAAGACGAGGCCACGCCGGCGCATGCCGGTGGCCTGTTGGGCGTCGGCCAGCAGTTGGTCGACGACTCCTTGATACATGCTGGCCTGCTCGCGGGTCAGCGACGCCCACGCCAACTGCTCGACCTTGTCGGGCAGGTCGGGCACCAGCGA
>JBDTRP010000125.1:0-25560 GCA_039931555.1 Ilumatobacteraceae bacterium | reverse complement strand
GGGTGAACGACGTCGTGGTTGCACCGGCGATCACGGTGTTGACCGCGCCCGCCGGCGTCAGGCTCTGACGCCACACGAAGCTGAACACCCCAGGCAGCCCGTCGGCATCAGCAACCGTGCCGATGGCGGCCGAGACGGCCATGCCCTCGGTCGGAGTCGTATCGGAGATCACCGGTGCACCCGTTGCCGGCGTGTTGCCGACACCGGTGCCCGACAGCGGCACCAGCAACACACCGGCGTTGGTGACGATGTTGAGTTGCGCCGACAACGCACCGGCCGTGACCGGAGCGAACGACACGGTGAACGTACAACTGAAGGCCGGCGCCACGGTGAGGCAGTTCGACGTCGCCGCGAACGATGTCGCGTTGGTACCGGTGACCGAAGAACTGCTGACGGTCAGCGAGGTACCACCGGTGTTCGTCAGCGTGACTGCTGACGTCACTGCGCCAGTCGCAACGACCCGAGCTGCGAAGCCCAGCGATGCGACCGACAGGCTCGCTGCCGGACCCGCCGCCGGAGCAGCCAATGGGAACGGAGCGGACCGCAGGTCGCACGTTCCTCGCACGAGGATGCTCGGCGTCTCGCAGAAGCTGAGCTGCTCGATGTTGCGAAGCGTGTCGCTGCCGTCGAGCACTCGCACGACGCCGCCACCGCCACCGCCACCGCCGCCGCCACCGCCGTTGGCGTTCTGCGTGACCGTGACGCTGCCGTCGAAGTTGGTGGTGATGTCGTACTCGGACCGTGGTCCGCCGAACAAGGCGGTGTCGCAGTTGACCGGTGAAGCACTTCCGCAGTCAGGTGCCGGCACCGTCGGCGTCAGCACTTCACGAACGGCCACGATGTTGCCGGGATCGACGAACCCAGCGAACACTGCCTGCTGCAGTGTCATGCCGGTCGTGCCCGGGCCGAACGAACCGCCGACGACGGCCACGTGCTCGAACAGGTCGGTGGTACCGATCTGCGTGGCCGGGTTGGCCGGGTCAGTGCGCACGCTGAGCCGAACGCTGAGGTACCGGTCGCCGTCAATGATGTCATCGCCTCCACGACCTTCGATCGTGTCGCTGCCCGCACCGCCGAGGAGGATGTTGCCCTCGCCCCACACGTTGCCCACGAGCGGGCAGTCCCTCGTCGCCGAAGCAGCGATGATCGGTGCAGAAGGAACGGTCAGCGGCGGAACAATCGCGTCGAGACCGGCGATGCGATCGAGGCCATCCTGATCGAGCGCGTCGCAGCCGATGAAGCCACCACCGTTGCGCTGGCTCGGGATGATGTCGTCACCGTGCAGGGTGTCGTTGAACTTCCAACCCGACAGTGCCTCGACCTCGTTGAAGCGGTCGCGGACCTGGTTGATGGGAAGCGGTACCCCGATCACCGGAAGCGCCAGGTCGGCATCCTGGGGCTGGGGATCGCCCAGCCCGATCGACCAGTCGAAGCCGGCGGCACCGGCGTTCTTCTCGATGCCGGGCCCGGCGACACCGATGTCGTCGCCGCCCTCCATGTCGTAGTCGTCGTCGCCGGCTTGACCGATCATGATGTCGTTACCGGGGGTGTTGTGGTCGTCGAAGAACAGCGAGCCACTGTCGCCCTGCAACAGGTCGGTCTGGTCTCCGCCTTCCATCCAGTCGTCGCCGCTGTCGCCGTCGACTTCGTCGGCACCCTGACCGGCCAGAATGAAGTCGTCGCCAGGGCCGGCGAAGTGCACGTTGGTGTTGGCGCCGCCGACCAGGAGGTCGTTGCCGTCGCCACCGAGGAGGAGGTCGAGGCCGATGCCACCGTCCAGCGCGTCGTTACCCGGACCGCCCTTGAGCGTGTCGTCACCGGCGAGGTCGGTGACGATGTCGTTGCCGTCACCGCCGAGCACGTTGTCGTCGCCACCGTTGCCCTCGATGATGTCGTTCCCGGCGTTGCCGAGGATGGTGTCGTTGTCGTTGCCGCCACCGATACGGTCGACGCCGGCCGTGCCGTTGTACACGGACTGGCCGTTGATGCCGATCGGGTCGACAGCATTGACGGGTCGGTACTTGATCTGCCCGCTCGACATCTTCAGCAGCAGCAGGTTCTCGTCGCACTCGGTGGTCGGATCGTCCTGGATCGAACCGACACCGCGGATCGCACCGGAGCTTGCCGGCGACACGAGGTTGGCCAGTTGGAACTTGCAGTCGGCCGTGGCGAACGAGTCGGCCTTCAGCGTGGTCGCCGTCGTGTTGCGCATGACCAGTTCGGCGAAGGAGTTGCCTTCGAGCTGTGAACGCAGGTTCATGCCCGGCGTGCGGTTGAGGTAGTACAAGCGGTCGTTGTCTTGCAACTGTGTCAGCTGCAGTTCGAACACGTAGTTGAAGGTGGTGCCCAGCAAGCCACCGAACAGGTTGGTCACCTCGGCGAGGCCACCGACCCACAGGTCGACCTGGTCGAGGCCGGTGATGCTGACGTTGCCCGCTGCGTTGGCCCATGCGCCGGTGCTGTTCATGAAGTCAGCGGCGTCGGCCGGCTGCACGTCGGTGAGCTCGGGGTTGACGATCGCTCGTGCAGCGGCGCGCTTGGCGGCGAGGGTGGTGACGTCGTCGGCGTTGCCGAGGATGCCGTCGGCGCCGGAGTCGCGCACCGTCGGGTGCTGGCCATATGCGGCCACGAAGTTGATCAGCGACTGGGGGTGCTTGATGTTCAATCCGAAGTCGACCCAGTTCTCATACGGGCGAAGCTGGCCATCGTTGGTCTGAGCGAAGATCTGCTTGCGGACGTTGTTCAACGATGGGACGCCCTCGCTGCGGGCGCGGGCCATGTTGAGCGACGCCAGGTCGAGGGGCAAGCCGAGCAAGTTGTTGCGCAACGTGTCGCTGACGAACTCGTCGAGCTCGTTGCCGACCTGGTCCGACAGGCCCATCGCGATCGCGCCGGCTCCGGCGCTGCCCATGTCGCCACCGGCAGCGGACAGGTCACCGGCGGTCACGTTCTTGAACGCGGCCGGGTTCAAGAAGCCGTCGAGCAACTGGATGTCGTTGGTCGTGCCGTCGACGTTCGTACGCGGGATGACCTCGTCGAGCATCGAGTGACCGAAGCGGTACACGGCATGAGCGAACTCGGCCTTGATGGCCGCGTCGGTCGCCGTCGAGCTGAAGGCGAACAGGTTGAACGGGTTGATCGCCGGTTGAACCTTGCGGGCGAACTCCTCGAACACGAGGTGCTGGTACTCCATCTCGGTCACGAAACGTGCCGCCTGGAAGAGCCGCTCTCCGTAGGTGAACGTTCTCGGCTGCGACGGATCGTCGATCGCACAACCACTGGCGCAGTTGGTGCGCTGGTAGGCAACCAAGAGGTCGGGGTTGTCGTTCAGCACGTTCTGCTCGTAACCGGTGAGACGGTTGTGCTCGTGTTCGAAGACGGTGTGGATCGAGGTCAGACCGATGTTCTCGTTGGCCCGGCCGTCACCGGCGATCACGTGCAGGTCCAGGAGCTCGTTGTCGTACGAACCGGCGGGCACCGGAGTATCGAGCGACAGCCCGGCGACGAGGTCGGCATCGGGCCCACCGGGGGTCGGTGCCGCGCTGTGGGCGATGTCGTTGAGGAACGCAGTATCGATCCGGCGCACGTTGGCGGGAGCCGGGACCGGCGTGAGGAGGTTGCCCTCTACGAGGCCCGCCAGGGTCACGTACTGCGGCAGGCCATGGGCACCAGGGATGAAGTTGCCATAGGGGTCGGCAGCGATCATCGGGATGTTGCTGACGTCGTTGTCGACCAGCTGCAGGCCGAGCTTCGTCGCAGTCTGGAACTTGACGTCGCCCCAGTTGGCCATCGAGCCGTCACCGGAGCCGAGCAGGCGACCCGTCGATTGCGGGTGGTTGTTGACGTCCATCGCGTATTCGCGGAGGAACACTTGATGCGATGGGTGCGAGGTGTACGCCTGGCTGAGGTCGACCCACGGGGAGTCCGTGTTGAGCGCCTCGTGCGTCGTGTCGTCGCCGGTGCCGAGCACGCCATCGGGGCCGGGGCCGGCGACGTTGGTGCCGCGGGTCAGCACCATGAACTGAAGGTTCGCCGGGAGGTCGTCGGCATTGCCGAGGATGTGGTCGTTGCCGGCGATCAAGGGATCGTCAGACCGCAACGGGACGAAGACCGTGCCATTGCCGCCATTGGTGACCTTGTCGAGGCCGTGGTCGAAGAACTGACCGAAGATCGTGAAGAGCGAGTTGTAGGGCGGCGACAGACCGACGTCGGTGGTGACGTTCGGGATGAACAGGGTCTGCCCGGCAGGTGTGCAACCGAGCGGAAGCGGTGGGTTGACCGTCTCGTCGGTGCACGGCACGACGCCTGCGTTGCCCTGGGTGCGCACGGGCAGCCCGGCTGCGGCGATCGCCGCCGGGTTGGTCGCCGTCTGGTCGACGATCAGGTTGCTGATCATGCGGGGCTGGGTGTCGAACACCGAGCCAGAAGTCTGTGCGTACGACGTGGTCGGCCCTGGAGGCCCGAACAACGGAGGGTTCTTCTCGGCGGGGCGGAAGTCCGGCGTGGTCAAGCGGGGGAAGGTCTGGTCAGCTGCGCCGAACTTCTCCTGGCCCGGCTGCAAGTTGTTGCACGTTCCGTCGATGGTGCGCAGACCGAGTGCGATCAACGGGCTGGGAACCTGGTTCGGTCCGGTACCGAGCAGCCCTGCACAGGGGTCCGCCGGCGTAGCAAGCCCGGCGTGATGCTCGGCGATCTTGATCTGGTCGAGGATGTACGAGATGTCCGACGCCGTGACCGTGAAGCCCTGCCCGACCGGTGCAGCGTGCACGCCGGTGCCACCGCCGGTGACGAGGCTGGTCCCGAACACTGCGAGCGCTGCGGTGGCGGCGCCGAATGTGCGGCGCTTCCGGCCACCATCACGCGGCTCGAGCGCACGTTCGGAGCTCGAACTCCGTGCAAGCACCGCCTGTCGACGAGCGCGGAGGCGCGCGTCGTAGGAATCCCGTCCAAACATGATCCGTCCCTCAATTGATTCCCCAATGCCCGTTGCCCGGGGGAATCTGTTGACACTGCCGGGTAATGGTCGGAACGTCAACGAGTCGTTAGCCGTGCGCCCTACGGCCCAATCAGATGGAATTCGATAGCTACCAAAGACTTAGGTCCATCGATCGACCTCACGGTGCGCAAGATGTCGGGTCCTCACCGCAGTTTCCGGGGCGTATTCATCTCACTGTCTTGACGAAGAACTGCAGCCACAACCCCAGCCGCACGCCTCGGAGCCCGACGAATTTCACGTCGAGGCGTCGTGAGCTGGTCATTTCGCATCGTCTGGGGCGTCCGTCGCGGTGAGGTGGAACAGCATCGAGGTCTCCGGCAGCAGGACCGGGGCGCTGAACCCGACGGCTGACAGCTGCCGTCCGGTCATCCTCAGGCTTTCGACCAGCCACGATGGCTGACGACGAGCCCGGCCCCACCGCTGATGGGGAATCGGAAGACTGGAGACGTCGTAAGTCCGTTCAGGATCGAGCAGCATCGGCCGGATCGGGGCCGTGTGCAGTGACGGGCCGGAGGCCAACCTGGTGCACGCGAAGACAGCCTGCGACCGATCCGCGGCGACGACACCGTGTACCAACACGGTCGGATCCGGGTGGTCGAGTCGCACGACGTCGCCGTGGTGCAGGAGCGGTCGCAGCCGCTTGTGGAGCGCAACGATCTCGGCGAGGTCGGCGCGATCGTCACCGGATGCCGTCAACAGGTTCCACTCGATCCCGAGTGAACCGAACAATGCCGCCACGGCCCGGAAACCCAGCCCGTGCGAGCGACCGGTCGTGTGCGCTCGCGGCGACCCGATGTGGGTACCCATCAGCTCGGGCGGGAACAGCAACGAGAATCCACGCTGGATCTGTTGTCGGTCGAGGGCATCGATCGAGTCACTCGTCCATGCGCGATCGGTGCGCTCGAAGATCCCGTAGTCGACTCGCCCGCCGCCTGACGCGCATGTCTCGAACTCGACACCCGGATGAGCCGCGCGCAGGCGATCGAACAAGCCGTAGACACCGAGCGTCTGTCGATGCACACCCGCCCGCCCGTGCGAGGTTGCGGCAACGAGATCCCGATTCATGTCCCACTTGACGTAGGCGATGTCGTGGTCGCGCAGCAATGCGTCGAGATGCGCGAAGAGGTACTCCACGACCTCATCGCGACCGAGGTCGAGCACGAGTTGGTTGCGACCGAACACCGTCGGGTACCGATCATCGACCAGCGTCCAATCGGGGTGAGCGCGATACAGATCGGAGTCCGGGTTGACCATCTCGGGTTCGACCCAGATTCCGAACTGCATGCCGAGACCACGAACGTGATCGATCAACGGCGTCAAACCGTCGGGCCACACGGTCGTATCGACCCACCAGTCACCGAGGCCGGCGCGATCGTTGCGACGTGAGTGAAACCAGCCGTCGTCGACGACAAAGCGCTCGACCCCACACGACGCTGCGATATCGGCAAGCCCGCGCAACGTGTCGAGGTCGTGGTCGAAGTACACGGCCTCCCAAATGTTGAGCAGGACGGGTCGCGGGGTCGACGGGTGCTGCGGCCGACCGCGCATGTACGCGTGGAACGAGTTCGACACCGCATTCAGCCCGGCCGCAGAGTAGGCCGCGTACACGACCGGGGCGTCGTAGTGCTGTCCCGGTGCGAGCAGGATCTCGCCGGATGCAAGCAGCTCGCCGAGTTGCAGCGATCGGCGGGCATCGGTGACCGCATCGCACACGATCTCGAAGTTGCCACTCCATCCGATGTGGCATCCCCAGACTTCGCCGCGGTGCTCGGCAAACGATGTCGTGCCGGCGAAGACCGCGCCGAGTCGCTCGTGCGAGGTCTTACCGCGTCGGTTCTCGATGGTCACGCAGTTCCCGGTCCACGGTGTTCGCGTCTGCCCGAACTCGTTGGTCCAACGCCCACCGACCGTCAACAGCTCCTGCGCCTGAGCGGGCACCGGAAGGCTCAGCCGGCAGGCATCGAGGGCGTAGGCGGTGTCACCATCGTTGGTGATCGAGGTCGCAAAGGTGGTGACCCCGCTCGGGTGCAGGACGACATCGATGGTCAACGACAGCTCGGCCGAGCGATCGTGCAGCACGAACACCGCGGCTCGGTCGCTGACGTCGCTGGAAGTCACCTGGAACTGCGGTGCGAAGTCACGCCCACCGTCTCGATGACCTTCGATGCCGGGGGTGCCGAACCAGCCCACACTCGACTCGGCGATCAAGCCGAGCGGCGCATCGACATCGAGCCCGCCGTTCGGGACCGGCCGTTCGACCGCTCCCAACAGTCGGGCGTCGGCGTGGCCGAGGGGCGCTCCCCAATGCACCAACGCCGGCATCCCGCCCGTGCTCACGAACAGCATGCTCGTGTGCTCGCCGGCAAGATGGGCGATCAGCGGCGTCGCGGATTCGGGAGACTCATTCGTCGACATCGTCGTCCTTCTCGTGGTCACCCGAACGATAGGCGGTCACGCCTTTGCATCGGACCAGCGCTGGATCACGGCGACATCGGCCACGAACCTGACTGCGTCGTCGGGAGCCCAGTGGATAGCGGCATCGCCGAGGCAGTCGACGATCAGCTCGGCGACGTCGTCGGCATGTTCGACCGGCGCATGCACCAAGAGCTCGTCGTGCAGGCACAACACGATGCTCGCGTCGAACGTCGGCAGCCGCGATCGCGCCATCACCGACCACACCTTGAAGAACTCGGCGGCCGCACCCTGCACCATCGCGTTGCGACCGTACCGACCCTGCGCCGCCGCCCGGCTGCGGTTGTCGCGATCGCTGATCTCGGTGTCGGTCCCCGATCCCATGCGCACCAACCGACCACCATAGGTTCGGATGTCACGACCGACCTGGCCGGCAACGTCAGCATCGGCGAGATACCGCATGGCAACGGGATACGCCGATTCGAGCCCGCGCAGAGCCACGGCACCGTGACCGGTCGTCTGCCCGTACATCGCGCCGAGCACGGCAACCTTCGCGGTTGCCCGGTCGACACCGAGTTGCTCGGCCACGGGCAGGTACATGTCGTCTCGTGCAGTCGCCTCGGCAAGGGCTCGATCACCGGAGACCGCGGCCAAGATGCGCGGCTCGATCTGCCCGAGGTCGGCACGAACGAACGCATGGCCCGGCTCGGCGACAACGGCGGAACGCAACACGGCCGGCATGTTGTGCAAACCTGCCGACGCGGTCATCCGCCCCGCTGCACCGTCGCAACCCGACCACTCCCCACGGAGGCGACCATCGACACCGAGGTGCTCGTCGAGCCATGCGTAGCCGAAGGTTGTCGCCATTCGCTCGGCCTTGCGCCACTCGAGCAACGCCTCGATCAGCGGGTGTGAATCCCGGATCGCCTCGAGCCGCCACGCACGCGTGTCGGGAAGCTCCACGCCGATGCTTCGCAGCAGGGCCTTCACCTGGGCAGGGTTGCGGAGATCGGTCCTTGGGCTCGAGCCATGACGCAGCACCTCGGTGTCGCGCGTCCGGCGCAGCTCGATGGCCTCGGCTTCCGTGCGCGGGCGCGGCCCGACGAACGAGGCGACGATCTCCTCCGCAAGGTCGCGATCCACCGGCAGCCCATCGGCCGCGAGCTCGGCGCACAGCAGCTCGGCCGCGGATTCGGATCGGGCAACGGACGGCGCCCGCGGGCGATCACTCAGCGCCGTCAAGCGGTCGTCCTGCAACCCTGCGACGGTGATCGCCAGGTGTGCCCATTGCTCCAAGCGACCCAGCGACCAGGGGAAGTCAGCGGTCATCCATTCCGGCTCGAGGTACCCGTCCGCACGAACCGCTTCGTCTGATCTGCCCTCGGTGGACGGCGTGAACAGATCGATGGCCGCGACGACCGGCAGGGCGTCGAGCGACAGGTCGTGCAACTGCGCCCAAGCTCGCGTCGCGTCGGTGCGCCAACCGCCGACGAGCAACCGTTGTACTGCGGCGATGTCCCAACTCTTGGCGACGCGCAGGCCACCATCGACGAGCGCGCGTGCGGTCTCGCTCCCCCAGATCACCCACCGCGGACGCAACGCCACCTCGACCGCCCGTATCGCCTCGACGGTGTTCGCCCGATCGGTCGACGCGGACCATCCGTCGGGCGTCGCCACTGCAACCCCGACCTCCGACGCAAACGTCAGCGCGAGAAGCGTCCCGCGTTCGAACCCGCAGGCAACCAGCGCATCAGCGATGCTCGCGGCAGTCGTGAGGCTGTTCGGATCCACCCGCCGTACGGTACGGGTTCACGGCGACGCCTTTGCACCCGTTCGCCAATCGGGGATGCTCGGTGCATTGGGTTCCAACGATCGCAGGAAGGTGACCAGTTGGCGAATCTGCTCGAGTGTCAACGGTCCGCCGAAGTCCTGACTCCACGCAGCCATCGAACTGCCCGGTACGCCCCCGGTGATGATCAGGGCCGCCTGGGAGTCGGTGGTCTCCGACAAGAACTGCTTCGAGTTCAGTGTCGGTGCTGTACCACCGGTGGCGTTCTTGCCGTGACACGACGAGCAGCCCTGGTTGAAGAGCGCGTCGCCGATGCGCTGGTACTCCGACGCCTGCTCGGTCTTGGCCTGCGATCGCAGACCCGGCTCACGCAGACGGTAGAGCGGGAACGCGACGACCAGCACGAACATGAACACCAGTCCGGCGGTGTAGTAACGATCCAAGCTGCGTTCGAGCCAGGCCGGCTCGAAGTGTTCCGGATCACGACGCTGTGGCTTCGGCACGACTACGACCCTTCTCTGCAGGATGGGCCCTTGGCGGGTGAGAAGAACGTCTTGGCTCCATGGTCAGGCCCGTCGATCTTCTTGTCGGTGTCGACCACGAGGGTGTCGCCGTCGACGCTCACCGGGTGGCGATCCATGCCTCGTGGCGAGGGACCCTCGATCCACTCCCCGCCGATGTCGAACGTCGAGCCGTGGCACGGGCACTCGAAGCGTCCGGAGCTCTCACAGAACGGAACGCGGCACCCGAGGTGCGGGCACTTCTGCGACAGGGCGAACAGGTGGCCGTCGGCGTTGGCCAACCAGAACCGGCCCGCCCGCACGTAGGTCGCAGTGCCGGCGGCGAAGTCGGCGGCCGCGCCGACCTTGATCTTGCCGCCGGCCGCGTTCGTGGTGAGCGGACGCAGCAGCTCCCACGTGGTCCACGCCGCGGCGGAAGCCAGCAGACCGCCGCAGGCCTTCCAACCGTTGCGCAACAAGTTTCGTCGTGACAGGGCCATCGTCGCTCCTCACATCTCGATGTAGTTGTGATCCCACGGGGGGACGAACTTCCAGCCGGGTCCGCGGAACGCCAGGCCGACGATCGTCAGCACCACCGCCAGCACCAGGATGATCACGAAGGCGCTGATGGCCAGCTTGCGATTGCGGGACTCCGTCGCCGGGTTCCGGTCGATGTACGGCAGCACCGCCAGCACGGCGAGCACGCCGGTGGGGACGAGGATGCCGGCGACGAGCGGATCGAAGTGGTTGAGCAACTCCTGCAACCCGACGAAGTACCACGGAGCCTTGGCGGGCTCGGGTGTGAGGTTCGGGTTGGCGATGTCTTTCAGCGGGGCAGCGAAGAGCACACCGAGGGCCAGTGCGGTGGCGGCCACACCGAGCCCGACCACCACGTGCCGGACGAGCATGTGCGGCCAGGTGAACACGGTGTCGTCGGTGAGGCGCTCCTCGGCCGTGACCGACTCGCGATCGACGACGCCCAGCAGTCGCACCCGGCGGCCGTCCTCGGCGAGCACTGCGGTCGCGGCCATGGCAGTCTCGGCTGGAGCGGGCGGAGCGGGCGGATCCATCGCGACCTCCGACGCGCCTTCGGAGAACGCACCGATACCGCCGCGCTTCACCGCGAAGCCGTCCTTGCGGACCCGCCAGACGTGCACCATCAACAACAGACCGAGCGCACCGGGCAGCACTGCGACGTGCAGGGCGTAGAAGCGCACCAGCGTGGCCTGGCCGATCTGGTCGCCGCCGATCAGCAAGCCGCTCAGCAGGTTCCCGATCACCGGCACGTAGTTCACGAGGTTGGTGCCGACGGTGACCGCCCAATAACTGAGCTGATCCCACGGCAACAGGTAGCCGGTGAAGGAGAAGATCAAGGTGATGACCAGCAGGCCCATCCCGATCACCCAGTTGAACTGTCGTGGCCGCTTGTACGCGCCCGCGAGGAACACCCGAACGAGGTGGGCAACCACGACCAGGACCATGAGGTGCGCCGACCACCGATGCACGTTGCGCACCAATTGGCCGAAGCCGACGCCGGTGCGCAACTGCTGCATGTCGCCATACGCCGACGTCACCGAGGGTGTGTAGAAGAACATCAGGTACACACCAGTGACGACCAGGATCCCGAACAAGACTGAGGCGATGTAGCCGAGGCGCCACGAGTAGCGGAACCGCAGCACGCGCGCCGGCACCTTCACCGGGTAGATGTGCAAGAACACATTGGAGAACGACTGCAGCGCACGACCCCGAGGTGTGTCGAGGTGCGGGTGGCGGAACACCGACCGCCATGCCTCGGTGTGCCGAACCCGTGCGAACAGACCCTCACGCACCGGATACACATCAGGCTCGAGGGCGTCACGTTCGGGCGCTGGCTGCGCTTTGTCGGGCAACACATCGCTCACGACACAACCTCCTTGGCATTGACCATGACCAGAGCAGATGGCGGACAGCGGTTCACGCACAGCCCGCAACGGATACACAACTCTTCGTCCAGCAGCAGCGCCGACTGGCTCTCCACGCCGACGCCCGCATGGTCGGCACGAACGATGCTGATGCAATCGACCGGGCAGACGTCGACACACAGACCGCACAGGATGCACAGATCCGGGTGCAACATGATGTTGTCGAAGCAACGCAGGCACCGCAGACCCTCGAGCACAGCGTGGCCCTCGTCGTAACCCGTCTCGACCTCCGAGAACCCGACCCGCCGATCGCGGGCCACGCTGGGGATCGTCACCCGGGCGATGCCGTCGTATCCCGTTGCCAGGCGACGGAAGAACGGCTCGACTTCCAACTCGATGGCGACATCGGGCGTCGACGGTGCAGATGCACCCGTCAACATCGCATCGATCGACGCGGCAGCGCGACGACCGTCGGCGATGGCATCGATCAGGTTGCGCGGACCGAACGCCACATCGCCGCCTGCCCAGACCTTGGGGTGCGTCGATCGCAACGATGCATCGACGGCGATGCCCCCGAACCGGGTGAGCTCGATGCCGAGATCGGCCGGAAGGAAGGCGACGTCGGGTGCCTGCCCGACCGCAAGGATCACGGTGTCGGCCGGGATCACCTCTTCGGTACCCGGCGAGAACGTTGGCGAGAAGCGGCCCTGCGGGTCGAACACCGAGACGACACCGATGGTCTCGAGACCGCTGACGCGTCCGTCTCCCACGAGGCGGTGAGGACCACGGCGATAGCGGATCGTGATTCCCTCGGCCTCTGCTTCTTCGATCTCTTCGAGTGCTGCCGGCATCTCCTCGAACGACTCCAGCGCAATCACCGTCACGTGCTTCACGCCGGCCCGGACCGCGGCGCGCGCCGCGTCGAACGTGGTGGTCAGTCCACGACGGGCATCGTCACCGGCACTGGCGCCGAGCATGGTCGGGTCGGGCGCCGGTTCGTCGAGTGCCGCGGCGCGCAGGGCCGTGCGGGCTGCGTCGAAGGCCACGTTGCCACCACCGACGACCACCACGCTCTCGCCGAGCTCGACCCGGAATCCACGGTTGACATTGAGCAAGAACTCGATCGCCGACACCGTGCCGTCCAGCTCGTGACCCGGGATGTTCAAGTCGCGGCCCCGGCCGGCGCCCACGCACATGAAGATCGCGTCGTGGCGCTCGAGCAACTGCTCGAACGTGAGGTCCCGACCGATCCGGCAGCCGAGCTTCACGTCGATGCCCAACGACACGATCGCCTCGGTCTCGCGATCGATCAGCGAGCGAGGCAACCGGTACTCGGGGATCCCCATGACCATCATCCCGCCGAGGCGCTGCTCGCCCTCGTACACCGTCACCTGATGGCCAGCGAGGCGCAGGTCGTGGGCGGCCGCCAGGCCACCCGGGCCACCGCCGATGATGCCCACGGATGTATCCCCCGCGGCAGGAACCTCGCCATGACCGCGATGCCACTCGGTGGCTCCGCCGAAGCTCTCGACGCCGTAGCGCTCCGACACGAAGCGCTTCAACGCTCGGATCGCGACCGGAGCATCGACCGTTCCGCGCCTGCACGAGGTCTCACACGGCGCCGCACACACCCGTCCGCAGATCGACGGGAACGGGTTCGGTGCCCGAGCGATCTGGTATGCGTCCGAGAAACGACCCTCGGCGATTGCGGTGACGTAGCCCCCGGCGTCGGTGTGCACCGGGCACGCCGCCCGGCAGGGCTCGTTGTCCCACAGCCAGCGGGCATCGGGGGTGACCGGGATCATCGGCGCAGCCCGCGTGCCTGCAGCCTGCGCAGCCCCCAGAGGAGTGCGCAGGCTGCAACCATGAACCACGCTGTCGAAAGCAAGACGCGCGTGCTACGGCCGACACCGGAAAGCGATACCAGCAGATCCGGCACGTAGACCAGAGCAGCAAATGCCACCAGCACCAACAGAGCACCCGCGATTACGGCGCGGGGCCAACTCATGCTGTGACGGTGAACGCCGAACGCATGCCCTGCCCGTAGTGCTTTTCGATGTTGCACACGAGCACATACGAGCCAGCCGCGAGGTCGAAGCTCTTGGTGACCGTCTTGCCTGCGTCGGTCTCGCTGATCTCTCCGACGCTGGCGTCTTCGCTGACCTTGTTGTCGGCGCCGACCTTCAGCGCATCCGCCGATTCATCGGTTTTCAACACGATCATCTCGTGCTGTCGGTTGCCGGTGTTCTTGAAGGTGAAGGTCACAGCCCCGGCCTTGACCGTGATCGGATCGACCTTCAGGGTCTGCGCGGTGTCGGAGGTGTCCCCGGCGATCACCGATACCGGTGTGCCGTCGGCCACAGCCGCAACCGTCACATCGCCGCCAGCAGCGGGTGCCGCCGTGTCGGACGAGCTCTTACTGTCGCTCCCGCATCCGGAGACCAGGCCGAACATCAAGATTGCAGCTGCAGTGGATCGGGTCAGACGGCGCATAGGAACCTCCAGGTAGATTGGCTTCACGATCGTTCCTGAGGCCGTCTCCTGGACAGGGCCGAAGGTCCCGTAGCAATGTGGCCTACGGGACGTAGGGCCCAGGCCCATCGGCGCTTGCGGTTCAGGCGGAGGTGCCCGACTTGAAGCTCAGGCGCAGCTTGGTCCGGTAGGCGATGATGGCGCCTGCCTCGATCAGCACATCCATCTCGATCACCTCGGCAACCCGCAAGTCCTTGTACGACCTCGATGCCTCGCGCACGGCGTTCTGTGCGGCGAGCTCCCACGAGTCGCTGCTGGAGCCGATCAACTCGACGACCTGATAGACGCTGTCATTCATGCTGGTGCTCCTTGCACAGGTAGGAATTTCACAGAGATCGCCAACTCCGTACTGAGCCGGACGGCACCGTCTCGCTCGACGTGGCACTGCAGCCGACGGACCTCGCCGACACGGGCATCGTCGTGCCGGCCACACACTTCGGCCACCGCGAACTTGGCGGCCTGGTGCCATGTCACGCCGCGCCCGGTGACGCAGTGCACCTGATACACCGACTCGTTCCCGCCCCGGATCAACGGCGGCTCGTCACTGGCAAAATCGTCCGACGTCGGTCGGCCACACTGCTGGCGAATCGCCTCCATCAGATCGCTGGTCATCAGCTGCCGTCGCCGACGAGACGGTCCGCCGTACGACGCCGGGTCGATCGCCGGACCGAATCTGATCTCCGCCCGCCGGAACGGCCGCGGCACGCGAGCGCCGATCGGCTGGATCCGATCGGTGCCGAGCAGCCCCACTGGAACGATGGGCGCGCCCGTCATCAACGCCAGCTGAGCCACACCGGAGTGCCCTCGATGCAAGAGGCCGTCACGCGATCGCGTGCCTTCGGGATATATGCCGAGCACGTGACCGCGCTCCAACGCGGTCGCCGCAACCCCCAGCGCCGCCATCGCCTGGCGAGCCGCCGCTCGTTCGATGGGGATCAAGCCGAACGCGGGGAACAGCCGCTTGGTGGTCCACGAATCCATGTACTCCGCCTTCCCGACGAAGTAGGTGCGTCGCGGCACGGAGAACATCAGCACCACGGTGTCGAAGAACGAGATGTGGTTGGCGGCGAGGATGACCGGGCCGTGCAACGGGAGGTGTTCGGCACCGGTGATCTTGACCGGGATCACGCAGCGATAGATCACGCCGAGCACCGCCCGGGTGATGCGGTAGAACCGACCATCCCCGGGATCGATTTCGACTTCCGACTGTTTCACAGCCACACGCTAGATGGCAGGTCGATACTGTGGCTCACACGACTCAGTGGAGGAACGCTATGACTGCGCCAGCAACCATGCCGGCAGTGTTCATCGGCCATGGAAGCCCGATGAACGCACTGGAGACGAACCGCTACACCGACGCGTGGCAGTCGTTCGCCGCCGGCATCGCTCGACCGCGGGCCATCGTCGCGGTTTCGGCACATTGGTACATCAACGCGACCGCTGTCACGGCGATGTCCGATCCGAAGACGATCCACGACTTCTTCGGGTTCCCCGACGAGTTGTTCGCCGTCCGGTACTCGGCGCCCGGCGACCCCGATCTCGCAGCGGAGATCGCCGAGTTGGTGAAGCCGACGTGGGTCGGCAGCGATCTCGACAGTTGGGGGATCGACCATGGCACCTGGTCGGTGCTCGTGCACATGTTTCCCGACGCCGACATCCCGGTCGTGCAACTGTCGGTCGATGCCACCAAACCGATGGACTACCACGTCGCCCTCGGCGCCCAGTTGGCCGAATTGCGCTCGCGCGGCGTGCTGATCGTGGGCAGTGGGAACGTGGTGCACAACCTCGGGTTGATCCAGTGGAACCAGCCCGACGCGGCCTTCGACTGGGCGCGATCCTTCAACGAGGCTGCCATCTCGACGATGATCGAGAAGCCGGGTTCGGCGGCAGGGCTACAGGGCCACGATCACTTCCGGCTCGCCGCTCCGACTCCCGATCACTTCATCCCGTTGCTGTACATCGCCGGTTTGGCCGACGCCGCCGGCCACGGAGCCGAGGTGCTGATCGACGGGTACGCCATGGGCTCGTTGTCGATGACCGCGTTCACCGTCGCCTGAGCCTGCAGCCTGTGGCGAGCAGCTACAGGTCGACGCCGAACTGCTTCAGGAAGGTCAGCAGGTCGTCGGCGTGCTCTTCCTCGACGGCGAGGATGCTCTCCATCAGACGGCGAGTCGTGATGTCGGTGTCGGCCAGCCAGCGGACGATCTCGCTGTACGACGCAATCGCAACGCGCTCGGCCACAAGATCCTCGGTGATCATGTCGATCAGGCTGTCGCCGGGGACGTATTCAGCGTGGCTGCGCTCGACGAGGGTGGCCGGGTTGAAGTCGGGCTCGCCCTGCAGTTGAACGATCCGCGCCGCGATCTGGTCGGCGTGACCCTGTTCCTCGGTTGCGTGTTGCAGGAACTCCGCCGCGACAGAGGCCGAGTTGATGCCATCGGCCATGTAGTAGTGCCGCTTGTACCGCAGCACGCAGACGAGTTCGGTGGCAAGGGCCTCGTTGAGGACCTTGATGACCCGCTCGCGATCCGCGCCGTAGTCGTCGGTCAGCGGGCCGCGCTCGATGTGTGCTCGCGCGTTGTCCCGAAGCTTCTGGACGTCTGACAGATGAGCGCTCACGTTCGTCTCCTTGTGGTGCCTGGATGCGGAATGACTGGTACCCGGGCGGCTGAGGAATCAAACTGGTCCTATGGCACCGCCGCGCACTCGTGTCGGCACAAAGGTCGGCTTCCTGCACCCCGGTGCGATGGGCGCATCGTTGGCTGCCACCTGCGGCGGCACACGCCTGTGGTGCGGCGCCGGTCGCACGGAGATCACACGCGCGCGAGCGGAGGCCGCTGGAATGGTCGACGTCGGATCGCTGGCAGACCTTGCCACCACCGCAGACGTGATCATCTCGGTGTGCCCACCCGGAGCTGCCGCTGCGGTAGCCCGAGACGTGGTTGCCACAGGATTCGACGGCATCTATGTCGATGTCAACGCCATCTCTCCTGCAAGTGCACGGCTGATCGGTGCTGGGTTCGACTCCTTCGTCGACGGAGGCATCGTCGGACCACCGGTGCAGTCCGCGGGCTCGACGCGCCTGTACCTCTCCGGTGGCAGAGCGCCAGAGGTTGCCGACCTGTGGGCCGGATCACTGCTCGAGACTCGCATCGTCGACGGTGACACCGGCGCTGCCTCCGCCGTGAAGGTCTGCTACGCGGCGTGGACCAAGGGAACTGCTGCACTGCTGCTGACGATCCGCGCTCTGGCTGTCGCCGAAGGCGTCGAGAACACGCTGCTCGACGAGTGGGAGACGTCGCAGTCGGGCTTGGCCGCGCAATCGGAGCGCGCAGCAACCGGCAACGCGCCGAAGGCCTGGCGATTCGTGGGCGAGATGGACGAGATGGCAGCCAGCTTCTCGGCACATGGTCTCCCCGACGGGTTCGCCTCCGCAGCCGCCGGCGTCTACGAGCGACTGGCCGGCTTCAAGGACACAACGGGCGTCAACCTCGACGCTGTGATCGAGGCCCTGCTCAGCCCGAGACCGTAGGCTCGACCGACCGCGCAGGGAGGAGAACATCATGGACCGGCTCGACGGCAAGGTGGCGATCGTGACCGGATCGTCGAGTGGGATCGGCGAGGCCACTGCTCACCGGTTGTCCGAACTCGGCGCCAGAGTCGTGGTCAACTCGTCGTCATCGATCGAGGCGGGCAATGCGGTCAGGGATTCGCTGCCGACCGAGGCGATGTACGTGCAGGCCGACATCAGCGATCGGCCCCAGGGCCGCGAGCTGATCGCCCGGACCATCGAACGGTTCGGGCAACTCGACATCCTCGTCAACAACGCCGGTTGGACAACCCGCGTGCCCCACGCCGACCTCGACGCGCTGAGCGACGACATCTTCCGACGGACCTTCGAGGTCAACGTGTTCGGCACCTGGTGGCTCACCAAGGAGGCGATGCCACACCTGCGCGAATCATCCGACGGCAACGTGGTCACCATCACGTCGATCGCCGGCTTGAGGCCCATCGGTTCATCGATCGCCTATGCCATGGCGAAGGCCGCGTTGAACCACATGACGGCCCTCCTCGCCAAGTCCTGTGGCCCGGTGCGAGTGAACGCGGTGGCGCCCGGGCTGGTCGCAACTCCGTGGACGTCGCAGTGGGAGGATCAGCATGCCTCCATCGCGGCGACCGCTCCGCTCCACCGTTCGGCAACCCCCGACGACTGTGCCGAGGCCGTGATCGGCCTGGTCCGCAGCTCGTACATCACCGGTCACGTCGTGGTCGTCGACGGCGGGACGACACTCGTCGTCTGAAGCGGCGAACCCGTCGGGCGACGCAAAAGAACGCATCGCCGCCCCGAGATGCTTAAGCTCCACCCGTATGACCGCATCGCAGGGGCGAGCGCAGGACAGCGCGGAAGCGATGAACCAATCATCGAGTGAACCCTCCGATCTCTTTCGCTGCGACTACGCGGGAGACCTGCGAACGCTGCAACGCGCCAGACGTGACGTGGTCGGCTGGCTTGCCGATCACGCTGCAGACGAGACGACGAAGGAACGGGCCGCGCTCATCGTCAGCGAACTGGCGTCGAACGCGGTACAGGCATCGCCGGGATCGAGCTACAGAATCGAGGTCTCGGAGGTCGACAGCCACCTTGTTTCGATCTCCGTGCGGAATCGACCGATCGAACAGCTGCCACCTCCACGCGAGAAGTGGCGACCCGTCGGCAACCTGTCCCTGAAGGAGATGTCGCTGCGCGGACGCGGGTTGGCCATCGTCGACTCGTTGTCGGAAGAGGTGACGATCGAGTACCTCGACGAGGAGTTGACCGTCACGGCGGTGCTCCGCACCGAACGTGAGGCCGCTGGCGCCTAGACGAGTGGTGATCCACAACTCAACGCGCGAAAGCGTCCATGATCAGCGCCTACGACCACTGAGCAGGTTTGGAGCCAATCATCCTAGGACGCGGTCGGTTCCTGCACGATCGTCAGCACCTCGGTGAGCCCAGTCACGTCCAACAGACGCTGTACCAGACCGCGTGGATTGACGAGCTCGAACTTGACGCCGCGTTCGTCGGCGCCCAGGGCGCCGATCAGGATCGCCTTGATCGCCGACGAGTCGGCGAATGTCAAATCGGTGACATGGAGCCGAACGATCGGCTTCCCCGATTGGACGGCATCAGCCAGGACTTGACCGACCTGATCGGCATCAGCCATGTCGAGCTCACCCGACACGCTGACCACGACGGCGTTCGCCGAGGATTCAACCTCAACGGTGCACGTCGTGAGTGAGAGACGTGTCGGCAGATCGGCCAACGAGGAATCGTCATTCATCTGTTCTCCGAGCAGGGTCTGGGCACGGCACTTGCGACGCGCCCGGACGATACCGTCCGCGCTGCACGACGTCAACGCATTCCACGTGCGCGAGCGGCGCGATACATTGCCACAGGTGGCACGATGCCATGCGGATTGCAATGCGCGGCTCTCGCCGCCTCCCCATCGTGATCATGGTCGTCGGGCTCGCGATCTTCCTCGGGCCGGCCGCCGGCTGTCGCGTGTTGTTCGATCAGACCGAGGATCGGCTCGGAGGGCAACGGACGAAGGAGGCCGCGCGGCGCTGCAACTGCCATCACGCGAGGACTCGTCGGGCGCGATTTCGGCATTGCTGGTACTCACAGCGCACCCGACCAGGTTCAACGGGTTCGATTCGGGTACCGGGACTACCGAGATCGCGCCCAACGAGTGGAGCGACTGGCTCGCCGAGTCGCCGCTCCGAGCCGGCGTTCGTCGCTGGCAGAACCTGTTGTCCGCCGATCCCCGGCGCAATACGACAAGCGACTCCTGGCTTGAATGAGGGACGCCACCGAAGACCTGCCCTAGGGTTGACGGCACTGAGCCACCACAAGCAAGGAGACAACGATGCCGGCAAAGGGAAGTGCGGAATGGAGAGGCGACCTGCCGACTGGAACCGGGACGTTCACCGCGGGGGACAGCATCAGCGGGGGCTACACGTTCAAGTCCCGCTTCGAGGACGGTCCTGGGTCCAACCCCGAGCAACTGATCGCCGCGGCGCATGCCGCGTGCTTCTCGATGGCATTGTCGAGCAGCCTTGCGAAGGCGGGCACCCCGCCCGAGTCGATCCGCACCGAGGCCGCCGTCACCCTTCGCATGGTCGAGGGTGCACCGACGATCACCAAGATCGAGTTGTCGACGGTCGGGACGGTGGCCGGCATCGACGAGGCAACCTTCACGGAACACGCCATGGCGGCAAAGGCAGGATGCCCGGTCAGCAAGGCACTGGCAGGCGTGCCCGAGATCACCTTGGACGCGCACCTCGCCGGCTGATCAGAGCGGCACCCGCAGCACGAGCAAGGCAATGTCATCGTGTCGTTCCGCGAGGGGCAGTATCGCGGCCAGCTCTGCCTCGAGGACGTCGGCAAGCTCGTCGGCAGAAGTCGTTCTCGCAGCCGCACGGCTGACCAGCGCGACCAGGTCGTTGTCGGTGAGCGCATGTGGTGGTGCGACGTCGGTGATCCCATCGGTGTACAGCACCAACCCGTCACCGGCACCGAGATCAAGGATCGACGTGGCGACGCTGATGTCGTCGAACACTCCGATCAGCATCCCGTACTCGCCGAACAAGCCCGCCGACCCGTCAGCCCGAGTGACCACCGGAAGTGGATGACCGGCGCACGCGAAGGTCAGCCTGATGCCGTCGCCCATCGATCGCAGCGTTCCGTAGGTGACCGTGCAGAACGGGCGGACACCGCGCGCCCTCATCGCCCGGTTGAGGTTGTGCAGCACCTGCTCCGGGGTGTCACCGTGCCAGGCGGCGCTGGCGATGGTGTGCCGAGCCATGCCGGTGACGGAGGCCGCGATCGGTCCGGTTCCGCAGACATCTCCGACGACGATCCCCCATTCGTCGGCGGAGATCGGAAAGACGTCGTAGAAGTCGCCGCCGACGTCGACACCCTCCCCCGTGGCCCAGTAACGCACGGCGACGTCAACGCCGGGGACGGCAGGAAGCGTGTCGGGCAGCAGGCTGGCCTGCAACGTCGATGCAATGGAACGCTGCGCCTCGGAGAGGCGAAGGTTGTCGAGACTGGACGCAATCCGCGAGGCCACGGCCTCAGCGAGCAGCAAATCGTCGGAGTTGTACTGCCGGCTCGACGTCGACATGACGAGTTGGAGCCCGCCGAGCACCCGACCGCGCTTGATCAGCGGCACAGCGATCGAACTCCCCAATAGCAGAGCACGAATGAGATCGCGCTCCGCTTCGGTGGTCTCGAGATCGTCCAGCAGTGCGTCGTCGATGACGGGATGGAACTCGGCCGTGCCGGTCCGGATGACATGAGCCATACCCGTGGTCGCGTTGGGATCGTACGGATACTTCTCTTGCAAATCTCGGGCGAGCATCACCATCGCCGGGTCGGAGTGCGCAATCTCGATGGCAGGCATGGCACCGCCGTCATCGGGAAGTGCGTAGAACGCACACCAATCACCGAGTCGGGGCACAGCTGCCCGAGCGACGTTGGACATGAGCTCGCGCCGGTCGCGGCTCGCGGCGAGCGCGTCGTTGATACCGGCGAGGAACTGCAGGCGTTCGCGGTGGATGCGCTCCTGCTCCGCTGCCGCCAGCGCGTTCGCGGTGAGTTCCCGGCGACCGAGCTCGCCCAACATCTGTTCGGTGACATCTCGCGTGCAGCCGATCGTCCCGGTGACGTTGCCTGAACGGTCGGTGGTGACCTGTCCCGCACCGTGAAGCCAGCGAACGGTGCCATCGGGCCACACCACGCGGTGCTCTACGACGTAGGACTCCTTGGTTGCCACCGCATGCTCGACGGCCGCCATGACGGCAGCGCGGTCCTCCGGGTGCAGCAGGTTCGCCCACGTCTCGAACTGTCCGTCGAAGCCTCCGGGTTCCAGACCGAACAGCGACTCGAGCTTCGCATCCCACTCGGTCGCACCGTTTGCCATGTCCCAGCGGAACGTGCCCAACCCGCCGGCCTCCAGGGCGAGCCGCAGGTGTTCGGTGAGATCGGCGGCGCGTTGCTCCAGCAGTCGCTGCTCCGCGATCGCCTCCGAGGCTCCAACGATGGCCACCGTGTTACCGGACGCGTCCCGGATCGGTCGGTCGATGACCCACACACGCACCGTTTCACCATCCCGACGCACCACAGTGAAGTCGCCGGACCACATCTCGCCTGCACGGACAGCACCGAGGATCTCATCCGCCTGTTCGCGATCGGGCAGCGCGATGAGCACCTCCGAGATCTGGCGACCGAGAACCTCACCGCGCTCCCAGCCGTACAACTGTTCAGCCTGTCGATTCCACAACACGATCCGGCCATCGGCAGTCGTCACGATGATGGCGCGCGGCAATTCGTCGATCACGGCGATCGCGTCGATTGCGTCACCAGTTGCCTCACGCAGCCAGAGCTCATCCACGACGTTCCTTTCATCAATACCAAGCTCAATTGCCGACGGCACTGCCCGCTCATCGCCCCCCGAAGTATCGCAAGTGCACCACCGACTCGCAAGCTTCGTCTGAGCACCTGCCAGGTCGGCTTGGCCGCGAACGTCGACGGTAGTAGCCGGTCAACGTCAACCGTGACGCGGCGGAGCCGGGGTCCGGCAGGATCACGATCGCCACGTCACGGTCCAGCCGGCGAGACAGTCGCGCAACGCTCGTGCGGATCGAACAGAACTCGCCCGTTGACCTGCAGATCGATGAAGCCCGGCAGCACCCAACAGTCTCGGGCGTCGATGACTTGCCGGCCTGGTCGCCATCAGTCGGATCCACTGCGGCAATGCGTGTTCCATCGACGAGGATCTGCGTGTTGGCGCCACGAACTGCGAACGAGCTCATGACAACGGCCCACGATGAGCGGCGTGAGGCTCGTTTCCGGGTGCAGCCACCCCACCAGCGATGACCATCACGGCCCGTTTTCCAGGTGAGCAATACGGCATCGATGCGAATTCTGTCAGGAGTTCTGCCGGTCGGCCGCGAGGTCGCTCAGCAGTACTGGCGGACCGTTGGGTACGGATCCACCGCTGACCCCCCACCGGGATGGATCTCGAAGTGGAGATGATTGGCGGTGGTGTCGCCGGTGTGGCCGACGTAACCGATGACCTCGCCGGCAGCGACACCGCGCGACGGCCCCTCCCATGACGAGAGGTGGGCGTAGAAGTAGCGGTTCCCGTCGTCTCCGGCGAGCGAGATGGAGTTGCCCCCGAGGTTGGTGGTTCGCATGTTCGCGAATCCCGAGACGACCGCGACCAGCGGAGTGCCGTACGGGCTCATCATGTCGACGCCCTCGTGCTTGCGCCCGCCCGGTCGGGGCGCGCCGAACGTATCTCCAAAGGCGCTCGGACCGGCGACGGGGCAGATCCATGACCCCCCGGAGATCACCGGTTCCGGGGCCGGCGCTGACTCCGGTGCTGGGTCAGGTGCGGGATCGGTCGCCGGTGGCTCGGTGGACGGGGTCGGTTGGCTCGACCGCGATGGGGTGGGGGCCGGCGGCAGCGACGCCGGAGGAATCGGCTTCACCCCTCCCCCTCGCGCCGGGATTGGCGCGACGGCGACGGCTGCGGAGGCATCTGCAGCGGTGACAGCCAACTCTGCGGCGGCCAGCACCTCCCGGTCGGCGGCCGCCTTCGCCTCGTCCTGCTTCTGCTTGGCAAGCTGTGCCTCGTACGCCCGCTTGACCTCGTCGTTCTTCAACTGTTCGCGAACTGTGGCAAGATCGGAGAGTTGCGCATCGATCTCCGCCTGTCGTGCAGCGAGGTCGGCGACGAGCTGGACGCTCTGGGCCTGCAGCGCGTCGAGGTGGGCTTGGCGGACGTCGAGGTCGCTTCGTGCCGCGTCCAAGGTGTCGAGGTCGGTGGCACCGACATCCAAGGCGATGTTCTTCAGCACGTTCATCTGCATCGTCTCGGTCACATCGCCCGTGACCAGCAGGATCGAGGGGGCCGCGCCGCCGGTGAATCGATCGATCGCGATTCGCCCAAGAGCGGTCTGCAAGTCGCTGTACTGCGCCGATGCCGCAGCAATCTCAGCCTGGCTCGTCTGGATCTGCGCGGCAACGTCTTGCTGGCGGGACTGTGCCTCTGACCATCGCTGTGCCGTCTTGTCGGCCTTGGCCTGCACTCGAAGGATCTCGGCAGCCGCTTGGTCAGACGACACCGGGGCGTTGGATGCGGCCGCGATTCGCGGCGGAACCATCGTGACGACCAGCGCCATGGCCACGACCGTCCGGCCGATTCGCCGACGTGAGACCGACCCCTCCCCCAAATATTTCAATCTCATGTCGGCCAAAGGCTAACTTCGACACAGTCTCGTAACAAGTCAACCCGACTGCGCGACGCTCTCGTCGTCGAACAGGGGAAGCGTGCCGCTGAGGTGACTGCGCTGGCACTGCCGTCGCCCCGCCTGCTCCCGAATTCGGCGCCCGATCCGAACGCGACGTCGCTCGCTCCGATGAATGATCGAGGTGCGTAGTTCGTGCCCTCGTCACCAGCGGTAACTCCTTGACTGGCCCATCAATCAGTCATACGTTGCGCCGATGACCCGACGAGTGATCTGCATCTCACGCCTTCTCGGTGCCGGCGGAGCCGACGTGGGTCGAATGGTTGCCGACCGCATGAGTTACCGATTTGTCGACGAGGAGATCGTGCAGCATGCGGCTGAGGCGAGCGGTGTGTCGGTCGAGGAGCTCGCCGATGCCGAGCGACGGACGAAGGTCATCGACCGATTGGTCCGCAACTTGGCGATCGCCGGAGGCGGCGCCGGCCTGATGACGTCCGGCGCGGGCACGATCGACTTCGGCGGTGGCACCGACCCCGAGTCCCTGCGGGCGCTGATTCAGAAGTCGATCCACGAGACCGCGGAGCAAGGCGACGTTGTGATCGTGTCGCACGCGGCTTCGTACGCGCTGGCCGAGAACGCCAACGTGCTACGCGTGCTCGTGACTGCGTCGCCGGCAACTCGCGCCGGCCGTGCCGCAGCAGCAGGCTCGCTCGAGAGCAAGAAGGCGGCCAAGGCGATTGCCGACAGCGACGCCCGCCGAGCTGCGTATCTGAAACTCTTCTACAGCGTCGACGACGAGCTCCCGACGCACTACGACCTCGCGCTCAACAGCGACTCGCTGTCGATCGAGTTGATGAGCGACGTCGTGGTACGAGCCGCGTCGGCACCCTGACGGTTGGAGGGCGACCCGGGCCGGCGCGGCCCGGGTCACCACTCGCACTAGTGCACTACGGCGTCATGCACAACACGTAGACCGTGCCGCTTGCTGTGCCGTCGCCATTGCCTTCATCGTCGGCTCCGTCGTCGTCGGAGCTGTTATCGGAGCCGTCAGAACCATTGCTCGACGTGTACTTGGAGCTGCTGGATCCGTCGCTGGATCCGTCGCTGGATCCGTCGCTGGATCCGTCGCTGGAT
>JBDTRP010000124.1:0-11408 GCA_039931555.1 Ilumatobacteraceae bacterium | reverse complement strand
TCGATCGAGATCTTGCCGATCGGGTTCAACACACCGCCGTCGCACACGATCTTCAGCTCGCCGTTGACCACGTCGAACGTCAACTGCAGCTTGGCATCGGCGTCGCCGAGGGTGATCATGCTCTTCGTCGGCGGGTTGGGCGTGAGCGGCGATGGGATCTCGTCCTCGAACGCCAACTGGTTGCCGGTGCGCGACACGATGCCGCGCTTCACGACTTGCGCCGACAGACCGGACGACTTGACCGCACTCGACAACAGTGGGTGCGATGTCTTGCCGTTGATCAACCCGCCGATCACGTATGGTCGCCTCGAGTCGCCGAACTCGAAGCCGACCAGCACCTCGTCGCCGACTTCGGGGAGGAACAGGGTGCCCCACTCCTTGCCCATGCCGACCTGCACGACCCGTGCCCAGTCGGTCTCGTAGAACGGGGCGAGCCAGGGGAAGCCGAGCTTGACCCGACCCCACTTCTTCGGGTCGTTGTTGTTCGTGACGACACCGATCACGTTGCCGTTGATCGTCTGCGGTCGCACGCTGGCACTGCCCAACGACGCCAGCCCCAGCAGCGTGCGGTCCTGTCGGCCGCTGACCTCGAAGTACGTCGAGTAGCCGCCGATCTCGGATTCGAACTCGTGGCGAGCCGCGGTCACGATCCACTCGCCGGTGAACTCTTCGGCCACGCCGGCGATCTTGATCTTCTTGCCGGCCTGCACGCCGGGGTTGCCGTAGCAGATGCCTTCGGCTTCGAGGATCGTGCTGGCCAGGTGCTCGGCCACACCCTTGGCCATCTCGTCGACCGCCGACGTGGTCGGCGAACCCCAGTCGAGTGGCCGATTGGAGATGACCCTGGCCTTCATGCTCGGCATCAGGCCGAGGCTCGGGAGCCCCGGGATGTTCGGCAGGGTGGGGATCGGGAACGGCAGGCCGGTGAACGACCCGGCCAGGGCCTGCGGATCCGGATCGTCGTCGAGCTTGGCGGTGCCTGTCTTCAGCGGCGCCGTGCCGACAACCACTTCGGCCTTCTCGTAGTCGTAGACGCGGACCTCGACCTCGGAGGGGATGTTCGCCGCGCTGCGCCGCGGCCGGAACGACTGCAGGTTCTGCTGGAAGGTCAGCGTCGGCGGCCCTCCACCGGCCAGGCTGGAAACGGCGCCGGCGATTGCGCCGCCGATGCCGCCTCCGCCACTCGGCTTGGCACTCGACGCCTCGCGGAAGAAGAACTTGCCCTGCGAGACCCCGGTCTCGAAGCCGATCTCCTGGGCGCGACTGCGCAGGAAGTCCCAATCGGTCTGGCTGATCTGCGACACGTGGCGGTGGGTGGTCGAGGTGTCGCTGATGTCGGTCTGCATCAGCCCGGCCTCGCGTGCGATCTTGGCAGCGATGTCGCTGTCTTTCATGTCGACGAAGGTCCGCGTCCGGCTGTTGCGCTGGAGGCGGTGGGACTTCTCGTAGCCGCGCAGGATCGTGTAGATCGTCAGGCCGTGGTACTCGCCTTCGATCGAGGTGATCTCACCCTTGATGAGGCACTCGGCGTGTGGGCTGCCCGACTCGCCGCCGTAGATCTCGACGAGGCTGCCGATGCGGACCATCAACTGCTCGATCACCGAGTTCTCGGAGTCCTCGAACGTCAACTCGAACATGTCGGGGAGGTGCAGCCGGGTGTCGACAACCGTTCGCTTCAACTTGGGCTGCACCGTCGGCAACAGGTCCATCGAGTTGATCGAGACAGTCGGGGTGACCGTGGTCGACAGATCGGTGAGCGCGTCAAGGCCGAGCGACACGTCAGGTCACCCCTTCCCGACGATCTCGTTGGCGTTCGGGAGGTACACCGTGTCACCGGGCTTGACCCGAAATGGGTCGTCGATGCCGTTGGCGGCAGCAACGCCGCGCCACACCTTGGGCGTGCCGTACGCAGCGGTCGCGATGGTCTGTACGTTCTCGCTGGCGCTGACGATGTGCCGCTGCCGCCCCGGGAGGCCACCCGACGTCGGGTTGGTCGGCAGCATCCCGAAGATGTTGAACTCCTCGGTCACGGTGAACGAGATGGCTGCCCGATCGGGTGTTCCCGCGGATGAGAAACGCTCGAAGTTCACCGTCACGGTCGTGAGGGTGCAGCGCATGATCTGCGTGCCCCACTGGAAGATCAGTGGCGGCGGCTTGGCGGCGAGGTTGATGCGCCCACCGGTCAGTGCGCCGATGGCAGCACCGATCAGTTGTCCGATCAAGCCACCGCCCGGATCCATCCAGTCGTAGAGCTGCTGGGCGCGGTCGTGCACGTCGTCGCCCACGATCCAACCAGCACCCTGCAGCGACTTCGGTGGGGCTTTGAGGAGGATGGACGGTGTCGAGCCGACACCGGCCGGCGACGCGTTGGGGCGCGTGGTCGTCTGGCTGCCCCGGTTGTACTTCAAGGACTCGGGGTTGAAGTCGAATTCCACCATCTCGAACGGCAGATGCTCGTTGATCAGTTTCGCTTTCATGGCGACTCCTAGAGGAACCCTTCGTGAACCAGCTCGAGGACCTCGATCGCCACATCGTGACCCGAGGAGTTGAGCGTCGGGCCCTGCCACAGCGCGGGCCGGGCATTGGAGAACGTCCACTCCGACACCGTCTGGTTGTGGCTGTCACGCAAGGTGATCGTGGCAGTTCCACCATCGGTGGCGTCGACCATCGAACGCAACCACCGCATGACCTTGCCGGAGTCGCGAGCGTTCATGGCTCGCTTCAGCACGAGATGCGGATAGAAGACTCGGTCGGGCAGGTACACCTTGTGGTCGTTGTTGCCGCCGACCTTGATCTCTTTGAGGCCGAAGTCGACCTTCAACCCATCGCACGATGACCACGCGCCGAGTTCGATCCCATCGACCGAGACGTCGAAGCGCATGACGAGCCCATATTGAGTCGTATCGGTGAGAGGCATCGGGTATCAGCTCCGGTCAGGCGATGTCGTCGTCGAGGAATCCGAGGTGCACGATTTCGAGCTGCTCGGTCGCGATCTTGCTGGTGCCGGCATCGAAACCGCCGACCGACCACTTCGACGGCATCGCACTGCGCATCTCCCAGGTGAACACCTTCTTGTCGGCCGAGTCCTTCAGTTCGATCACCATCAGGCCGGGCTTGTGGCTCTTGGCCGTGTCGCTCAACCACTTGCGCACCTTCTCGGTGTCGGCCGTGACGGCGCGGCTCAACTTCACGGTCGAGTACTTGGTTGCACCCGGGCAGTACCACCGCGAGTTCCAGGCGTCGCCGGCGCGGTACTCGACCACGTCGAAGGTCACGTCGAGTCCGTCGACCTTCGCCCAGCTGCCCAGGTCGATCTCGCCGGGAGCGTCGACTTTGACAGTGAATCGGTTGGCAAGTGCCAGAGGCACGTCGTTGGCAATGGGCATTGTTCCTCCTAGCGGAAGTCGGCGAGCAGGCCCGCCCGCTCGCGGTCGATCAGCAGTTCCTGGCGCAATCTGCTGCGGATGGTGGGATAGAGACGGGTGGCCAGTTCATCGAGCGCATACGGGTCGCCGACGATGTTCTCGACGGCATCGTGTGCGGCTCCGGGATGGGTCGCGCCATGCGCTGCGCCGGTGTGCGCGGCGCCGCCGGCGTGGGCTGCGTCAGGGTGCGCGCCGCCGGCAGCATGGGCCGCGTCGGGGTGGGCGCCGGCCGCACCGGTGGCACCTGCACCGTGAGCACCGGCAGCCGCATGCTGCGGGGAGGCCTGGCTGTGGAGGCCGCGTTCGAACGCGCTGTCGAACCCGAGCATCGAACCGAGGAACCCGAGCTCGGTGTGGGCGATGTCTCCGGCCAATGTCTCACCGAGTGCGCCGAATCGTCCCGACATCGTCGCATCGGTGCGCCAGTGCTCCTCGGCATGGGCCGCTGCGCCAGTGCCGGTGCCAGCGCCTGTCCCACCTGGCGTGTGCGCACCAGCACCGGTGCCGGTGCCCGTCGGTGCGCCTGCGCCCGCCGCGGCGGAGTGACCTGTTGCGGCTCCGGTCGGTGCGCCGGTTCCCCCGGGCGTTGCGCCCGGCCCGCCACCAGGATGGGCGCCGGGCGCAGTGCCGCCGCCCGGACGCGCGCCGGCTCCGGTGGTGGGCACGCGGGTCAGCGCGGTCAGCAACTCGGTCTCGGTCGGCACGGCGTCGGTGTTGGGATCATCGAACAGGCGGTGGAAGGCGGCGTCGTAGCTCTCGTCGGGCACCTCTTCGAGCGCGGTCTCGCTCCGCGCGACCCTGGCTTGGTTGAGCTGTCGCAGGGCGACGGCCGTCTGCTCTCGCAACAGCTGCATCCGCGCCTCGACCTCGTGCTCGACGCGATCGTGGATCGCCGTTGTCGTGCCTTCGTCGAGCGACTCGACTCGTCCATGACCGAGCAGCGTGGACTCGTCGTTGAACTGCTGGATCGCTGCGGTGCGGAGGTGCTCCATGCGCAACTCGGTGTAGGCCTGCTGGGTTTGGTTGCGTTCGAACTCGCGGTTCTGGTTGGCCAAGGAGTGGCGTTGCTCGCCCATGAACTCGTCGCCGAAGCCGAAGACCGAACCGGCCATGCCCATGAGATCGTTGCCGAGACCCTGGGCGAGGTTGTTGGCGAACATGCCGGCCCCGCTCCAGTTCTCGTGCCGAGCCGCGGCGCCGGGCTGCGCAGCAGGGGCACTCGCCGTCAGTCGCTGAGTGCCGGTTGCGGCGGTCATCGACGATGGCGGCATCGTGAAGATGATCCCGCCGTTGCCATCGGCGCGGGCCAGGCCGCTGTCGACGAGTTCGCGCATCATCTGCTTGGTCGATGCCTCCAGCTCGGCATCAGCGGAGTCGGCGGTCGGTGGCCTGGCGTGCAACAAGTCGGGCGACGGCTTCGGCGCGCCGCCGTCGCCACGTACGTACTGCTCGACCTGCTGAGCATGGGCCTCGAGGGCCCGACCGGCGTCGCTGCCTTCGTCGGGCACCGGGCCACGAACGATCTGCTGGGCCGCGTGGGTCAGCTCGTGGGCCAGTGTCGCCCGCCCTGTCGGCTGGTCGAGCGAGCCGACCTCGTCGGCGACGTGCACCTCACCCTCGCGGGTGAACGCCTGTGCATTCATCGCCCGCGCCTCTGCCGACACCACCGGGCCGCGGTGCACGAGGCGGTCGCCGACGTCGATCCCCAGCACATCGCGCATCGTGGCGCGCATGTCGCCGGGCACGGACTCCGTGGTTGGCGCCTCGGCACGCGCGCGTTCGGCGCGCATGGCCTCGGGGAGGGGACCGTGGTAGGCGGGTCCGAGGCCCTGACGCCGCGAGTCGGCGAGACGCGCACGGCGCGGCCCGCTGGGGCCGCCGCCGTCACCCGCCTCGGCGTCGATGGCCGGTGGCGGCGTGACGATCACATCTGCGGGGGTGGTTGTGACAATCGGTAGTCCCGGCTCGCCGATGGCCAGCAGTTGCTCGACCGGCGACAGCGACAGGGAGTGCGTCTCGCGCCTGTCGGCGGCAATCGGCGAGAGCTGGCGGTGCTCGATCGCCGGCAGTGCCGATGCTTCCTGTAGCTCGGGCGTCGCATCACCGTGGTCGGACACCGCCGGGGCAAGTACACCGCGGAACGAGCCGCTCGGCGCATCCATCTGACGTACGTGCTCGAGCCGCGCCGAACGCACCAGCACCTGCCGGGTGGCCAATCCCTGGGCGAACGCCTGCGTGGCTGCCGTCAGTTCGATCGGTCGCCCGCCTGCCACCTTCAGTGGCGGCAACGTCGCCCAGTCGCGGCGCGCCGGTGCGGCGACTGCCGGCCGTGTCGGCTCAGCGGTCGTGACCGACCCTGCATCCCCGGTCGATGACTCGGGGAACTGGGCGTGACGGGCGAACGGCCATTTCATCAGAGACCGGGGCCGTTGATGTCTCGATTGATGTCACCGATCGCGTTGATGAAGGTCCGCCGCAGCGGATGCTCCATCGCCAGGATCGATTCGAGCGGCCAGTGGAAGTAGTAAGCGACGTACGCGACCTCTTCCACCAACTGCGCGGTCGCGTACGTCATGATCCCCCCGGCGCATCTCCGCTGATGTCGACGGCGAATCCATGCGCGCACTTGGGGCAGGTGACGTCGACCCGCGTGCCACCGTCTTGGTTGATGCGACGGTAGAGGTCCTGCAGGAACGCCAGGTCGGAGGCGAACAGATTCTCGATCACGCGACTGTCGACTTCGGGCAGCGACCCCAAGTTGGTCACCGTCCTCGTCAGCAACAGCACCGATAGGTACGCGGGATTCTCGCGAACCCGCGCATCGGTCTGCGGCCAGATCTCGTCGCCGGCCGTGGCCAGTCGCATCACACCTTCGCGATGCAACTGGCCGCGATCGTCGACGTAACCGCGAGGCAATGTGAACGGGAACTTGGTGCTCAATGACGGCCGTTCGGCCGACGGTGCGCCGCCCATCGAACGTTCGAGCATCGGCGTGCTCACGCCGCCACTCGCTGCAGATGATCACACACGATCGTGACCGTCTCCGTCAGCACCTCCGACGACCCGGCGCGCAGGGCGCCGAGCTCGATCTTGCACGGCCAGGCGTTCTCCAGGTGATAGCGAGCAACGGGCTTGCCGGCAGCGTCGAACATGACGAGGGAACAGCTCTTGCGTGCTGCGCCCATCTCGCCGAAGCGGGCTGTCTCGTGCCAGGTCCACATCTGCGGATCCTGGGTTTGGGCCCGCTTCAACACGATCGTCGCGAGGACTGGGTTGGATGGGATGTTCATCTGCACCAGGCCCTTCTCGCCCGACTCGACGAATTCGACCGTCTTGATCTCGGTACGGATGCCTTGCAGCTCCGAGAACGAAGCGATTTCGTAGCCGTCAACGGTGATCGAAAACCGTGCGGCGGTGATTGGACTGCTCTCAGCCATTGGTCAGGCTCCTCATTCCTCGAGTCCGGCGCCGCCGGAGAATTGACTGATACGGAAGACGACGAACTCGGCCGGCTTGACCGGGGCGATCCCGATCTCGACGGTCAAGATCCCGGCATCGCGATTTTCGGGAGGGTTGTTCTCCTCGTCGCACTTCACGAAGAAGGCTTCACCCGGTGTGCGGCCGAACAGCGCGCCGTCACGCCACACCCGGCGAAGGAACATGGTGACGGTGCGGCGAACGGAGTCCCACAACTTCGGATCGTTGGGCTCGAACACCACCCAGTTCGTCCCCGACAGGATGGACTCCTCGACGAAGTTGAACAGGCGGCGTACGTTGAGGTAGCGCCATTCCGGATCACTCGACAGGGTGCGGGCACCCCACACTCGGATGCCCTGGCCGGGGAACGAGCGCACGCAGTTGACGGCGATCGGGTTCAGCTGGTCGTGCTCGCCCTTGGTGATGTTCAGCTCCAGCGAGATCGCGCCGCGCACGACCTCGTTCGCCGGTGCCTTGTGCACGCCGCGGGTGTCGTCGTTGCGGGCCCACACGCCGGCCATGTGGCCCGACGGCGGAACGAAGATCGCCTTGCCCTTGGTGGGGTCCATCACCTTCAAGCGCGGCCAGTACAGCGTGGCGTACTTGCTGTCGTAGCCAGCTTCGTTGACGCGCCAATCCTTGATCTGCTGCGCGTTCAACGACGGCGGCGGATCCAAGATGGCGACGCGGTCGGCCATCAGTTCGCAGTGGGCGATCATCGCCAACTGGACGGCCTTGAAGCCCTCCATGTCGATCATGCCTTGCTCCAACGCTGCGGTGAGGTCGGGAACGGCGAGCATGGTGACCTCGTCGATCGCCTCCAAGCCACCGAAGCCGGTGCGGTCCGACGAGTCGCCGACGTAGTCGGCAGCCGACACCTGCACAGAGTCCGGAAGCCCGGCACCCCCGCCGAGGTTGACGTGGGCGCCCTTGTGCAGTTCCATCGTGCCGCCGCCGCGGACCTCCTCGACGGAGATCAACTTCGACTCGGCCTTCACCCGGGTGGCCACGTTGTTGGCGCCCTTGCGCAGTGTGACGTTGTCGAAGGTCTCCTCGACCTTGTCGCCGCGCTTGACGATCAGCTTGAACTGGTCGTTGTTCTCGCCGGCCTCCGATGCGTCGTGGGTCTCGACGCTCAACGCGTCGCCGGCCGCGCCGCTCTCGAGTGCCTTGACCACCAGGCCGGGCTTGCCTTCGCCGCCCGCCGGCAATTCGGCCTGCGCCGTGGGAGCGCTGCCTGCACTGTCACCGTCGTCGCTGCCGATGCGCACGACGTAGGCCGCACCGCCGCCGTTGAGGAAGTAGCCGTAGACCGCGTGAGCCAGGTACGAGCCCTCGACGAAGTCGCCGAAGTTCTGGGTGAACTGGGTCCAGTTGGTCACGAGGGTGGGTTGGTTGGCGGGGCCCTTCTCGGCAAATCCGACGAAAGCGGCGACGGCCGTACCGACACCTTCGATCGGCTTCGAACCAGACGACACCTCCTCCATGTAGACGCCGGGCGACAGATAGGTCGGCATGGGTGGTACTCCTTCGTCGGACGATACGGATCGTGCACCTCGGGCCCGCGGCCCGTGGTTGCGTGCATCATCAGCCGCACCTTTCTCTGCCGGAAGGTGCGGTCGATCCTCGTGTGGGGCAATGCGACGTGCACGAATGGGCAGGTCGGGGTGTCCGTTGACGTCTTCCGTCAAGCCGGTGGGCGGCAGACACTTTGATGGTGATCGCAGACGCAGACCGATCGCTCTCCAACTTCCTCGTCTCGGTGCTCGACTCGGGGACCTCGGTGACCTTCGAGACACCGACGGAGGAATGGGCCAAGGCCGTGAAGCGTCCGTCGGTGTCGTGCTTTTTGCACCGCGCTGTCGAAGACATCGGTCGGCGAGCGGCCGATTGGTCCGACGAGCGAAATGCCGACGGCCGCGTCGGCGGTCGCCAGCCACCCGTGCGCCACTACCAGTTGCACTACCAGGTCAGCGCATGGGCGAAGTCGGTCGAGGAGGAGCACCGCCTGCTGGGCCGGGTGATGGAGGCTTGCCTCGTGGGCGAGATCGTGGCCGCCGAACATCTCGCCGGTGTGTTCGATGGCGAGGTGCAACCGCTGCTGATACGCCTCGGTGTGCCGTTGCCCGACGCCGGGCCGCAACCGCACGATGTCTGGTCGTCGCTCGGTATGCCGCTGCGGGCATCGCTGGAACTGACGTTGGTCGCGCCGCTGCGCCCGGCGCTGTCGACCGACATCGCCCCGCCGGCCGAGGAACTGACGATGGACATGGAGCGCATCGGCCGCGGCGCTCGCCGGGTCGGCGATGCGGACCCGGGTGCGCTCGTCGAGAAGCGCTGGACCGCGTTCCGGATCCGCGAGAAGTCGTCGGCCGACGACTGACAGGCCGGCTAGACGATGCCGGCCTTGACGGCGTAGGCGACAGCGTGTGATCGATTGCGCAGGTTGAGGCGCGTCGTCACGTCGTGGATCACGTTCTTGATGGTGCGCTCTGAATAGGCGAGCGCGCTGGCGATCTCGTTGGTGCCGAGCCCGTCGGCAAGCAACTTCAGCACCTCGCGCTCGCGCCCGCTGAGCCCGTCGGACCCGATGCCGCGTGGCGTCAGCACGTCTTGTTGCAGCCGGCTGACCTGGTTGAGCAGGCGCCCGATGAGGTCAGGTGCCAGCGTTCCGTCCCCGTTTGCGGCCGCGACGACCGCCCTGGCCAGCACTTCCGGGCTGGCCTCGCGTCGCCGCAACACACCCGACACGCCGGCCTCGACGGCGATCATCAACCCGTTGTCGTCCAGGTGCGTGGTGACCAGCACCACTCGCGGGCATCCGCCGCGCTGGATCCCGCGCACGACGCGCACCGTGGCTTCGTCGATCTCGTCGGCGACGACGACAGCGACCACCGCATCGTCGATGCAGCCACGCTCGACGACGTACGCCTCCGGCCGGCCGCGGAGTTGCGCGGCGACCCCGGCTTCGGAGATCGGGTCGTCACCATGGACGTAGACGGCAATTCGATCGGACATTTCCGTTCCCTTCATCTGACTGTCGTGTCATGGAGACGGTGATGCCCGCCCCAGATACCCCGCTGGAATCCCCACCGTCGGTCTCGTGCTGTGTCGAGCACCGCTCGGCAAGGTCGTTGGCAGCATGCGCTCGACGCCTCAACGAGCAATCAACGGCGACTCAACGGGCAATTGTTCTGCCCTCAGATCGCTTCTCGCGGCGCGGACTCGTGGCTACGATCGAACCATGGGTTCGAGCGCGTCTCTCGATCGACCCGAGCTCGCCGTAGAACCCGGTCAAGAGGTCTCCGCGCAGCTCAGGGTTCGTAACAATGGTTCCGTCGTCGATCAGTTCACGTTCGAAGGGCTCGGTGCCGGTGCGGCGTGGATCGAAGCCGAACCGGAGGTGCTGTCGCTGTTCCCGGGGGCAGAGGGCACGGTCACGGTGCATTTTCGGCCACCGAAGTCGCCCAACACCGCGCCCGGGCCGACGCCGTTCGGCATCAAGGTCGTCTCCGGAGAGGACCCCACGGGCTCGGCCGTGGAAGAAGGCGTCATCACCGTCGGGCGCTTCGCCGACCGCACCGTGGAGATCTATCCGGTCACGGCGCGGGGTCGCCGCAAGGGGCAGTTCGAGATCGCCGTCGACAACCGCGGCAACGCACCGATCGAGGTCGAGTTCTCCGGGGCCGACCCGGAGAACGCGTGCCGGTACGAGTTCGCCAGGCAGGCGCTGATCGTCGAGCCCGGCACGGCCCACTTCACCAAGTTCGAGGTCATCCCTCACGACACGTTCTGGAAGGGCCCGCCCAAGACGCACCAGTTCCAGGTGTTGGTCACCGAGCGGGCGCGCCATGCCGAACTGCCGGCGCCACAAATGGTGGGTGCCCCGGCAGCGCCGACGGCTCCGCCAGGCGCGACCACCATGCCCATCCCGGTCGTCGGGCCGAAGCCCGAGACGGTCAACGGCACGCTGCTGCAAGAGGCGCTCGTGCCGCCGTGGCTGATCAAGGCCATCATCGCTGTGATCGCGCTGCTGCTGATCCTGTGGATCCTGTGGATCACGCTGTTCAAGCCGACCGTCGAGTCCGCCGCCAAAGATGCCGTAGCGGCACCACTCGCCTCGCTCAACGACAAGATCGACGCGCTCACGCCGACGACCGCCGGTGGCGGCGGAGGCGGAGGCGGTGGGGCCACGACCACCCTGCCCGGTGGCGGCACACCCTCTGTCACCACCACGACCGTTACCGGCGGAGGTGCCGTGGTCACGGCCACGACCACCACGACGCCCACGTCGACGTTTGCGACACCGTTCGGGAACCCTGCCGACTTCCAGCTCGGCTTCGGGTCCCAGGTGCCGACGGGCACGAGCCAGGATTTCACCAACCCGTTCTCGTCGACGTTCGCCGTGACCGACATGGTGCTGCAGAACCCCAACGGTGACACCGGCTTCGTGCAGATCAAGCGCGACGGCAACATCATCATGCAGTCGGCGCTGGAGAACTTCCG